>DATDJP010000134.1:0-2247 GCA_036520475.1 Polyangiaceae bacterium | reverse complement strand
GCGGCTCGCACGGCTTCCGGCGCCAGCGCGCGAGTTGCTGCGCGCGGCCAGCGTGTTCGGTCAGTCGTTCTGGCCGGCTGCGCTCGCCCGCGCGATGCCGTCGCACGACAAGGGGCAGCCACCCGACGAACTGCTCCAGCTCCTGCTGGAGCGCGAGTGGCTGACGCTCGCGCGCAGAGCGCGCTTTGCAGGCCAGACGGAGCTCAATTTCCGGCACGCGCTGATTCGTGAGGCCGCATACGCCTTGCTCGATGAAGACGCGCGCAGCATGACTCACCGGGCTGCGGCCGAGTGGCTCGAAGAGGCTGGCGAACGCGATGCTGCTGTGCTTGCGGAGCACTGGGAAATAGCGGGCGAGCTCTCGCGAGCGAGTGTCTGCTTCCAGCGCGCAGCGCAGCAGGCGCTCGAGGCCAATGACCTCAGCGCGATCTCGACTCATGCAGAGCGGAGTATCGCGTGCGGCGCCAGTGATTTGACGCTCGCCCACGTGCGTCTCCTGCAGGCAGAAGCGCACAATTGGCGCGCCGAGCATGAACGCGCCGCTGAGCTTGCCAGGGAGGCGATGGCGCTATTCGAAGCGCACGGGGTCGACGCGACGCACACGGCTAATTGGACACATGCGGTGGACCTGGTGACCTGGGCGTGCGCGCAGTTGGGTCAGGCAGATGAAGTGGAGCGGCTTGGTCGCGAGCTGTTGAGGCATCTTCAGGGCAACCCGAGTGGACTCACGGTAAGCTCTCTGTCGCACATTTTGTGGAGTCAGCTAGCGGTGGGCAGGCTGTCTGTGGCCAGCGCGATCATGGATACTCTGAATGAACCCGCAGTCAGTCTGATTGCGCAGGATCCAGCAGCAGCCGCGATGCTCGAGTCCGCGAGGGGAATGTTTGCTCGGGCGGACTCGCAGCACGCGGCTTCTTTGCAGCACTTCGAACGGGCTGTTGCGCATGCGGCGGACACCGGCAACGACCGCTTGCTCTTCATGACGAACATCACCATGGCCGCGGAGCGCGAAGCCGTCGGCGACTATGAGCTTGCAGAGAAGCACCTGCTTGTGGCAGCAGATGCAATGACGCGCTTGGGGATTCAGAATCCGACATTTCTGGCTAACTTCGGCCTCGTGCGCTTGGGGCTCGGACAGGTAACTGCAGCGGAAGCGCTCCTGCGCGCTGGACTGCAGCTCAGTACCGAGCGGGGCGAGCGGCTCCTCGAATGCTACTGTCTCGCCTGCCTGGGGCGCGTGCTGTTGCTATCAGGTCAGGCGGATGCCGCAGAGCCGGAGGCGCGCGCCGCGCTGGCCGTCAGCGAGGGCTTCCCAACAGGCGAGGCTTACGGGTCCGCCGTGCTCGCGCGCGCGCTGTTCGCCCAGGGCCGGACGGCTGAAGCCGAGGAGGCGGCGCGCCGAGCCTTCGAGGTGCTCGAACGAGGCGGAGTCGAGGACGGCGAAGCGTTCATCCGGCTGAGCTTCGCAGAGGTTCTGTACGGCAATGGCCGCTGGAGTGCGGCGCGCGACGCGATACGCTCTGCGGCGGACCACTTGCTCGCGCGCGCAGCCGACCTCGACGAGGAGCTGCGTCGCAAATTTCTCACGCGAGTTCCCGAAAATGCCCGCACGCTGCAGCTGGCAAGCGAATGGGGATGTGAGCTCGGAGAGCGCGTCGCTAGCTGATGTCTGCTGCTCGGACGTCGTCGTAGGCACGCTCGACGTCTGTCAGTGCGCAAAGCGCGTGAGCGTGCGTTCAGGTTCGGCTCCCATCAGTCGAAACTTCGATACGCGAGCCAAAGTTGCCGGTGTGACGTTGACCCGGCGCCCGGGGCGCGGCAAATGTTCCGTGCGTGGGGCAGATCGTAGACGGCCGTTTCGAGTTGCAAAGCTTGGTTGCGAGCGGCGGGATGGGCTCGATTTATCGAGCTCAGGATCTCACCACGGGGCAGCTCGTAGCGGTCAAGCTGATCAGCTCGCCGGGCTCGGGCTTGCCGCGCTTCGTAGTGGAGAGCCGCATCCTGTCAGAGCTCGAGCACCCGTCCATCGTGCGCTACGTGGCGCACGGAGTTTCTGCGGAGGGCGCGCCGTACCTCGCCATGGAATGGCTGGAGGGCGAAGATCTATCTCGGCACTTGGCTCGCAACGGGGCGCGTCCCGTGGCAGAGGTGCTCGCTTGGATTCGGCAAGCGGCCGAGGGGCTGGCGGTGGCGCATCGGCGTGGAGTGGTTCACCGCGACATCAAACCAAGCAACGTGTTTCTCGTC
>DATDJP010000133.1:0-10008 GCA_036520475.1 Polyangiaceae bacterium | reverse complement strand
CCACATAGCATCGGCGAACGGGAGCGTCCTGTCGAGTAAGGCTCGCTCGCCGACAGGAGTGGATCGCGCCGAGCGAGCGCTGCCTGGCAGCGCGGATCGAGACAGTGGCGAGCGCTCGGAGGCGGCGAGCACGGCGCAACGCTCAGCCGATTGCCTGCCCAGAGGCGCTCCCCCCGCACGGCAGCGAGCCCCGCTCAGTGCGTCTGCCAGTTGCGGGATCCGACAATGATCCCCGCACAATGGCAGGCTTGGCCTGGCGCGTCGTCGCAACGATGCCTGGCGCCGGTCTCTGTTCCCGAAGTTGCCGGTGCGTCACGCGGCAAGTACGTTGTAAGACGATCTCGTGACCGAATCTGCTCGACCAGCGCCGGCCCGGGCACGCGCGATGCGCCGCGCAGCCGCCGTTTGTCTGGTCCTGGGCGCGAGTTGCGCGGGGCACGTCGAGCGCAGCGTGGACGCCCCGCAGGCGGTGACTGCGGTCTCCGAGTATTCGGCGGCAGAGTCGGCGGCCAGTGACGAGGCTTCGCTAGCAAGCGTGCCGGCGGGGAGCGCGCTGCCCGCGCTCACTCCGGCGCTGCAACGATTGCGTCGTCTCGCGCAGCAGCGCGTGCTCGGTCGGGAGGCGGAACGTGGCCTTCCGAGCTTGACGTACGAAGCTGAAGGCGCGCCGCAGGCGCCACGCGCGCCGAGCTTCGGGCAGTTCGTGCCCATGGAGCCGGAGCGCGCGCTCACGCGCTTTCACGCAGCGCTCGCGCGGCTTGCGGACGGTACGGACGAAGACGGCAAGGTGCGAATCCTGGCCTACGGCGCCTCGCACACCCAGGCGGATGGCTATACGGGCTATCTGCGCGCGTATCTGCAAAGCCGCTTCGGCGACGGCGGTCAGGGTTTCGTCCTGCTCGGCCGCGTGAACAAGTGGTATCGCACGCTCGATACCGCCGTGCACCACAAGCGCGTGCGCATGCACCACGCGCACTTTCGCGAAGGCGTCCAGGAAGAGCCGCTCGGCCTGCTCGGCGCGGCGCTGGTCGGCCGCTACGGCGGTGGCTTCGGCGAGATCGACACGGCGAAGGACTCACCGAACACCGAGTTCGAGCTGCACTACTACACGCATCCGCGCGGCGGGGACTTCACTCTGCAGGTTGACGGCAAGAGCATCGCTCGCATCAAGACGCGGTCGAAGGACGCGGCGCCTGCGTACTACGCTTTTCGAACGACGCCGGGGCGCCATGCCATCCGCGCGCGGCTGCACGGCAAGGGTGTCGTTCGCCTGTTCGGCATCACGGCTGAAACCGCCCGCCCCGGTGTGGTCGTGGATACGCTGGGCATCAGCGGCGCTCGCCTGGCGAGCAATTTGCGCTGGCAAGAGGAGGCCTGGGTAAACGCGCTGCGCCGTCGCAATCCGGACCTGGTCACGTTCGCGTACGGCACCAACGAGCTCATGGATCCGGAGCATGGCTCCGCCGCGTACGAGCGCCAATCGCGCGCCGTCCTAGCCCGTCTGCGCAAGGCGCTGCCGGACGTGAGCTGTGCGTTCATCGCTCCCTTCGACGTGCCGAAGCGGGAGGGCGGAAGGTGGGTGGGTCGCGCGCGGCTGCTCCAGATCATCGAAACGCAACAGCGTATTTCGCAGGAGTTCGGCTGCGCGTTTTGGAACGGCTATGCGTTCATGGGTGGCGGTGGCGCGCTGCATGGCTGGGCCATTGTCGACCCTCCGCTCGCCAGCCCCGATCATGTCCATCTGACGCGCCGCGGGTACGTCTACGCCGGTACCGCCATTGGCGATGCGTTGATGCGAGCGTACGACGCGGCTTCGGCTCAGCCATCCGGCGCATTCGCGGCTGCGCCGTCCCCCGCGTCGCGCTGATCTGCGCCGCCAGCATCCTGTGGAGCGCTGTAGACGGGAGCGGGCGCGGCGCGCGGTGCCGCTTTGCGCTCCGAGCTGAGCTCGGGGAACGGTTGGCCCTGCATGCGTCTGCGGAACGACTCGTAGCCATGAAAAATGGCGTTCGCGACCAAGCCGCCGATGACTTCGTGCCCTGCGCCGGTAGGGTGGCCGAGGTCGGGTGAAATCAGGCGCGGACTCGCGCGGAACCAGCGCGCCACGCTGCCCTCGCCGCCCATGGCTTCATAGGTGTCGAAGAAGCCGCAGCCGTTTTGCCGCGCCACCTCGCGCTGTGCCGCGGCGAGCTCCTTGGCGAACGGACGCGATACGATGTCGTCGCCCTCGGTGCGTTCGCCGTGGTCGGTCACGCTCAGAATCAAGCACGGCAGCTCGGGCTTTCCGGCGCGGAACCGCTGCAAGACGTCGGAAAACTCGTCGTAGTACGGCTGCATGGACTGCTTCAGGTCCACCCAGTTGCGTTCCATATCGTTTCCGCCAAAAAGAAACACCAACAGGTCCAGATCGCGACGGCGAATCTGGCTGGCGATGTGCTCGGCATCTTGAGTGCGCAGGCCACGCGTCGAGCCGCCGATCAGCGCCATGCCGTCCCATACCACTCCCGGGCCGTCATTCTCGAGCACCACGCCGTAAGCGCGCACCATGCCGGGCCCCTGCGCGCGCACGCGGAAGCTGTGCGGCCCGGGTGACAGATCCACGCGGTACCAACCGTCCGCGAGGTGCGGGCCGCGCGTACTCACCCGCTCGGTCCGCTCGCCATCGATAGTCAGCTCGAGCTCGCCGCCTCCTTCTCGATGAGCGAACCAGAGCTCGAACGCACTCACGGTTTGTCCGAACCCCTCCTTCGGCGTGCGCCAGACCGAGGCGGCACCGCCATGGGAGAACACGATCAATCCGCCATAGCCGTAGCGGTTGTCCTGCCTCTGGCACTGCTGCACGATCAAGCAGCGCTCCCAACCTCCACCCGGCTCGAACTCGACGCCCTGCTGCTGGTACGACGGATTGTAGCGATCCATCAGGTGAAAACCGTGCCCCGCGTCGCCGAAGCGGGCTTGCAGCCGTCGCCGGATGGCCGACGTGATGCCATCCACGCCGAGCACGGAGTCGCCCCAGTGTCCGGCGCGGGCGATGGCGCCCGGGGTGCCCAGATCGGCGAGCGTCAGCTTACGATAGTAGTAGTCGAGCGCATCGGCAGGTTCGACGCCGTACTCCGGCGTCTCGAGCTCGGCCGGCGGAACATACGCGGGGAACACCGGATTAGCCGCCTCCACTCGCAAGAGCGTGCGCTGCGTGTGGGAAGCGACGGCCTGAATTGGGCGCCGCAGCCCCGCGAATCGAAGAGGCTGTGTTTGCCGCCGCAGCTTCGCCACGCGAGCGGCCTCGGCCTCGAGCTCATTGCCTTGACCCATCAGCTCGCGCCCCACGATGTTCCAGAACGGCACGTACGTGCCTCCGCGCACCCAGGGGCGAAGCGCGTGCAGCGAAGGCACGACGTAGGCGATGGCGATCACCACCGCGATGCCGCACAGCACGCCAAACGCTCTCGAGAGCGCACGAGGCTCCACTTTGGCACCGCGGGCTCGCGACGTGAGCATCACGGCTTCCGGGCGGCCTGCGTAGGGCGGCAAGCTACGCCTCACCACGCGCGACGGAACTCGGTTCATGTTGCGGGCTCTCGGCTCGACACGGAAATGACTCGCACTTCAGAAAACGAAATAGATGTTCGGCCGTGGTCCGGCCAAGAGCAAGCTCAGACCGGCCATCAGCACCGCCAGCCCGATGCCCAGCACCACGCTCGGTATGCGCGGAATGACACGTTCAACGACGCGTTCCACGCGCTCGCGGGGGGTGTAGTGGAGCGCGAAGCCGCCCACCAAGAGCAGCAAAATGCCCCAGTGCGCGAGCGGCTCGGCCCAGCGGAGCTCCGGGGAGCGCGTGAGCCATTGCGCGAGCCCTTCGAGGCGAAACAACCCATCCCGCACGCCGAGCCCGTCCCATTGCGTCAGCTTGCCGAGCATGGTTCGCGCGGACTCCAGCGTGTCCGAGCGAAAGAACACGCGCGAGAGCACGCTGAATTGTAGCGTCAGCAGCACGTGAAGGGGCCGGAACGCCGGCCTCTGGTCCGGCTGCGGCAAGAGACCGATGAACAACGCGACCGCGCCGCTCGCGACGCCGATCAGCGGCGCACGCGGCAGCTCGACTGCGAGGGCCAAAAAGCTCATGCCGAGCGCGATCCAGAGGGATACCGCAAGCAGTCCCAAGAGTCCCGCGAGGGACGCGGTGCGCTGCCGGCAAAAACGATTGTAGACCATGGCAGAGGCGTGCACGCAGGCGTAGATGACGAAGTTCCAGCTCGCGCCATGCCAGATCCCGACCAGAAACAAGGTCAGCCACAGATTGACGTAGGTGCGAGCTGGGCCTTTGCGACTGCCCCCGAGGGGATAGTACACGTAGTCGCGTAACCAGCTCGAGAGCGTCATGTGCCAGCGTCGCCAGAAGTCGGCGACATCCACGGCCTGGTAAGGACGGTCGAAGTTTTCGGGAAGGCGGAAGCCGAGCAGGCGCGCGCTGCCGAGCGCGATGTCCGAGTACCCGGAAAAGTCAGCGTAGATTTGCAGAGTGAAAGCGTACAGCGCCAGCAGGTTCTCGAGCGAGCTGTGCTCCGCGGGCGCCGCGAACACGCGATCGGCGAAGGCTGCGGCGATGAAGTCGCCGAGCAGCACCTTTTTCACGAGCCCCTTGCCGATGCGCCAGATGGCGAAGTCTATGTCCTCACGCGAAAGGCGTGGGCGCGCGTGCAGCTGCGGTAAGAACTCGGCGGCGCGCACGATCGGGCCCGCCACGAGCGTGGGAAAAAACGCCATGAACAGCGCGTACTTCGCGAAGCTGCGCTCGACTGGAATGCGCTGCCTATAGACGTCAATCGTGTAGCTCAGCCCGTGGAACGTGTAGAAACTGATACCCACGGGCAAGAGCAGCGTCAGAGCCGGCAGCGCGGCGCTCACGCCGAACAGCGCCGCCGCGTCCTCGGCGACCTCGCGCAGAAACCCCGTGTACTTGAAGTAGCCGAGCAGACCGAGGCTGATGACGAGGCTCACGAGCAGCCAAAACTTTGCAGCTCCTGACCGCCGCTCGGGCGAGCTCCGCGACTGTTCGCGCGCGCGCGCGGCCAATGCAGATCGCGCATGCGTAGTTGACGAGCGTGGAGAGCAGCAGCAGGCCGGCGAAGTACCAGGGCGTCGGCGCTGGACCGTCCACCGGCGCCGGCCCTGCCATGTAAAAGAAGTAGCCAGCTGCGAGGAGCCACAGCACGCGCGCGCTAGGACGGCTGGCGAGCGCCCAGTAGCCTGCGAAGGCCAGGGGGAAGAACAGCAGAAAGTCGAAGCTCGCGAACAGCATGGAGCCGCTAAGCTCGCTAGCTCAGGCGTGAGCGTGCGGCAAAAGGGCTCACTGCGCCCACTCGTCGTTGTCATCGAACCGGGGTGAAACCTCGAACGAGGCCACGAACAGCGCGATGACCGCGACATCGACGGCCAGGCCGAAAAGGGCGCCATAAAGCCAGCCGTTTCCTGGCACGTCCACGCCGAGGAAGTAGATCCCCGATCGCCGCACCCGCTCTGTGCGCTCACCCGTATCGATGAGGAGATACGACTCCGGATCGTAGCCGGTCGCTGGCTGAACCCCGGCATAGCGTCCCTCGATGCGCCTTCCGTTTCCCAGCTGGGCCAACACGCGCTGGCCGCGTCTCAGGCGAATCCGTTCGAAGGCGTCGCGCTCCTCATACGGACCCGGCGTGGCCCGGTCGACGGCGCCGCCAATCACGACTCCGAGCACGGTACAGCTCGGCAAGACGCTGAGCAGCACCATCAAGGCGGCGCTCATGCGCACAGCGCGTGTCATGCACAGTGCTTCCCGACGTAAACGATCACCCAATCACCCGTCGAGGCGGCAACGTCGCGCGGCATCGAACACCCCGGCTGCTGAGCTCCAGCAGAAGCTTGCGTTCCGCGTCAGTCAGCGCGGAGTCGGCCACGGACGAGACCTTTCCGCAGCGGCTCGCCACGCCTCCAATTATAGCGCCTACCCTGGCGGTGACGCCAGGCTACCTAGAAGCGACGCCGCATACCGCGAGTACGGGGTCTGTAAGATTGTGCTGCGACTGAGCGCTGAGCATCGCTCTGTGCGGAGTTTGGGAGGCGCGTTGCTGCGCGTCCGCTATGCTCGTAGTACCGGTCCGAGCCATGGCGCGACGCGTGTTCCTCTTTCTATTGTGCCTCAGCGGTACGGTCCGCGCGGCCCCTGCTCAGGAGAGCGCGGCGGAGCTTTACGATCGCGGTGCAGCCGCGTACGACGCGGGTGACTACGATCGCGCGCTGCATGCCTTGCGCGAGGCCGACGCACTCGCGGCGAACGACGTGACGCTCGAGTTGGCGCTCAGAGCGGCGCTGCGGAGTACGCAGCCGGTCACGGCGATGGACACGGTGGAGCGGGCCGAGCGACGCGGCGCGGGGTTTCTCGATCTGCGGCAGCGGATTCGCACGAAATTCGCGCAGCACGTGGGGCGCCTGCTGGTGGTGTGTGAACGCTGCCAGCCCCGCATCGACGGCGCTCCCGCAATGCCGCGTGTGGCGCGCTTCGTCTCTGTGGGCACACATTCCGTGACCGCGACCGTGCAGGGGCGCGTGCGCACGTACTCGACGCACGTGGGTAGTGGCGCCACCACAGAGCTCCGGATCGACGAATCGCCCGTTGCTCGGCGAGTTACGCTGATGTCTCGCGACGAGGGCGTATCGCCGCTTTGGTTCTGGGTAGGTGTGGCCGTCACGGCGGGGGTCGCCACGGGCGCGACCTGGTCCGCATTCGACACGCGCGAGCGCCACCAGCAATTCGAGCGCCAGCCGACCGCGAGTACGGCCGAGGCGGGCAGGGACTCTCAACGTCGCACGAACGTGCTTGCGGTGGGCACTGCCCTGGCAGCTGGCGCTACCGCGGCGCTTGGACTCGTGGTCGTGGACTGGGGCGGCCCAGAGCGCGCGCGGAGCGGGCCGTGACGGACGGACTTGCGCCTGCGGCGGAGCTCGTCGGCCGCCGGTACGAAGCGGTGATGCTGCTCGGCGCGGGCGGCATGGGCCGGGTTTATCTCGCAGTTTGGCGCGGTGCGGCGGGGTTTGCTCGCCTCGTCGCCGTGAAGCAAGCGCACACGCACGCCGTGAACGGCCCTGAGCTGCGGAGGAGCTTCGTGCGCGAAGCGCGGCTCGCCGCAGCGATCCGCCATGCCAACGTGGTCGCCGTGCTCGACGTGGAAGAGCAGGACTCGGACGTCACGCTGGTCCTCGAGTACGTCGAGGGTGTCAGTCTCGCGGAGCTCGTAGTGCACGCCGGACGTTTGAGCCCGGCGCTGGCCGGCCGCATCGTGCTCGACGTCGCGCGTGGTTTGCATGCGGCTCACGAGACGCGCGATGTGCAGGGGAGGCCGCTCTCCATCGTGCATCGGGACGTGAGTCCTCATAACGTGCTGGTCGGGCGAGACGGCGTCGCGCGAATTACGGACTTCGGGGTCGCGCAGGTGGCGCGTGACGCATGGGCCGAGCAGGGCGGCAGGATGCAAGTCAGAGGCAAGCTCGCGTACATGGCGCCCGAGTACCTGGAGCGCGGCGCGTGTGATCACCGGGCAGACATTTTCTCACTCGGCGTGGTGGCTTGGGAAGCGTTCGTCGGCGAGCGACTGTTTCGTGGGGAGCGCGACACGGAAACGATTCGACGCGTGCTTCTGACGAATACGGCTCGCGCATCGGAGCGAGCTCGCCATCTGCCGCGCGCGCTCGACGAGATCTTGGCGCGCGCCCTGGCACGCGATCCGCGAGACCGGTTCCAAACCTGTCGCGACTTCGCGGAGGCGCTAGAAACCGTATTGCGCGAGCAGAAGCTGCACGCTTCCCCCGAGCAAGTTTCGATGCTCGTGGAGGCCCGGGTCGGCCATGTCTTGGATGCCCGGCGGCGCGCGGCGCGCGGGCACCTGGAGCGCGACGCCGATGATCCCGTACTCGGCCGATCGCTGGATGAAGCAACGGCCGAGCTGAGCGCATTGGCGGCTCGGCCGGACGGATTGTCCGGTGTCGAGCCGCGCATCGGGCGAACGCACGCGACCGGAACCATGTCGGTACCGTCGTCGGTACCGACTGCGCCGTCGCGTGCAACCGGGGCGCGGTTCAAGCTGCACGCGCTGGCGGGAGCCGTGCTGATCGGCGTGCTCTGCACGACGTCCGTGTATCTCGGCGGCGGGCTGCTGGCGGGAAGCGTGCCAGTTTTGAACCGCGTGCCGCTGAACGCCATGCTGATGGGGCTCGCGCAGGCACGCACGCTGGCTGGCGCAAGAGCGCCTTCGATACCGCCGCTAGCACGCCCCACGCCCACGCGCTTCTCGCCGAAGACAGGGCGTGCTGCGCGTCCGGGGCGCGCGTCATCGAGAGAGAGCGTTCCGAAGAGCGCCGTTGTTTCCGACAAGGCGCCGCCGAATCCGTACCGGGAACGTCGCTGATCCGGCGATCCGGGAGCGCCGTCAGCGCAGGCCCAGCTTACTGAGGAGCTCAGAAAGGTACGTGCGGCTCAGCCCCGCAACTTGCGCCGCTTTGGCCTGATTGCCGCGGGTTTCGTCGAGAACGGCGGCGAAGTACGCGCGCGCGAAGCGAGTGAGCAGCTCGTCCTTCTGCTCTCCGTAGGGACGCCGCGCGTCCAGGTAGTCTGCCAGCGCCGCGTCGAGCGAGGATGGGCGCGTTTGCGCTTCTGCCGGCAGCTGTCCGAGCGCCAGATACGCCTGGATCACGTTGCGCAGCTCGCGCACGTTGCCGGCGTACGTGCGCGCTTTCAACGCCTCGACGACGTCGGGCGGCAGGGACGCCTCGTATTGGGCAGCGAGATGCTCGGAGAGCAGCGGGATGTCTTCACGACGAGCGCGCAAGGGCGGCACCGCCAGGCGCACGACGGCAATGCGATAGTAAAGGTCCTCACGAAAGCGGCCCGCGCCGACTTCGTCTTCCAGCAAGCGATTGGTCGCTGTGATCAAGCGCACGCTCACGCTGCGAGCTCCGCTCGCTCCGAGCGGGCGGAGCTCGCCGCTTTCCACCACACGCAGCAGCGCTGGTTGTAGATCGAGGGGCAGCTCTCCGATCTCGTCGAGGAAGAGCGTGCCGCTATCCGCCTGCTCGAAGGCGCCGACGCGCTTGCCGACGGCGCCGGTGAAAGCCCCGCGCTCATGCCCGAACAATTCGCTGCCGACCAGCTCGCGCGCGAGCGCGCCACAATTCACGGCCACGAAAGGCGACTCGGCCAGACGCGAGCCGGCGTGAATCGCGCTGGCCACGAGCTCCTTGCCGACGCCCGATTCCCCCTGGATGAGCACCGGTACGAGCGAGCCCTCGAGACGCGTCAACGACGCAAACAGACGCCGCATGCTGGACGAGCTACCGAGCAAGCCGCGGTAGGCGTTACCCACGTAGTCCGGCGTTTGCTCGAGCTCGGACCCGCGTAGCTCGAACGACACATCGACGTCTCCGAGCCGCACGCGGGCGCCGGGCGTGAGCACGGCTCGCTCGATGCGCTGGCCGAGGTAAAAGGTGCCGTTACGACTGCCCAGGTCCGTCACCCGCAGGCCTTCGGGCACGACCTCCACCTCGAGATGGCGGCGCGACACGGCGGGGCTCTCGATGATCAAGTCGGCGTCTCGCGCCGCACCGAGGCAGCAGCTTCCGCGCAGAAGCTCGAACTCCGGTGGCGCAGAGCGGGCGCCGTGCACGCAGATGCGAACACCGAGCGGCTGCGCCGCTTCCGGCGCGGCCCCGATGCTGCGGGTGGGGCGAGTGTGCGTCATGAGTCGCTTTGCGAGAGTCGCACGGATCGCGTTCCTGCGCGGCTGCTTCGTGAATCAGCGCGGAAAACGCGCGCGCGAACGGAGCGCCAGTGGGGAGGGACGAGCGCGGCAAGGTCGTCTCGGAGTCGGGTCCATGCGACGTCGCGACCCCTACGTCAATCAGCCGCATTGATGCCTCTGCCCGGCGGGCGGGCGGGTGCGTTAGGCGGATGCGCCGGGCAGTGCCCATGTTGCGTTG
>DATDJP010000132.1:0-45800 GCA_036520475.1 Polyangiaceae bacterium | reverse complement strand
GTTCTTCTCCACCTTGCGCGAATACTCCCGCGTGTTCGGCTTGAATCGGGAGCGATTGGCGCGCGCGAAACCGGATGCGATCGTGATGCACCCTGGCCCGATGAACCGCGGCGTCGAAATTGCCGACGACGTCGCCGACGGGTCACACAGCGTCGTGCTCAATCAGGTCGAAGCGGGCGTCGCGACGCGCATGGCCGTCCTTTACCTGTGCGCGAGCGAGCCCGAAGTTCCGCCCGAGCCGTGACGAGAGAGTCGCCCGCCACAATCGGAACAAAGATGACTGCGTGCGCATTGAAGCTAGATCAGCGAGGCGAATCATTCGTCATCGATGAATTGAAAAGCGCTAACACCTTCGGCCAGAATCTCTGCCAATTTTTGGATTTCTCGAAGGGGCGTCTCTTCGCCGTAGTTCCTGAGCCAGCGCGAGGTGATCCGTACGCCTTTCACACGAGCATCCACGTACAGGTAGCAGCGGCTCGATTTCCCGTCCCTGGCGGCTATGTGCAAGAGGTTCCGTCGACGGAGACCGCGGTTACAGGCTGCGTTAGTGCGCTCCTGGCAGGGGATCCCAGTTTTGTGCTCGTCAGTGAATCCTACCTGCTACGCGCAGCGGACGTACCCCTTGCCACACAGCTTCCAAAGCGAACCGCGACATGTGGCGACTTCGTTTATCATCTAAGCTTTCACGGCGATTCACACAGCGACATCGGAGCCGTCGTAAGAAGGATGTACCCAGTCCCCCTCGGCCTTGGGGCGCTTGTGTCCGTCAGCTCTGAACGCCTGCTGGCGCTGACCCACTGCACTCAACTGGACAACAACGATTTGAGACAATTCGCGCAGAACGCAAGGGCGATCTTCGTAGGGGCTTACGACGGCGAAAGCGTGATTGCTTGGGTTAGCAATGAACTCGAGACGAATCTGCCAAGCTGCTCCAGTACATCTCGATGACGACCAGCTTTCTGCGACGACCAAGCACGGCCATTCTGAGAGAGGGTCCTTCGATCCTTCGGCACCGCGATCGCCGATGACCGCCCGAAGCCGTACGCGAAGCTACGCAGGTCCAGCAAGCCGCGGTAATAGCGCAACTGCATCTACGTGCGTCGTTACTGCGCTCGGTGTATCCGCCAAGCTTGCGCCGAGAGTCCCAAGACCATCGCGCCTGCCGGCGCCACCCTGAGTTGAGGGTGGCGCTAGCAGCGCCCGCTTGGCAAGCTTCGAAGATTTACCTCGTTCGAAAGCAGGCTCGGTACTCGAAGCAGCGTGCCAGATTGGTCGAATGTTGACGTCGCCATCTCACGAACAACTCAACGGCGACTACGCTTGACGACGAAAAACGGCGTGGCGCCAGGCGCTCGGCTGCGCGCAACTCGAGCAGTAGTTGCAACGACAACGCAGTCACCACACATTCAGTTAGCTTGAGCCATGTTCACGCAGCCGCAGCCAGAATAGCGCACACGAAATGCAGCGCGCGCACGATTCCGTTTGACGGTTTCAGCGACGCGAAGCCCCAATTTTCACGGATCCGATCGAGGCCGGCTCTTGCGCGCACGAGAATGCACGCTCGCGCGCGATCGCTAGACCGGTGACTTCGAATCGCAATCCAACGCTCGAAAGGTGGACAGTGAGGCGGCAATGCGCACCGAAATTCGCATGATATGCGTGAGCAATGACGAAGCTTTCCGCCATGTCCGACTCACAACTGCTCGCACACGCTCCGGTCCTGCTGACTCGTGAGCACGCGATCGTCGCTGACGTGATCGAATATCTGGCCGAAGTCGACCGCCGTCGGTTGTACCTCGATCAAGCGTGCGCTTCGCTGCGGAGCTTTTGCATCGAGCGTCTCGGCTACAGCGAAGACGAAGCGGGCAAGCGCGTTCGCGTGGCACACCTGGCGAGACAACTGCCGCGCGTGCTCGACGAACTGCGCAGTGGATCCATCCACCTGACGGGGTTGTTCTTGCTCGCACCCTATTTGACGGAACAGAACGCTGAAATGCTGCTCAGTGAAGCGCGCGGCTTGTCTCGACAGGCCGTCGAGCAGCTCATCGTCCACTGTTTTCCGCGGCCAAATGTCGCGAGTAGGATCGACCCGGTCGCCGCTCAGTCCGCGCTACCCTTGAACGACAGTCACGCTCGATCCGGCCGGCCCGCAACATCGACCGGTCCTGGGACATGCGCATCAACGGCTCCTACGAAGCTCGAGCCGCTGTCCGCGTCGAGCTATCGCGTGCAGTTCACGGCTAGCGCAGAGCTCCACGCCAAGATCGAGCAAGCCAGGGAGCTACTGAGCCATGTCGTGCCGACCGGGGATCTGCCCGCGCTCTTCGAACGCGCCATGGATGCGCTTCTCGAGAAAGAAGTGCGCCGGCGTACAGGCGCGGGAGGAAAGCGGAAGCGACGCGTGCAGAAGCCGGGCTCGCGTCACGTTCCGGTCGAGGTATCCAGGGAGATCTGGAAACGCGACGGCAAAAAGTGCACGTTCGTGGACGCCGAAGGGCGGCGCTGCAGCGCTCGCCGCTTTCTCACGCTCGAGCACAAAGTCCCTCACGCGCTCGGTGGACCGTCCACCGTAGCCAATCTTTGCCTGCTGTGCTCGAGCCACAACGCCCATAGCGCGCGTCAGGTCTTCGGAGAGGCACACATTGCAGGAAAACGGCTGGAGCGTGCGCGGCAGCCGGCAGCAGCAGTGGCCGATCACGGCCGACCTGAAACACGAGAACGAACCGAAGCGTTGGTCTCTTCGGCGCTGTGCAAGCTCGGATTCAGCAAGGCTGAAGTCACTCGTGCGGTCGCCGCGGTCCGGGCGCAAGAAATCGAGGCGACGCCCGAATTGCTGCTGCGCGCTGCGCTGATGATACTGGTGCCGGTGAGCACGACAGTGCTTCAGAATGGCGCGTCGACGCTGGTAGCGCCGCACCAGTCACGGGCTGCTGTGGCGTGCGGCGCTACCGCGCGAAGAGCGCCGATGTCTACTTGCTTGAAGTGAAATTTTGCGCGAATGATGCTCTGCCGTGATCCTGTCAATCTCGGGCGGGTAAGATGAGGAGCAGTGACGGGCGATGGCAGTATCGCAAGCCCGGTGATCTAACCTGAGCGAGGACACATCCATCTTGAGCACTTGGATCTGAGACTGGCGCAGTGCTCCAACTTTCATCTACGGTGGTGAGAATGGACCGTTTTGAGAAGCTCGATGCGACCTTGCAGTTACGGTCCATCGACGGGCAGAATACCGCACTTTTTGCTCCGTCCGCTGCAGCGATAGGGCAGCTATGCATTGACTTGTCGTTGCTGTGGCATGGGCTTGTGACGCGACTCGTGCTCGAGTCGGCCGAGCAGCAGCAGCTCGTAATCGGTGTTGATGAGCATTTCGCCACGTCCATTCGCGCGGTTGGTGTGTGGCGCCCAAGCGGCTCCGCAGCCCCCGAGCAACGCGCCGCACCACGGCCGCACCACGTTACCTACGAGAATGTTCGCGCCGGAGAGCGAAGGATGTGTCCAAGCGCAGGTGCGCAGCTCCGCCCTATGACAAACGCCTTGGCAGTTCACCGCTTTGATAAAACGCGAGGCCGTGCTCGTCCGGGTCGCGGAACTCGACGGACCAGCCGCCGGGCGCTTCGGTCACTTGCGTGAGCAGTTGCACGCCTTGTTTCGCGAGGCCTTCGACGACGCTGTCGATGCCGCCTTCATCGAGGCCGAACACGATTTGCGGGGACGCGCCCTGCGTCGCCTCCCCCTCGAAGAACATGATCTCGCAGCCGTCCGGCAGCTTGCCGGACATGTAGCCCTCTTGCCGCTCCAGGCGGAGCCCGAGCACCTCCGTATAGAACCGGTAGCTTCGGTCGAGATCTTTGACGGTGAAAATGATGGCCAGACTGCCCAGTTTCGGGTGCGACATGACGGTGTCTCCTCGCTTTCTAAGCTGAGTTGCCGGCAGGCGGTGTTTTGTGAGCAGCGGCGATCGAAAAAATTAGCGGGTGGCCGTCCGGGTCGTGGGACGCGATGGCCCAGGCGCGTTGGCGGCGTAGGGCGGCGATGAGCCCGGCTCGCTTTCGGCCCAGGGTGAACGGTTCGGACGACGCAGTCACGACCGTCACTCCCGAGTTCGACGCTTCCTGCACCGCGCGCCGGAGCATGCTCAACCGTTTTCGAAAGGCGGTGTCCGTCAAGCGAAGCGCCGAGCGGATCTCCTGTGGCTCGAGATCCGCTGACGCCAGCGCGGCCAGTGTGCGCACGGACGGCGCAAGGCGTTCCAGGAGCTCTCGTGAGAAGCGCCACGCTCGCGGCAAGCTATCGGCGGAGGTGCGACTGGTCGTGGCTTCGAGCCAACGCGCCTCTCGGCGCCGTGTGCGCGCTGCCGTCCGCGCGTCGAAGGCGGCCCGCCGCCCCAGCGCGCCGCGCAGCCAGGCCCTCTTTTCAGGAGCGCTCCAATCGGCGATGCCACGCTCGACGGCGTCGAGCAAAATGGATTGCACGAGATCCCGCGCTTCGTGCTGAGTGCGCGCCACTGCCGCCGCCACTCGAACCAGCTCGCCGTAAACGTCGCGCATCTGGTCCGAACTTCACAACCCCAATCGCTGCGGCCCAAAGCCCAGCCGTGAGGCGACGTCGCGCGTGTAGTCGAGGAGGCCGCGGTAGTAGCGGAGCTGCATGCAGGCGTTGTTGTCGTCACAGCGCACGGGCGCGCTCGGATCGGACGGCGGAATCGTGGGATCCGGCTTCACGCGCGGCGCGCGCGTCGTCGGATCGATGAGCACGTTCGCGGCGCCCGTCACCGGGTCGAAGGGCGTGGTGGCGTCGAGCTCGTAGGCTTTGGCCGTGAGCTGATTGGCCCATTGCAGCATCTTGGCGGCGACGCCCTTGTCGTAAACCTTGCCGAGCAGGGTCTCGTTGCCGTAGCGGCGGGCGGTGTAGCGGACGCCGCTCTGGGGATCCCGCCATTCGAGGCGTTCAGCGGCCGGGAAACCGGGATCGACGTCCTCGCCGGAGCGGTAGAGGCGCATCAAGTCCGCCCAGTCCCAGACTTCGCTGCTCGGGAGATACAGGTACGCCCAGAGCACGACGAACTTCTGCATTTCCCAGCCCCACTGGGGCTCGAGCGGGAGCGAGCCTTCCGCCGGATCGCTCCCGACGGGGCCGCCCAGCGAGTCGCGGCAAGCGAGCTTGCTCGAGGTGGCCCAGCACACCTCCGGGCCGGCTTTCGGTACCCACGATACCCAGCCGAGCGAGCGCGACGGATATTTGGTCTGCGGGTCGCGTGGGTCGGCGATCGTCTCCGGGACGCCGCCGCGCGTGGCGACGCGCTGCGAGATCAGCGCGTAGTCCTCGGTGAGCAGCATGCCAATCAGCCGCCGCATGCCGTCTGGATAGAGATTGGCGTAGCTGATGTGGCGTGGCCGCGCGTCGAGCGCGTCGAAGCGATACAGGTTGATGGTGTCGTGGCTCGCCGCGAGCATCAGCTCGAACGCCAGCGCCTTCTCGTAGTACGAGCCCACCTGGTTCAGGTAATCGACGTTCCAGGCGCCGTTGCCGTAATTGAGCTCGTTGTTCACGGGGCGCCCGCCGAGCAGCAGGCTTCCGTCCGCCGCCAGGCTGGTCCCGTTCGGGATCGTGACCACGTTGTAAATGGGGTCGGGATCGACGAACAGATCCTTGGAGCTCTTCGCGATGTCGTCTTCCGGCAGCTTGAAGTGCGGTCCGGATTGGGGCCGCATCAGCACGCGGGAGAAGTGATCGAAGCCGATCGACGCGGCGACGGCG
The DNA here is from genome assembly GCA_036520475.1 of Polyangiaceae bacterium. GTDB lineage: Bacteria > Myxococcota_A > Polyangia > Polyangiales > Polyangiaceae > DATDJP01. The sequence goes on along the minus strand of DATDJP010000132.1, from coordinate 40,043 downwards.
TGGTCGTACATCAGCGCGTTCACGTTGGTGGTCACGGCCTCCTCGAAGGGGATGCCGTTTTCCTTCGCGAACTGGCGCAAGATGAAGTCGATGGCGAACGAGAAACCGCCGGTCAGGCTCGCGACCTTGGCGTGGTACCGGGACAGCGTGCGTGAGTACGCGCCGTAGATGCTGAAGGTCGAGCGCCCGTTCCGGAAATTGTCGAAAATGTGGCGGTTTTCGTAGAGATTGGAGTGAAACACCATCTCTTCGTACATATCGGCGCCAGCGTCGTGGCGGTACGCGGGCGGGGAGCCGCCGTCTGCATACCAGTCCATCTCCATGCCGTACGGCATGCGCGGGCGGCCCGTGCGATCTTTACCCCGGCGCGGGATGAAGTATTTCGGATCGCCGAAGATCGCGAGCCGGTCGGGGATCAGGTCGCGCCACGCCACGTAGTCGACGGGCGCGCGATCGCAGACCTCGTTGCGCACGACCTGCGCGTCGAAGGTCACGTCCCACTTGCCGTCCTTGGACTCGTCCCAGTGGCTCGGGGCCGCCGGCGTCACCTTGCGGCAGTTCCAGAGCATCTTGAAGTACTTCTCGTACTCGGTGTGGTGGATGACCTCGCTATTGACGTCGACGATTTGACCGAACACGCCGCCCGCGAAGTCGACCATGCCTTTGATGGCTTCGCCCTCGGAGGTGGCGGTGCCGGCGATGTCGCGCCCCGCGGAGTTGACGGCCGCGGCCAGGAATCGCCCGTCGTTGCGCACGTCGACGACGTCGCCGTAGAACATGCGCGCCGCGGCGTAGTCGTACACGCCGAGCCCCAACATGTCTTGCGTCAGGTCGCCGGGATAGTCCATGACCGTCGTGTTCATCCAGGTCCAGATCGAGCCGTCGACTTCCTCCTGATCCGGCGGATCTAGGTAGCGCGGGCCGATGCAGTCGCCCTGGTTCGGCTCACCGGTGCAGCGGTTCTGGACCGTGCCGCTCTTGGTACGGAGCTGCCAGTACTGCGGCCGATAATTGAACTTGTCGTACGACCCGACGAAGTTGTGCGTGAGGCCGAAGGTGTGCCCCATCTCGTGCAAAATGATCGAGTAGTTCAGGCGCGAACGCACGAAGTTCCACATGCGCTGGACGCGTTCGGCGTTCTGGCTCGGGCTGTCCCCTTCCGGCGGGAACTTCCGGCGCAGCATCTTCGCGAACGTTGGCAGGCCGGTTGGCTCTGGCGCAGCCAGCATGCATTGCCCGGCCCTGAGCAGGGCTTGCTCCACCTTGTGCTCGCGCTCCAAAATGGTGTTCGAGTTCATGCCGCGTAGCGGCGAGGCCACGTTCAGCACATCGTCGTTGATCTGCGTGTTCGGTCCGACCCCGGCGAGCTGCAGCCACATGGGGTTCATGAGCTGGCCCTCGATGGGGGTGCCCTTGAGCAGCTCCATGCGCGCGTCCACCTCGGCGCGATTATTTCGGCCAGGCGTGTCGCGCGGCACGCGCGTCGCGTGCAGTGACAGCGCGAGGTTCTTGAGCGGCTTCGGATCGAACGGCGGCCGCTTCGTGATCAGCTCCTGAAAACGCTGCGGGTTGACGCCGACCACGCCCATCACGCGCCGATCGGCCTCGGTCTTGGTCATGGTCGGCCAGGCGGCCACGCTGATCTCGGGAGCATTCCGGGCGGCCACCCAGTCGCGGACGTAGTTGCCGGAAGTGATGCGATCGCTCGACAGCTCGCCGTTCATCCAGAGCGCGGTGTCGACGACGGTCTGCGCCGTGGTGTCCGTCACGGAGTTGTAGATGTTGACGCCGACAGAGACGATCTCGCCCGTCAGGGGATCGGACAGCGACGGCCCGTAACCCCACGGCGACGACGACTGCCGCGTCGGCCAGACGAGCACGTGGTGATAACGGAGATCACCCGGGCGCACCGTCAGACCCGGCTTGCCGCACACGGGATCGTCCTTCTTCGTGACCGGGTTCGCGCAGAGCACGACGACCGGCGCCTCCGCCGCGACCGTGTTGCGCTCGCTCTCCGGCGGTGCGCATTCCGCGGCGCCGTACCCGTTCTGGTCCCAGCAGCGGCGCACTGCGCTGACGCGCTCGAGCTCCGCGTTGTCGCGCTGATCGACGGGGAAGGCCTGGTCACACTCCAGTCCGGCCCAGCGCGTGCCCTGGAGCGACGCGCCGCCAGTGCGAATGCACTCCACGCGCCGCGCCGTGTGGACCGCGATGCGCATCGCCGTGTCCCACTCCCAGGTCGCGAGCCGCGTGGAGTCGTAAATCACGGGATCGGCAGGGCCGAGCGTGTAACGCCACACCACGGGCTTCACTTCGCGTTTGGCGTACGGAATCGTGCATTGTCCGACGAGCGCGTCGCACTGCGACCCGGCCCCCGCTACCGTGCACTGATCGTCGGTACCATCGGGCACGACCGTCAATGTCTCGCCTCGAGCGCAGCGCCCCGTGTCGTCGGGCGGGCCCGTGATCGTGCCATTGGCCGACATGCAGGCGTCGTGCTCGTCCGCGTTCGGATCGGCGCCGTCTCTGGCGTACTCCGGCGCGTTGCAACGAATGTAGGCGCCGCTCGCGTCCTTGGCGTGGCTCGCTTTCCAGATGTTGTGACGCTGTCCGAAGCGATGCCACTTGTGGTCGACGACGCCGTAATGATCGTCCCATCCGAGGCGATCCTTCCAGAACATGCTGAACGCGTTCATGCGCGCGCCGTCCCAGTCGACGGGCGAATAATCCGTAAAACCTGGCTCGCCCGTCTGCGCGACGCGCTTGAACGACACGCGCACCGTGATCTCCGAGTTCTCGCAGTTGCCCCACGGGTGACTCCCCGAGCTCACGAACGCGCCGCGCCACGCGCAGCTCACCACGCTCTGACCGTCGACCGTCGAGGTTTTCGGCCGCAGGTAGAGCTTGTTGACGAAGTCGAAGTAGCCCTCCTTGGCCGAAAAGTGCGGCGCATCCGGCGACTTGGGGTCGTCCACGTAGTACGCGACGCTCTCCGTCTCGAACGAAGCGCCGAGTGACGAGGACTGCGCGAGCGGATCCCACCAGGAGCTGTCGATCAGGTTCTTCGACCAGTCGACCCGGAAAAAGGCGCGCTGGTGCCAGGGCCGGTCCGTGATGTTTTCCTCGACGACGTTCAGCTCCTCGCCGGTCGTCGGATTGTAGGCGCGGCGGACGTCGAAGTGACTCTCGATCCTGTAGGAGGCGATCACGCGGCCGCTGTTCGTGGTGCGCGCACCGTGACCGTCGCTGTCCGCGATCATCTCGTACGTGAGCCGCGCATTGAGAACGTCTTCAGTGATTTCCCATTTGACCCGGTACAGCTCACCCAGGAGGCCGGCGAACACGCCCGCGTCCTGATCTGCGCCGAACGGCACGTCGATGACCGTCATGGCCGTGTAAAACTCGGGATCGTCCTTGGCGTTCCCCAGATCCTTGCCGACGAAGAAGCGCTTTTCGAGCGCGTTGGCCTGAACCTTGTTGATCGGATCGCGCTCTTCAGCGCAACCGACGACGACAGAACCAACGACGACGCTCGCCAGCGCCAGCAGACGCCTCGCGCGCGCCACCCACGGCAACACCATCCCGAACCTCCTGGAGGTCATTTCTCCACCGAAGCCGAATCGTTGCACATTCGTGCACCATTCGCTGCCGGCGACCGGCTCAAACTGCGACTTGGATGTCGATTTGCGTCACCGGGGCTACCGTCGCGTCACCCAAAAAGCGCTGCGCCATCACGCCGAAACTCGCCGGCAGGTCGGTCACGAGCAACTCGAGCGGATTCTCATGGGAACGCACGTGTTCGGGAGCCTTCGCCACACGCTCTTCCTTCAGCAGCTTTTCCACGGCTTCCGCTGTGGCAGCCGCACTATCGACGATCGGGATCTCCCAGCCGGCAAGGCGCGCCGCGACGCGCGCGACCGTGTCTTTCAGGAGCGGATAATGTGTGCACCCGAGGACCAACACCCCCGCGCCGCGTGCGATGAGCGGAGCGACATAACGTTCGACCGCGAGCTCGGGCACCAGGCCCTCGAGCCATCCCTCTTCGACCAAGGGCACGAGCAGCGGCGCCGGCTCGGCGACCACCTCGAGGCGCGTCGACAGGCGGGCGACGGCTCTGGGATACGCGCCCGAGAGCACGGTGCCTGCCGTGCCCAATACGCCGATTTTCATGGGCTCTCGGCCCTCCGGCACGCGCAGCGCCTGGGCCGCGCGCACGGCGGCCTCGGCGCCCGGATCCACGACACCCACGACTGGCAAGTCGAGCTCCGCGCGAAGCATGTCGAGCGCCACGGCGCTCACGGTGTTGCACGCCACGATCAACGCTTTGACGCCGCGTCCGCGCAGCACGCGCGCGCAGCCCCGCGCGTAGCGCACGACCGTTTCAGCGGAACGCGTGCCGTACGGCACCCGCGCCGTATCGCCGAGGTAGACGATGCGCTCGGCCGGCAGCGTGTGCATCAACGCGCGAACGACGGTCAAACCCCCGAGCCCGGAGTCGAACACTCCGAGCGGGCGAGGGTCAAACATCCTCGATCCGAATCAAACGCGGCGTGCCCTTCATGAACCGCTCACGCGCGATCGAGTCGATGGCCCGGCGCACCGAGCCTTCGTCGCTCTGGTGCGTGATGATCAGCACCGGCACCGTGCCCTGCGCCTCCGTCGCGCGATCGTCCTGGACCATTTGCGCGATGCTGACGTCCTGCTTGCCGAGCGCCCCGGCGATAATCGCCAGCACGCCGGGGTGGTCCGCCACGTCGAAACGCAGGTAGTAGCGCGCCCGCACCTCGGTCATCGGCACGATCTGCCGTGATTTGAGCTGTATTCCGCGCGTGGCCAGGCCCGCTGCGCCTTCGATCTTCGAGCGGGCCACGTCGACGATGTCCGCCACCACGCTGACCGCCGTGGGCATGGCACCGGCCCCGCGGCCCACGAGCAGACAGGGACCGAGCGCCTTTCCCACGACGAAGACGCCGTTGAGCACGCCGTCGATGTTGGCGAGCACGCTGGATTTTTGCACGAGCGCCGGATGCACGCGAAGCAGCAGCTTGTCGCCAAAATCGTGGCCGATCGCCAGATGTTTGATGGTGAAGCCAAAGCGCTCGGCAAACTCGAAGTCGAGCTGGTCGATAGCGCGGATCCCTTCGACATGCAGCTCCGTGGCGTCCATGCGCGCGCCGAACGCCAACATGCTGAGCAGCACGAGCTTTTGCGCGGCATCGTGCCCGTCCACGTCGAGCGTCGGATCGGACTCCGCATAGCCGAGCTTCTGGGCGTCGCGCAGCACCTCGCTGAACGGCAGCTTCTCGTCGCGCATCCGCGTCAGGATGTAATTGCAGGTGCCATTCAAGATCGCGTGCACGCTCACGACCCAGTCGCTGGTGAGCGCTTCACGCAGCGTGCGCACGATCGGGATGCCACCGCCGACGGATGCTTCGAACGCGAGATCCACGCCGCGCGCGATCGCCTGCTCCATGAGCGCCGGGCCGTGTTTGGCGAGCAAGAGCTTGTTCGCGGTGACGATGCCGTAGCCCTGCCGAATCGCGCGCTCGATGTACGAGTTCGCCGGCTCCTCCCCGCCCATCACCTCGACCACCATGTCGAGATCCTGGTCACCGAAGACGTCTTCTGGGTTCGTGGTGAGCCATTCGCGGCGGCACTCGGGCGACCGCTCCTTGCCCTCGTCGCGCACGAGCACGCGGGTGATCTCGAGGCGAGCCCCGATACGCGAAGCCAGGTAGTCGCCGTTTTCGGTGATCAGACGGATCACGCCTCCGCCGACGGTGCCACAGCCGAGAAGCCCGATTTTCACCGGGGACTTTGCGCGTTCGCGATCCACCTTTTCAAGCCTCCAAAAAGCAACCTGTCCGGCCCGAGGTTATCCCCCGAAGAGCCCCGCGGGCGCCACGACGAAACGCCGCATCCCTCCGCCGTGGTGGCTTTTTTGTGGCCCTGCGGCGCCGCTGGCCGTTCAGGTGACGATGATGGGGCGACCCTGCGTCACCACGAGCGTGTGCTCGAACTGGGCCCCCAGCGCGCCGTTCGCCGTACGCAAGGTCCAGCCATCCGCGTCTTCGATGACGTGCGTGGGCGACGTGGTCAGAAACGGCTCGATCGTGATCACGAGCCCCTCCCACAGCACCGTGCCGTCGTGCTGTGCCGCCGTATTCGGCACACTCGGCTCCTCGTGAATGTTGCGGCCCACGCCGTGGCCACACAGCTCGCGCACGACGTGTAGCCGAGCGCGCCGCGCACGCCGCTCCACGGCTCGCCCGATGTTTCTGAGCGGCCGGCCAGCGCGCGCCTGCTCCAGCGCATCGCGGAGCGCCTGACGCGTGGCGGACAACAACGCGCGCGCTTCGGGCGCCGGGGCGCCCACGGAGAAGCTAGCGCCCGTGTCCGCCCAGTATCCGTCGAGCTCCGCCGATACGTCGATGTTGACGAGATCGCCGTCGCGGAGCACGCGCTCCTTGCGCGGGATGCCGTGCGCGAGCTCATCGTTCACGCTGATGCAGGTCGTGCCGGGAAAATCATAGGCGAGCTTCGGCGCCGAACGCGCCCCGTAGCGCTCGAGCACGCGCCGGCCGATGTCGTCGAGCTGCGCTGTGGACGTACCGGCGGAGACGGCTTTGGCCATCTCGTCACGCGCGCGCGCCACGGCCTGTCCCACGCGCTTCAGGCCTTCCAGGTCTTTTGGGCCGTCGATCGACATGCCGGGAGTCTAGCTTCACCTGGCGGGCGGGGGTAGCCTCCGCCCATGACCGAACCGCTGACGTTCCGCGACTTCGCTGCCGCCATCATGAGCAACGACGTCACCAAAGCCAGCACCGTGCTCGAAACGTTACTCGGGCTCGATGCGGCGCACGCCACCACGGCGGCGCAACATTTCGCGGAGCGCATGCAGTCCGGTCCTGAATTTCTGATGAAAGCCATGGGCATGCGCCAAGTCGTGGAGGCGCGCGACGAGCCCAAGCTCAAGGAGCTGCTGGCGGACCTGTTCGGCCTCGAGGGCGAGCTTCGCGACCGCGCGAGCTCCACGGTCGCGGCCCGCTTCGCCTAGCGCGCGTCCGCGTCCGCGGCGGAATTTCGTGATAGGTCAGAGCTCGAGGCAAGCGCATGCCGACTCCATTCATCGCACCTGGCGCGCGGGCCCTGCATCTGAATTCGCTCGCGCTGAGCGCGCTATTTCCGCTAGCGAGCTGTTCGATCACGGCACCCAGCGACGGTGACCTGATGGATCGACCCGCGCGGGTCGACGCCGGCACCGGCGGCGACGCATCGGTCGCCGACTCCGGTCATGACGCGGGGCCGCCGGACGGCGCGGGACCCCTGCGCTGCACGCCCGCGTGTTTGGCAAAACAGTTTGCGTAGTGCAAGCTGACACGGCGCGCTGCATCGCTCCCGCGGAGAGCATCGACGGCGAGACCTGGGAAATACCGTGCGGAGAACTCTACGGGACCAATCAGTGGAACTGCCGCTCGTGGCCCCCCGGCACCACGACCTGCCCGCCGCAAGGTTACAACCCGGTGGATCGCCGGATCACTTTCGGCGGCCAGGCCAATGTCACGTACGACGTGACCATCCGCTTTCGCGGCGTCGTCGAACCCAAGATTTATTCCGGCGGCACGGCCGACGGCGACTTTTACATCGGCGGCGGCCCAGCGGCGAACTCCGAGAACTACAACTCGTACGGCTTCACCGTTTCGGATCCGCTGAAGAGTTACTATCTGAACTACCGCGAGAACAAGGGCGACTACGTCTTTCCCATCGAGTACGAAAGGACGCTGCCCATCAAAGGCCAGACGGAGATCCGGCTGTTCGCGTTCGCCCCAACGTGCGGCCTGCTCCTCAACTGTCAGGACATGAGCACGGCGCCGAGCTGCACACCGTACCCGATATCGGGCGGACCCGCGGCGTACAACGGGCACTACATCCGGATGGACGTGATCGCGGTGACGCAGCGCTGATCACGTGACCGGCAACAGCACCTCCGTGACGAGCTCCTCGGGCGGCACGGTCGCCGGATCGTTCAGGTAGATTTCGCGAACGTCGCCCGCCTGAGCGTGTTCATGTTCCTGCGCCCAGGCATGCAGCGCATGGTGGGCCAAGCCGAGCTCTTCCTCACGTGCCAGGAGGTCGGTGCGCGCCGTGTGACCTGCCGCAAGGATCCGGCAAGTTGCGCGGTCCTTTCGCCTCACGGTGTGGGGTCTCCCGTGCCGGGAGAGTCAAGCGGGCGGGGCCCTGAAAACGGACGAGCGAAAAAGTCAGCGATCGGTACGCAGGACCCGCACTTCGCGCCCTTCACACTCGAGCGAGTCGGGCGGTTCCCAGAGGTCGCTCGCGAGCTCGAACACCGCGGGCGGGACGACCATCGAGAACGTCGCGCCTTGCATCCGGTTACGCTGCTCGACGCGCGCGCGGCGCACCTCCCGCGCCGCGTCCAGCACGTGGATCGTCAGCTCACGACCCGAGACCCGCCCATAGAACGTCTCACGCTGGTGTCGCTGCAGAAGCCCGATCTCCAGAATGACGCTGACGCCCGCGTCGAGAATGCCCTCAGCAACGCTCCAGATTTGGTCCACGCAGCGACCCGCACGCTCGACGTACCACTCGATGACACCCGTCTGGGGTCGATCGGGCTGAAACAGCGCGGTCATCCACTCGTCCAGGGTCAGACGCACCGCGGCATGCTCGCGCGCGAGCTCCAGCGCAAACGTGGACTTTCCGGCGCCAACGGGTCCGAGCAAGAGGTGAACGCGAGCTGTACCGGAGCTCGCCACGTGCCTGGCCTTTTCGCCTTGCCGAGCGGGCTCTCGGACACCTATCCTGGGGTTCTCTTTGGCGCGGCGGTGCTCGAACGCTTCGGCTTCGATGCCTGCGCCATCGTCCCCGCGCTGCCGCTTCGGATGCGTTGTCATGCGCTGAGCATCGCGCCGGTTCTGCGTGCGGCGGAAGCTAGAGGCGCGCGCGCAGCGACGCCAGGGTGCGGGCATCTCACTAACGCGCGCGCGCGCTCGGAAACGAAACCGCGCGCAGCTTGTCCGGTGCCACGACGCTGTAGATCCGGCGAATGCGACCCTCGCCGTCGAGGTCGAGCGAGATCACGAAATGCGTCGCTGCCGGCTTGGATGGTTTCGGATCGTGTCCCACGAGCGCCGGCAGACCGTTCACCAGGCGCAGCTCGACGGCGAGCTCGGCCGACGACTTGGTCGTCAGCTTTCCGAAGAACTTCGCGATGCGTGCTGCCCCGGAGAGCGGCGCGCGCGCCGTCGGCCGTACGCCCCCGCCGTCGCTGAGCGCGCGCACGTCGTCCGAAAGCAGCGCCGCCGCGCCGGCCAGGTCTTGCGCGATCAAGAGCCCGAAAAACCTCTGAAGCATCGCGGTCGCGGCTGCGCGCGCCTCCGCGCTGAACTCAGGCCGGCGCGTGTCGTAGCCTTGCATGCGCTTACGCGCGCGATGCAGGGTGATGCGCACGTTTTCCTCCGAGAGCCCCAACGCTTCCGCCGTTTCGATGCCCGAGTAATCGAACGCATCGCGCAGCAGGAGCACCGCGCGCTGCGACGGCGTCAGCTCCTCGAGCGCGATCAGAAACGCAAACGAGGCGCTTTCCATCAGCGAGTACCGCGTCTCTGGTGTCGGCCCAGGGCTCACGGGATCGCCGTGCGCGTCTGCCGTCGTCTCCACGGCCGCCGGCAACCACACGCCGTGATAGCCGCGCCGTTTGCGGCGACGCAGCTGATCGCGCGCCAGGTTCATGGCAACCCGCACGAGCCAGGGACGGAGCGGCGCGCTCAGATCCGGTGGCGGCGATTCCAGCGCGCGCACGAAGGTCTCCTGGACGAGATCTTCGGCGTCGCTGGCGCTACCGGTCATGCGGTAGCAAAGCTGCCAGAGGTGCGCACGCTCGCGCTCCATCGCGACGGCGTCGCTCGAGCTCGTAGAGAGGGCGCGCACGGTGCTGATTACCATACCCCGCTCAGGCTACCGCCCGGCAGGATCCGCGAGCAGTCACCAGCGCGTGGCCAATCGCGCGTGCGCTGCCCAGACTCGCGTCCGCCAGCCAGCTTCCCCCCTGAACCCAGTCGCCCGCGAGGAACACGCCGGGTAGCTCGGAAACCGCAGCGGCAGGTCGACCGTTGGCCCCGCCTTCGGCCGCCACGTCCAGGCGCTCCGCGACGACGATGCGCGGCAGATACTGCGCGTGCACGAGCTCGCTCCGCCAACCGGGCTGCATCTCGTCGAGCAGCGCCTCGAGCTCCGCGCGGTCGCTGGTCGGATCTGCTTCGTCGCCGCGCAGGTATTTGCTCACGTGGACCAGCGCTGCGCCCGGAGGAGCCAGGCGCGCCGCCGCCGAGTGCGCGGAGAAGTACAGCGGCCGATCGATGCCGAGCGCGAACCGAGTCCCGGCGCGAGGAAGCCGCGCGAGCGCCACGTCCAGCGTCGCCAGACGCACGGGTACGGCTCCCGCTACGCTCGTGGGCGGCGTGATCCCCGCGCTCTCGAGCAGCCGTGCGGCCTCCTGCGGCGGAGTCGCGAGCACCACGGCGGACGCCCGGAGCCCTCGCCCCTCTCCGAGTGCGACTTCATAGTCGCGCGCTCCCGCGCGGAGCAGCGCCTCGACTCGGACGCCGCACTCGATCCGTGCGCCCGCTGCCTCCGCCACGCCGGCGAGGCCGTCTGCGAGCGTTTGCCAACCGCCGTCCACGTACAACACGCCGGCCAGCGCCTTCTGCAGCTGGCGCACAGCCGTGCCGGCGCTGAACACCTCTGGACGGTGCGCGTACGTTCCCAGACGGCAAAACGCCTCCACCACGTCGCGGCTTTCTGGATGCGAGAGCACGCGCGCCAGCCAATCGCGCAGCGACACGCCGTCGAGTTTTCGCGTGTCGAGCCGCGCCACGCCGGACAGCAATCCGGCGAGCTCCTGCTTGGCCTTCCAGCCGAGCAGCCGTGTGCGGAGCAGTGTCAAAAAGTCCACTGGCAGCGCGCTGAGCTGACCATCCCGGAGCGCACTGCCACGAACATCCGGTCGCCGTCCGGCGAAGGGAACCCCGAGCTCACGCAGCACCTGGAATGCCTCCCCTGTTCGGTACAGGGCATGGGGACCGCGGTTCAGGGAGTAGCCTTTGACTCGGGCGGTGGCCGCGCGACCGCCGACGGCCGAAGCCCGCTCGACGAGCCGTACCGACATGCCGGCCCGCGCCAGATACGCCGCCGCCCCGAGCCCTGAAAGCCCGCCTCCGACCACGACCACATCGACCTCTGCCGCTGATTGCCTCATGAAACCTCGCCTTCTCCCTGTTTCACGTCCGAGGCTCGCGCGGCGTTACACCAAGACGCCACACGGCTAGAATTGCCGAGTGCAAACGCCCTTGGTGGAAGTCTGGCGGCGCATTCTCGTCGGAGACGGCAAGGCCTGGGCGCTCTTTCAACACGGCACGTGCGTGATCTTCCCGGAAGCCCGGCGCTCGGTGGAAGAGGCCGCCATCGCACTGTTGCGCGAGTGGGGCCCGGTGCACGCCGGCACGCCGGCGGGAGACTTCTCCGTCATCGATATTGCCGACCATCCGGGGTGGGTCGTCACGTGCCACCACCCCGACATCCTCACCTACGTTGCCGAAGACGAGATGAGACCCGAACCTTCCGAGCTCAGCGTCGGTCTGGTCGGCCGCTCACAGCGCGACCTCGATGCGAGCGTGTTGAACGTCGTCTACGTGCACAATGACGACGCCGCTGAACCCGTGCGCTTCTATTCGAAGACAGTCGAGTACTACGAGCTCTCGAACTTCGCGCCGTTCGGGTTCGAGGAGAACGGAGTCCATTGGCCCACGGTCGAGCACTACTTCCAGGCTCAGAAGTTCCTCGGACCAGCAAACGCCACTTATCGCGAGAAGATCCGCGGCGCGAAAACGCCAAAGGACGCCAAGACACTCGGCCGCACTCGTCAAATGCCGATTCGCGACGACTGGGACGCGGCGCGCGACACCGTCATGCTGCATGCGCTGCGCCAGAAGTTCGCAGCCAAGAAGCTGCAAGAGCGGCTCCTCGGCACCGACCTGCGTCCGCTGATCGAAGCCTCGCCGTCCGACTCGTACTGGGGATGCGGCCAATCCGGAAACGGCCAGAATCGGCTCGGGCAACTTCTGATGCAGGTCCGCGCCGAGCTCCGCTCGCAGGGCGACTGAGACCGCGTGCTAAACTGCGCTCGACTCATGGCCGATCCCGCGAAGCGCCGCGCCACGTCACTCGATCTGGGCATTCTTTGGGCCGACGTGATCCTCAAGTAGCTGCTCGTCGCCCCATGGCGCCCGTCGTTCCCAACCCCAAGAAGATACGCAGCTTCCGCACGGAGGCGGCCTTCGAGACCTGGCTCGCGGCCAACCACGCGCGTGAAACGGAGCTCTGGCTCAAGATCCACAAGAAAGACTCCGGCAAGCCGTCGGTCACGCCCTCGCAAGCCATCGACGTCGCGCTGTGCTGGGGTTGGATCGACGGCATTCGCAAGGGCTTCGACGAGCGCTCGTTCTTGCAGCGCTTCACCCCTCGCAGACCGAAGAGCGTCTGGAGTCAAATCAACAGAGACCGCGTGGCGAAGCTCACGGCTTCACGTCGCATGACGCCGCACGGCCAGCGCCACGTGGACGCCGCGAAAGCCGACGGGCGCTGGGACGCCGCGTACGCGCCGATTCGCGCCACGACCCAAGCCACCGTTCCAGACGACCTGCGCGCGGCCATTGAAGCGAATGCGCGAGCCCGCACGACGTTTCAAACCCTCGGGCGTCAAAACCTGTTCGCGCTCGCCTTTCGCACCAACAGCATGAAAACCCTCGCCGGACGCGCCCGAAAAATCACCACGCTGGTGGCCATGCTCGCGCGCGGCGAGACGATTTCGCCCGAAAGCAGCCGGCGCGTCCGCAAGAAGGAGTGAGCCGATTACTTCGCTGCCAACAGCCTGGTGTCACGTCGGCTTCGATTGCTTCGGGTGTGTGCACCGTCCGCTCGGGCCATGCGCGAGGCGGGTGTAATACCGGAGAGGCCCGCCCGTCTGCAGGAGTGAGCACGCCAGTGCACACAAGGAAATAGTCCAATGAGCAATCCCCGTACTCCTGAATGTCAGTGTAACCCCTGTAACTGCCCGAGCTGCAACTGCGGGGCCGACGCGCAGGGCGCGTGCCGCTGCGGTGCGAGCTGCGCCTGTGCCAAGCCCTGCCGCTGCGGTACCTCCAAGTCCCGCGAGACAAAGTAGCGCTCGGGCCACGCGCTCCTGTGAGCCGGCTCCGCGATGGCAGGGCCGGCCGCAGGCCTTCTCACGCCGCATTTTCGTCTGCCGCCGTTGTGTTAGGAGTTCACTGCATGATCGATCACACCGGTTTTGACGTGAGCGACCCCGTGCGCAGCCGCCGTTTCTACGAGGAGGCGCTCGCGCCGCTCGGCTACAAAGTGCTGATGGAGATCCCCACCGAGTTCACGGGCGGCACCGTGGTGCTCGGACTCGGCGTACCGCCCAAGCCGGACTTCTGGCTGCACCAGGGCACGCCCCAGACGCCGCGGGTGCACCTGGCATTCGCGGCTGAAAATCGCGCCGTCGTCGATGCGTTCTACAAGGCGGCCATGGCCGCAGGCGGCAAAGACAACGGGCCTCCGGGACCGCGCCCGCAGTACCACGCCGATTACTACGGCGCGTTCGTGCTCGACCCGGACGGGCACAACATCGAAGCCTGCTGTCACAAACCGGGCTGAGCCAAACCCGGCGGAGCGAGCCCCAGTCAGCGCCCGCCGCTGACGTCGAGGATGCTGCCGGTGCAGTAGGAAGCCTCGCTCGAGGCGAGCCACAAGATGGCGCGCGCGACTTCATCCGGAGCGCCCGCGCGCTGCATCGGCAAAGCGGGGCCCATGCGCTCGGCACGCCCCGGATCGCCACCGCTCGCGTGAATGTCGGTGGCGATGATGCCGGGTCGCACCGCGTTGACACGGATACCCTCGGCAGCGACTTCTTTCGCGAGGCCCACAGTAAAGGTGTCGATGGCGGCCTTGGACGCGGCGTAGTCGATGTATTCGCCAGGCGAGCCGTGCCGCGAGGCCGCGGACGAAACGTTCACGATGCTGCCCCCCGCCCCGCCGTTGGCCGTCGACATGCGGCGCACGGCGGCCGCCGCGCAGAGCAGGCTACCGATGACGTTGATCCCGAACATGCGGCGCAAGCGCTCTCCTTGCATCTGGTCGAGGCGCGCCTTGCGGTCGACGATGCCTGCATTGTTCACGAGCACCGAGAGCGTGCCGAGCTCGCGCTCCACGCTCTCGAACAGCGGTTCCACCTCTCCTTCCTGGCTCACGTCGGCTCGCACTGCCGTCGCTCGGCCGCCTGCAGCGCGAATCTTCCGGACGACGGCGTCCGCGGCGCTCTCGTCGCGCAGGTAGTTGATGGCGACCGCGTAGCCGCGCGCGGCAGCGAGCAGCGCCGTCGCAGCGCCGATTCCTCGGCTTCCTCCCGTGATCAGCATCGCTTCGTTCATGGCCTGAAACGAAGCGCCATTGCGCGCCCGGGTCAACCCCGGCCAAAGTGGGCGCATGCACGGAGCAGCGAACGATGCCCCCGTCGAGCACGTCCTGGTCGAAATGCGCGACCGTGGCGCTATTGCATCGTTACAGCAACCTGCGCTGGTACTTGGAGCGGCTGCCGTTCCGCGGTGCCGTCGGAGATCTCGACGGGCTCGCGCGGTGCTGGTTTGGTGTCAGGCGATGATCGCGACATTGGGCCGCGAGCATGAAGCGGCCTCCCGAGCTGGCCGATGACGCCTCCGGCCCGCTGCCACAGCACCTGCAAATCGAGATGCAGCGCTGATAGCCTGGCGTCGATTGCCGAGAGCTCCTGAGACGGCATGGCGGCCGTGGACAGCCGGTACCGAAGGTGGCGCAAGGCCCGAAGCTCTGCTTCCGCTTCCGCAAGCTTGTCGTACTCGAGCCGCATTTCGTGCCACAGAGACTGCCTGCGCCCTGGCCCTGCGCTGCGCGATGGCCTGCTCTGGTCGAGCGCGCTCTGCTCCGGGGAGGCGGATTTCACGGCGCTCGGCGCGCTCAATTTCGGGGCCGCGCTCTGGATGACGACTCTCTCGAGGGGCACCGTCGACGCCGCCGGCGGCACGCCGGGCGGAGCGTCATTTTCGGGTTCGCTCGTCTCCACGTACAGCCTCACGACGCGCACCGTTGAACCGACGGGCGCGACCAGAATGAACGTGCGGGAGCCGCTCGAGACACGCGCCTCGGCAACGCGTGCGTCCAGAATCACGAGCGCGACATCCTCGTCCACCTGAAGCGTGCCACCAAAAGCCAGCACGCGATGGATCTGTTCCCAGCGGTCGCCCAGGTCCCCCGCGGTGCGAGCCGCTTCGCCCGGGTGCAGCACCACACGCGCTCGTGTGCCTGCCAGGGGTAACTCGCCCCCATTCTGCAGCACCAACTCGACTCGCCGCGCCACTGCCGGCAACTGCTCCGCGTTCACTCGACGCCGTACTTTCACGTGTAGCGCGGCCGGTGCACGCGGAGCGCCGCTCGCGCGCAGGCCGTCGAGCTTCAGCCCGGGCTCAGCGCGTGCCAGCGAAACGAACGGGGGAGAGAAGACTTGCAAGGCGACGAAGCCGGACACGACAGCCCGTAGAACAGCGTGCGGCCGTTCGGGCGCGTGCCTGGCACTGTGGCGAAATTTGGTGTGCACCAGCCACGCCCCTAAGCAAGTGGCTTGCCGACCTGCTTCTTCCGCAAATGAACGGTATTTGAGAGACGGTTGCCGCTTGGCTCAGGTGCGGGCTCCGATTTTGGGTGCTGCGAGCTTCCGATTTCCGGAGTGATGGCGCGCGACCGCCGCGGCTCGTCAGCCCGTGCTCGTGCCGACGGGCAGCGGCGCGCTGTGAGAAAGCTGCGTGCCCACGGGCAGCACCGCTTCGAGCCATTCGAGCCGCGGCCGTACGCGCATCCGAATGCTGCGCTTGGGCGCGTTTCTCATCTCCGCGTCCCACGTGCGGATGCGCGGCCGTCCGGCGTTCGCCGCGACCAGCGTGGGCATACCCGTGACGGGGTCCGCATCGAACACGTAAAACGAGTGCCAGTGGTACTCGTTGTCGTCCTTGAGGCCGTGGATGACGATGATGTCACCCGTCATGTAACGATCTGCGTGCTCGCTCAGATGCGCAAAGAACTGTTTGCGCCGGCCAAATCGCACACGTTCTTCCTGGTCCAGCCGGTACACGTCGAACCACGCCGGGTGCGCCTCTGCGAATTCGACGAAGTTCCCCACGCTGCGCCGGTTGTCGAGCGCGAGCTCGTTGAAGTCTAGCTGCCCCTTGACGCGTTCGCGCGCGAGGCCCCGCTCACGGAACCAAGTGCCGCTCGCGCGCTCGAGAGTGTCCGTGATGAAGTCGACGCAGACTTGCGGCAAACGCGGCCTGCCGCGTGAATCGAAAACTGGGTAGCGATCCTCGTTGAACTTGTAGCTGTCCCAGCCGCTCTTGTACGCGAACAGCCACGCTGGGCGGAGATTGCCGTCCTGCTGGCCGTCTTCGGTCTTGGGTTCGTCGAAGGGCAGAGATTCTTCGATCTGCTCGAGCATGGCGCGGCGCTTCAGGCGCATCACGGCGGCATGCCGGCGGGACAAGTCACGCGCCTCGCTGACTCTGTGTTCGATTTCGCGCGGCAGGACTTCGCACACTTTCTCGAGCTCCGCACCCTGCGTACGAAGCAGCGTGGAGACCCACAGCTCGCCGTACCGGAGCTCCACTGAAAGCTCGCCCTCGGTCGCGCGCACGATGCGCAGGCGCTCGAACGAGAGCTTATCGGCGAGCGACCGGACGTCGAAGTGCAGCTCTCGCTGGTGCGGATCCGTAGCGCTCCGCACGCGGTCGAACAGAATCAAGCTGGCGCGTTTTCCGGCGAGCGGACCCGTGGTGTACACGTACTTGTCCTTCTCACCGCGCACCGCGTGGAGCGTTTCGGCCCCGCGCTGAATCTCGATCTCCGGTACGTCGAAGAGATGATCGAGCTCGGTGTGCTCGACCAGCGCAATCGCCAGCTCCGGATCCTCGGCGTAGAAGTAGCCCTCCGTCAGCAGCACTTGTCGCGCGAGCTCGCGCCGGTCCCGCGCGGCCTTGCGCAGGCGGCCGAGCACCGGGTGCGGCGGACGCGCGCGCGCCAGCTCGTCGCGGAACAAGGCGACTTCCGGCGTTAGGTCCTCTGTTCGACGGGGCGCACGCCAGAACAGGACCGGCTCGGCCTTGGCCCGCGCCAAGAGCTCCGCCCGTGTCGAATCGAGCGCTGCCGTCCCCGGCAACGGAGGCTTTTCCGCGACGCGGGCGAGCTCGACACGGCAGCGTTCGTTCGTCTCGAGATACTGCTTCAGGATGCCCGCGCTGTACTCCCGCAGCACGGCGGCGCTACGCACGTCGATCTGCGCCGCGGGCGTAGCCTCAGGTGCACGGGGCTTGTTACAAGCTCCGGCCAGAAGCAGAGCAAGACCGAGCGCAATTTTTCTCACACGAGCAGTTTCGTACACTAGCGCGCCGGGACCCCCAAAGCAGGTACTAACGACGCGCGCTCCGGAAGACATTGCACACCGCGAGGCGGCACAATGTCATCCGGAGTAGGTGCGCAGCGCTGATCAGTTCGTGGGAGCTTGTGACGACGTTTCTTTTTGCGTCATCGCGTCCAGGTAGGCCTGGCTCGGCTGCGGCACGCTCTCGAGCGCCGCTTCCAGCACTTCGTCGAGCTTGTGCACGTACACGAACTCGAGCTCGTCCCGCACTTCCTTCGGCACTTCGTCGAGGTCCGCCTTGTTGCGCTCCGGCACGATCACGCGTTTCACGCCGGCGCGGTGGGCAGCAAGCGTCTTCTCCTTGATGCCGCCAATCGGCAGCACGCGACCGCGGAGCGAGATCTCGCCCGTCATGGCCACGTCGTGGCGAACGCGAATTCCGGTCAGCAAGGAAACCAGCGCCGTGAACATCGTGATGCCTGCGCTCGGCCCATCCTTGGGCATGGCACCGGCCGGGATGTGGATGTGCACGTCGCTCTTCTCGAGGAAGTCCTTGGGAATCCCGTACTTCTCGGCGTTGGTGCGCACGTAGCTCAGAGCCGCGTGAGCGCTCTCCTTCATGACGTCGCCGAGCTGCCCCGTGAGCTGGAGCTTACCCGTGCCGAACATGCGCGTGGCCTCGATGAACAGGATTTCGCCGCCGACGCTGGTCCAGGCCAGGCCGGTCGCAACGCCCGTCTCCTCGGTGCGCTCCGCGACTTCGCTGGTGTACTTGATGGCGCCCAGGAACTCGCGCAGCTCCTCTTCGGTCTTGATGACGCGAGGCGTGTTGTCGCCCTCGGCCACCTTGACCGCGACCCCGCGAATCACGCTCGCGACCGTCCGCTCGAGGGAGCGCACGCCGGCTTCACGGGTGTAGTGCTCGATCAGCTCCTCCACGGCCTCGTCGGTGATGGCGAGCTGCGCCTCCTTGAGCCCGTGCTCTTCGAGCTGCTTCGGGATCAAGTGCTGGCGGGCAATGGCGAGCTTTTCACGCCGCGTGTAGCCGGGGATCTCCAGGATCTCCATGCGGTCGCGCAGGGGCGGCGGGATCGGGTCGGCGATGTTGGCGGTGGCCACGAACATCACGTTCGAAAGATCGTACGGGATCTCCAGGTAGTGGTCGGCGAACGTGTTGTTCTGCTCCGGGTCGAGCACTTCCAGGAGCGCCGCGCTCGGGTCACCGCGGAAGTCGTGTCCTATCTTGTCGACCTCATCCATCATGAACACCGGGTTGATGGTGCCGGACTTCTTCATGCCCTGGATGATCTGGCCGGGTAGCGCGCCGACGTAGGTCCGGCGATGGCCGCGGATGGCGGCTTCGTCGTGCACGCCGCCGAGCGAGATGCGCACGAATTTGCGTCCCAGTGCCCGTGCGATGCTCTTGCCGAGCGAGGTCTTACCGACGCCGGGAGGCCCGATCAGGCACAGAATCGGCCCCTTCTTGTCCTTCTTCAGCTTGCGGACGGCGAGATACTCGACGATGCGCTTTTTGACCTTGTCGAGGCCATAGTGATCCTCGTCGAGAACCTGGCGCACGGCCGCGATGTCCATGTTGTCTTCCGTGGAGTTCGACCACGGAAGGTCCAGGATCCAGTCCAGGTAAGTGCGCACCACCGTGTACTCGGCGCTGCCCACCTGCATGGAGCGCAGGCGCTTGAGCTGCTTCTTCGCGACGTTGTCTGCTTCGCTCGGCAGGTTCGCCTTCGCGATGCGTTCCTCGAGGCCATCGAGATCGCCTTGATCGCCGTCGTCCTCGCCGAGCTCTTCCTTGATGGCCTTGAGCTGCTGGCGGAGCACGTACTCGCGCTGATTTTTGCCCATCTCCTCCTTGATTTGCGAGTTGATTCGCTCGCGCATCTTGAGGATTTCGAGCTGGCGAGTCAGAAGCCGCAGCACTTTGCGGATGCGGTCTTTGACGTCCAGGGTTTCGATGAGTTGCGCCTTCTCCTCTACGGGCGCGTCGAGGTTCGCCGCGACCAGGTCCGCCAGCGCGCCCGGCGCCTGGATCGAGTCGATCAGCGAGCCCGCTTCGCGCGGCAGCTCCGGCATGAGCTGAATCACCTGCTTCGCGACGTCGCGCAGACTCATGGCCAGGGCTTCGGCCTCGACGTCTTCAATGGGCGGCCCCTCGACGCGCACGATGCGCGCCTTCATGTACGGGGCCGTCTGGGTGACGTTCTCGAGGCGGATGCGCGTTAGTCCCTGAAGGATGAGCGAGTAGTTGCCCGAGCTGTGCTTCAGCGCCTTCAGTACGCGCGCGGCGCAACCCACCGGATACAGGTCGTCGCCGGCCGGATCATCCGTGGACGGATCGCGCTGAGCGAAGATGGCGATGACCGGCGAAGGCAGGTTGTGGACGTCCTCCACCAAGGCCACTGACTTCTCGCGACCGACGTCGAACGGCGCGACCGCTCCCGGGAACAGCACAGCGTTGCGAATCGGCAGGACCGCGAGCTCATCGCCGAACTTGATCTCGTCCTCGCTCGGCGGCATGGGCGGCGGCGCGGGCTTTTTCTTTTCGCTCATCTCTTATTCCTTCGCTTCTTGGGAGAAGCTAACCACAACTCATTCAGAACGCCGAACCTTTGCGGCTCGCGCCGGTCGGGGTTTTCACGAAGCCGTCAGGGTCCACCACGATTTCCCTTTAATACGACTCGAGCACTTTGCGAGAGTTGGCACGCACTTTGCGCTGAAGACGCGCACATGCCACTCCCGGTACTTACGTCCCGCTCGTCGAGAAAGTCAGTCCGTGCGCTCGGTTTTTTTCGGAACTCCTGCGATTGCCGTACCCGCGCTGCGCGCGCTCGCCGAAATCAGTGAGCTCGTGGGGGTGGTCTGCCAGCCGGATCGCCCCGCTGGGCGAGGCCTCTCCCTCGCCGAACCCGCAGTGAAGCAAGCCGCGCGCGAGCTCGGCATCGAAGCGCATCAACCCGTCAAAGTGAAGAACGGGACGCTGCACGAGTGGCTGGCGGAGCGGCGCGTCGAAGTCGCGGTCGTGCTGGCTTATGGCCGGATCCTACCAGGAGCGGTGCTGGCGGCACCCCGCGTCGGCTGCCTGAATCTACACGCCTCACTCTTGCCCAAATACCGTGGAGCTGCGCCGATCAACTGGGCGATTGTTCATGGAGAGCATCAGACGGGGATATCCTTGATGCACATGGATGAAGGGCTGGACACCGGCCCGGTTTACACGGAGCACCGCGTCGCGATCGGTGCGCTCGAAACGGCCGGTGAGCTCGCCCCGCGCCTCGCGGAGCTCGCCGCCGACGTGGTGCGAAAAGATGTGCCCCGAGTCGTCGCCGGAGAGCTCGAGGCGACTCCGCAAGACGCTACCCAAGTGAGCTTTGCGCCGCCGATCACCCGCGAGCACACGCGCATCGATTGGTCCGCGCCTGCAGCGGCTGCGGTCAACCTGATCCGCGGCATGGCGCCGCGTCCCGGCGCTCATACGACGCTGCGCGGCAAGACGCTGCGAGTGCTCTCCGCGCGCCGCGCTGACGAGGCCGAGCTCTGCGCCGGCGCTGGCCCGCTCTCTCCAGGAACCGTGACAATCAGCGAGCGGTCGCGCATTTGGATCGCCACCGGTGACGGAACAGTCGAGCTGCTACACGCGCAACTCGAAGGTAAAAAGCTGCTCGCGGCGCGCGATCTGGTGAACGGCCGCGCGCTCGTGGAAGGCGACGTGCTCGGCGCCGGCGCCGGGTGATAGCCTATCGGCATGTCGCAGAGCGAGGCGCTCATTGCGAGCATCCGCCAGGAGTTTCCCGGCTTTCGCATCGTCGACAAGCGTGCGAGCCTGTTATCGAAGGTCATTCACGTCGCGCTCTGCGTGCTCACCGTCGGTGGCCAGCGCGCTTTCATGAGCCAGTATCACACGGTGATCGGTGACACCCTGTACGTCCCCGACGCTTGGTCGCGGAGCTCCGATGTGGACCGCGCGATCCTGCTCCGGCACGAGCGGATCCACCTGCGGCAGCGCCGCCGCTACGGGTTCGCGGGCATGGCGTTTCTCTATCTGATCCCCTTCTTTCCGATCGGGCTCGCTTACGGTCGAGCGCGGCTCGAGTGGGAGGCCTATCAGGAGACATTGCGCGCGACGGCGGAGCTGCTCGGCCTCTCGGCGGCACGTGACCCGGCCCTGCGCGAGAAGATCCTGGAGCGATTCGTGGGTCCGGCCTACGGCTGGATGTGGCCCTTTCGCACGCAGATCGAGCGCTGGTACGACGCTACTCTCGAAGAGCTCGGGCAGAGGGCAGCCGACGGCTTCACCCCGGCCGCGCTTTCTGGCAAGTAGAGACGTGAGCGCGATGGGACCGGTCGTCGGAATCGATTTGGGGACGACGAACACCGTCGTGGGTGTCGTCCAGGACGGGCAAGCGGCCGCGCTTGCCGACGAAGGCGGCGAGAAATTGCTGCCGTCGGTGGTGTCGTTCCATCCGAGCGGCAACGTGCTCGTCGGGCGCGGCGCCAAGGAACGCCGGCTGATCGACGCCAGAAATACCGTCTACTCGATAAAACGCCTGATCGGCCGCGCCTGGGACTCCGAAGAGTTGCGCACTGCGCGCACGCGCTTCCCGTTCGAGATGCGGGAAGGGCCCGGCCAGGCGGCGCTGGTGGTGGCGCGCGGGGAAACCTACACGCTCCCCGAGATCAGCGCCTTCGTGCTGCGCAAGGCCAAAGCCCTCGCCGAGAACGCGCTCGGCACCCCGGTGACGCGTGCCGTGATCACCGTCCCGGCCAACTTCAACGATCTGCAGCGCGCGGCCACCAAAGTGGCCGGCAAGGTCGCCGGCCTGGAGGTACTGCGCATCCTGAACGAGCCGACCGCCGCGGCGCTGGCCTACGGCTACGGCCGCAACACGAACGAGCGGCTGGCGATCTACGACTTCGGCGGTGGCACCTTCGACGTCACCCTGCTGGACCTCTCGGACAACGTGTTCGAAGTCCTCGCGACGGCCGGCAACACTTTTTTGGGCGGCGACGACCTCGACTTGATGATTGCCGACCGCATCGCCGAGCAGTTTTTGAGGCAGCACCGCTACGATCCGCGCAGCGACGGCCAGATTTTCGAACGGGTGCGAGCCGCAGCGGAGCACATGAAGCTCCGCCTCTCGCACGAAACCAGCGTCAGCCTGGACCTCAAGGAGCTCGCCCATGGCGCGAGTGGCAAAGCACTCGATCTGACGTTCACCATGTCGCGCACGGAGCTCGAACGGATCGCGGCTCCGATCGTGGGACGCACCTTCGACGTCTGCCGCGAGGCGATGGGCATTGCGCGCCTCGAACCCAAGGACTTCGATCAGGTACTCCTGGTCGGCGGCTCGACGCGCATCCCACTGGTGCGACGGCGCGTGGAAGAGTTCTTCCAGCGGCCGGCGCTCGGCCACATCAGTCCCGACGAAGTCGTGGCGATTGGTGCGGCGATTCAGGCCAGCGCCCTATCGACGGCCGAGCGCCGTCGCGTCGAGCTTCCGGCGCCGCCCCGTGCCTCTTCGCGCGCGTCGCTGTCCGGCGAGCGTGGCTTGCGACCACCGCCCGTACCGCGCCGCTCCGTGCCGCCGGCTGGTGACGCGCCGGCGACGCATCCCGGCCTCCAGGGCGGCGCAACGCTACCCGGACACGCCGCGGCGCCGTGGGTCGTGCCACCGCCCGGCAGCGTGGCGAATGCGCCGCCGCCGAGCACGCGCGAGATGGGTGAGCGCGCCCGCGCCATCACCGGCCACGGTCTTGGCGCGCCCCCGGCACCGGCGCTCGGGGGCGCGTTCACGCCACCCCCGCCGCAAACGACGCCGGGACTCGGGCGGGCCCGCGCGCGTACGGGTGCGGGGCTCGGCCCGGTGGAGCGCGCACACGAAACGCGCATCGTGAACCACCCTGGCGCGGTTCCTCCCGCGGTCGTCGCCGGAGCGACGTTGGTCAGCGCGGCCGAAGCGGCACGACAAGCGCAAGCCCTCGCGCAAGAAGCTCACCTGCCCCTGGTCGGCAATCTCGACGAGCCGACTCTCAAGCAAACCCGCAGCGACCTCCAGCAGAACACGCTGCCGATCGCCGAAGTCCCTTCCCAGCGGTTCCCGAGCAGCCTACCGCCGGCGCTTGGAGGCGCCCGGCGACCCGAGGCGCGCTCATCGCAACCGGACGCGTGGCCGAGCACCCTCGAGACGGACGAGGACGCGCTGCCGATCCCGAGCGTCCCAGTCGCGCCGCCTCAAGGCTGGGCGCCAGAACCGTATCTTGCCGCGGCTCCGGCCGCGAGCACGGCGCCCTGGTCCGCGGCCGCCCCGGCCACACCACCGCTACTCCTCGACGTCACGCCCCTCACGCTGTCCGTCGAAACCGTGAGCGGATACTGCGACACGATCATCGAACGCAACACTCCCGTACCGTGCGAGCGCATGCGGCCCTTCGCGACTGCGACGGACAATCAAACCCAGGTGCGCCTGCGCATCAGCCAGGGTGAATCCGGCCGCTTCGCGGAAAATACGCTCCTCGGTGAGCTGGAGCTGAACGGCCTGCGGCCAGCGGCCCGCGGCGCGGTGACCATCGCCGTAAGCTTCGCGCTCGATACGGATGGCATCCTCAACGTGAGCGCGACCGACATGCAGACCGGCCGCGCGACGAGCGCCCGTGTGCGCCTGGTAGGCTTGCCGGATGCCGCGCAAGTGGGCGCGATGATCCACCGCCAGCAGGCCCAGGCCGTGCTCTGAGCACTGGCGGACGCGCTCATGGCGGACGATCCCCGCGACTCACACGACCCGGGCGGCACGCTCGAAGAGCGCCTCGGCGCGTGGGACGCGGAGCTCGATGACAGCAGCTACTACGAGATCCTCGGCGTGGACGAGCGCGCGGGCGAACGCGAGATTCAGGTGGCTTATCAGGGGTTCGCGCGCGCTTTTCACCCGGACGTGCACGTGGGCGCGCGCGCGGAACAGCTCGACATATTGAAGCGGGTATTCCAGCGCGGCGCCGAGGCGTACCGTGTGCTCAAGAGCCCCGAGCTGCGCATGCGCTACGACATGGCGCGTGGCCGCGGTCATCTGCGGCTTTTGCCGAGCGACGTTCCACCACCGTTCGACGCCTCCGCCGCCGGACGGCCATTGCACGAGCTGTGTCGATCCGCGGGCGCGAAGCTCGCCGCGTACAAGGCCACGCGCTTGATCGATGCGGGGGATCTGGCAGGGGCCAAGCGCGAGCTACTGATCGCGCTCGCGCACGATGGCTCAGCCAATCCGGCGCTGTCGGCGCGTATCGATGCGCTCGAGGTCGCGCTCTACGCAATGGGCGACGCGGACCCCGAAGACGGGTAGATGGCCGCCGCAGCGCTCATTTTGACTGGCTCGCGGGCCGAATGGGCCCCGGAATTGCTTCCCGCACGGGCGGCGGCTCCGGCTACGCCGACCGCCGCCCAAGAGCCCAGGCAGACACACGAAAAATGAGTTTTGTGCTTCCATCTTGCTAAGATTCCGAGCCGAGGCTCTCCCCGAGGGCAAAGCGAAGCGAAAGGCTGAATGTGAAGATCTCCTGCCCGGCGTGCGCGGCCAAGTACTCCATCGCGGATGAGAAGGTCCAAGATCGACTTGCCAAGATCCGCTGTCGAAAATGCGGCGCCACGATCGTCATCGATGGCAAGGTAACGCCGCCCAACGTATACGCCGCAGACGGCAGCGCAGCCGATCACGCGAACGTCGCCGTGACGGCACCGGTGGAAGTCTCGCGCGAGTACTCCGTGGATTTCGGGGACAACGACCAGCGCACTTTGACCCTGCAGGACATCGTGACCGCGTACAACGCCGGCGAGATCACCGCCGACACGTTCCTCTGGGCCGAAGGGATGAGCGATTGGAAAGCCCTGGGCGAAGTTCCGGACGTGGTGGACGCGCTTCACGCCGCAGCTTCCGCCCCGGAGGCCTCACCGAGCCCGGTTTCCGCGGCGTCTTCGCCGCGCACCAGCGCGGGCGGAGGAGCGGCAGCCTCGCCGTGGGATCCGCGGCCGGCCGAACCGAAGCCACAGCAGCAGTCCGATGCCGCGCTGGCACGCGCCGCATCGCGCAAGGGCGCCGGGCAACGCGCAGCCCCCACAGCCGATCTGTTCGGCTCGTTCGATCCGCGTAGCGACGAGGCAGTGGCCACGAGCGTACGCGAGCCGGATCTGGGCGCTGCGGGCGCGCGCAACGAGTCGTCCGTATTGTTTTCGTTGAGCGCGTTGACGCAGTCGGCGCCCAAGCCGAGCGGTCCCACGCCCGCGACGGCAGCCGCCAACAAGCCGGCCGCGACCACGAATTCCGGCAACAACCGCGAGGACAGCGGGCTCATCGATTTGCGCGCGCTCACCGCTGCCGCGCCGGCGCAGGCGCAGCCCGCCGCCGAGCCCCTGATGAACTCGCCGCTGGGCGTGTCGCCGCTGGGCGTGTCACCGCTCGGCCTCGCAGCGCCGTTCGGTGGTGGGGCCGAATCACACGTTGGCCCGCTGGGGCCGCCCGCCAAGAGCAACAAGACCGGACTGTTCGTGGGCGCCGGTATCGTGATCGCGGCGCTCGTGATCGCGGTCGCGTTCATCATGCGACCGAGTGATCCACCGCCCGCACCGCCGGCGCCGGCGCCGGAGCAGGCGCAGGCTCCCGTGACCGGCACACCAACCGCCGAGGAAACGGCGGCGGTCACGGCCAAGCCGCCCGCCACGGGCGTGGCAGAGGAAACGGCCGCGCCAGACGCGGGCAGCGCGCAGGCGAAGACGCCGCGTGCGCCCAGCCGCCCGCGCACCCCGCGCAAGGGCGGCGAAGAAACGAAGAGCGGCGGCGGGGCGGCGCCGGAAAAGAAACCCGTCAAACGCTCGCCGTGCGGCTGCGCACCCGGCGACTTGCAGTGCGCGATGCGCTGCGCCGCCGGCAAGTAGTCGAACGAAGCAGCTTTAGCCTGAGCCTAGCGGACGAGCGCTGCCGGCACGAGCAGGCTCACCACGCCGGCGGGGGTCGCGGTCTCGAACACCGCGCCCCGGCGGTCGGCGTTGCCCATGCGCAGCGAGCCGTCCGGCAAGAGCAGCGCAAAGGGCGCGCGCGGCAGCGGTTCGCTAACACCCATGGGAACGACGTACACGGTCAATGCCTCACGTCGTTTCGAGAGCGCCGGCAGGGGCTCGCTGCACGCGCCCGCAACCTCGCCGGCAGGCTCTTCGCGAGCGCAACGCGCGAGCGCGCTGCGGTCGGCGTCGCTGAGCGCGCGCGTGCGGCGAAGCAGCCACGCCGCGGCACGCCGGACCGCGTCCGACGGGTCGTTCCGCAAGATCTCGCGTTCGTAGCCCGATTGGCAGCGCTGGCCGGCGAGCGACAGAGCCGAAAGCAGATTCGCGCGGACGTAGCTACGCGTATCGGACAGCGCGCTGCACAGACTCTGCGCTTCGGAAGAACGGCCGCGCAGCGCTACCTTGGCCAGCGCGACGGCAGCGTTACCGCTCACGCCGGCGTCGCGATCCCGGAGCGCCGCGCGCAGCACGGGGAGCTCGCGCGCGCCGCCCGTGTAACCCAATGACCACACCGCGTTCGCGCGCACGGCACCATCCACGTCCTTGGCGAGCGCGCTGAGCGACGCCAGCGCCGCCGGGTGTTGCGCGAGCGCTTCCGCCAATTTCGCGCGGTCGGCGGAGAACGGCGAACGCGCGAGCAGCCGCACCAGGCGCTCGCGTGCGTCGCGCCGCGGCATGCGGCTCAGGACTTCGATCAGCGCGTCACGTTCCCCACCCGCGCTACCCTGGACCAGCGCCTCGAGGCGCTGCGCGACGTGCGCGTCGTTGCTGCGCGCCGCCGCTCCGCCGAGCGCCAGCACGAGCAGCGCGCGATCCTGCTCCGGCCGATGTTCGAGCCGGTCGAGCAGCGGGCGGGCGGCGGCGGGCGAGGCACTTCGATTCAACGAGAGCGCCGCTGCGCGCCGGATGCCGGGCTCGTTGTCGTCGAGCGCTTCGAGCAGCACGACGTCCTGCCCCGCCGGCCCGAGCGCGCCCAGAGCGTCCAGCGCCGCTTGCCGGAGCTCGAGATCTTCCGCACCGCTGGCGAGCGGCGCCAGCGTCGCCACGGCGCGCGGTGAGCGCGTGCGGCCGAGCAGCGTCACGAGCGCGAGCCGCTCCGCGCGGTTCGAACGCGCCTTGTCGAGGGCGCGTGCAACGGGCTCCACGGCGCGCCCCTCGGAGCGCGCCGCGTCGAGCAGCGGCAGAGCGGCGTCGATGGCGGCGCGGCGCACCAGCGGGTCGGCAGCGGCGAGGCGTTCGAGCACGCTCGGCAGAAAGCGCGGATCCCCGAGCTCGCCCAGGGCAGACAGCCCCGCTCGCGCGCTGATCACGCCCTGCACCAGAGCCTGCCTTACCACGGAGCCCGCGGAGCGTCCGCCGACGCGGCCGAGCACGGCCGCGCAGCGATCGGCGATCTGCGCCGAAGGCCCCGCGCGGGTGCAGTCCACGAGCACCGGAGCGGCGCGCTCACCGAGGCTCGAAAGCGCGCGCTGCGCCGCGTCGACGACGTCCGGCTCGGCCGCACCGAGCGTACGGAGCAGCGCCGCGAGCGCCTCGTCGGAGCCGATCCGCGCCAGCGCATCGATCGCGGCGCTCTTGACGACGGGGCTCGTGTCTCGCTCGAGCACGGCGGCGATGGACAGCGCAGCGCCCGGATCGGACAGCTCTGCCAGCGCCTCCAGCGCGGCGCTGCGCACGCCTTCGTCGTTGTCGCGCAGCGCCAGCACGAGCGCGCTCACGGCGCGCGCGTCGCGCAGCTCCCCGAGCGAGCGGGCCACCGCGCTGCGCACCGCGGGCTCACTGTCCTGAATCTTGCCGATCAAGGGCACGACAGCGCGCCGCTCGCCGAGCCGTCCGAGCGCCACCACGACGGCGCGCCGCACGGGCATGGAACCATCGTCGAGGTGCCCGAGCAGAGCCGCGGCAGCGCTCGCACCGCCCGTGGCCGCGAGCGCCTCGGCGGCACTGACCCGCACCTCGGCGTCCGGATCACCGAGCACGCGCCCGAGCTGCGGCGCGGCCCGCGGCGTCGGGTGCGCGCGCAAGACTTCACAGGCCGCGATGCGCACCCGTCGATCGGGATCGTTCAACCAGGCGATCACTCGCCCACCCGTGCCCTGGACGCGCAGCGCGCGCGCCGACGCCGCGGCCGCCAGCCGCACCTCGGCGTCAGTATCATCCAGCGCCCGGAGCAGTAGCTTTCCGCTCTGCGCGCGCGGCAAGCTCGCCAGCTGCTCAGCGGCTCGGCGGCGCAACCCGGCGTCGGGACTGTGCAGCTCGCGCGCGACGCGATCGGCCGTGCTCGGCCAGATCGAAGCAAACGCGGGCCCTGCCGTCGTCAGGATCAGCGCCAGCGCGACCGAGAAACGAAAACGCACGCCCTCAGGCTAGCAGATCGTCGCGCCGATCGAAGCGCGAGGCAGGCCTCACGCGGCGGGAGCCTGGTCCGGCAACGTAAGCCCCAGCTCGGCGAACGCCGCACGCGACGCGCGGCGCTGGAGCGGCCGCAGGTACAGGTAAAAAGCCGCGTTTTGCAGCACCAAGCGCGCCAGCATGTACCACTCGAGCACGTTCAGGCTCAGGCCCAGCGCGATGCCGAACACGAGCGAGCCGAAACCGAAAAAGCTCCGCCAGATACGCATGGCGCGCGCGGCGTGACGCTCGTAGGCGGCGTGGCGTTCCGGCGAGTAAGCCGGCAGCAAATCGAGCCGCGCCGTCGTGTAAGGATCGAACCGGTGCACGAGCTGTTCCTGGCCGCGCATGTAAAACAGGTAAACCGGCCAGGCCAGCTTCGCGAAGAACGAGTCCGTGCTCTGGCGCCGCTCGAAGCGCTCGCACGCGGTGAAGTAGCTCTCCCCCTCGCTGTAACGCTCGCTCGTGAACTTCAAGTAGATGTTCTTGAAGTGGTCGTACATGCTCGTGTGAAACGAGCCGGTCACGGCCGTCAAGAGGCACAAGCCGACGACGACGGCGCCCACTCCGAGGCTGTCGTTGTACTTGCTCCAGATCACGTACGTGCTGCCGCCGACGGCGGCCACGCTCACGACCGCGTCCGCG
This sequence comes from Polyangiaceae bacterium, assembly GCA_036520475.1. Lineage (GTDB taxonomy): Bacteria > Myxococcota_A > Polyangia > Polyangiales > Polyangiaceae > DATDJP01. The sequence continues at coordinate 10,431 of DATDJP010000132.1, read as the reverse complement.
ACGCCGTCCAGCATGCGCCCGAAAGCGGAGGAGGTCCCGCGCATGCGCGCCAGCTGCCCGTCCGCGCAATCGAAGATCGCGGATAAAAAGACGCACGCCCCCGCCAGCTGCAGGTGACCCGAGAACGAGCCCAACATCGCCGCGCATGCCGCGATGCCGAACACGATCGAAATCAACGTCACCAGGTTCGGCGAAACCGGCGTCGGGTAGAGCAGCTTGGCCAGCACGTACGCGAGCGGCCGATGCACCCAGACGTCGATGGGCTCCTCCACCGCGAGCGGCTTGAGGCTCTGCCAGTAGCCCGACCAAAACCCGGCTTTCTCGCGTCCCGGCGCCGGCGCGCCGCTACTGTCGGCCGGGTACGTGGAGGAGTGCAGGGTCATGGGATCACTCGATTACTCGGCGGTGGCGGTCGCGTACGGCGAGGACGCAGCGGGCGCCTCGCGCGTTCCGAGGCGGCCGGCGACGCGTTCGAGCGCGGTGGCACACACCGCGTTCTGCTCCAGGGTGCCCACCGTAACGCGCACGTAGGCACGTCCGGCGTGGTGCACGGTCAGCGAGCGGATGAGCACGCCTTCTTCGAGCATGGCATCAACGAAGTGCGCTGCCGTGGCACCGGTTTGCGAAATGTCGATGAGCACGAAGTTCCCCTCGCTCGGCACGACGCTCAGGCCCGGCGTGCGCGAGGCGCGACGCGCGAGCTCGTCCCTGCCGGTCTTCAGCTCCGCCAGACGCGCAGCGTTCTCCGCGATGTCGTCGAGCGCGGCGCTGACGGCGGCCAGCGTTATCTCGGGGATGTTCCAGGGGACCTTCACTCGGGCCAGGAGCCGGACCACGCTGGCGTGGCCGAACGCGTAGCCGAGCCGCATCCCCGCGAGGCCGAACGCCTTGGAGAAGGTGCGCAAGACAATGGCATTCGGGAACTCGCGGAGCAGATACGAAAACGACGCACCCTGCTCGGACAGCTCGTAATACGCCTCATCGATCACCGTTGGGAGACCGAGCCGGAGAATGCGGCGCAGATCCGCCTCCGAGATGCGGTTGCCGGTCGGGTTGTTCGGCGTGCACAGGAAGATCACCTTCGTGCGCTCCGTGACCGCGCGAATCATGCCGGCGATGTCGTGGTCGTGCTCGTCGGTCATCGGCACGAGCACGGGTATGCCGCCTACGCAGCGCGTGCGCGCCTCGTACATGCTGAAGGTCGGCACACTCAAGAGCACTTCTTCGCCGGGCGAGACGAAGGTGCGCACGACCACGTCGATGAGCTCGGTCGAGCCCGCGCCGAGCAGCACGTTGTCCTCTTCCAAGCCCTCGCCTTGCGCGATCTTGCGGCGTAGGCCGCGCGCTCCACCGGGGTAATAGTTGCCGCGCGTCGCTGCCTCGAGGATCGCGTTGAGGACGCGCGGGCTCGGTGCGAACGGGCTCTCGTTCGACATCAAGCGCAGCACGTCGCTGTTATTGTCGGCGATCGCGAAGTGGTCTTCGTTGTACGGCTTGGCCGCGCGCACCCAGCTCGGGGAAAACAGCTCGATCGCATCGGGGTCGATGACCCGCGGCGACCCGGCACCGGGCTCATCACCGAGCGCGTCGCCGAACACCCGTAACATGGCCTCGGCGCGCTCGAGGGCCGCCGTCGTGTCCACGTCGATCCAGCGGACATCGCCGACGTCGCAGGCCAAAAACTGGCCGCGGCGAGCCAGCGCTCGCACGCCGTCGCTCAGAGAGCAGTCCCCGTTGCCCGTCTGCAGCGCCAAAAGCTCGCGCACCAGCGCGGGGCCGATGCGAAATACGCCAGTATCGATGCAGTCGTAGCCGTCGAGCTCTTTGCCGATGTCCACGATGCGGCCCTTGGCGCTCACGACCTTCGTGGCGTCGTCGATGTCGAAGCAGCCCTCGATGTCGGAATCGACCGCCAGGGCGCAGGCGTGTTGCGGCAGGTCGGCGAGCATCAGGCGCCGGACGAGCTCCGGGGAGTACAGGTGGTCGGACATCGTCAGAATGCACTCGCGATCGATGTACTTGCGCGCGGCGAGCAGCGAAACGCCGTTCTTCTTGAGATAGTCCGGGTTCTCCACGAAGCTCAGCTTGAGGCCGAGGCGCGGCTCGGCGAGCAGGGCACGGCGCACCCTGTCACCCTGGAAGCCGGTGACGATCACGGCTTCCTGAATGCCGACCGCCTGCAGCGTGCAGAGCACGCGCACGAGCAGCGGAATGCCCGCGACCTGACGCAGCGGCTTCGGGGCCGACACCGCGCCGTCACTCAGGCGCGAGCCAGTTCCGGCTGCCAGGACGATAGCGCGGGTGATTCGTCGATCAGTCATTCAGATCTCACTTTCGTGACGCGTGCGAAGGTCGGCGGGCCCGCAAGTACCACGCCATGCGCAATCTAGCCAAATCCTTTTCAGGTCAATAGGTTACGAGCGTTTTGCGGTGTTGTTGACGCACCACACTGTGGCAGCCGAGCAACACTGCGGCTGCTACCGTGTTACGCTCGGAACTGGCTGGCAGCGTCACCGGTGGAGGTATTCCAACGGTTGCTTTTTCAGCGAGTTACGAGGCGCGCGGTGCTGGGGACGGGCCTAATCGGGGATTGCGCAGATTGATAGAGCAAGCGCAGTGCCAATCACCGGCTGCGTCAATTGCTTCGCAGCTTGGAGCCGAAGTGCCGATGCCCGGCGTATGGACTGCGAAGCGCTGAAACCACGGCTGCGAAGGAGTCGGTGTGAGCGTGCCGCAGAGTGACAGGGTGTGGCAGCGCCGTCTCTATTACCGGGCGATTTGCGCGGGTCATGCCTGCTGCCGGATCAGTTCCCGCGCGCGTTCGAGGTCTGCCATGTCGTCCACTTCGGTCCACGGCAAATCGCCGACATCTACGGCGCGCGCGTCGAGCTGACCGCGAGAAATGAGCTCGGAGTACACGTCCTCGTAGTAGAGGCTCAGGCTTCCGCGCGCGCGGTGCGCTTCCAGCGCGGCGAACAGGGGCGCGCCCGCCTCTGCGCTCACCCGTTCGATTCCGATGCTTTCGCCGCAGCTTTGCGCGAGCGGGATGCCCTTACCGAAGGCCGTGATCTTCTTCGAGTCCCCGGACAGGGTGAACTTCATGGCTTCCGCGTCGGTGCTGCGCGTCCTGTCGACGGCCACGGCCAGCGCCGCCTCGCAGCCATCGAGGCGTTCCAGCACCTCCGGCTGGAACACCACGTCGCCGTCGAGCTTGAAAAACGCTCGCCCGGAGAGCGCCTCCGCGCAGAGCGCCAGCGAAACCGAGTTCTGGGTCGTCGCATAGTCTTGGTTTGGGACGAATTCGAGCTCCACCGGGCTTTCACGCAGCGCCAACCGCAGCGCGTCCTCGCGATAGCCGGTGGCGAGCACCACCCGCGAAACGCCGCGATCGCTCAAAATTCGCAATGCTCTGGCGAGGATCGTCTCTCCGCCCACGTCCATCAACGCCTTGGGCCGATCGTCCGTGAGCGGGCGCAAACGCGAGCCGACGCCGGCAACGAGGATCGCCGCGGTGGTAGTCCGAGCCATAGCGGCTGCCGTAACGCCGGAACGCGGAATGCGTCAATCGCCGGCTCGCGTTGCGCACCGGCGCGCGACTTGCTACCGAGGCGGCCATGAAGAAGCCCGAGAGCATCTCCAAACCCGAAGGCAAGCTGGCCGTCCTCTTGCCGGGACTTGGCGCCGTGTCGACCACGTTCATCGCCGGCTGTCTGCTCGCCCGACGCGGACTCGCCAAACCCATCGGCTCGATGACTCAAATGGGAACGATCCGCCTCGGCAAGCGCACCGACAATCGCAACCCGAAGATCTCCGAGTTTGCCCCGCTCGCGAACCTCGATCAGCTCGAGTTCGCCAGCTGGGATCTGTTTCCGGAGGACGCGTACGAATCCGCCAAGCATGCGCAGGTGCTCGAGTCGAAGCACCTCGATCCGATCAAGGACGAGCTCTCGGCGGTGCGGCCGATGCCCGCGGTGTTTTATCCGGAGTACGTGAAGCGACTACACGGCACGCACGTGAAGACCGGCAAGACGAAGGCCGACATGGTGGCGGCGCTGCAGGACGACATCCGGCGCGTGCAGAAGGAGCGCGGCTGTGATCGCGCGGTCGCCGTATGGTGTGGCTCGACCGAGATCTACGTGGAACCGAGCGCGGTCCACGCGAGCATCGGCTCATTCGAAAAGGGTCTGCTCGAGAATGACCCCGCGATCACCAATTCGATGATCTACGCCTGGGCGTGTCTGAAAGAAGGCGTCCCCTTCGCGAACGGTGCGCCGAATCTGACCGTCGATTTTCCTGCCGCTCTCGAGCTCGCCCGTGAGACCGGTACGCCGATTTGCGGCAAAGATTTCAAGACGGGCCAGACCTTGATGAAGACGATCCTGGCGCCCGGTTTCAAAGCGCGCATGCTCGGGCTGAGCGGCTGGTTCTCGACGAACATCCTGGGCAACCGTGACGGCGAGGTGCTCGATGACCCGGAGAACTTCAAGACCAAGGAAGTCTCGAAGCTCGGCGTGCTCGAGCAAATCCTGCAGCCGGAAACGTACCCAGAGCTCTACGGGGACGTGTATCACAAGGTGCGCATCAACTATTACCCGCCGCGCGGCGACGCCAAAGAGGGCTGGGACAACATCGATATCTTCGGTTGGCTCGGCTACCCGATGCAGATCAAAGTCGACTTCTTGTGCCGCGACTCGATCCTGGCCGCGCCGCTCGTGCTCGATCTCGCGCTGTTCATGGATCTGGCCAAGCGCGCGAACTTCCGCGGCGTTCAGGAGTGGCTCAGCTTCTTCTTCAAGAGCCCGATCACGGCGCCCGGCCTGTACCCGGAGCACGACTTGTTCATTCAGTCGATGAAGCTGAAGAACACCCTGCGCTGGATGCTCGGCGAGCCGCTCATCACCCACCTCGGCAACGAATACTACGACTGACGCTGGGGGCCCGCACACGCCCGACCAGCAGGGCACGGCGCGGCTAGATCAGGCCGCCGCGGCGGCGGAGGAGCCAGTGGGTGCCGAGGGTGACGCTCGCCAAGAGTGTCCATACCCAGGGCGGCAGCACTGGGCGGACGTGCCGTTCCGTGGCGACGCGTTTGGCTTCGGGTAGCGGCAGCTCCGAGGCTTGCGTCCAGTCGAGCGCCAGACCGCCGGTGGCTTCCGAGATGCGCTCGAGTCGCTCCGGATCCGGGCGCGAGTCGCTCCACGCCTCCCCTCCCCGCTCACACGCGAAATCTTGACGGGTGGGGGGGGCTTTTCCGACGCGAGCGCGCGCCGTGTAGCCGCCCGCGCTGAGTTTGCCCACGGCGATGTCGACGGGTCCCTGTGCGGGCGCCTTCACGGTGAAGCGCTTGAGCTCACCCGAGCGCGTTCCGAGTTTTTCCAGAGTCAACTCCACGTCGGCGGGCTCACCCGGCATGCGCACTAGACGCAGCGTGAGCGGCTCGAAGGCGCTGCACACGCCGACGGTTTCGATGCGCGCCGCCTCGTAGCGCGGATCGCGCATCAGCCAGCCGAGCAGGCCATCCCAGAGCGCTCCGTAAGCGCGACCCGCGACCTTGGCGGCCATTTCGCTGAAGGCGAGCGCGTGCGTGCCATCGATGCCGAGCGCGATACTGCGGCCATCTCCGGCTTCGCCGAGCGAAAGGATCGGCATCGGGCCCTTCGCGGTTCGGCGCTCGGGATGCTCGAGCAGCACGATCGCGCCGTCGCGCGCAGCGCCGAGCGTGTTCGAGCCGCTCATCGCCGGGAGCTCCTCCTGAGACAGCTCGCGCAGGCTGCGGAGCACGGCCGCTTCACGCCCGGCGTCCGTGTAGCGGGGCACGAATTCGTTCACGTCGAATGCGCGCTCGTCGGCCGGCAGCTGGACGGGCAAGACGGCTGACAGCTCACTCTCCGCGTAGCCGCCGCCCACGAACGACGACGGACCGCCGACCATGATCACGCCGCCGCCAGAATTCACGTACGACGCCAGCGCCGGGAGGTACTGCGCGAAGCGGTACTCCACGGCGTTGATGTCCTGGAGCACGACCGCGTCGAAGCTGCTCAAGTGCTCGGTGAACAGCTCGTCCACCGGGAACGGGATCAGCGCGAGCTCGGTCTCGTCCGCGCCCGGATCGTCGCTGTTGCTGCGCAAGATGAAGAACGCCACGACGTCCACCGACTGATCGGCCTTGAGCCACATACGCAGCGCGCGCACGTCGTAGCTGGGGCGACCCGCGACGTGCAGGAGCCGCACGCGGTCGCGCGTGACCACGAAGGCCAGAGTGCGCGTGTCGTTCTCGGGAATCGTGTCGCCAGCGGGCGCTTCGATCGCGATCTCGACGATGCGCGCGCCGGCGCGTTCCAGGGTGATGTTCAGCTCGACCGTGGCGCTGCCGTTCTGCAGCTTCGCTACGCCGCTCGCGAGAAGCGCCGGCTCGACGCCGCTGCGTAGCTCGCGCACCGTCACTGGGATGTCCTTGCACTCGAGGCCGCCTGCGCACCCAATGTCCACACTGAGCGCCAGCGGCTGATGCGCGACCGCCGCGCCGGTCGCCCGCACCGCGCGGATGCTCGCGTCGCGAGGCGCGTCCTTCACGACGCGCAGCGTGTGCACGGGCACGCCGAGGCCGCGCAACGCTTCGCGAACGGCCAACGCGCCTGCGTCGGGGCCGGGCCGAGCCAGCCTACCGTCGCTGATGACGACCACGGCTTCCGGTCGTTCCGGGAACACCTCCGGCAATGTGCCGAGCCCGGTCGAGAGGTCGCTGCTTGTCACGAGACGCCCGGTCTGCCTGGACTCGGCCGTCAGCGCGAGCGGCTCGAGCTGGCCTTCTCCGAAGCCGAATACGGCCAGGCGCGCCTCGGAGAAATGCTTCGTCACGTTCTCCACGGCGGTCAGGGCGCGCGCGCGGCGCGTCGTATTGCCGACCGGCAACAGTAGCCGGCGCGATTGATCGACGAGCACTACCACGCGCGGCCCGAGCAGGCTGCCGCGCGTCGTCACGCGCACGGGGCGCAGGATGGCCGCGCCGAGCAGGAGCAGTCCCAGCGCGCCGCTCACCACGATCAAGCCGCCATGGCGCTCGCGCTGCCGGAGCTCGATGCCCAGGAGCACGAGCGCCAAAGTGAGCACCACGGCCACGGCGATGGCGGCGACGCTGGACAGGTCGTCGCTGATAGACCACGAGCTGACGCTCATCTCAAGGGCGGCGCCCCGCACGCCGGCGCATCAGCCACGGTGCGTGGACCTGATCGTCTTTGTAGTCGGAACACAGCACGTACATGCCGATGTTCACCGCAAAGCGAATCGCCTGTTCGCGGCCCCCCACGCCCGCTGGCTCGGTAGGGAACGCCCATCCGCCATCGGCCGAACGAGCGAGCGCGCCCAGAAGGTCGTGGCTCAGGTAAAGGACCTGCGCGTTCTTGCCGCGCACGATCGCGTCCACGTGGGCCGGCCCCAGCACCCGCCCCACGGGCCGATCCACGATGAAGTAGGTCTTGAACAGAACGTGGCCCGGATCGAGCCGTACGGGCGCGGCTTCGGGGAGGATGCGCTGAATTTCCCGGCGCGCGCCGCGCACGAAGGCTCCCGCAGCGGGATTGGCGTCGTCCACTAAGAGCACCCCGCCGAGCTTGAGAAAGCGCTCGAGCCCACGCAACTCGGGCGCCGATAGCGCTCCCGGATCCGCCTCGCCGGCCCAGATCACGAACGGTTCGGCCAGAAGCTGTGGATCTTCAGCCGCGACGGTGCGCGTCGCCAAGCGAGCGGGAGCGCTCGTACGCCGCACCAGCTCCCACGACCAGCGGCTCGTGGCCAAAGTGCGGATCGAATCGAGACGGCTTCCGCCAGTTTTCAGCAAACGCGGGTGAAATGCGCCGGCCTGGCCGAAGGCCAGAGCCCACGGACTGCCGAGGCCGAGCGCAAAAAAGGAAGCGAGGGCGGCGCGGCGGGATAACGCCCCGGTGCCAAACGGACGCTTCAGTCGAAATCGTCGATCCGCCACACGCCTGCCTCACGCTTGAGTTTCACGGAGTGGCCACCGGGCACCCGCACCTCGGCCACGTCGCCATTTACCTTGATGTCGAGTGTGTCGGGCTGCTCGAGGCCGGAGACGAGCGAGCGCAGGTCGCTTTCGAGCGCGCTCCGCTTGTCCTCGGACAATACCCGCAAAAAGCTGGCATAGCTGCGGCGCGCCAGGGCTTGCCGGAGCTCTCCCAGCGCTTGCGCTGGGGTGCGGGCCCCACTCGGCAGCGCGCCGGCCGAAGCGATGCGAAAGCCGCCATCCTCCAGCTCGAACTCGGCCCCCTCGCCGTCGGCGAAGCGCACGCGGGCGCGAGCCGTGACCCGTGCGTTGGGGTCGGACAACGCCGCCGCTTTCCGACCGAGCTCCGTACGCGCGTCCCGAACCAGCGCATGGGTCGTCGCGCGGCCATAGGACCGCTGCGCCGCGTTTGTCAACATGGCGTACAGCGCCTCGCCATCGCCGCGTTTTGCCGCCTCGGCGTAGCGAGCCGCCGCCGCTTCGGGGTCCGGCAGGTCGGCATGTGCACAGCCGAGTACCGCGCCCATTCCGGGCAGCGCAAGGATGGCAAGCCAGGCCAGCGCGCGCGGCATTCGCTGAGAGCTAGCTAATAGACAGGCGCTTGGCTACCTTTTGCGTCCGATGAACGGAAGCCACTGGCCCCACGGCGTCCCGAGAGGCGCATGGCCGAAGTGGATCTTGCCAGCTCTCATGCTGGCCGTCCTGGCGCTGCAGGTTGCGGCGTGCGGGGGGCCTCCCCCGCGGACCGCCAATCCGACTCGTGCCCTCGACGAACGTCGCGCGATCGACATCATCATCCGTGCGTTTCACGAGGAGCGCGATCAACCGATACCCGGCAAGAGCTTGCTGCTCGCTGACGGCACGCCCCTGGAGGTGGACGTCAGCGCCAAAGGCAAGCGCTACGGCGTGTCCTATATCACCGCCAACGAACGCTTTCGGCTGGGTAACGCGTTGCCGCCACGCGAGACATCCATGGGAGACGCCCTCCAGCTCGTGAACGGCACGGGCAGCGACGCGCAAGCGCGCATCCTGATCCTGCACGATTCCGACTATCTGTACGACGACCAGGTCGGCACGGATCGCGAAGCGAGCACGATCACCGCGGAACGCAAGTTGGCGCGTGACGTCCGCGATTTCTTGGTGCATGCCCACTCCCAGCGCTGGCCCTGACCCGAGCTCCAAATGACGACGCGTTCAACATCCCTCAAGAGCGTTCGCTCGCTGCTCGCGTTCGCCGCCACCGTCACCGTGCTCGGTATCGGCTTCAACGCCGCTGCCGGCGAGGAGTTCGGCAGCTACGTGAGCGTCGCGGGCGGTGCGCTGTACATCTACGCGATTCACCGTTTCGGCCGCACGGGCCCGGACGAGTACTAAAAGTATAAGGCTTACGTCTCGCTCCAGAGGACGGCGACGGCCACTTTCTGGCCGAAGATGGGCGCCTTCTGCACGGCGAGCGCAAAGTCGCGTCCCGTGATTTCGAGCGCAGTACCGAAGCCACCGTCTTTGAGCTTCGAAAGCGGGCCCTGGGCGGCGATGGCCTGAGCGTTCACTTCGGGTGACACCGGCGCGCCATGGATCTCGCGATCGACCACGATGTACACGTAGAGTAGCGGCAGCTTGCCCTTGTCGCCGAGGCTGCTCTGCACGGAGCCCCGCAGCGCGTTCTCCAGACGATAGGCATACGCTGACCAGGACCAGCCGCTCACGTACAGCGCTCGCACCTCCCCACCGTGAGTGACGGGTACAGCCGAGACCCATTGACCATCCTTGCGCCCGGAAACGGCGGCGGCCTCTGGCAAGGAACCTATGGCTTCGGCGCGACCTCCAGACAGCGCCTTCTTCAGCTCGGGGAACGCCTCGAACAGGTTCTTGCCGGCCATTGAATCCTGCTCCTGATCGGTGCGCACGATCATTCCCTGCGGATCGACCCACGCGAAGAACGTGGACTTGGCCACGCGCAGATCCTGAACCTTGTCGCGCGAGCGCACGAGCGCACGCCGCACCTCTTGAGCGTCGCCGAGCGCGCGCTTGTCTGCGGCCAGCTCGGAGAGGACCTTGGCGCCTTCCGGCAACCCTGCACGCACCTCAGCGACGTCGCGCTCCGTGATGCGGACGAGCTCCCGGGCTTGCTCCCTGGCTTTGGTCAGACTTTGTTCGCCGGACTTCGAGCATCCGAGCGCGCACCAGGCGACGAGCAGCAGCATCCACAGCTTCATGCGCGGCATTGTGCCCGCAGCCGCGCGAGGCCTGGAAACTTTTCGCCGGGTCGAGATCTAAGCCTGTCCCTGAATTGATCCCGTGAACGTGACCCGTGCCCGAGGGAGCCGAAATAGCGCTGTTCCGATCGTCTCCGCGCGCGAAGTTCCACTGCCGCCCGCGTATCCCGCGCTAGCCCCAAATCAAGCCGCCCG
>DATDJP010000131.1:0-35606 GCA_036520475.1 Polyangiaceae bacterium | reverse complement strand
GTCATCCCGGATCATCCGATCGTGCGCCAAACGCTGCACGACTGCCTGCACGAGGCGATGGACGTCGCCGGGCTGGAAGCGCTGCTCGGCGACATCGAGCGCGGCGCGATTCGCCTGCATTTCCGCGACACGACGGAGGCGTCCCCGCTCAGTCACGAAATCCTCAACGCGCGACCGTACGCATTCCTCGACGACGCGCCGCTCGAAGAGCGACGCACGCGGGCCGTGCAGCTGCGCCGTGGCTTGCCGGTGCAGGCGCGAGAGCTCGCGCGCATGAGCCCGGAAGCCGTGGCGCGCGTGCTCGAAGAGATCCGTCCCGATCCACGCGACCGGGACGAGCTCCACGACTTGCTCTTGTCGCTCACGCTGTGCCGTGCGCGCGCCGCGTGGCGCGAGCTCTTCGAGCCGCTCTGCGAACGCGGGCGGGCCCTGCGCCTGTTCGCGGGCCCGCACGAGCTGTGGTGTGCTGCGGAACGACGGCCCGCCGTGGAGCGCCTGTTTCCCGACGCGCGCTTCGAGCCGCAAACCGGGCTTCCGGCTCTCCCGGTCGAGGAGCGCGCGCCCGAAGAGATCGCGGCCGAGGTCGTGCGCGGCCACCTCGATATCCTGGGGCCCTGCTCGACTTTGCAGCTGTGTGAGGCCACGTCGCTCTCCGCAGAGCTCGCGGAGATCGCGCTCGCGCGCCTCGAACATCAGGGGTTCGCGCTGCGCGGCGACTTCGTGGCTCCGCCAAACGCGGACCCTGCCAGCACGCAGTTCTGCTCACGCCGGCTGCTGTCGCGCATGCACTACTACACGCTGGAGCGCCTGCGCCGCGAGATCGAGCCCGTGTCGGCGCGCGACCTGATGCGGTTCTTGCTGCGCTGGCAACACGTCGCGCCGAGCAGCGAGTGGCAAGGCGAGCGCGCCGTTCAGAGCGCCGTCGAGCAGCTGCAGGGCTTCGAGCTCGCCGCAGCGGCGTGGGAAGAGGCGATCTTGCCGGCGCGCATCCGCGGCTACACGCGTCACGCCCTCGACTCTGCGTGTCTCAGCGGCGAAGTCTGCTGGGCTCGCCTCGGAGGACGAGCGCGCGAGGCGGAGTCCGACTACGTCGCGCCGCAAGCGCCCTCGCGTGCGACGCCCATCACGCTCGCTCTGCGCGCCGACTTTGCCTGGCTGATGCAGGCGGCGCGCGGCGACAAGGTCCTGACCGCGCCGAGCTCGCCACTGACCCGCCGCGTGCTCTCAACGCTCGAAGCGCGCGGCGCCTCGTTCTTTTCCGATCTGGTCCAGGCGAGCGGCCTCGACGCCGGTGAGGTCGCCGAGGGCCTCTGGGACGCGGTCGCGTGCGGCCTGGTCAGCGCAGACGGCTTCCAACCCCTGCGCAGCTTGCTCACGGGGCGCGGCCTCGCGCTCCAGGCGCAGCAGGGCCGCACGGGGCTACGGCGCGGGCGTGCCGGCGCGAGCACCGGCGACGGCCGTTGGTCTCTGGTCAAAGCGGCGACCACCACCGCGCATCGCGACGAGCTCGCCGAAGCCGTCGCCGAGCAGCTACTGGCGCGCTGGGGTGTGGTGTTCCGAGATTTGCTCGTCCGTGAAACCCTGAGCGTTCCCTGGCGCGACGTCGTGTGGGCGCTCAGGCGGCTGGAGGCGCGCGGCACCATCCGCGGCGGCCGCTTCGTCACCGGGTTCGTCGGGGAACAGTTCGCGCTGCCGGAAGCGGTCGATCAACTGCGCAGCACACGCCGGCTCGCGCTATCCGGCGAGACAGTGCGGCTGTCGGCAGTGGATCCTTTGAACCTGATCGGAATCATCATGCCCGGTGCGCGCGTTCCCGCGCTGCGCACGCACCACATCGTGTACCGCGACGGGTTGCCCCTCACGGTAGACTCGTCGGATGCGCTTTCAGCGGCTCCTGACTCTCGCCCTTCCCCTGCTGTGCTTTCCGGCGTGTTCGGATGACGACGGCAATCCGAACGAAACCGGCTTGGCGCCCAGCGATCCGCGTGTTCAGGGCGGAATCTCGCTGACTGGACCGTATCTGTCCGGCGACTGCGATCCACTGACGCCCTCTCATTGCGGCTACCCCTTTCCGTCGAACGTCTATCTCGTCGCCGACGACACGGGAGCCACCGGCCGGCGCGTGCAGTTCGGCATGGCCACCCTGCCGAAGAACTCTCAGGGCGTTCAGGCAGGGCCCGACGAGTTCGCGCGGAGCGACGGCTTCTCCGCGGGCGCGGCGCTCATGACGCACCTGCCCGGTGCCACGACGACGGGCCTCGCGACGCCGCTCAGCATCGAGAGCTCGCTTTTCGACGACTCACCCACGGTCGTGATCAACGCCGCCACGGGACAGCGAGTGCCGCACTTCGCCGAGCTCGACATGAGCACGAGCAACGCGGATCAGCGCGCGTTCATGATCCGCCCCGTCGTGCGGCTCGACGACGCCACACGCTACATCGTCGCCATCCGTCGCGTCATGGGCGCAGACGGCACTCCCCTGCCCGCGTCCGAGGCGTTCGCCGCGCTGCGCGACGGCACGGCGCACGCGGACGCCTCGATCGAAACACGGCGCCCGCTCTACGCCGACATTTTCGCGCGGCTGTCGCGCGCCGGTGTCACCAAGAGCGATCTGCAGATCGCGTGGGACGTGACCACGGCGAGCCTCGACAACAACACGCGCTGGATGCTGCACCTGCGTGATCAGGCGCTGAGCGCGAGCAGCGCGGACGGCCCCGCGTACACCATCGACACGGTGCAAGACGACCCGAACCCCGCGATCCGCCGAAAAATAGAGGGCAAACTCACGGTGCCGCTCTATCTCGATCAGCCCGGACCCGGCGGCAAATTCGTGTTCGGGGCCGACGGCATGCCCGTGCAGAACGGCACCGCGCAGTACCCGTTCGTCGTGCTCATTCCGCGCTCCGCCACGGCAGGCACGCCCGGCGTCGTCGTTCAAAACGGCCACGGCTTGTTCGGCCGGCGCTCGCAGGTGGAGGGCTTTTCGGACGCAGCCAACCAATTCAACTGGGTGCTCGTGGCCACCGACTTCATCGGCATGTCCACCGACGATCTGCCCAACGTGGCGACGATCATCACCGGCGGCAACATCGGCAGCTTCCGCAGCGTCTCCGATCGGCTGTGCCAGGGATTTCTGAACATGCTGCTCGTCACGCGCATGGTGCGCGGCGGTTTCGCGCGCGACCCGAACGTCCAATTCGAGGGCAAGAGCGCGATCGACACGAGCAAGAGCTACTACTTTGGCGGCAGCCAGGGCGGCATCATGGGCGGCACGTTCATGGCACTGACGCAGGACATCCAGCGCGGCGCGCTGGCCGTTCCCGGGCAGCCGTACAACCTGCTCTTGAACCGCAGCGTCGATTTCGATCCCTACTTCGCGATCATTCAGAATTCGTATCCGAACGCGCTCGACATTCAGCTCCTGCTCGGCCTCGTGCAAATGCAGTGGGACCGCTCCGAACCCACCGGCTACGCGCACCACATCGCGAACAATCCCCTACCCGGCACGCCCGCCCATTCGGTGCTGATGCAGGTCTCCATCGGCGATCATCAAGTCTCGACTCTCGGTGCGCACATCATGGCGCGCGCCATCGGCGCCAAACACCTGAAGCCCGTCAATCGCAGCGTTTTCGGCCTCGAAGAGGTGGATTCGCCGTACACGGGCTCGGCGATGATCGAGTACGACTTCGGCTTGCCGCCGGAGCCCATCACGAACGTGCCAATGCGCGAGGGCGAAGATCCGCACGGCAAGATCAAGGGCGTGCCGGCGGCAGGGCAGACGTTGAAGGAGTTCCTGGAGACCGGCGTGGTGCGCGCGTACTGCGACGGACCGTGTAATCCGGGGTGAGGCACTCGTGAGTACGTAGGTAAACGACGGCGTCCAGCACGGCCGGTACGCCGCGGGTCACCGGCGCTCGATGATCGCATTGCCAAACTGCGGGGGCGGGTCACAGCCATCGGTGCACCGCGGCATCGGCTCGCGCGTGCAGATACCTGGGTCCGTAGTGACGAGACACGCGCGGAGCGGTGCGGACACGCCGACATTGCCGAGCCTGTCCTGAGCGCGCGCGGCGAGACACACCCACCCCTGCTTGCCGGCCGTACCGAGGATCTCCCATTGATTGCCGGTGCACTCGTCGCCTTGCAGCTGCCCCCCGGCAAAGATGACCGGATTGGTGCCCGCCATCGTGTGATCAATCACGCGCCTCATGTCAGAGACGCCGTTACAGAGAAATGGTGACGTCTGAGCTACCGTTTTGAATTGGCACAACCCGCCCGGCGCAGGAACATTGTTATCGGCAACACCAAATCCGGGTGAGCCCTGCGGTTGAAGCGGAGTCAGGACGCGAAACGTGAGCACCTGCCGGAGCTCGGGATTGATGTCGTCGCAAGTGCGGCCGGGGTCGGCGCTATCGACGACGAGCGGCTTGGCCGTGCTGGAATTCGGATTCGGTTGTAAGTAGAGATAAACCGAAGCTTCGTTGAGCCCCGAGTAGTGCCAAACCTCTTGCGACGGCAAGCCGTTGGTCTGCTCCCAAACCAAGGCGCGAATGAGCGGCGTCGGCGAAACCTCTTGGCCATCGTTAGCCGCGTCGTCTCCCAGCGGGTCGAAGTCACTCGTGCAGTAGCTAGTCTCCCCCTCCTTGACACTTTCGCGGAATCGGCCTGGGTCCAGATCGACGACTGGAGGCTGATTGTCCAGGTATATGGTGTGGTCATCGCCCTGCGACTGATTCTGGACCGTGTCTGCAGCGAGGACATTGATCGTCACTTGGGCGACAGCGGTCGCGATGAGCGTCACGGTGTCGAACCGAAACGTGTACGTCCCGTTGTCCTCGGTCCAGTCGCTGGACGTCGGGTCGTAGTCGTACGTCGTCCCGCCCATCTTTACTTTGATTGAGCTCTTGTCGACCCCCGCGGGCACATCGCTGACGGTGAATTTGAGCTCGACTTCTCCGCCGACGACCGCCTCCTCGACTGGGCTGACGACGTTCACCACCGGCCCCGCACTGTCGATATCGAAGCGGTAGCTGTGCGTGTTGACGACTCCCACCTCGGTCCGCTTGTTCTTGGCTGTAATGACGATGGGTACCGAGCCGACCGGGGGATCCCGGAACACCTTCGGATCATTGAAGTTGACGCCGAAGCGGTATATTCCGGGTTGACCTGGCACCTCGGTGACCGGAATCGTTTTTCCGTTTGCCGAAAACGTGACGGCTTCTACGGCGGCAGCTGGGTCCGAGGGGCTGAGTGGCGCGGGTTGAACGCTGAACACAAACTCGACCTCTTTGGTTAGCGCGCGCGCGTCTCCGGGCCCCGGCGAGTCGACACGGATAGCGGGGCCGCGATCGAGAAACGTTTGAATCGTAGCGGAACCCAGCAATGGCTGCTCGGAGGTGTCGTACGCGCTGCAGCGGAACGAGATCCGGCTGCCCTGCGTCAACGTCGTCAGCGATACGCGCGCGCTATATTCGTTCGGTTTCGCGGTTGGCGACCCGAACGTTTCCAGCACCGGAGCTCCTGCCTCGTTCAGCAGCTCGATAGTTACGGTGCTGCCGTCCACATCCTTGGCACCCGTAACACTCGATTTTTGCGTGGAGCAGAGCACCTCCACATCGTTTCCCGTCAGGACATCCGCCGTCGGCGCCGCGAGCGCCTTGGGCCTCGTGATCGTGACGATGGGGGCGCCCGGTAGGTTGCTCGCGTCGGGGCGGTCGGGGTTCCCGCCCGTGCCGCCCGTGCCGTCACTCCCATCGCTCCCATCGGTAGCGTCTCGCCCCGCGTCGCGCGGGGGGCGTCTTCCGCCGTCGGTCGTGCCGCCGGAGCCGCCCTTGCCGCTGGGCGCCGCGCCCGGTCGATCGTCGCCACCGCAAGCATTCAAGAGCGGCCACGCCACGGCGGCCGCACAAGTCAGTTTAAGAGCAAGCTTGATTCTGTTCATCGTTACTCGACCCCGGATCCCCTGACACGCGTCTCAGGCAAACTGGACAAGCGTAGCTTCGGAAAGCACGGCGCTGCAAGCCAGTGCAGGCCCGAGGCGACCGAAGCCACCCCGAGCCTGTCCTGAATGTTCACCCCACTTTCGCGGGGTGAAAGCGCGCTACCAGCGCACGGAGTCCAGGTGCACGGCGCCGGTCCAGGCGCTGCTCACCGCGATTTCGACGCCGAGCTCATACAGTGGGACCGCGGCATTCGCCGGCAAGGTCAGGTTGATGGTGTTCCAGGCGTTGGCCGTTAGCGAGCTCGCCGCCGTCCACGCGCCGGTCCACGCCCAGCCGCCGCCCGCTCCCTGGAGCGCGTAGGGCTGAACCGAGGACACCTTGCTGCCACTCGGCAACCAGATGCGAAAGCTCACCGTTCGGCCTGCCGGGGTGCTGGGATTGCGCACGGAGACCATGCGGGTATCGGCGCCGCCAGCGTTGATGTTCACGGCCAGAGAGCGCGTCCCGGCGTAGGCACGGGTCGTCGAGCTCGCCAGAGACGTGATCATGCCGCCCGAGGACACCCAGCTCTGAGTGCTGGACTCGAAGTTGTACTGGGCCGAGTCGCTCGATCCGGAGCCGCCCGTACCACCGGAACCGGCCGTGCCGCCGGTGCCGCCGGTGCCGCCGGTGCCGCCCGTTCCGCCGGTGCCGGTCACTAGCGTGACGCCGCCTGCGTTGATGATGGCGCCAGCGCGGCTCTGCATGAACGACCTGCCGTCAGTGTAGATGTCGTTGCCGTAGCTCGACACGCCGCCGGCGCCAGCGCCGAAGAGCATCGAGATGACACCGACGTTTGCGAACTTGACGAGGTGTGCTGTGCCGTTACCGAAGAAGTACTCGGGGCGGTTGTCCTTGTAGCCCTGGCGAGCGCCGCCGTTGTTGTAGACGTTCAAGTGGTTGGAGTTGCCGAGTGGGATTTGCCAGAGCACCCAGCGCTTTTTGGCTTTCTGATTCCAGAGCCGCAGCCACTCCGCATAGCGGTTGAAGCTCTTCGAGTTGATCGAAGCCGAGTCACTCGCGTCCCACCAGCGATCTTGCCCTTGCACGAGTCGGTAGTAGTCGGCGTCGCGATCGAGCGGGTCGCCGACGAGCACGTCGTAGGTGCTGCCGGTTTGATTCGTCGCGAGGCCGAGCGGCGCGAGGAAATTGTAGACTTTGTCGACCTCGGGTCCGAGCGGATCCGTCACGTTGAAGTGCGAGACGTCTTTGCCGCTGGCCCAGCCTGAAATGTGGATGCCGAGCTTGGCGTTCGTCGCGCCGACGGCCTTGCGGATCTGCAGGAAGGCCATGCCCCAGCCCGCCACGGTGTTGGGCAGGCCGGCGAGCTCGGGCATTCCCGATGCCGCGACCGCCGCGTAGGCGTTGGGATTGCTGGCGCTTTGTTGCTGCAAGAATCCGAGCGCGTCGGCTTCGAGCAACACCAGCGCGGGCTTGCCGAAATCCTTGG
This sequence comes from Polyangiaceae bacterium, assembly GCA_036520475.1. Taxonomy (GTDB): domain Bacteria; phylum Myxococcota_A; class Polyangia; order Polyangiales; family Polyangiaceae; genus DATDJP01. The sequence continues at coordinate 28,175 of DATDJP010000131.1, read as the reverse complement.
TTCGCTGCATCAGGATTTTGAAATCGCCGAAGTACGATCGCATCGTGCCGGCGTTCTGAACTTTCGCGAGCGTCTGCGCCTCACCACCGCCGGCTTCGGCGAAGATTTGGTAGTACTGGACCGCAGGCACGTACCCTTGCGCGTCGCACTCGCGCAGGTACTCGAGGCCCCAGCTGCCGTCGTAGTTGCCCCAACCCCAATTGTTGACCCAACCCTTCGTCAGATAGCGATAGCGCGCGTCCCAGCGCACGCCGCTGTTTCTCATCCACGAAGAACCGGTGTCTTCGAACAAACCGAACGTCACGCGTGCGGGCAAACCGGACGGAATCGATCCTGCCGCAGTGCTACCTGCCGTCACGGCGGACGTTGCTTCTCCCGTCGCAATTTCGTCGGGCGCGCCGCTGCAGCCGGCCACACAGCCAATGAAGCCCGTCGCAATCAGTACGTGTTTGATATCGCCAAAATTCATGCCGTAGCCTTTTCTCGAAGCCTCGCGTGGCGAGCTTCAGTTGGTGGATCGCGGGGCTGTGCGCTGAGCGCCCCGCGTATTCTCAAGTTGAGCTAAGCGGCCCTGAAAGACCTGAGATTTCAACGATTTCGCGACACAGCTGTCCGCCCCACGACTCGTGATCGTGAACGCACAGCTCCGCGCGGCCCGCTCGGAAAACTCAGCAGGGAGCGTGTCTAGCTACGGGCTCGAAGCGCTGAACTTAAGCCCGGTGCCGACGCATTGAAGCAGCTCAACCCAGACCGTGCTTGCGCATGAACTTCTGGATCATCTGCCGTGACACCTCGCCGATCGCGGCAGCGCGCGTGACATTGCCTTCCGCGCGCTCGAGCAGCGACTCCAGGTAGTCGCGTTCGAACAGGTCGCCGGCTTCACGGCGCGCGATGCGCAGCGGCAGGACGTTCGTGGTGAGCGCCGCAGCGCTTTGCGACGCGCGCGTCGCCTCCGCCTGCTGCACGGGCATGAGCGCGCGCTCCGGCGTCACCAGGAAACGTTGCACCGCGTTGTTCAGCTCGCGCACGTTGCCCGGCCAGCGGTGCGCGTGGAACATCTCCCACACCTGCGTGGGCACGTCGGCGAGCGTGCGCTGCGGAGTCGCGAGGCTCAGGAAATGCTCGACGAGCATCGGCAGATCTTCCATGCGATCGCGCAGCGGCGGCACGTACACGTGCGCCGCCGCGACGCGAAAGTACAGGTCCTCGCGAAACGCGCCGCGCGCGACTTCGGCGGCCAGGTTGCGGTTGGTCGCGGCGATGAGCCGGACGTTGACGGGCACGGTGCGCTGCGAGCCGATCCGGCGGACTTCGCGCTTTTCGAGCACGCGCAGCAGCTTCGGCTGAAGGTCGCGCGGCAGCTCACCGAGCTCGTCGAGGAAGATCGTGCCGCCATCGGCTTGCTCGAACACGCCGGGGCGCGAGGCGATGGCGCCGGTGAACGCCCCGCGCTCGTGTCCGAACAGCTCGCTCTCTGCGAGCGTGGGAGCGACGGCGCTGCAGTCGAACACGACGTACGGCCCGCTCGCGCGGCCGCTGGCGCGATGCACGGAGTCGGCCACGAGCTCCTTGCCGGTACCCGTTTCGCCTTCGATCAGCAGCGTCACGTCCGTCGGCGCAATGCGGCTCAGATCGGCGAACAGCTCGCGCATACGCGACGAGCGTCCGAGCAAGTCTCCAAAGCGGTCGGCGGTGGTTTGCTCGCGATCCACCGTCTCTTGCAGCGGAGTGATCGCGAGCACCGGCCGCATCTGACAGCCCAACCGCTTGCCGCAAAATCTTCGCGCGGCCCGAAGAGAAGGCGAAACACTTTCGCGCACGCGGGCGGCACTCGGTCACATTTGATTCAGCTTTCACTACACCAGAGGTTCAAGGCCGACCTGTCGTGCGCCGTTCACACCTCGGCATCCTTATTGCTCTGGCCCCTCTCACGCGCTTCGCGACCCCCCGAGGCGCACGCGAGCGTCGCAAGAGGGAGAGAGGTCATGCTGCAACGGCTCCACGCACTCGACGCCCAGTTCCTTCACCTCGAGGACCAACACTCGCCGCTGCACATCGCGGCGTTGTGCATCTTCGAAGGCCGTGCCCCGACTGCAGAGACGGTCGCGCGCCTGCTGGACGCGAAGCTTCGTTACCTGCCGCGCTACCGGCAGCGCCTGGTGGTGCCACCGCTCGAGCTGGGTCGGCCCGTGTGGACGGACGACCCGCACTTCGACCTGAGCTATCACCTGCGCCGAACGGCGCTGCCCAGCCCCGGCGACGATGCCGCGCTGCGCGCGTTGATGGGACGGCTGATGTCTCAGCCGCTCGACCGCGATCGGCCACTGTGGGAGGTGTGGGTCATCGAAGGGCTGGCGCGCAATCGCTGGGCGATGGTGACCAAGGTGCACCATTGCATGGTCGACGGCATCTCCGGCCTCGATCTGCTCGCCGTGATGCTCGACGCCGATCGCGATGCGACGGCTCCCGAGCCCGCGCCATGGAACCCAGAGCCCGCACCGAGCGGCGTGGAGATGGTGCGAGACGCCTGGGAAGGGCTGGCGCAGGACGCCGCCGGCTGGGCCCGTCGCTTGCGAGAACATGCGGCGCACCCGGTGCAAGCCGCCAGCGCGGCCCTCGAGACCGGTGAGGGTTTGCTGATGCTCGCGCGACGCTTCCTGACGCTCCCGACGTCATCGCTCGAGGGCACGATCGGCGCGCACCGCGTGTATGCGCAGGCGTCGGTGGGGCTGTCGGACCTGCGCAGCGTCCGCGCCACGTTTGGCGGCACCCTGAACGACGTCTTGCTCGCCGCTGTCGCCGGAGGGCTGCGCAAGCTGATGATCCACCGTGGCGAAGATCCGGACTCTGCGTCGCTCAGAACGTTGGTGCCCGTGTCCGTGCGCAAGCCGGACGCCAAAGGGGCGATGGGCAACCGGATTTCCGCGCTGATCTGCGACTTGCCGGTGCACCTGCGCGACCGCTACGCGCGACTCGAGTGGGTGCAGAGCGACATGGATGAGCTCAAACAATCGCACATGGCCGAAGCAGGTGAGCTGCTCACGGAGCTCGGGGACCTCGCTCCCCCCATGTTGCTCGGCGGCTTGAGCCGCTTCGTGAGCCGCCTCATGCACTACGTTCCGCAGCGCGCGGCGCACACCATCACCACCAACATCCCCGGCCCGCAGTTTCCTCTGTACTGCCTGGGGCACGAGCTGCTGGAGATTCAGCCGTACGTGCCCATCACCCAGGGCATGCGCATCGGCACCGCGATCCTCTCTTACAACGGGCGCGTATTCTTCGGCGTGACGGGAGACCTCGATACCGCCTCCGACGTCGATGTGCTCGCCGACGCCATCGTCGCGGAGATCGCCGCGCTCAGGACGCTCGCGCTGCGCGAGTCCCAGCCGCCGCTCGTCTTCACTGGAAGATGACGCTCACCAGCGCATTCGACGACGGCCAGTTCGAGACCTTCGGCCCTCGCCAACCGGCGTGGGCGTGGACGCACGGCTCCGATTTCTGAACGAGGCGGCCGCGCTTCACCAGAGATCTTCTTCGAGCAGCGACGTATTGATGGCCAGGGCGGCTTTGCTGCCCTCCCCCGCGCCGACGATCGCTTGCAGCGCATCGCGCGAAGCGTCCCCTGCCACCCACAGCCCGGGAACGCTCGTGGCTTCGAGCCCCCCGCTCTCGACTCCGCCCTTCTTCGTCATGCGACAGCCGAGCTTATCGGCAAGGTCGGAGCGCTGCTGGCAGCCGACGCTGAAAAATAGAGCGCGCCGGTGCGAGCGCGTGCCATCCGAGAACACGATGTCGAGCCCGTCGCCGCTGCCTTCGAAGCGCGTGATCTGCTGGTCTTGGATGCGTATGCCGTGCTCGCGCAAGCGGTCGTGATAGCGCGGCTCGAGCGCGTACGGACCATCCGTAAAGAACACGACATCCCGGCTCCACAAGCTCATCTCTAGCGCGAACCGCGCACCGCGGTCATCGCCGCTCGCGTAGGCGCCGAGCGGCTGCTCCCGGCGCTCCCAGCCGTCGCAATATGGGCAATGAAACAGCCGCTCGCCGAGCAGCGCCTCTGCCCCGGGGACTTCGGGGAGCTTGTCGACGAGGCCCGTCGCCAGCAGCATGCGCCGGGCGCGCACGACCGTGGAATCGGCGCAGACGAGCTCGAAAACGCCGTCGGTGGCGCGCGCGTCCACCACGCGCTGGTCGCGGAAGCAGACGCTCGGATAGCCCGCGATTTCGCGGCGCGCCAGGCTGCGGAGCTCCGCCGGTGGCGTGCCGTCGCGGGTGATGAAGCCGTGAACATGGCCCGACGCGGCGTTTCGGTAACGCCCATCGTCGAGCACGAGCACGCTGCGCCGGCAGCGTCCTAGCAAAAGCGCTGCGCTGAGCCCTGCCGGCCCGCCCCCGACGATCGCGACGTCGTAACGCATGCTGCGTACGACAGTCTCCATGCCGGAGACGTTCGTCAACTGTGGCGTTTGGCGGCAGCCCCCCCCGGCTCAGAGCTTGCCGGTCTGAATACTGTTCAGGGCTTGATCGCACACGATGCGGACGCCGTGGATCAGGTGGGCGAAGCGCTCGTCCTTCGTGAGCCCCTGCTTGTACCGGTAGTAAATCTGCTGAATCACCACGCCGACCTTGAACAGGCCGAACGCGTAGTAAAAGACGGCGTCATCCAGGTTTCGGCCGCTCTTCTCTGCGTAACGCTCCACGATCTCGCGGCGCGTGAGGCTGCCGGGCAGGTGCGTGGGTCCCCAGCGTACCGCCTGAACCGTCGGAGCATCGTCGGCCTGGACCCAGTAGCAAAGCGCCGTTCCCAGATCCATCAGCGGGTCCCCGATGGTGGTCATTTCCCAGTCGAGAATGCCGATGATACGCGTCGGATCCTTCGGATCGAGCACGACGTTGTCGAGCTTGTAGTCGTTGTGGATGAGCGCCGCGTCGCTCCGGTTCGGGATCTGCTCGGCGAGCCAGCGCGATACCTGATCGACGCTCTCGATCTCGTCGGTCTTGGAGTCGGCGTAGCGCTTCGTCCATCCCGTCACCTGGCGCTCCACGTAACCTTCAGGCCTACCGAGATCGCCGAGGCCCGCGGCCACGAAGTCGATGGCGTGAAGCTCCGCCAGAGTGTCCACCAGGTTCTCCTGCAACTTGCGCAGGCGCTCCGGCGGCAGATCGAGCCCCGGCGGCAGATCTTTGCGCAGGATGATGCCTTGAATGCGGCGCATGACGTAAAACTTCGCGCCCAGGATGCTCTCGTCTTCGCAGTAGACGAGCGGCTCGGGCGCGCGCGGGTACACCGCGTGCAGCTTCGAGAGCACCTTGTATTCGCGGCCCATGTCGTGGGCCGACTTCACCTTGCTGCCGAACGGCGGACGGCGCAGCACGTACTCGCGCTCTCCCGCTCGCACGAGGTACGTGAGATTGGAGTGTCCGCTCGGAAACTGCTGCACGGACACTTCGGAGTTCGTAGCCAGCTCCGGGACCTGCTCGCGCAAGTAACGAGCCAGCGGTTCGAGGTCCAGCTCCTCGCCTTGCCGCACGCCACGCGCGTTGTCCAAATGCTCGCTCATTGGGGCAATTCTCCTACAACACAAGAGTAGTCAGCGGTACGTCCAAAGCGACGGATTGTCGAGGTGCGACAAGACGTTGAAGCGACTCAGGTTTTTCCGCTCGGCGCTGAACAAGACGTCGGACACGCTGGCGTTGTTCAGCGCCCAGCCCAGCTCGAGCGCTTGTTCGTAGGGCGCTTGCAAGATGTCGGCGATCGCGACGCCAATCGCGCCGCCGGAGCTGAACGCTAGGATGCGTTGCCCGCCGCTCTGGGCGATCGTGACGCGCTGCATGCCGGCTGCGACGCGCTCGGTGAACTCGGTCCACGATTCACCCTCGCTGAGGTCGAGCTGACCTCCAGCCCACATGCGCATCACGGTTTGCAGCACGCGCTCGAAAGCGCGCATGCGGCTACGTCGATCCGCCGATCCCTGAAACTGCTCCAGGAGCGCGGCGATGTCGGGGCGCTCCGCCATGAGCTTCGGCACTTCGCTGCGCATGATGCCCTCGGCCTGGTACTCGTCGAGCTCATCCAGCACGACGATCTCGGGCCAAGCGCTGCCTCCAGCCTCGACCATCGCGGCGCGCGCGAGCTCGGCGGTGTGGATCTGACGTTGGCGCGGCCCGGAATACACGGCGTCGAACTGGTAGCCGAGGCTCGCGAAGTAAGCGCCCAGGCGCCGCGACTGCTCGTGACCGAGCTCCGAGAGGACGTCGTAGTCTTCGGCCAGAAACGAAGCCTGGGCATGACGAACCAGATGCAGCGTGCTCATTGTTTGCGATCGCGAAGAGCGCGCAGACGCAGCCTGAGCGCGCTCAGGCGGATGAAACCGGTGGCGTCGGCCTGGTCGTACACGCTGTCCTTCTCGAACGTCACGAAGTCCTCACGGTACAGCGTCTTCGGGCTCTTGCGTCCGACCACGGTCACGCCGCCCTTGTACAGCTTCACGCGCACCGTGCCTTCGACCACGTCTTGAATCGAATCCATCATGGTCTGCAGCATTTCGCGCTCCGGCGAGAACCAGAAACCGCGATAGACCAGGGTCGCGTACTCGGGGATAAGGCTGTCCCGGATGCGGATCTGTTCGCGATCGAGCGTCAGCGACTCCATGGCGCGATGCGCCTTGAACAGCACCGTACCGCCTGGCGTTTCGTACACACCGCGCGATTTCATGCCGACGTATCGGCTCTCCACGATGTCCACGCGACCGATCCCGTGCTCGCCCGCGATCTCGTTCAAGCGCGCCAGCAAATCGACGGGCTTCATGCGCTGCCCGTCCAGAGAGACGGCGTTGCCCTGCTCGAAGCCGATCTCCAGATAGAGCGGCTTGTCCGGAGCGTCCTCGGGTGCGCGCGTCAGAATGAACATGTCGCGCGGCGGCTCGGCCCAGGGGTCCTCGAGGATACCGCCCTCGAACGACAGGTGCAGCAGGTTCCGATCCATGGAGTACGGCTTCGCCGCGCTCGCGATGATGGGGATGCCGTGCCGCTTCGCGTAGTCGATACAATCGGTGCGGGACTTCAAATCCCACTCACGCCACGGCGCGATCACGCTCACGTCGGGATCGAAGTGCATCGCGCCGAGCTCGAACCGCACCTGATCGTTGCCCTTGCCCGTCGCGCCGTGCGCGATCGCGTCCGCGCCCACTTCGCGCACCGTGTTCATCATGCCTTCGATGATGCAGGGCCGTGCGAGCGACGTGCCGAGCAGGTATTCGCCCTCGTAGATCGCGTTGGCGCGCAGGGCGGGATACACGAAATCTCGCACGAAGGTCTCGCGGAGATCCATCTGCACGTAGCTCGCCGCACCCGTGGCTTTGGCTTTGGCTTCGAGCCCGTCGAGCTCCTCGGCTTGGCCGACATCGGCGCACCAGGCCACGACCTCACAGCCGTATTTCTCCTTCAGCCAGCGCAAGATCACGCTGGTGTCGAGACCGCCGGAGTACGCCAGCACCACTTTACGAATCTTTTTCACCCAAGCTCCTTCGCCGGACCTGGCCGGAAACGGCGCGCATCCTGCCCGCGCGGGGCGTGTGCAGCAAGCGGCTCGGGGCCCCGTCCGGTCCTTAAGGTCCCCGCTGTGCGCGGCGCAGAGCCTGCTCGAGCTCGGGGACCGGGACGACGCCGGATTTGCGCCAGACCTCCCGCCCCGCGGCGTCCAGGACCACGACGGTCGGCACGCGATCGAGGCGGCCGAAGGGGCCCTCCCCGCGGCGCGTCTCGTCGTCCGCGAGGGCAATGGGATAGTCGAGCTGCAGCGAAGTCCGGAACGCGTCCGCCAGGAGCGCGTACTTGGGCGGCTCGAGCATGACAGCGCCGACGTTCACTCGCGGGCGGAAGCGATGCACGAGCTCGTTCAGACGGCTCGCCTGTACCTGAGACGCCAGATCGAAGGTGGTGCCGAACAGCAGTGCCGTCGCGCGTCCGTACGTCTGCGCGTGGCCAAGCTCGCCGCCCTGCGTGGTGCCGTAGCTGAAACGAATCGCCGGCGACGCGCGCCGGGCGCTCTTTGCTGGCGCCGCCTCGTCCGGCACGGGACGGCACGCGCATGCCGTCACGATCGCAAGCGTGAGCAGACCGGCTCGAGCCATCTCCCGCATGAGACGAGTCTACGTCGTGAACAGATCCGCGAACACGCGTAGCGCTTCCGGAAGCTTACGACCGCTCCGCTTGTGAGCGAGAACGGCATGCGCCAGCTCATCCACGAGCGGCTTCAGCGGTGCGTTCTCGAGGGCCACGCCTTCGACACGCGTCCCCGCAGCGGGGGCGCCGCGCCGATCGACGATCGGGTCGTGTCTGACCCAGGAAAAGCCATCCGCGAGGCGATACGCGCACGCGAGCACCTGCGCAAAGTCGAGATACAGCGGCGTCACGATCATGGCGATGCGCGTGCCGTCGCGGCTTCTGCCGCTCAGACCGTACGCGGGCGTGCGCGGCGTCGCCGTGGCGTCGAGCGGCCCCATCGCCTCCGTGATGCGCGCGCGTCGTTTTGGATCGGACTCGACGGCCAAGAGCGGCGCGTACACCGCGATCCGCGGCACGCTGAGGCGAAGCGCATCTTGCTCGAGCGCGCTCAGCCAAGTGTCGCGCGCGCCTGCGTCGAGTTGCTTGTACGCCATCGCCGCGGCCAGCGCTGCTTCGGCGTCGGTCGCCAGCGCACCGAGCCACTCGCACCAGGCATCCACGACTCGCGCATCGACCGCGCCCGCCGAGCGGGGTACCGACGCGATGTCGGTGATGCTCGGCTGCTTGGCGCGCTGCTGCGGTTCAGTCATGAGCGGGGTCACGTTAGATAGAAGATTGTGAGCGGCCTCGCAACCCACGACGAGCAGTTCGATCGCGGCCGCCGCTGCCGCTGCCGACCCCCCTCCTGACTCACGAACGATTCCGGTCACGTGCGCTCCTCATCTTCGATGACTGCTCCAACATCAGTGACCAAGTCACGGAGCAGCGCTTCGAATTCGCTCGCGCGGGAGCGGGGGGCGGCCAGGATCACGTCACCACCGCGTTCCGCGAACAAGGAACCCAAACCTTCGCTGGCTTCGAAGATTCCCTTGACGAACACCACATCGCGGGGATGAAGACGCACGCGGTGGCATATCATCTCGTCACCGACGAGGGGTGGCGCACGCATCGGACCCGCGCTCTAGCCCGGACCGGTCCCGTGCGCTAAGAGATTTCTGAAGGGCATCCTCGAAGCGGAAAAAGTCATGCACAGTGCAGCAGAGGAATCGGACACCTGGCAGGACCTTCCGGAATTCGACGCGGATCTCGACGATCCCGCGAGCGATGAGCCGGTCGAAGTCACTCTCGAGATCAGCGAGCTCGACGAATCCGACGCGCTCGATCGCGACGACTCGAACGCGCAGGACCTGGACGTTGGCGTCGAGCTCGATTTGACGCTCGATACCGCGCAGGACGCCGGTGGACACGACCTGGTGCTCGACATCGGCCAGCTCCTGGACGCTCAGGAAGAGCAAGCGGCGGACCAGACCGACGACGCGGCCGGACCGCTCGACGAAGGCGCCACGGCGGACGTACCCGAGCTCGACGAACGAGCGGCCGCCGCGGACGAGGACCTCGACGCGGATCTGGACGACGACGGCCTCGACGAGGCCCTGCCCGGCATGGACGCCGACGAGGAAGGCGACTTCGGCGAGGACGTGAGCAGCCTCTGGTCGAGCGACGAGTTCGTCGCCGACGAAACGCTGCCTGCGTGGTCTGCGCAGCGCTGGGCAGCAGAGGGCCCTGTGCTCGACGCGCGCGCGCTCGCTGCCATCACGTGCGCCCAGGGCAACGTGGTCGCCGGGGGACAAGAAATTTTGTGGCAGCAGGGGGAGCGCACCGCACGCCTCGCAGTCGACAGCGGGAGCGTCGTGTCCCTCGCGCTCGGCGGCAGCCGGGCCGACTCGGTCCTCTACGTCACGGCGCTCGGACGCCTGCTCCGGCGTCGCGCCGGCGGCGCCGTCGAGCACTGCGACGCCTGGCGTAGCTGCGAGGGCATGACTTCGTCTCGCGCCGTCGTACTCGAGCTGAGCCAGCCCAGCGCGCGCGCGCCGAACACCGTGTTGCTCCGCACATCCACGGGCAGCCTCTTGTGCAGCGAAGATTTCGGCGCGAGCTTCTTCACCGTGCCCGCGCCCGGCGACGTGGTCGCGCTCTCGCAAGCGAGCGATCCGGCATGGGTACTCGTGGAGTCGCGCACGGGTCTCACGCTGGCCGAGGTGAACGTGCCGGGGCGCAGCCTGCGCCAGGTGCCGCTCGATCGAGCGGCAGAGCTCGTAGCGCGCGGCCAGTCACTAAAGCTCGCTGCGAGCGGCTCACTGGTTGCGATCGCGGACGAGGCGCGCGGTGTCGCCGTATCGTACGACGCCGGAAAGAGTTTCTCGCTCGTAGCGGGCACGAGCAACGCGAGCGCCTGGACCGCGGGCGAGCACGCCGGTTCGACGACGCTCTGGCTGAGCGTCGTCGAGGAGAGCACGAGTCGGAGCTGGATCTTGCGCGTCACTCGGGGCCTGGCGGAACGTGTCGCCGAGCTCGGCGGAAGAGCACCAGCAGGACCAGGGAGAGCGCCTGAAGGCGTGGAAGAATCCAGTGATAACGTCCGCATTTCAGCGCTGTGCTGGGACGACGCGAGCTCGCTGCTGTGGGGCGTGGGAGGGTTTGGAATCGTGAGCTGGCGCTTGCCAAAGGATGGGAACGAGTAGACACTGGCTGGCTGAGTGACCATGACCTCGGCCGGCGCAGAAGGCGCGTTCTTGCACGCACAAACGTCTGACTCGGACGACATCCGCTGGGCGCTCGAGACAGCCAGTGCCATGTGGACGAAGGGGGACTACCCCGAAGCCTTGCGCTGGCTCCGCCGCGCCGCAGAGACCGCCTCGGAAGAGGGCCACGACGTGCGCGCCGTCGAGCTGGCCAAGGCCGCAGCCGACCTGCGCGCGCGCTTCGCGAGCCGATCGGAGCCGCCGCCCGCGGTGCAGATCGCACCGCCGCCTTTACCGGTGCCCGCGACGCCCATCACGCGGCGCGAGCCGAGCTCGCCGAGCAGCGCAGAGCTGGCCAGTCGGCCGACGCTCGTGCAGCCGGTACCCGTCAGCGAGTTGTTCAAGTCGACCAACGAGGCAAACAGTGACGAGGTGTTCGAGCGCGCAGCGGAGGCGTTGATGAAATCGGGGCCGCTCGCCTCGGTTCAGCCGAGTGTGCAGACGACGCCAGAACCGCCGCGAACCGGCGCACAGGACCCCGACGACTCGGGGCGGGTCAGCGACGTGCCTGCTCGAAGCTCTGGGCCTCACGTGCGCGGCGATCGTCCTTCGATCAAACCCCCTCCTCCAGTGCCGGCGCGCCGCAGCACGCCGCAAGGTTTTCTGAGCCCGGTCGTGCAACCTGCGCGCGCGTCGTCTCGCATGCCCGCCGCCCCTCCGGCACAGTCCGCGGATCGCGAGCCCCGCTACGTGCAACACCAGGCCATTCGCGTGGCGGTGACCCCGGACCCTCATCAAAAAGGAGTCTTGGTAGCGCGCGTGCTGGCAAGCGGTGAAACGGCTCCGGCCGGCAGCAAGGAAGCGCTGTTCGTCGCGCTCGAGCCCGGCGTCGATCTGTCGGTCTGAGCGCAGCAGCACGGGGTCCGCGTTTTTGCCCGAGAACCGCGCGCCATGATAGCGCCGTGGAATGGCGATTGTCGTTCAGAAGTATGGGGGATCATCGCTAGCGAGCATCGCCAAGCTCCAGCACGTCGCGGATCGCATCCTTCTGACACGGCAACGCGGCCACGACGTGGTGGTCGTGGTGAGCGCCATGGGCAAAGCCACCGAGGACTTGCTGGCGTTGGCGCGCGAGGCGGCCAGGGTCCCCGGCGCCGAGCACGCGAGTGTGGCACCGTCACGCCGCGAGCTGGACATGCTGCTCAGCACGGGCGAACGCGTGAGCATGGCGCTCTTGTCGATCGCGCTGACCGCACGCGGCGCGCCGGCGGTGAGCTTCACGGGATCTCAATCCGGCATCCTGACGAACGATCGACACTTCGATGCCCGCATCGTCGAGGTACGCCCGCACCGCATCGAGGACGAGCTTTTGCGCGGGCGCATCGTGATCGTCGCGGGTTACCAGGGCATGAGCTACAAGCGCGAAGTCACGACCTTGGGACGCGGGGGCTCGGACACGACGGCCGTGGCGCTCACTGCGGCGCTCGGGGCCACGCGCTGCGAGATCTACAGCGACGTCGATGGCGTGTACTCGGCCGACCCTCAGCGCGTGCCGGAAGCGCAACACCTTGCACACATCGACTACGACGGCATGCAGGAAATGGCGGAAGCCGGCGCTAAAGTGTTGAATGCGCAGGCCGTGGAATGGGCCAAGCAGAACTCTGTGGTGATCCACGCGCGGCGCACGGCAGATCCGATCGCGCCCGGAGCGACCGCGCGTGAGACCCTGGTCGGCCCGAGCTCCGCGCTGACGCGCACTTGGCGCGCGGTCGCGCGTGACGCACGGCTGGCGGTGCTGCACGCGCGGCGCGGCGCGGAGGGCTCGCTCTTGCAGGCGCTCGCAGCGCTCGAGCTGCCGGTGCGCGACACCAGCGCCGGCGCCAATGGCGTAGTCAGCGTGGTGCCTCTGCTCAACGTGCCGAACTGGACGAGCAACAAGCAGGAGCTCGCCGCGCGCGTGCCCGGTGTGCACATCGAGGACGAAGAGCTCGGCGCACTCAGCTTGGTCGGCCCAGGGCTGGGCACGGATGCCGCGCTGCTCGCAGAGGTGTGCGCGCTCACGGCAGGCTCTTGCGTGACCTGGACGAGCAACCCCGCGCGCGTGACCTGCGTGCTGCCGGCGGCACGTCTCACGGAGCTCGAGCGCACCCTCCACGCTCGGTTCGTGGAACAGGGCGCGCTCTGCTTGTCAGCCTGACGCCTCGCCCTGCCTCTTCTTGCGCAGCAACTCGGCGACACGCAGCGCCGCTTCGCGATAGCTGGCCGCGAGATCCGCGTCGTGGGGAGCGAGCCGCAGCGCGACGGCCAGGTGACGCTCGCTCGCCAGCGGATCGAAATTGACGTCGCGCTCGAAGCGCGCCGCTTCGACGAGCCAGCCGACCGCGCCGGGACCCGCGGCGTGCGTGAGCTCCAGCGCTTCGCGCAGCCGAGCAAACGCCAGCGACGCCCCGGCGATGTCCCCCAGCGTTGCCCGCCAGCGCGCCTCGAGCCCGCGCGCGTCGAGCACGCAGGCTGCGCTGACCGAGATCTGGCGCACGCGGGCGATCGCCTGCGGCAGATCGCCCGCAGCCGAAGCGAGCAGGCGCGCGAGATCCAGACGCGCATCCGAGACGTCGTCACCGCTGGCGTCGCCGAGCGCGATCGCGCGTTCGAGGAGCGCCAGCGCCCGATCGTTGCGACCGAGCTCTCGGAATGCGCGCCCGAGGCCCGCGGTGGCCGCTGCATCCCGCGGTACGTAGCGCAGCGCGCGCTCGAACAGCTTGCCCGCCTCACGCGTGAGGCCTGCTTCGAGGAGCGCCGCGGCCGCGCGGCGGCACACCTCGTGGCGAAGCGCTGAGCCCACGGCTCCGGCTTCCAGGTGCTCGGCGTCTGCCAGCGCACCCTCCACGTCGCGCTGCTCGAGGCGCACGGAGAAACGGTCCCAACGCACCGCGGCCAGCGCCGGCGATCGCGTCACGCCTTGATCCAGAGCCAGCAGCCGGTCTCGCGGCGACTCTTCCAGCTCCGCGACACGACGCCAGGTCAGAGCCGCGAGCGGGCCGTACGGCTCGAGCTGCAGCATGTGGCGCGCCGCCTCGCGCGCCGCGTCGGTCTGGCCTGTCTGCGCGAGCAGCTCGACGGCCGCAACGCCGCCGCGCACCACGGGCTCCGCTTCTGCGATCAACGCCAGCGCCGCTTCGGTGCGGTCGCCCATGACCACGTCGATCTCCGCGATCAGCCGCGACAGCTCGGGGTGGCGCGGCGCTTGCTCGAGCGCCTGCAGGTAGACGCTTCGCGCCGCGTCGAGCTCACCCCGCGCAAGCAGGTCGTCTCCCTCGCGCACGAGCAAGCCGAGCTCGAGAGCGCGAGCAGCCTCTGCGCTCGCTCCCGGCGGCGGAAACGTGGAGTCCAGCTCGACTTCGAGCATGTCCGCACGCGCAGAGAGCTCACCGAAGCGAACGCGCGCTGCCGCTGGCGCGCGAGCGCCGATCGCCGGCAAGAGCGCACGCCCGATGCGTAACGCGACCTGGTCGATTTCCACGACGCGCCCCTGACGTCGTGCCCCGGGTCCGAACAAAGCGTCTACCGCACGCAGCGCCGCAGCCAGCGCCGGCGTGCTCAGACCCGCGGCCCGCGCATTGCTCACGACGAAGCGCGCGGTTTGCTCGACTGGCGCCCAGACCAGGTCGAACGCGAGCGCGCTCGCGTCACTCACGAGCCCCATACTCAGGAGTGGCGGCGCGCACCAGAACGCGGGCAGCCGCAAGAGCGGACCTATCACCTCGTTCAGGTGCGGTTTGGCGAAGCGCGCGAGGGCGTCCAGGCTGAGCGACAGAGACAGGCGCTCGAGCTCACCGCGCCGATTGCGAAACACCGGGACGCCGCCGGACAAGTCCAGCGGGAACTTCAGGCCCGGCAGGGTCAGGACGAGCTGCGTGATCTCCAGCGGCCCGAGCTCGACGGGTTCATACAGCTCGAGGCCGAGCGCTCCGCGCGTGACCGCCAGTCGAAGCGGGACGCGCGCTTCGACGTCGGACTCGCCGCCCCGAGTCGGAATGTGGATCTCATCGGCGAGCCCCGGCCCGTTCACCGCCTCGGGCGGCGCGGTGCTTCTGCCATCAGACGGAGGGGCCACGCACGACGAGCGTACCAGCGGCCCCCAGCTTTTGCGAAAAACGCCCGGGCGTACTCAGTCTTGGCCCTTTTCCAGGCGCGTTTTCATGCGCTTGAGCAGCTCGCCCCAGCCCTTGGTCTTGATGATGCGGCGGAATTGGCTGCGGTAGTTACCGGTGAGACTCGAGCCTTCTGTGACGATGTCCCGGATTTTCAGGGCGCTGCCCGCCTTGTGCACATTGAAGTCGATCGTCACCGGCTCTTCACGGGAGTTCTTGCGGTCCTTGGCGATGGTTTTGACCAGCGTACCGTCCTTGGTCTCCACCTCTCCCACGTACGACAGATCGTAGTTGACGGTCTTGCTCAGATTCTTGCGGTAGGCGCGTTGCACGAGCTGCTTCAGGAGACCCTGAAATTCTTTGCGTTCCCCCTCACTGCGCGTTTGCCAGTGTTCAGCCAGCGACTCCTTGGCGATGGCGTCGTAGTCGAGAATTCGATCGCAGATCGCCTCCACCTTCTCGCTATTCGCAACGCTCTTCGGCTGCTTCAAGAGCGCGATCAGCTCGGCCTGTTTGGCCTTCACGAAGCTCTCGGCTTCCGCCGCCAGTGCAACCTCCGGAAGAGCCACGCAAATAACTGAAAAGACCACGGCCGTGAGTAGGCGCTTCATTGACATGACTCCGCTCATTGTGACTCCAGAATGTCAGCGGCGGCGCCGTCGTTAAAATGCGGACGGCGCAGCGCTCGCCCTAACCATGGGAAACCTGGGCATTTTCGTCAAGCAGCCCGCCCAGCTTCACGCAAAACCGGGCGCCTTTTCCCTCGGCGCTCTCCACATCGATGCGAAAACCGTGTTCGTCGGCGATGCGCTTCACCACGGCCAGACCCACGCCCGTCCCATGCGAGCGAGTCGTGAAAAAGGCGTCGAACAGACGTTGCTTGGCCGCCTCGTCGATCCCGATGCCCTCGTCGCGGACGGAGAGCTCCACCTGGCCGGCCTCGTCCACGCTCACGCGAACCTGTACTTCGTCACCAGCGCTGCTCGCCTGGACCGCGTTCCTCACCAGGTTCCAGGTGAGCTGATACAGCTGGGAGCGATCGGCCCGCACCGCCGCGCGCGCAGCGCCTTGATACGTGACAGCGACGTCGGTGGCAGCGCGGCCGGACTTCACGGTCAGCTCCACCACTTCGCGCGCCACCGACGCTGCGTTCACCGCAGCAAAGCTGGGCTTTCTCGGTCGCGATAGATCCAGCATGTCGGTGACGAGGTCGTTCAAGCGCGCGGTTTCGCGCTGCACGATCTCGCACAGCTTCTTGTCTTCGTCCGTCAAGCTGCGACCCGTGCGCAGAAGCTGAATCGAGCCGGCGATCGATCCGAGAGGATTTCTGATTTCGTGCGCGAGCCCGGCCGCCAGGCGTCCGAGCGCGGCCATCCGTTCCGCCTGCTCCGCGCGTTCCTTGGCCTCGATCAGCTCGCCGCCGGCGATGCGCAGCCGCTCCGCGAGATTTCCCGCCAGGAACGTGACGACGATCAGCACCAGCAGATTGACGAGCACGTAGTAGCTGAGATCGGCGGGGTTCAGCCGGTAGAGCGCCGCGGGCTGGTCGGGCGGAGGCATGAGCCAACCGGACTGCAGACTCAGAATCAGCGCGCCGTAACACGCCCCTCCCACGGAAGCCGCGATCACGGCGCCGCGAATCCCCGTCAAGATCGCGCCGACGAGGCAGCTCAGCCCGTAGAACGACGTTGCACCGCTCGAGGCACCGCCCGAGAGATAGACGATGATCGTCCAGACCAGCGCATCGCCGACCAGTTGCGCGTCGGCGAGCCGCTCCAGGTGGCGACCATTGCGCAGCACGGCCGCGTACAGCCCACCCAGCGCGAAGGAGACAATCAGGGTCAGGAGCGCCAGGCGCACCGTGAAGCTGCCGATGTCGAAACCGCCCCGCAGATAGAACAGACCGATGATGGCCAGCGCTATCGCCAGGAACAAGAGCCGCAGCGCGCTCAGCCATGCGAGCCGCAACGCCAGCGGCGCGCCCGCCGGAATTCCCAGGCGAACCATGCGCTCTACTCGGCCTCGCGGGTTAGTCGGCCTTGATGTTGCCGGCCAGCGAGAAGATCGGCAGGTACATCGCGATCAGCACCACGCCGACCATACCGCCGACGCCGACCATCATGATCGGTTCCAGCGCGGCGGTGAGCGCAGACACCGCGATATCCGTCTCCTCTTCGTAAAAGTCGGCGACCTTGTTGAGCATCTGATCGAGGGCGCCGGTCTGCTCACCGACGGCGATCATCTGCACCACCATGTCGGGGAATACCTGAGTTTCCATCAGCGGCTCGGCCATGTTCTTGCCTTCGCTGATCTTCTGCCGGACGTGCATCACGGCCGCTTCGATGACCACGTTGCCCGCGGTGCGCGCGCAAATCTCCAGCGCATCGAGGATCGGCACGCCGGACTGCAGCAGCGTGCCCAGCGTGCGCGTGAAGCGCGCGACGGCGATCTTGCGCATGACCGGTCCTATCACCGGCATTTTCAAGATCATGTTGTGAAAGAAGCGTTTGCCGGCAGGAATTTTGTACGTGTAAACCAGCGCCACGATCGAGCCGATCGACCCCAACACCAGAAACGGCAAGTACGTCACGAAGCCGTGCGACACCGATACGACCATGCGCGTCAGCTTGGGTAGCGCCTCCGGCCCACCGCCGAAATCGGTGAACATGCCTTCGAACGCCGGGATCACGAACGTGAGCAGCACCGCCATGACGCCGCCAGCGATCACGACGACGATGCTCGGATAGACGAGCGCGCCGCGCACCTGGCGCACCAGCTTCTGGCGCTTCTCGAGGTAAATCGACAAGCGCTGCATGATCGTGTCCAGGATGCCGCCGACCTCGCCGGCGTGGACCAGGTTCACGAACAGATCGTCGAAGATCTTCGGGTGACGCGCCAGCGACTCGCTGAACGCCGCACCTTGCTCGACGGAGTTTTTCACGTCGCGGAGCACGGCGGCAAACAGCTTGTTGCTCTGCTGGCCGCTGAGGATCTCGAGGCATTGCACGAGCGGGAGACCGGCGTCGATCATGGTGGCGAACAGGCGCGTGAAGGTGACCAGGTCCTTCGTGCCGACGCCGGTGCCGAGCTGAAACTTGCGGAGGGCGAGGCGCTTTTTGACTTTGACCGGGTTGAGCTGTTGCTGGCGGAGGCGCAAGTTGACGGCGTCCTCGTTCTCCGCCTCCATGATGCCCTTGCGCACCTCGCCCGTGCGGGCGCGCGCTTCCCAAGCAAATTCAGCCATTCCCAGGTTCTTTCACGGTTGCCTCAGCCTGCCAGCTTAGCGCGTGGCTCATCGTCGATGAAACCGCGGCCAGCCTGCGCCGGCAGAAGCTCGCCAAGTATCGCACTCTAGCAAACGCACGGATCCGACCCAATTAACGGCCAGCGGCGGCGCTCCAATAGTCCCCGGAGGTAGGAGACGTGGGAGCTCGTGCGTGGGTCAGGGTCCGAGTACTACCCCGCTGGCCCAGCCCTTTGTTATTGAACTGCTTATGACTCCCGGTCTGGCCGCGATTGCAGCAGAGCTCGTCGTAGAGCCCGGTGTGGCGCCTGCCGCCGCCGTCGCGGTCGCGTACCGTGAGGGTGACGCATGGCACCTGGAGAGCGGCGCCGCGGGCAAACTCGCCTGCTCCAGCGACACTCCGCTGACCGAGGACTGCCTCTTCGACTTGGCATCGGTCAGCAAGCCGCTCGTCGCCGCCACTTTGGTGCGCTCGAGCCAGAACGGTGCGCTCTCACTCGCCTGTCCGCTCACCCAGCTCCTGCCATGCGTGCGGAGCACGCCGGCGGAACGGTGTTCGCTCGAACAGCTTCTGTCGCATCGAGCCGGGCTAAAGGCCCACGTGCCGCTGTATGCGCCACTCGCCTCGGGGCGCGCGTTCGATCGCAGCGCTGCCCTGCGCGAAGCGGCGCAGGCGATGCGCTCGGAGTGTGCCGGGGCGGCCCCGGGCGCCGAGCAGCCGCCGCTCTACAGTGATCTCGGGTACGTGCTGGCTGGGGCAGCCGCCGAGCACGTGTCATCCGAGGCTCTCGACGCGCTGCTGCTGGAGCACGTGGCGAAACCGCTGAACCTTCGCGTAGGCTCGGCGCGCCAATGCCTGCGAGAGGACCCGCAATTCTTCGCGCGAGTCGTCCCCACCGAAGTCGTTCCGTGGCGCGGCGGAGAGCTCGCTGGCGTCGTTCACGACGACAACGCATGGGCGCTGGCCGGCCATGGCCTGAGCGGGCAAGCGGGGCTGTTCGGCACGGCGGCTGCGGTCGCTCGTTTCGGCGCGGCCGTGCTCGATGCGCTCGCCGGTCGCGACGAGCGCTGGCTGGATCGAGCGGCGGCTGCGTTTCTTTGCCGGGCCCGCCCCGGGGGGACGCTCCGCGCCGGGTTCGACGGCAAGGCGGGCCGCGGGTCCAGCGCCGGGGAGCGCGCGGGACCTCTCACATTCGGCCACCTTGGCTTCACCGGCACGAGCTTCTGGTGCGATCCCGAGAGGGACTGCGTCACCGTGCTGCTCACGAACCGCGTCCGCTTCGGCGCCGAGCGCGAGCGGATTCGTTTGGCGCGCCCGCGCGTGCACGATGCGCTTTTTACGTGGGCGGGCGCCCGGATGTGAGAAGAAGGACAGAGGCGGGTGGGACCGCCCGCGGGCTGACAGGGATGGGAAAAGGCCCCGTGCCTGCCGACGGAAGTTGTGGAAAGTGTTTAAAAAGAATGCGAGAGTGGGGCGGCCTTCGAGGGCCCGTTGGCTTACGCGCTGAAGCGCGGCAGGATTGTCTCGATAGCCGTGAGTAGCCCATGTGGAAGCTAGCGATCGAGGACGACCAGGGAAACCGCACGGTCGTCAATCTCGTCCGGGACGAGTACTCAATCGGCCGTGCAGAGGAAAACACCGTCCGTCTGACCGAGCGCAATATCTCGCGGCAGCACGCCAAGCTCGCGAAGAACGGCAGCGGCTGGGTTCTGTCGGATCTGAAAAGCTATAACGGCTGCTTTCTGAACGGTGCGCGCGTTCAGAGCGGACACACGGTCGCGCATGGGGATTTGCTGCAGCTCGGCGACTACCGTCTCGAGCTGATCGACGAAACGGCGCGCACCGCGGCCGGTGCGCCCGCCGCTACCATCCCGGTTCTACCCAAGAGCCAGTCCCTGGTCGGCCAGCCCGACCGGCTCGTGATGTTGGTGGGCCCTGCACCGGGGGCCGAGTTTCCCCTGCTCGGCTCTCGGCTCGTGGTGGGTCGCGGGGAGGAGTGCGATCTACCCCTCAATCACAGCTCCGTCAGTCGCGTCCACGCCGAAGTCCACGCCTTGGGCGATGGCCGCTACGAAATCATCGATCGCGAGAGCGCGAACGGCGTGCGCATCAACGGAGTGGAGCTCAAACGCAGCTTGATCGATGCGCGAGACACCATCGAGCTCGGCGACGTCGTGCTGAAGTTCATTCCGGCCGGTGAAATCTACCGCCCCGGCGTCGATGACACACAACAGATTTCGAGCTCATCGACGCGCAGCGAGCGGCCGAGCCCCGCCCCCGGCGTGGAGGCTGCGTCGAGCGGCCGGCGAGCGCCCTCCGGGCTCAAGATAGCTGCAGTGCTCGCGACGTTGACGGCGCTGGTCGCGCTCGGCATGGTCACGTTACGCTACGTGCGACCACCGGTCGTCGCGAGCGAGCCCGCTCCTCCACCACCGGTCGACAGCGCCACGAAGGTGCTCGCCGAAGCCAACACGCTCCTCGAGCGCGGCTCGGTGGCCGAGGCGCACGAGAAAATCGGCCAAATTCCCGCGGACAGCAACGCGCGGCATTCTGCGGAATTTCGTCGCATCGAGGCCACCTGGGCCGACTCGCTGTTTGCAGAAGCCGAACGCGAGGAAGATATCATCGAGAAACGGGCGCTGCTCGAGCAGGTCGCGAAGAGCACCAGCGTCGATTCCGTGAGGCGGAGTCGCGCGGTCACCGAGATCGGCACGCTCGACGCCGCTCACGTCGACGTTTCAGAGTTGCCCAGCTCCGCCGCCGCAGAACCGGTCAAGGACGCGCAAGCGAAGCCGCAGCACGCGAAGGCCAAGGCGGCAAAGCCAAGGCCGCAGCCGGTCGAGGAAGAACCGGAGCCCGAAAACCCCTACCGGGTCGAGACCGCACCTACGCCGAGCGCTTCCTTCAAGGCACCGAGCGCCGAGGACCTGGCCGTGAGCGGTGACCGCCAAAAGATCGTCCGCGCCAAGGCCATCCTCGAAGGCAAAGTGAACGCGGGACGCGCCACCGAGCAAGACGTGCGCATGCTGAAGGCGCTGTGCCGCCAGCTCGGCGACCCTTCGTGCAGCCAGTGAACGGCGTCAGGTATTCCGGCGCGCCGCGATGAGCGAGCGCGAGCTGCCGGAAGAGCGGGTGCGCCCCGGCGCCCACGTGCACGGACCGGAGGTCGAAAATCCCCGGACTGCGCTCTTGTCACGCCCGGTGCTGGCGGTCGTCACGCTACTCGCGCTGATCGGCGCCACGGAGGCGATCCCGTCCCTCTCGCGCTTCAGTCCACTACGGCGCGCCGCACGCACAGAGCCCGCAGAAGCGACAGCGCCCACCTCGCTCGACCTCGGAGAAGCGGAGCTCGAAACCGAAACGCGAAGCGCTGCGGAGCTTCCTACCGGCGAGACGCGCGGCGGCGACCTCGGGCGCGGACCGATCGCGCACGCGCCGGATCGAGCCGGCGACGTGGCGCGGATCGATGAGAAAGCGCCCCCCGTGTTGCTCGAGGACGCAAGCGGCTCCGCCCTCACTGGCTTCTATCGAGCGCTGCTCAAGACGGCGCGCAAGGAGCCCGGCGCGCTCACCCGTGTCACGCACTTCGGCGATTCGATCGTCGTCAGCGACTACGTGTCCAGCACGCTGCGACGTCGATTGCAGACGCAGTTCGGCGACGGCGGACACGGCTTTTCGCTGCTCGCCAATGCCTGGCCTGGCTACGCGCACCAGGACGTCTATCGCTTCGCCTCACGCGGTTGGCGCGTGAGCCGCGTGGTCGGTCCGCTCGCCGCGGACGGGTCGTACGGCCTGGGCGGCGTCTCGTTTCGCGCGTCGCCCGGCGCCCGCTCGCGGTTCGGCACGGCGAAGAAGGGCGACTTCGGCCGCCGCGTGTCGCGCTTCGTCGTCTACTACCTGGAGCAGCCGAACGGCGGCAGCTTTCAGGTAAACATGGACGGCGCTCCGCGCGCGGTCGTCTCGAGCCATGCCGAGCGCGCGGCCAGCGCCGTGCACGAGCTGCGCGTTCCCGACGGCGAGCACGAGCTCGAGATCGTGACACGGACGGGCGAATTTCGGGGCTTCGGTGTGGTCATGGAGCGCGAGGGGCCGGGCGTCGTCCTCGACGCCATCGGCATTCAGGGCGCTCGCATTCGTTTTCTGGACAAGCAAGACGACGCACACTGGGCCGAACAGTTGAAGCTTCGGGCCCCTCACCTGCTCGTGTATCAGTTCGGAGCCAACGAGAGCAGCGACGGCTTTGCGTACCCCATGCCTGCGTACCTCGCGACGATGAAAGCCGTGCTCGCGCAGGGCAAACGCGCGCTGCCCGACGCGGGCTGCCTCGTGATCGGAGCCATGGATCGCGCGCACAAGCCCGACACCGAGCTCGTCAGTCTGCCCGTGATACCCAAGCTCGTCGAGCGCCAGCGGCGGGCAGCAGCCGAGGAAGGCTGCGCCTTTTTCGATACCTACCGCGCCATGGGCGGCTCGGGCTCGATGGCGTCATGGGTGCGACGTGGCCTCGGACAGGCGGACATGACGCACCCGAGCGGCGTCGGCTCCGAAATCGTCGGAACGTGGATCTTCCGAGCCCTGATGCACGGCTTCAACGCGTTCGTCGCGGCCCAACGCTGACGCGAGGCGGCGGCGCGCGCGTGAGCGCTGAGTTTTGCGCCCCTGCCTGCGCGGCGAGCAGCCGCGTCGCCAACATGCGGCCGAGCTCCACGTAGCCCTTCGGCGTCAGATGCACTCGATCCGGCGCGGCCAGCGGGGGCCAGACCCGCGCCCAGCGTTCGAAGCTGCCTGGGCCGCCCATCGCAGCCGAAAGACTGAAGTGCGCGCAGCCGAGCTCCGCCGCGACGATGCGCAAGAGCGCGTCGATTTCGCCGATGCGCGCACGCTGCTGGAACGCGCCGTCCGGCGGCCCGAGCACGAGGCAGCTCGCAAGCGGCGCCACCCGGCGCCAGCGCCCGACGAGAGCCGTCAGGTGCTCGCGGTAGCGCGCGACGGGACGCCTTTCGAAGGCCTCGTTCGTGCCGTACGCCATCACGACGAGCTCGGGCCGCCGCGCTTCGAGCTCTTCGGTCCACGCCGCTTCGTCCCACGCGAGCGGTGTCGCCAGGCGCGCGCCGTTGATGCCCAGCGTATCCAACACGACGCCGGGCTCGCTGCCTTCGACGATCACGCCAAACACCTCGGGCCGGCCGGCGACGACCTCGATCTTGAGCTTGTCGGCCGGCGCACCGCTGAAGCGCGCGCGCTGAACGCGCGTGGGACCGCCCGCGCCCTCGAGCTGACGCGGACCCTCTGCACCGACGCGTACTCGCAGGCGCGCGCGCTGCGGCAAACGGTACAGGACCTGCCACAGCGCGCGATCGCGCACCGCGCCCGAGAGCAGCTCGATGCTGAGGCGGCAGTCGGGCGACTCGCAGCGCACGCGCATGCCACCGAGCCCGTAAATGCCGTCCCCTTGCGCTTGACTGGACGACGGCGCGAGCGGCTCCGTCCGCCACCGACCCAGCTGCTCGACGCGCGCGTTCGAGTGCCGGTTGTGGCGGACGCCGGCGTGCATGAAACCGGGGCCACCGGTGCCGAAGCGCGCGACCAGCGCGCTGCGCACGGCGTTGGGTAGAAAGTCCGCGGCGGAATGCGAATCACCGAGCCACGCAATACGAACGTGCTCCTGCCGCGCACCGCGTTCGAGCTCCGCCAGCGCGCGAAAAAAAGCCGCGAGCTCCGCCAGCTCGCCGCCGGGACCGGTCGCCACGGCCGTCTGCTCGGGCGGGTCGCTCGCGACGGGATCCAGCGAAGTGGGCACCACCGCGCCAGCCGCAAGCGCTGGGCTCGCCTCCGGCTGCACGCGGGGCGGGGACGACGGCGTGGCCGCGCGCACGCCGCTCCCCGCAGCGCACGCGGCAAGGCCGCTGGCGCTGCCCGTGACGAGCAGCAGCGCCGCGAGCACGCGCTCAGGAAAGCGGATCTTCGATTTCGGCTTCATCGCCCCGATCGCGGCGCTCTTGAACACGGCGTTTGACGAAGGCCACGAGCTCGTCGACATAGGACTCGAAGGGCGGACACACGAGCCCAGTTCCGCGCAGCGCCTCTTCGGTGTTGCGCGTATCGTACCTCACCGGCGTAGCCAGCATGTCGAGAAACGCTTTCGGGCTCTTGGCGAACAGATTGACGCCCGGCGTGCGCAGCAGCGCCTTGGTGACGTTCGTCGGGATGAAGCCGGTCGGCAGACGACGGCCTCCGCTCCGCGCGACGAGCTCGAACATGCGGCGCACGCTGAGCGGATGCGGATCCGCCAGATGGAACGTCCGACCCATGGCCGCGCGCTGACGTCCGATCACGTGCGCGGCGCTCACCACGTAGTCTATTGGCACGAGGTGAATGGGCGCGTCGCCGCTCGTCGGCAGGGGCAGCGGGAAGTCCTGCGGGGAGCTCACGATCAGCAGGATCAGCAGGTACGGCCCATCCAGTCTGTCCACTTCGCCCGTACGTGAATCCCCGACGACTTGCGTGGGGCGCACGACGGAAACGGGCAGCGCTTTCATGCACGAGCGCACCAGCTGCTCGGCGCGGGCCAGAGTCTCTTCCACGGGGGTACGGAAGGACTGCCCCGCGTTCAAATCCTCTTCGAGCACCAGGTTCGAGCGCGTGCCGCTGACGCTCGCGCTCGAAAACACGACCATGCCCTCGAGCCGCGCGCACGCTCGCGCAAATTCGATGATCTCGCGCGTCGCGCCGATGTTCACTTGCTCCGCGGTGCGCTGGTCCACGGCGGGATGAGTGACCTGCGCCATGTGATGAATGCGTGTGATACGGGCGGCCAGCTCCTTGTATTCCTTGCCGCTCAAGCCAAGGTCCATGGCGACGGCGTCGCCTTCGAGGATCTCCACGCGGGCGCGCTCGGAAGCGCTCAGCTGGTCGAGACTTTCGCCCGCCTGCTGGCCGAACTGCGAGCGCACGACCAAGAACACCTCGGAGCTACGCTCGTTGTGAAGCAAATGCTCCACCATTTTTCGAGCACGGAAGCCGGGGTAGCCCGTGACCAGATACGCTTCGGAGGACCCCTTGTTACCCATCGCGCCGAGCTTAGATCCGAACGCGCCGCGATTGGAGAATCTAACCGGCCTACCGGCGCGAGCTCGGTTAACGCGAGCAGTACGCTCCGCCCACGGCTTGCCACCACAGGCCAAGATCATTGTAGCGATCGAAATCGCAGAACGCTGCGGGTCCTTGCAGCGCCGCCTCCGAACAATAGTAGCCGTAGAGATAGCTGCCACATTGCCCGTTGGCGTTGAACACGGAGCTCTCGCAGCGGCCTCGACGACCGCTGGAACACTGCCCACACGAGTCCTGCACGCAGTCCAGCGCGCACGTCAGTTGATGGTTGCACGACTCGTTCAGATGCGGGCTCAGACAGCGCGCATAGGCGTCGGATCCGCTGAACTGGCGCATGCAATCGAAGCACCCCGGGTTCGTGCGTGCCAGACGATTGAACGTTTCGATGCAGACAGGGCCAGGGTTATTCCCTCGGCATGCTTGCGCCAAATTCGCGAGCTCCACCGGGTTACACGCGGTAGACCGCGCCGGCGCGGGCGTCGCTGCGCTCGGATTGCAGCCGGAGTAAGCAGCAGGACACCGATCGCCATCGCTGCAAGCGCGGTCTTGGCAGAGCTCGAAGTTGCTGAGACAGTTCTCACAGAGTCCGCCGTACTGGCCGCAGCTCAGTGACGAGGTACCCGGGCGACACTCGCCGTTGGCCGTACAGCAGCCCGCGCAGTTGTCCGGTCCGCAGTGCCGGCCGGAGTAGCAGAAGCCCTGAGCGGCGCAGCTGCGTCCGTTCACCGTGCAGTCCGAGCAGCTCTGTCCGGCGCTGCCGCACGTCGCGTCACGCCTGCCATCACGACAAACGCCCTGAGCGTCGCAGCAACCGTTCGGACACGTGCTGCGGTTGCAGCTCGGGACATACGCACAATATCCACCCGGCTCGATACAACTCTGATTGCTGCGGGCGCAGTTGGTACAGCTCGCGCCGGCAGTGCCGCACGCAGTGTTGGCCGTGCCGGTCTGGCAGCGCCCCTGCGCGTCACAGCAACCTCTACAGGTGCGCGCGCTGCAGGTTCCACCCGTACCGCCGGTCCCGCCGACACCAGCGGAGCCGCCTCTGCCGCCCGTGGCTCCAACGCCACCGAAGCCTCCCTTGCCACCCAGGCCGGCGCTGCCGGCGCTGCCGGCACTGCCACCCTTGCCACCCAGGCCGCCGCTCGCCCCAACGCCCGCGTTGCCTCCGACACCGCCCTTGCCGCCGCTTGCCGCGTTGCCGCCAAACCCGCCCGTGGCTCCGACGCCCGAGGTGCCCGCAGAGCTGCCTCCGATACCGCCCACGCCGGCGAAACCCGCGTCACCACCGAAACCGGAGCTGCCTCCCGACGCTATGCCGCCTACACCCGCGTTACCGCCGCGGCCTGCGCCCGTGCCGCCGCGACCGCTGCTCGTACCGCCGCGACCGCCGCTGCTGGAGCCCGCTGCCGCGTCAGGACTTCCGAAATCGGCGTCGTCGTCCAAGCCGGAACGTCCGAGACATCCCGGCGCCGCCAGGGCCGAGAGCGCGAACCATCCGAGAGTGAAGGTGATGAACTGCTGAGACAACGAAGCGCGAGCCATGGTGCCGCCTCCCTAGCGCTGCTCGCATGAAGCCGAGCCAACCTTCAGAATACCTTAACTTGGCGCTTCCGCCACGGCCCACAACCCCGTTCAACCAGCAGCGCGAGCGCCAGCGTACGCTTCATGCGGCCAACATCGCACATCGACCCCTGACTCGACGGGACGCACACGAGCGACGCCTGGCGCGCACGCCGCGCTAGAAGGCGCTCGGTCCGAGCAGAGCGGCGAGCGCGCTGCGTGAGCCGGAAACCTGAAAAACGCCGACTTTGTCGCGCCGAGCCAGCCCTACGAACCAGGGCACCGGCGCACGTCCGGAAGCAGCACCGCCGAGCTGCAACGGATCGATGACCGCTGCAAAGCCGAGATTTTGCCCCTGCTGTTTCACCAAGGCGACGAGCTCCGGATGTTTCGCGAGGCTCCCGTCCGAGCTGCTCGCGTCGTCAGCCGCGCTGGCCCCGCGCCGCGCACTGCCGGGGAGCAGGGTACCGAGCAGCGCCGCCGGCCTACGGCCGACAACGGCGTAGCCGATGCCGGCGTGCGACAGCCAGAGTAACTCGAGGCGCTGTTCGCCGAGCGTGAGGCGCGCGCGCTGCGCGGGGCGATTGACGCCCGCCAGGCGCACCATGTCGCGACGCACGTCGAAGGGCCCCACGACGTCGCGCAGCGCTGAGCTCACGGAAGGCAACTCCAGCGCGCGCAGCAAGCCGGCGAGTCCCGACTCGAAGCCGGCTGCATCGCGCACGGGTCCCCGGAGCACGAACTCGGGCTCGGGACCCGCGACCAGCGCGTAGCTCATGTACGCGCCGCGCGCTCGCGACAGCATGCGCAGCGCATCCGCGAGCGCTGCGCGCTCCGTCGCGCGGAGGCGCTCCCCGAACAGCGCTTGCACCGTGCGCTCCGTGTCTCCTGCGCTCTGTTCGCGCGATCCCGCTCTGCTCGGCGACAGCATCGCGAGCGCGCTCTTTCGAGGAAGAGCCAGGAGGCCGGAGACGTCGGCGGGCGACACGCCCTGGAACAGCTCGTGCGCCAGGCCGCCGGGCTCGGGTTCGATTTCGATACGCGCCTGCAGATGATCGCGCTCGGGCTCCACGAACAGGTGCACGTGCCGTGCACTCTTCAGGAGCTCGCTGAGCCACGACACGACGTACTCGCGGAGCGTGACGGATACGTCGAAGCTCCCGGCACCGGTTTGCGACCTCCACGCCGCCGTGAGAAAGGACAGCGTGGCACGCCTAGCGCCGCCTTCGCCGAGCGACGCAACGAGGCCAACTGGCCGAGCGGCGCGTCGAGCGACGGTGCTCGCGACGTAGGCACCGGCCTGCGACAACGCGCGCTCCGATGGCGCCAGGAGCAGGACATCACCGCGCACTCCCAGC
>DATDJP010000130.1:0-25717 GCA_036520475.1 Polyangiaceae bacterium | reverse complement strand
TTGCGGGCACGAGGCCGACCGCGACACCAATGCTGCAGTGTGCCTGGCGCAATACCCTCGGGTCGTTGCGTCCGGCTCTTGGCCTCTCGTCGCCGCCAAGCAGGCGGAGACCCTAAACGTCTGTGGAGAGGGAAGCTCTGGCGCACGATCAGTGCTGATCGTGCGTGAAACTGCCGTGAGAATTAACCGAGGCCCTCCGCGTGGAGCTCAACGGACCGGCGGCTGATGGTTACGTCATACCCGAGGCGTTCCAGGCGGCGGACAAGATTGCCCGTGACCCTGCGGGCGTCGATGCTGTCGAGGTAGGCTGCTCCCAGGTCACGATACTCGGCGCCGGTCGAGAGTATGGAGTGGACGGCGGTGAGAATCTTGTGCGCGATCGCCACAGCGGCACGCTTGTAGCCGCAACGGGCCTTGAGGCGGAAGAATTTGTCTTTCAGAAAGCTGTCCTTTCTGCGCGAGGCGCCATGGGCTGCTTCGACAAGTGCAGTCATTAAGTAGACGTTCCCTCGACGGGTCCGCCCGCGTTTGGACTTGCCGGCACTTTCGTTGTTGCCGGGGCATACGCCAGCCCAGGCGGCGAGATGCGCAGCGCTTTTGAAAACGGTCATGTCCGTACCAACTTCGGCGACGATTACAGCAGCCAGAATCCGATCGACTCCGGGAATCGCCATGAGACGCGTATACGGTTCACGGTAGGGCTCAAGCTTACTTTCGACGCGCTCATCGAGCTTGGTGATATGTTGGTCGAGCTGTTCGAGCCGGCAGAACTGCATGTCGAGCACGAAGCGGTGGTGCTCCTCAACCTTGCCCTCAAGGGCGAGCTCGAGTTCAGCGAGCTTCTGGCGCAGGCGCTTCTTCGCCAGTTGCGCCATTTCCTGTGGTGTCGCATCGCCGCGTACGATGGCCTTGAGCATGGCCATTCCGGAAACCCCGAACACGTCGCTGGCAACGCTCGCGAGCTTGATGTTCGCGGACTCAAGGAGCTTTTGCAAACGATTGCGCTCGGCGCTTCGGCTTTCCAGCTTGCGACGATAGCGCAACAAGTCGCGCAAACCCGCCAGCTTATTGCGACGATTGCTCGATGCTGGACACCCGAGTCGAGCTGGACGAATCTCAGCGCGCGCTGCATGCGTATCGCCCCGCTAGTCTCGTCCAGCGCATCGCCGCCCGAAGAATGGCGCGAGCGCGCCGCAAGCGACGGCTATCTGTTTTTGCGCCGTTGGGTTGCGCGCGACAGGGTGCGAGCACTCCGCGACGTGGCGCTTGCGGCAGCGGACGAGCTCGGCTGGCTGGAGCCGCGCGCGCCGCGATCGGCGGGTGTGAGTGTCCCGGGCGTGGGGCTCGGCGCATACGACGATCCGCGCTGGTTCCGGTTTTTGAGCTTGGTGATGACGGATCCCGCGTTTGCTGCGCTGCAGCGTGAGCCGAGCCTGATTTCCGTGCTGGAGACTTTGCTCGCGGGGCCTGTCCGCTCCGCGGTCGGGGACATTTGCCGCGTGGTTTCCGGCGATGACGAGCGGCACACGACAGTGGCGCACCAGGACCGGGCGTATGTGAAAGGCGAAGGGATGCTGTGGACGGTGTGGCTGCCGCTCGGGGACTGTCCGCAAGCGCTCGGCCCCTTGGCGGTGCTCCCGGGCTCGCACCTCGGCGGGCTTTTACCGCACGCGGGGGACACGCCGTGGCGGCAGGGCCTCGCCGTGGCGGATGATGCGCTGTGGGCAGCGTCGGATCTGGAGACTGGCGATGCGCTCTTCTTCACGGGATTGACGGTGCATCGCGCGCTGCCACATCGCTGTGGACGGCGGCTGCGGCTGAGCGCAGACTATCGCTTCGTTGCGGCGGTTGAACCGCGCTTGGTTTAGCGCCGTGAGTTCCAGGGGTGGCGTGCGCTACGGTTGGGATCACCCGCTCACTGCCGAACGCTACGCCGCTTTTTGTGCGCGGCCGACTCGCTACCACTTCGCTAACCAGGAGCTGGCGCGGGCCGCCGAGATCGGAACAGCTCGCAGCCTCATTGATTTTGCAGCAGGGCTCGGGCACACCGCGGAGGCGCTGTTGGCGCACGAGCGGGAGTTGCGCATCACGTGCGTGGAGCCGGCGGCTGCCATGCGCGAAGCGGGACAACGCCGGCTCGGCGATCCGCGGGTGAGCTGGGCGGCGGAGCTTCCGGCGAGCGGCGTGTTCGATCGCGTCGTGTGCGGCGCAGGGCTATGGCAAGCGGACGACCTCAGCGCGACACTGCGGAAATTGTCCGCGCTGCTCGCGGCTGACGGGCGGCTCTGTTTCACGATTCCGTCCCTCTATCTCCGGATCCCGGATCGGCCCGGAGGCGGCGCGGATCCGCTGCTCGTCGGCCTGTTCGCTGCGCTCGCGAAAGGCCGCTCTGCTCCCGAGGCCTCGCTCGCTCCTTTGCCGAGCGAGGAGGAGCTCGCGGCGCTCCTGGCGGAATGCGGCCTTTCGCCGCAGCTCGAGCGGCTCGAGTATCGGCTGACGCAACGCGAGCTTCGCGATTGGCTGCGCATCCCGGTCCTGACCGACGCGCTGCTCGGCGACCTCGCTGCCGAGGCGCGTGACGCTTTGATCGATGCCGCGTTTGCGGCAACGGATGCCCAGTCTTATCGCTTCGAAGGCTGGACTGTAGTGTCCGCCCAGCGACGCGTATAGGCTACGGCCCGGAGGGGCCATGCAGAAGAAGCGTTCGAACCGCAAAACAAAACGATCTTTGGGCACCCTGTCGCTGATTACGGCGGCGGTGGCGGCTGTTGCTCCCATGGCCGAGGCTGAGCCGACGCCGCCTCAGAGGAGCGCGGCGCCGAAGCCGCCGGTGCGGCCGAAGTTCAAAGACACGAACGTGATCGGAATCAAAGAGCTCTCTGCGGAGCCTGCGCTGCCGAGAGCGGGCGAGCCCGTAACGCTCACGTTCGCGGTCGTGAACGACTCGGACTCGGAAGTGAAGAACGTCGAGTGGAAGATCTCCGGTGCGCTCGCCAAGAGCGGAGTCATCGCCAGCATACGTCCGAAGGACACCCGCACCGTCAAGCTGAAGCTCAAAGCGCCTAGAGGCGCGTTTCAGATCGTCGCAGAGCTTGACCCGCTCGGCAAAATCGCCGAGCCGCAGTCGCTCCGGCGCAACAACACAGTGACACTGAAGAGCGTGGCTGTCGCGACGAGCACCGCGTGGGACGGTTGGGTGAGCAAAGCGGCCGCTCAAATCGGCATGATGATCGAGCTCGCCAAGGCCAAGACGTCCGTGGTCGGCACGATCAACGGCGCCACACTCACGGTGAGCAACTTGAAGGTCGACTCGCTCGACACGTCCGCCATGCAGCAGCTTCTGAAAGCCAATGGTGTGCCCGACGACGTTGCGGCAGCATTTGCGCTCACCTTCGCAGAGACGCTCAAGGAATTCGCGGACAAGTATCGTGCGGCCGTCCCATTCGCTTATCCAGCGTTGGCTGCTTGGCCCGGGCCAGTTGCGCCCCCGATGCCCAACGTTCCGTTCGTGCTCGCGATTGGCAGCAGCGGAGGCAGCGCGCTCGCGTTCGCGCCGACTACAATCGAAAACGTGCTGCTTGCGAGGCTATCACCGGCGCGCAAGCAAGAAGCCGGAGCCAAAGAGGCTATCCTGCGCTACGCGGCGGTCCTATCCGGGCGACTCTACGCTTGGATTGGCTACCAACAAGTCAGTTCGGTGCTAGGCAGCGGAGCGGTCCCGACTTTCGCGCCGCCGTACGTCCCGGTCGGACCGGTGGTGATGGGCACGACGGCTCCAGCGCCTCGCCACCTGTTCTGATCATGCGCGTTGTCCTGGTGCTTCCGCCCGCGATCGAGCCGGTCAAGACACCGCTCTTGGCGTTTGCGTACCTGGCCGCGGCACTCAACGCACGCGGGCACGAGACGCGCGTGGTCGATGCGGCGGCGCCGTATGGCCCCGCCCCGGACGACCTCGCCGAGGCCGTGATGCGGCTCGAGCCCGAGCTGATCGGCATTCACCTCAAGACGCTCGAGGTGCAGGCGGCGTATCGCAGCGCGCTCGCGCTCCGGGGCTCGACTGCCCGGCTGGTCGCCGGTGGACCGCACGCGACCATCTGCCCCGACGAAGCGCTGCAGAGCGGCTTCGATTATGTCGTGCGCGGCGAGGCCGAGACTTCGCTCGCCGATCTCGCCGACGCGCTCGAAGGGCGAAACGAGCTAGGACGTGTTGCAGGCCTGAGCGCGATCGATCGCGGCCTGCTTCGGCACCTGCCGCAAGCGCGCTCCGCCGATCTGGATGAGCTACCTGACCCGCTCTCCGCACTGGGTGCCTTCGACGCCCGAGCTTACGGTCCGTCGAGCTCGGCCGTGCCCGCAGGATTGCTCTCGAGCCGCGGCTGCCCCGCCGCGTGTACGTTTTGCGCCAATAACGTCACTGGGCGCAAGTTTCGCTTCCACTCGCCCGAGCGCGTCGCGAGCGAAACGCGGCGCATGGTCAAGGAGTTGTCGCGCCCGGCATTCGCCTTCTTCGACGACTCGTTCGCGGTTGGCGCCGCGCGCATGCAGCGGCTCTGTCGCGCGCTCGAAAGCGCGGAAGGCGCGCAGTGGACGTGCACGGCTCACCCGGCTCACCTCGATCGCGATGTGCTGCTCGCGATGCAGCGCGCCGGGTGTCGCGGCGTCGATATCGGTCTCGAGAGCGGAGACGCCGGGATGCTGAGAACTATCGGCAAAGGCGTGAGGTCCGAGCGTGTGCTCCAGGTGCTGGAGTGGGCCGGCGAGCTCGGGCTGCACACGGTCGTAAACCTGATGGTTGGCTGGCCCGACGAGACCGAAGCGCAGCTCGCTGCGACGCTCGCCTTCATCGAGCGCGCCGCACCGATCGCCGGCGGCTTCAACGCACGGGGCGTGCTGGTTCCACATCCTGGGACCGAAATCTACGAGCGCTACCATCAGCGCTTCGGGTTCACCGAGTGGTGGCTGCGCGAAGCGCCGATCCCCTACGAACGCTTCCCAGAGGCGTGGACGCCCGGCGAAGTCGCGCGCGCTTACGCGTCCGACGCCGCACTCGAGCGCAACTTCTTCGACCACCGTCCGCGCGAGCTCGAGCTCATGGCGGAAGTTCTCGAGCGCAAGGCGTGGCACACGTGGCGGCGCGTGGCCGAATGGATTCCGCCCGACGTCACGGTGCCGGCGGCAGGGGCGCGATGACTGAGAATGGTGGCGGGCTCTGCCTGTTCGTGCGCCGCGTCGATGCGTGCTCGAAGCAAGCATTGGCCTCGATCTCCTGAGACCCTCGGCGAACTCGCCGGCACCCGCGCTCGATCAGCGCTCCCAATGCGGCCAACGAAGGCACGCGTCGGGTGACGGTGACCTGCGGGTTCACTGTCCCGCAACCGTCAGGCGTGGTGTCCAACTTCACAGGTATCGGTATCACCTACGCCGCGCAGATCGCAGCGGGCCCCGACGGAAACCTCTGGTTTACCACCCTCAACAATTTGGTTGGGCGAATCACGCCGGCGGGCGCCGTGTCCCACTGCAGCGCTTACACAGAGCGGATCACGGTGTTTGGCAGCTCGTTCACGTCGTTCGGGCGCACGGGGACGTGCTCGGCGAGCAGCGCCTCGAGCTCCTGAATCACTTCCAGCACGCCGTCGGCGGCGCGCCCCTCGTGGATGCGCTGAATGATGTGATCGACGTGCTTCTGCCAGCCCGCGCTGCCGAGCCGCTGATCGATGCCACGGTCACCGAGGAGCACGACCTTGTGCTCGAGCTCCGACAACACGAGCAGCATCCCCGTCTCGTCGCGCGTGTGGTGCACGCCGCGCTGGGCGAAGAGTTGAAATGCACGCGCGGCAACCGCGCGGTCGGCCAGCTCGCGCGGGATGAGGCGGCGAAACACGGGCGCCCAGCCCGTCAGCCCCCACGCGAGCAGCGCGACCGGCACTTCGAGCAGGACGCCCCAGACCGGATGAGCTCCGGGGAGCAGCTCCACGAACGCGATCGCCGAAGCCAGAGCCCACATGCCGGCGACTACGGCACGCACCCCGGAGTAGCCGGCGCTCTTGGGCACCACGGCCAACACGAACTCCGCGGCACTGCGCTCCTCGAGCCGCGCGATCGCCGCCTCGATGCGGTGGGTTTGCTCTGCGTCGATCAGGCTCATGCGTCGCTCCTCACGTCACCAGTCACCGGATGCGCCGCCGCCGCCGAAGCCACCACCGCCGCCGCCGAAGCCACCACCGCCGAAACCACCGCCGCCTCCGCCACCGAAGCCGCCACCGCCGATGCCGGGGAAGATGAAAAACCCGCCTCCACGCCGGCCACGCCGGCCGAGCAGCATGGGCAAGAGCAACGGGGCGAGGAACAAGACCAGGAACATCAGCACGCCGAAAGACGGCCCGCGCTCGGGCTGCCGCATCGGTGCCGGCGCGGGCGCGCCGGGCACGTTCGGCACCTGCCCGGAGGACTTCTGCATGAGCGTCGCCAGCGCGCGCTCGATGCCGCCGGCGTAGTCGCTCTGCCGAAACGCGGGCTGCATCACTTCACGGATGACGCGCGCCGAGACCGCGTCGGTCACGTCGCCCTCGAGCCCGTAACCCACTTCGACGCGCACCTTGCGATCTTTGGGCACGACCAGCAAGAGCAGGCCGTCATCCTTGCCCTTCTTGCCGAGCTTCCACGCTTCGACGACGCGAATCGAAAAATTCTCGATCGGGTCGCCGTCGAGTGACGGCACCGTCAGCACGGCGAACTGCTGACCGCTGCCGCGCTCGTGCGCTTCGAGCAGCGCAGTGATCCGCTGCTCGGCGTCCGGCGGCAGGACGTTGGCGCCATCGACCACCCGCCCGGTGAGCGGCGGCACGTCCAGCGCGCTGGCCGGCGCAGCGCACAGCGCGAGCATCACGCTGAACGCCGCGCTCAGCAGCCAGACGAGCCAGGTTGTGCGGAGCTGGGGGCGTACGATGGAGCTCATTCCACTCGTTCGGCGGCTCAGAAGGCGACCTCCGGCGGCTTTTCGATGCCCGGAGTGCCCTCGAAAGTGGGTCGCACTTTCTTGCCGCGGATGCTGGCGCCGATGCTTGTCGGGAAGCGCTGCACAGTCTTGTTGTACTCCGCAACGTCCTCGATATAGCGCTTTCGCGCGACGGCGATGCGGTTCTCGGTGCCCTCGAGCTGCGACTGCAAGTCCCGGAAGCCTTCGGTGGACTTGATGTCCGGATACTTTTCCACCACGACCATCAGGCGCGAGAGCGCGCCCGAGAGCTGCGCTTGAGCCGCTTCGAACTGCTTGAGCTTGGCCGGGTCGTCGATCGTGGAAGCGTCGATGTTCATACTCGCGACCTTGGAGCGAGCTTCTACGACCTTCTGCAAGGTGTCTTGTTCGAACTGCGCGGACGCTTTGACGGTCTTGACGAGGTTTGGCACCAGATCCGCCCGGCGCGTGTACTGGTTTTGCACCTCGCCCCACGCCGCTTTCACGGATTCGTCGCGATCGACGACTTCGTTGTAGCCGCAGCCGGTCACGGGCACGGCCAGCATCAAAGCGACCAACATCATCCAGAGGCCCCGCGGAACGGAGTGCGCGCGCCGGGCGCGAAAACGCGAATAGTAGTCTCGATTCATGAGGTTTCTTGGATCTCGCCACTGATGGCCTCACCGAAATTGGGAGGCTCGCCGGACAAAATTGCCACGCCTTGGCAATTGTCGAGTCCCGATCTTTCTGCTGCACGCCACGGCTGGTGCTCGAGTCGCGGCCCGCATCGGACGTTCAGGGACTGGCAGGCGTGAATTTTCGGCTGCAAACTGGATCCTACCTTTGAACGCACGCTTGGAAAGACTGGCTCCGGCGGGCTCGCGCCGCTCATTCACGAAGATCGCTCGACGGGCAGCGCTGTCCGCTGCGCTTTTGGGCGCCTTCTGGGTGCTCGCCGCATGCGGCGTCGATCTGTACGGCCGCACCCTGCAACCGCACGGCAAATGGGACGCCATCGTCGTCGCCGGCGCCACCGTCTGGCGCGGAGGACGTCCGAGCAGGGCGCTCACGCGCCGCACGCTGGCGGGAGTCGAGCTCTTTCGTCAAGGCTACGCGCCGCGCCTGGTGCTCACGGGCGGCGTAGGCGCACACGGCCCCGCCGAGGCGGAGGTCGCCGCCAGGATCGCCCGCGAGCACGGCGTGCCCGAAGCCGCCCTCGTCATCGAAGGTCGCTCCCACAACACCGAAGAAAACGCACGTTTCGCTCGTGAGCTGATCGGTTCCGGGCGCGTGCTGGTGGTCACCGACGCCTACCATGCGCTGCGCAGCGAGTTGATTTACAGGCGCTACTTCGAAGATGTCGCGCTCGTCGGCTTGCCAATCGGCAAGACCCCGGCGCTCGCCAGCGGCGCGCTGCGCGAGGTACCGGCGCTGCTCTGGCATTGGATCACGGCGCCCTTCCGCTGAGTCCGACCACGCTCCCGGCTCGGATTCGATTTGCGAAGCCTCTGGGTTTGTCTTAGCTAATGTCCAATGAGCCGCGCTTCCTCCGACAATCCACTGCTGTCCGCTGAGTTCGTCGTTCCCTTCGACCGCATCCGCGCCGAGCACGTGGAGCCCGCCATGGCCACGCTGCTCGAGGGAGCCAAGGCGGCGCTCGAGGCGATCGAGCAGAGTCGCGAGCCGCGTACGTACGAGAGCACGCTGGCAGCGCTCGAAGAGTCCACCTCGCCGCTCGATATCGCGATGACCGTGGTGAGCCACCTGGAAGCGGTGGCCAGCACTCCCGAGCTGCGCGCGGCGTACAACGCGGTCAAGCCCGAGGTGCACGCCTTCTACGCGAGCATTCCGCTCCGTGACGGCTTGTGGAACGCGCTCAAGGCGTATTCAGAGACGCCGGACGCTCAGAGCCTGACGAGCGCCAAGAAACGCTTCCTGACACGCACGCTGGATGATTTCCGTCGTCACGGCGCCGAGCTCGACGCCACCGGCAAGCAGCGCCTGGAACGCATCAGCCACGAGCTCGCCGATGTGACGGCGCATTTCGGTCAGAACGTACTGGACGCGACGGCGGCCTGGGAGCTCCTGATCGACGACGAGCAAGCGCTGGCCGGGTTGCCCCCGTCGGCGATCGAGGCGGCGCGTCAGAGCGCGGAGCAGAAGGGCAAGTCCGGCTTCCGCTTCACGCTCCAGGCGCCGAGCTTGATTCCTCTGCTCACCTACCTCGACGACGGCTCGATTCGCCAAAAGGTTTACCGCGCGTACAACACGCGGGCGAGCAGCGGTGAAACCGACAACACGCCGCGGCTCCTCGACATCCTGCGGCTGCGGAAGGAGCAAGCAACGCTGCTCGGTTACGCGAACTTCGCGGACTTCGTGCTCGAGGATCGCATGGCGCGCACCGGGGACGCAGCGCGCGCGTTCGTGCGCGATCTGACGCAGCGCAGCCGCGCCGCCTTTCAACGCGAGGCGGACGAGCTGACGCGCTTTCGGCGTTCGCTCGAGGGCAACGGCGCTCCCGAAATCGCCGCCTGGGACGTGGCCTATTACGCCGAAAAGCAGCGCCAGGCGCTGTACGACTTCGACTCCGAGGCGCTACGTCCCTATTTCCCTCTGGAGCGCGCCGTGGACGGTTTGTTCGAGGTGGCTCGGCGTCTCTACGGAGTCACGATTCGCCCGGCGCCGTCGATGCCGGTGTGGCACGCCGACGTGCGCTGCTACGAGCTTCTGGACGAGCAGGGCACGCTCCTGGCCGCGTTCTACACTGATTTCTACCCGCGCGAGGAGAAGCGCGGCGGCGCGTGGATGAACGCGATCGTGACCGGCGTGAGCTCCGGCTCGCATCACGCCCCGCACCTGGCGCTGATTTGCGCGAACGTCACGCCGCCCATCGGGGATCGGCCGGCCCTGCTCACGCACCAGGATGTCACCACGCTGTTTCACGAGTTCGGACACTTGTTGCACCACTGTCTGAGCCGCGTGGAAGTGAAGAGCCTGGCGGGTATCAACGTCGCGTGGGACTTCGTGGAGCTGCCGTCGCAGATCATGGAAAACTGGTGCTGGGAACGCGAAGCGCTGGATGGGTTCGCGCGCCATCACGAAACGGGCGAGCCGATCCCGGACGCGCTCTTCGAAAAAATGGTGCGCGCTCGGAGCTATCGCGAAGCGTCCGCCACGATGCGCCAGCTGGGGTTCGCCGCCGTCGACCTGGCCCTGCACATGGATTTCGACCACGAGAGCGATCGCTCGATCCTCGACTACGCGCGCCGCTTGATGCAGCCCTACTCCCCCGTCCAGTTCCCGAGCGACTACGCGATGATCGCCGCCTTCACGCACTTGTTCTCGAGCAGCGTGGGCTACGGCGCTGGTTACTATTCGTACAAATGGGCGGAGGTGCTCGACGCCGACGCCTTCAGCCGCTTTCGCAAGGAAGGCGTCTTCAGCCCCAAGGTCGGCCGCGAATTCCGTGACAAGGTCCTGGCCCGAGGGAACAGCGACGACCCGATGGCCCTGTACCGCGACTTCATGGGTCGCGAGCCGCGGCTCGACGCGCTCCTGGCGCGTGCCGGGCTATTGCAGAACGCCGCATCGGCCTCTGCGTGATAAGCTCCCGCGCCGCGTGACCGCGGGAAGCGGGTTTTGCTGAGGGCCCGTCGGAAACGCACGGTTTTAGAGCATTTATGGCTCTCGCCTATCGCAGCTTGTCCAAGTATCGCGTGCTGGCCCGCCTCGGAGGGGGCGGCATGGCCGAGGTCTATCTCGCCGTCGCCGGCGGACCCGGGGGTTTCAACAAGCTGCAGGTTCTGAAGGTATTGCGTCCTGACCTGCCGGAGGCCGATCGCGCGGATTTCACGCGCATGTTTCAGGATGAAGCCCGGCTCGCCGCGCGCCTGAATCATCCGAACATCGTGCAGTCGCACGGCTTCGGCTCGGAGGCAGGCCACGACTTCATCGCCATGGAGTACCTCGATGGCCAACCGCTCAATCGCATCCAGGAGCGCGCGTGGCAGAACGAGGGCGCGTTCCCCCTGGAGCTGCAGCTGTTCGTGCTCGCGCAGATGCTCGACGCGCTCGACTACGCGCACACCCTGACGGACTACGACGGAACGCCGCTGCACATCGTGCACCGCGACGTGTCACCGCAAAACGTGTTCGTCACTTACACGGGACAGGTCAAGCTCGTCGACTTCGGCATCGCCAAGACGCTCGAGTCGTGCCAGACGCGCGCCGGTGTCGTCAAAGGCAAGGTGCCGTACATGGCGCCGGAGCAGGTGCTCGGTCGACGCGTCGATCACCGCGCGGATCTCTTCAGCGCGGGCGTGATGCTCTGGGAGGCCGTGGCAGAGCGCCGCATGCACGCAGTCGATTCCGTATACGAGACGCTGCGCAACCTGGTCGAGGGCGACATCCCCAAGTTGCGCGACGCCGTGCCGGAAGTGCCGGCGAAGCTCGAGCGCATCGTGCAGCGAGCGATCGCGCACGGGCCGGGGGACCGCTACGAGTCCGCCAGCGCCCTGTCGCACGATATCTCGGCGTTCCTGGACGACTACCGCGTCACCGCCAAAGCCGTAGGGACGCGTGTCTCGGAGCTGTTCGACGACGAGCGCCGCGCCATCAACGACGTCATCCGACGATCCATGACGGACGCGACGGAGCTCGAGTCGAGCGCTCAGCCGATGCACCTCCTGCCCAATCTGCGCGCGCTCGCAACCACGACGTCCTCCGTCATGGAGCGCACACAGCGGCACAGCGAGCCTGGCACCGAGCCTCTTACTGCGCCCACGACAATACCCGTGCACTACACGAGCACTTCGCCGCCGGTGAATGTCACGCCACCCGCCGCGACGGCTAGCTCGCCTGCGAAGCGCTGGCTGCCGATCGCCGTCGCGGCGCTCGTCGTTGCCCTCGTGGCGTGGGGTGCCTGGCGGACGCGCCAAGGACCGCCTGATGGCCCCGCGACGGTCCAGGTGCTCGCGTCTGAGTCGGCGCAGCCCGAGGCGTCCGTGCGCGTCACCATTCGCGCGATCCCGAGCTCCGCCGTACTGCTTTTGAACGGCAAGCCTCTCGGCAGCAATCCGTACACCGGTGAGCACCCGCGCGACGGGGCGCCGCAATCGCTCGAGGTGCGTGCGACGGGGTTCGATTCGCGCACACTCGAGCTGCGCCTCGAGCGCGACATCGATCTGGAAGTTCGCTTGTCGGAAGCGGAAACGGCACGCCATCCGGCGACCGAGAAGAAATTCACTGAGCGCGCGGCGCCTGCAACGCCCACTCCGGAGCCGCGCCGCGATCCGAAACCGACGAACACCGATGCGCCGGCGCAGAGGCGCAACAAACCCGGCGCTCCCGCCCTCGACACGAGTGACCCTTGGAGCGCCGAGTAAAGACGTTGGAGTCGCGTCGATCTGCGGCATACTGCCGCCCATGAAAGCGAGGGACGTGCTTTTCTGCTGCTTCGCGGCAGCAGCACAATTTGCATACGCTGCGCCGCTGCACGCCGCGGATCCCGAGGTCGAAGCGCGCGAGCGTTTCGACCGCGCCGTGAAGATGTATGACGAGGGCAACTACGACGCCGCGCTGGTGGAGTTTCAACGCGCGGCCGCCCTGCGCCCCTCGTTCAAGCTGTTCTACAACATGGGTCAGGTGCGCGTCGCGCTCAACGATCCTGCAGCTGCGCTCGAAGCGTATCGGCAGTATCTGGCGCAAGGCAGCGACAAGGTCCCGGCGGCACGCCGCGCGCAAGTGCAAGAGGAGATGAAACGTCTCGAACAGCGCGTGGCGCGACTCAGCGTCGAAACGGACGTGCCCGGCGCGGAGGTAGCCATCGACGACGTTTCAATCGGTAAGACGCCGCTCCCAGCGCCGGTCCTGGTGAACTCCGGCTCGCGTCGCGTGCAGGTTCGTCACCCGAATTACCTGCCCCAAAGCCGCGTGCTGAGCCTGGCCGGCGGCGTGCAGGAACGCGCTACGTTCCGGCTGGCAGAGGCCGCGCCAAGCGCCGCGCCCGTCCCCGCCGCGAGCCCGGCGTCGCGGTCCGACGGCACTCCGGCGACCCCACCCGTCACGCTCGAAAACCGAGGGAGCTCAGCCGTTTGGATCGGCTGGGTCGTGTCGGGAGCCCTCGCCGCAGGCGCCGCCGTCACCGGCGTGATGGCGCTCTCCGAGAACAGCGACCTGGAAAAGCGCCGCGATCAATTCGTGAAGAGCCGGGACGATTTCGACTCCGACGCGAAGCGTGTCCGCACGCTCGCGATCGTCAGCGACGGCCTCGGCATGGCCGCGCTCGCAGCGGGCGGTGTGACGCTCTGGCTGACTCTCAAGTCGGACAGGCCAGAAGGTCGCGCAGCGACGGCAAGCACCGAAACGAGTGCCCGACGTCGGCTCCGGGTCGGCGTCGGGCCGACCGGAGCGGTGCTGCGAGGAAGCTTCTGAGATGAGTCGTGTCAGCGTCGGATCGCGATGGCGCGATATGGCCCGATGCGGCCGCGCTGGCGCACGCTTGCTCGGAGCTTGGCTCGCGATCGCCTGTCCATCGCTTTCGTCTGGCTGCAACGCATTGGTCGACACCTCGACACCGCAATGCAACACACACGCGGATTGCCCGAAGCGCGGCGCCGAGCTGGCACAGACGTACTGCACCGCCGAGAAGATTTGCAGCCGCGACCTGCCGTCGTGCACCACGCACCGCGACTGCAGTGAGCAGCTTGGCGAGCCAGGCTATTGCCGGCCCGATCGGCTCTGCACGCGGGTGCTCACGCGCGAATGCACCGAGGTAGTGCCGGAAGGTGCTCTGCTCCAAGACGACGTGATCCTGGCGGGGTTCATGGGGCCAGTGCGCGGCCCTTTTTCGAGTCATGGCACGCCACTCCGGCAGGGCGCAGCGCTCGCATTCGACGAGATCGAGACATTGTCGAACGGTATTCCAGGCGTGGACGCAGAGAGTCCGCGCCGCCATCTGGCCCTGCTCGTGTGTCATGACACTCCCGACGGCCCGAGCACGCTCGGGCGTCCGATCCACGTGGCACGTCACCTCGTGGAGACGGTGGGCGTGCCTGCCATCATTGGCCCCTCGAAGATTCCCACGAGCGTGATCGACATCGTCACCGAGATCACTACGCCCGGCAACGTGCTCACGATTTCGCCCTCGGCCACGCATCCCGGCATCCCAAAGCTGGAAACTGGTCAGCTGTTTTGGCGTACCGTGCCCTCCGACCAATTTCAGGTGGATGCTTGGCGCTACCTGGTTCTCGGTGCCGTCGCTAGCTTGTGGGAAAGCGGCGCAATCCCCCCAACGCGAGAGCCACGCGTCGTGTATGTGGCGCGTGCCGACAGCTACGGCGCCGGCCTCACGAAGCTCTTCCGCGAGCAGATAAAATTCTCGAGCCCGCCGCCCACTTGGACGTACGATCTGGAAAAGAAGACCGACTGGGACAACCTGGCCGACGAGATCGCGGACGTTCGTCCGGAGCTCTTGTTCGCTTTCAGCACTGGTGAGTTCGCCACCGAGCTCTTGCCACGTCTGGAGCAGCGCTTGGCCAGCGCGGAGCGCAAACCCTATTACCTGTTACTCGACGGAAATCGGGTCGACGAGCTAAGCGCGGCCATCGACGAGAACCCGGAGCTCAGCGCGCGCATACTGGGAACCGCGCCGGGAGTCCGTACCACGACGCTGTTCAATGCGTTCCGGGGCCGCTTCATAGGCACCTTCGTACAAGAACCGGGCAGCCTGGCCGAGTTCGCCTACGACGCCGCATACCTGCTCGCCTATGCCGTGGCCGGCGCGAAAAATCAGGAGCCTTCAGGCGTCGAGCTCGGCGCAGCGTTGAGCGCTTTGAGCTGCCCGAATGGGACCCGCGTCGTGGCAGACCCCAGCGAATTTTCTGACGGCTTTCAGGCGGCGGCTCGAGACGCCTGCGTCAATTTCGAAGGGGCCAGCGGGCCTCTCGACTTCGACAACGAAATGGGCGAAGCGCCCAACCTTTTCGCCGTCTGGTGTGCAGGGCGTGATGAGTCCGGCAAGCCCTTCCCCTCGCTACGCGGCCTCTACTACGACCCTAACGTCGCAAACCCGGGCGTCAAAGGCCTGGCCGAGGACGAGCTCCTGCCCTTTTGCCCGGCCGCGCGCTGAGCCCTGTGTGTAGTGCATCCACGTGAGGAAGCGTTCGAGATGAATGAGTGCGGCTTGACGCAGCGGACCAATACCCCGAGTACGTGGCACGTCACGGACGTGCAGACGGAGCCCAACCCTCGGCGGCGGCCAAGCAATCTTGCGAGATGGAGGCGCTTTTTGGCACCGCGAGCTTGGGCGGGATTGCTCGGCCCTTCGCTTTTGTGTGGGTGCAATGCGCTGGTCGATACCTCGACCAATCAATGCGATACCGCCCTGGATTGCAAGAGCAGGGGCGGCGAGCTCGCCGGCATGTTTTGCAGCGCCGAGAAGATCTGCACCTCCACGCCGCTCTCTTGCACGACGACGGGCGAGTGCACGAGGCGCCTCGGCGAGCCGGGCTATTGTCGGCCCGACGGCATTTGCACGCGAGTGCTCAGCGCCGAGTGCACCCGCGTCGTGCCGAAAGGCGCCCTGTCACACAGCGACGTGATCCTCGCCGGGTTCATGGGACCGCTCGAGCCTCCGTTCGAAAGTCAGGGAACCCCGCTTTTGCAGGCTGCAGAGCTTGCGTTCGAAGAAATGTCGAAGAAACGGATCCCTGGTGTTGCGGCGGGCCCCGAGCGGCACCTGGCAATGCTCGTTTGTAACGACGCTCCGGAAGACCTGAACACGCTCCAGCGTCCATTCGACGTGGCAAGCTACCTCGTGGACACCGTGGGCGTGCCGGTCATCATCGGCCCCTCCAAGGTCTACGCCGACGCGATCGACGTGATCACGAAGGTCACGAGCGCGCGCGGCGTGCTGACGATTTCTCCTTCCGCCTCGCAGGCCGACATCCCGGAAATGGAACAAGAGGGCCTGTTCTGGCGCACGGTGCCGTCCGATGCCATTCAGGCCGACGTTTGGCGCCCGCTGTCGCTCATGGTCGTTGCGAACTTTTGGAAAAACGACGTGCTCCCGGAAACCGAGGAGCCTCACGTACGCTACGTGGCGCGGGCCGACGCGTACGGCACGGGCCTCATCGAGAGCTTCCGTGAGCTGGTGTGGAAGCACGCGCAGGTGCAGCCGCAAGGCGCATCGTACAGTCTCCAAGAGCGACCCGACTGGGAAGCCCTCGCGACCGAGATCGTGAATGCTCGTCCCCACGCGCTGTATGCTTTCAGCACCCTGGAATTCGTGACCGAGCTCTTGCCGCGGATCGAGCGCTTTTGGGGCAGCGCGCACCCGAAGCCGTATTATATGTTACTCGATGGAACGCGCGTCGACGCGTTACTCGCGGCGGTCGACGCCAACCCGGAGCTTGGAACGCGCATCTTGGGAAGCGCGCCAGGCCTCCGCACCACGCCGCGTTTCAACGGCTTTCGCGATCGCTTCCGCCTGTCATTCGACCAGGAGCCGGGCAACCTCGCCGAATTCGCCTACGACGCGGCTTATCTGGTCGCGTACGCGGTCGCCAGCGCCAAGACACAGCGTCCCACGGGCGGCGAGCTTGCGGGTGCCCTCCGCAACATGAGCTGCCCGGAGGGGACGGCGATCGAGCCGGGGCCCGACGCGTTCGCTACAGGC
Organism: Polyangiaceae bacterium; assembly: GCA_036520475.1. Lineage (GTDB taxonomy): Bacteria > Myxococcota_A > Polyangia > Polyangiales > Polyangiaceae > DATDJP01. The sequence goes on along the minus strand of DATDJP010000130.1, from coordinate 9,086 downwards.
TTGGCCGCAGTCACTGAAACCAGCTGCGTGAACTACGAGGGCGCCAGCGGGCCCCTGGACTTCGACAGCCTGACGGGTGAAGCGCGAAACGATTACTCGCTCTGGTGCCCAGCGCCGGACGCGTCTGGCAAAACGACCTTCCGCGAGCTCGGCAAGTGGTACGACAACGTGTCGAGACACATGTCGGGCTTCCAGGAAGACGAGCTGCTGCAGTTCTGTTCGGCTACAGAGTAACCCTTCGCTCGAGTGCGTGGTACGTCATGAGTGTGGAGACGGAGTCCAAGCCTCAGCCGATCGTCGTCAACTACTCCAAGATCCGTGTCTCCGTCGTCGAGGGTCCGGATACGGGCACGGCGCGTGAAGTGGTGAGCACGACCTTGCGCGTGGGCAGCTCGTCGGACAACGACCTCGCGCTCACGGACAGCACCGTCTCTCGCCACCACTGCGCGATCGAACCCGTGCAGGGCGGCGTGCGCGTGCGCGACGAGGGATCGATGAACGGCGTCTTCATCGCCGGCCTGCGCGTCTACGACGCCGTCGTCACCAGCGCCGTGCAAGTGCGTCTCGGCAACAGCGCGCTCTCCATCGAGCCGCTGCCCGAGACCGTGAGCCGCGAACAGGCCGTCGGCGAACGCTTCGGCGATCTGCTCGGCCGCTCCGCGCGCATGCGCGAATTGTTCGCCGAGCTATCGCGCATCGCCGCCACGGACGTCACGGTGCTCATCGAGGGCGAAACGGGCAGCGGCAAGGAGCTCGTCGCGGAGTCGATTCATCACGCCAGCACCCGCGCGGATGGACCGTTCGTCGTGTTCGACTGCGGGGCGGTGACGCCGAGCCTCGCCGAGAGCGAGCTGTTCGGCCATGAGCGCGGCGCGTTCACCGGCGCCGTCAACGCCCGAGCCGGCGTGTTCGAGCAGGCCGACGGCGGCAGCATTTTCCTCGACGAGCTGGGTGAATTGCCGAAGGAGCTTCAGCCCAAGCTCTTGCGCGTGCTGGAGCGGCGTGAGGTGCGACGCCTGGGCTCGCAGCGCACCGTCCCTGTCTCCGTGCGCTTGATCGCCGCGACCAACCGCAACCTGGCGGCGGAAGTGCAGCGCGGCAACTTCCGTGAAGATCTATATTTTCGCCTGGCAGCTGCGCACGTACGCGTGCCGCCGCTGCGGGATCGCATGGAGGATTTACCTCTCCTGGTCGAACATTTCTTGAAGCGCAGCACGCCGCCGCGCAGCGCGGCCGATATCCCGCCGCCGGTCTGGGACATGTTCAACACGCACCGCTGGCCGGGCAACGTGCGCGAGCTCTCGAACGCGGTGCAGCGCTTTCTGGTACAGCCCGATCGCGTGCTCACCGCCGGCCTCGGCGCATCGCCGCCTTCGCCGAGCGGCGCGCGCCTCGATCCCGCGGCACTGCAGCCGCTGCGCGTGGCACGGCGAGAAGCGAGTGATTCCTTCGAGCTCGCGTACCTGGAAGCGCTGATGACGCGCTCATCCGGCAACATGGCGCGCGCTGGCGCGATCGCGGAGGTGTCGCGGCAAATGGTGCAGAAGATGATGCGTAAACACGGGCTGAAGTGAGCCGCTACGCGCTGCAGCGGTTCACTCGAACCAGAGCGCGCTGTGATCGTTGACCGCGCCGAACGCCTGCTGCGTCGCTCCGCCGGGGAGATAAATCCGCTGGCCGAGCACTGCGGCCCCAAAGCCGTGACGGGGCACGAGCATGTCCGGCAGTGATTCCCAGGTGTCTGACGCGTGCGCATAGGCTTCGACTTGTGCGAACACCCCCGTCGGCGAAGCGCCGTTGCCCTCGCCGCCCAAGATCACCAGCCGGCCGCCGAGGACAGCGCCCGCCGTGCCGCCGCGGGGCGTGGGAATCGACGACTTTTCTTGGTACGTGCGCAGCGCCGGGTCGTACACCCACGTCTTGGGCCGAAAGCCGCCGATGCCGGCGCTGCGACCCGATGCGATGTACAGCTTGTCGCCCAGCGCCGCTGCCACGCAGTGTTCGCGCGGCTCCGGCATGGCCGGCAGAGCTTCCCAGCTATCGGCGCTGGTGTCGTACGCCGACGAATCGGCGACGGTACCGCCGCGTGCGCCTCCGAACAGGTAGATCTTGCTGCCGAGCACGGCCACACACGCTGCGGCGCGCGCGCTGCCCGCGGGCATCGCCGCCCTCGCCGTCCAGCTGTTCTGCTGCGCGTCGTACGCAAACACGCGGCCGTCGGCGTTGGTGAAGCTGAAGCCGGCGTAGAAGCCCGCGACGTACAAGGTGCCGCCCACGGCCGCCGCGTTGGCGTGATGGAGCGCGCTCGGGAAATCCGCCACGCCGCGCCATATGGCATTCGCTGGGTTGTACGCCAGCACCGTCGCGGTGACGGCCGGCGTGAAGCCGCCGATCACGTAGACCTCGTCGTTCAACGCCACGACCGCGTGCTCTTGGCGCACGGTCGGCAGCGCGGTCAGCGCTTCCTGGCGCGCGGTGGCGCTGCCGGTGCCACCGCCCACGCCGCCGCTGCCGCCTGGCGTGTTACTCGAGCAGCCGAGGACAAGAGCCGTGAGCGCCGCTGCGCTGCTCGTTACGAAGTCGATGCGTTTCATCGAAAGTTTCCCTGCCCAGTGAGGAGCTGTCCGCCGATCCCCGCCGAAGGCCAGCTGAACTCATCCGTGATCTGTTGGCCGTCGGACGCAGTAACGCGCAGTGTGAAAGGTCCTATGCCGAAACCCGGATCGTGCGCGTAGATGGACCCATCTGGGTCGCGCGGCAACGCGCTGAAGCTCGCACGACTCGCGCTCCGCACCTCGACGCGCGCGATCGGCACACGCGCGTTTCTCACCCAGAACGCCGTCCAAGCGTCGCGAGCCTCGTTCTTGAACTCGTACATGACTTTGCCAGTGTCGGGGCACTTCGCGAATTGCCAGGACATGTTGCGCGGGTATTCACCGCTATTCAGGATTGCGTACGCCGCGGGGCTGACGTCGATGCTGTTCGGGCTCGAGTCGCCGTAGGTGACGACGCGCAGCATCGCCGACTTGCCGCGCGCCGTAGTGACGTAGATGCACGCGTCGCAGTAGTGCCAATGGTTCGCAACGCCGTTCCAGATGCCCGCGAGCAGCTGTCCTTCGGCTTGCCGCACGGCCGCGGCGTACTTCGTCGCCGGCGCGCAGGCGTTGTGCCACTCGCTTTCCTCATAATCGACCGGCCCGAGGTGAAACTCTCCACCCTCGTACTTCTGTCCGTAGGTCACGACACCGCCCGCGCCCGCAGCTCCACCGCTCGCGCCCGTGCCACCGCTCCCCGCGGAGCTTCCCCCTGCTCCCGTCCCGCCGCGTCCCGCGGAGCCGCCTCCTGCTCCCGTGCCACCCCGGCCCGCGGCGCCGCCGGATCCCGCGCGACCCGCGGCAGCGCCGCTGCCGGAGCTTCCCCCCGCGCCCCCTTCACCGTCGCCCGAATCGCCGTCGTTGCAGCCCAGCGCCAAACTCACGACGCAGAGCGAACCGAGAGCCCAGAGAGCACGCATGATCCGCGTACGGTACCAGAGTGTCCGTGACAGCGAGAGGGAGGCCGGCGAAAGTGGTCGCCATGCGCCCCCGCGCTGCCAGCAAGACGGCCGAATACATCGCTCTGTTCCGAGCCTTGGAGAGCGTTCGCCAGCCACCCGAGCGGCGGCTGTTCGATGACCCCCTGGCCGTCCGTTGCCTGCGGCCGCGCTTTCGAACGGTGGCGCTTGCGGCGCGCGTGCCCGCTGTCTTGCGCCGCATCGAGCAATTCATCGACTGGCGCTGGCCGGGGGTGCGGCTGGCAGCTCAGAGCCGCACGCACGCCATCGACGAAGCGCTCAAACGCGCCGTCGCCGCCGGTATCGCGCAGCTCGTGATACTCGGCGCCGGCTACGACACGCGAGCACATCGGCTCCCGGAGCTCGCGACGTGCCGCGTGTTCGAGGTCGATCGGAAAGTGATGCTCGCAGGCAAGGAGCGGCTCGCCGCGCCTTGGCCGCGCGCGACGCCCCACCTCTGCTACGTGCCCGTCGACTTCGACCGAGACGACCTGCACGAGAAGCTTCGGGGCCACGGCTTCGACCTCCGCGAGCCGGTCTTTTTCATCTGGGAAGGGGTCACGCCCTACCTCAGCGCGGACGGCGTGAACCGGACCCTGACGTTCGTCGCCCAGTGCGCCCCTCGGAGCGAGGTCGTATTCACCTACCTGCACCGCGGTGCGCTGGACGGCACGCACGCCTTTGCCGGCACATCGACGCTCTTTCGCACGCTGGCACGCGTACGCGAACCCTTTACGTTCGGCTTCGACCCGACCGAGCTGCCGGCCCACCTCGCCGAGCGCGGTCTGACGCTGGTCTGGGAGTCGGCCACCGTGGCCCGGCGTCCCCAGGCGCTGCCAGGCGCTGAGCAATTTCGCATCGCGCTCGCCCAGGTCCCCTCCAGTTCCGCCCAGGGGAGCGTCAAAAGTCGCGTATTTCCGGGGCCCACCGCTTAAGATTTTTGACTTCCGGGTCGCTGCGCGTCAAAGCATGGCGCTCTCGGCCGCATAAAGCCGCGAACTTGGTCCATCGGGGCGGCACCCGCCGCCGCGGTCAAGCACTCGAAACCCTCGAGTTCATTCACGATTACGCGAGGAGCTCCAAACGCGACGTCAGCGTCGCTTCCCTTGCGTCGTTGGTTTGGCTAGAGGAGCGACCCTCACTCGGACAAAGACATGACGACACACATCCCCCTCGCGCGCATCCGCAACATCGGCATCTCGGCCCACATCGACTCGGGCAAGACCACGCTGACGGAGCGCATCCTGTTTTACACCGGCCGCATCCACGCCATTCACGAGGTGCGCGGTAAGGACGGCGTCGGCGCCAAGATGGACTCGATGGATCTCGAGCGCGAGAAGGGCATCACGATCCAGTCGGCAGCCACGTACTGCGTGTGGAAGGGCTCGAAGGAGCACCTCGAGGATCACAACGTCAACATCATCGACACGCCCGGCCACGTCGACTTCACCATCGAAGTCGAACGCGCCTTGCGCGTGCTCGACGGCGCCATCCTCGTGCTCGACTCGGGCAAGGGTGTGCAGAGCCAGTCGATCACCGTCGACAAACAGATGAAGCGCTACCGCGTGCCGCGCATCGCCTTCGTCAACAAGATGGACAACCCGGGCGCGAACTACGAGCACGTCTCGGACATGCTCAAAGCGAAGCTCGGACACCACCCGGTCAAACTGCAGGTGCCGATCGGCGCGGAGGACAAGTTCGAGGGCGTGATCGACGCCGTCACCGGCAGGGCCTACTACTTCGACGGCGAAGACGGCGAGAAGATCCGCGAGGTGGATCCACCTGCCGAGTTGGCGCAGAAGACCAAGGACACGCGCCAGGAAATCATCGCTCAGGTCGCAGACGTCGACGACGAGCTCGCCGAAAAGTTCATCAACGAAGAGCCGGTCAGCGACAAGGAGCTGCGCGCAGCGATCCGTCGCGCGACCCTCGCGCTCAAGATGACCCCGGTCATGTGCGGCTCGGCCTTCCGGAACAAGGGCATTCAGCTGCTTCTGGACGCCGTCGTGCACTACCTGCCGAACCCCACGGAAGTCGTCAACGAAGGCCACGACCAGGACAAGGGCGAAGAAAAGGTCTTGATCGAGTCCGACCCGTCCAAGCCGTTCGTCGGCCTGGCGTTCAAGCTCCAGCAGGACAAGTACGGTCAGCTCACCTACTTCCGCGTTTACCAGGGCTCGGTGACGAGCGGCGACACCATCTACAACATCTCCAACGAGCGCCGGAAGGTGCGCGTGCCACGCATGTTCCGCATGCACTCGGACGATCGCGAGGAGATTGCGACGGCCCAGGCAGGCGACATCGTCGCGTTCTACGGCGTCGAGGCCAGCTCCGGCGAAACCTTCACCGATGGCAAGATGAACGTCACGTTGACGTCCATGCACGTCCCGGCCGCGGTGATCTCACTCGCGGTCGCGCCCAAGGATCGCAGCTCGGAAACGAACTTCTCGAAGGCGCTGAACCGCTTCACCAAAGAAGATCCGACGTTCCGCGTTCACCAGGACGAAGAGTCGCAGCAGACGATCATCAGCGGCATGGGTGAGCTCCACCTCGACATCTACATGGAGCGCATGCGCCGCGAGTACAGCTGCGACGTGATCGCCGGCAAGCCGCAGGTCGCCTACCGCGAGACCATCACGCAGCGCGCCACCATCGCCTACACGCACAAGAAGCAGACGGGCGGCTCCGGTCAGTTCGCGCGTATCAACGGCTACATGGAACCGCTTCCTCCGGACGCCGTGGAGATCTACGAGTTCGTCGACGAGATCGTGGGTGGCGCCATCCCGCGCGAGTTCGTGCCGGCGTGCGACAAGGGCTTCAAGGAAGCCATCAAGAAGGGCAGCCTGATCGGCTTCCCGGTGGTCGGCGTGCGCTGCATCGTCGACGACGGCTTGCATCACGCGGTGGACTCCTCGGAAGCGGCGTTCAAGACGGCTGCGCTGATGGGCTTCCGCGAGGCGTACGCCCAGGCCAAACCCGTGGTGCTCGAGCCGATCATGAAGGTCGAGGTCGAGGCGCCCTCGGAGTTCCAGGGCGCCGTCGTGGGCCAGGTCAATCAGCGCCGCGGCGTGATCATGGACACCATTTCTGCCGAGACCGTCACCGTGACGGCCGAGGTCCCGCTCAACACCATGTTCGGGTACTCGACCGACTTGCGATCTGCGACGCAGGGCAAGGGTAACTTCACCATGGAGTTCGCCCGTTACTCGCCGATGCCGAAGCAGGAACAAGAAGAGATGATGAAGAAGTACCGCGAGAAAGTCGCGGCAGAGAGCGCACGTAAATAAGCGATACGTTTGGGGTGGTGTGTCGGCGCCTGCCGATTACACTCCCCAATGTGTTTTTTTGCTCCCCGCGCCCAGGCTCCCGCCTCCGGCGATTGGCCTGCCTGGGGGCGGTGGCGCTCTTGCTCGGCGGCTGTAAGCGGGATTCGGCGGCTCGCGCAGAACAGGGCGCGACGCGCCCGGGCCGCCAGGAAGTCAAAGAGGTTCGGCTGGTGCCGGCCAGCGAGCTCGGCATCGAGCGCACGGTAAGCATCTCGGGGACCCTGGACGCCGACGAGCGCGTCACGCTCTCGGCCAAGGTTCCAGGTCGCCTTGCGTCCATCAGCGTGGACATGGCCAGCACCGTGCAAGAGGGCCAGGCGCTCGCCGAGCTCGAGCGCGTGGACTACCAGCTCAAGGTCGAGCAAGCCGCCGCGGCGCTCGCCCAGGTCCGCGCCGAGCTCGGGATCCCACCGGAGGCCAAGGACGACGACGTCGACGTCGAGAACACGGCTCTGGTGCGGCAAGCGCGCGCCACCCACGACGAAGCCCAGGCGCACCTCGCCCGCGCGCGCGCCTTGGTCAAAGAAGGCCTGATGACGGCGATGGAGCTCGACACCGCGGAGGCCGCGGCCGTGCGCGCAGAGACGGGACTGCAAAGCGCGCGCGAGCAGGTCGGTCTGCGCAGGGCCGGCATTCGCCAGCGCCGCTCCGAGCTCCGCCTCGCCCAGCAACAAATGGCCGACACCGTGATCCGCTCACCGATCGACGGCGTCGTGCAGCTCCGCCACGTGAGCGCCGGCTCGTACCTCGCGGCGGGCGCGCCAGTGCTCGAGATCGTGCGCATCAACCCGCTCCGGCTCAGGGTGGCGATTCCGGAGCGTGAGGCCGCGAGCGTGCGCGCCGGGCAGCTCGTGCGCGTGCAGCTGGAAGGAGACGGCGCCGCTCACACGGGCAAGGTGGCGCGGCTGGCTCCGGCGATCGAGCGGCAGAGTCGCAGCCTGCTCGTCGAGGCAGACATCGAAAACCCTGGCACCCTGCGCCCTGGCAGCTTCGTCAACGCGCACATCGTCATCGGCACGACGCCCGCGCTCAGCGTGCCCGCGAGCGCCGTCGTGCAGTTTGCGGGCCTGCACAAGGTGCTCACCGTCACCGGCGGCAAGGCCGTCGAGAAGCGCGTGACCCTCGGCAAACGCGCCGGGGATCGCGTGGAGATCGAGTCGGGGCTCAAGAAGGGCGAACTGGTCGTGGTCCGTCCGGGCTCGCTACAACACGGGCAACCGGTCCGCACCGTACCCGGGAGTTGACGGGTGCAAAAACTCGCCGAGCTCTGCATCCGGCGGCCGGTGTTCGCGGCCATGCTCATCCTCGCCATGGTGGTCGTGGGCGCGACCGCGTACACGAGCCTCGGCGTCGACCGATTTCCGGCGGTGGACCTGCCCACCGTCATGGTGCGCACCACGTTACCAGGCGGCGCTCCCGAGGACGTCGAGTCCGAGATCAGCGAGGAGATCGAGGAGGTCGTCAACACCGTCGAAGGCATCCGCGAGCTCCGATCCATCTCGTCGGCTGGGTCCTCGGTGGTCGTTGCCACGTTCGACCTGGATCGCAACGTCGACACTGCCGCGCAGGACGTACGCGATCGCGTCCAGGCCGCGCTGCGCAATCTGCCCGCGGGGACCGACCCGCCGATCGTCGCCAAGCAGGACAACGACGCGACACCGGTGATGAGCGTCGCGCTGTCCGCCGACCGCTCCGTGCGCGAGCTCAGCGAGATCGCCGACAAGGTCGTGCGCGTGCAGCTCGAGCGCTCCGCGGGCGTCGGGGAAGTGCGCGTGGTGGGCGGGCAAGAGCGCGCCATGAAGGTCTGGGTCGATGCCGACCGGCTCGCCGCTTACGGTTTGCCGATCACGGCGGTGCGCGACGCGATCGTGCAGCAGAACGCCAATATCCCGGCCGGCAACGTCACCCGCGGGCAGGACGAGCGCACCTTGCGCACGCTGGGCCGTTTCCACGACGCCGACGGCTTCAACGCGCTCGTGATCGCCAACATCGACGGCCGTCCGGTGCGCGTGCGCGACGTCGGCTACGCCGAGGACGGCACCTACGAGCAGCGCTCCGCGGCGCGGCTGGACGGTACACCGACGGTGGTCCTGGAGATCGTGCGCCAGTCCGGCGCCAACACCGTGGCCGTGATCGAAGGCGTCAAGGCGAGCCTCACGCGGCTGACCGGGCAGATCCCCGAGGACGTCAAGCTCCGGGTCGTGCGC
>DATDJP010000129.1:0-66242 GCA_036520475.1 Polyangiaceae bacterium | reverse complement strand
CTCGAGTCCGTCTCGACGAGCTCGCTCGATGCCGACGCGCGGCTCGACCTGGCGCTCCTCCGGCGCCACGCACAGCTGAGCTCGTTCCGGCTCGTCAGCCTGCGTGAATGGCAGACGCGCCCTTCGTACTACGAAGAGCTGTTCGCCGTGAACGTGTACCTCGACCGCGACTACGCGCCGCTCAGCGAGCGCGCGGCGCGGCTGGTCGAGCACGAACGGGCGGCGCTTTTGCAGGTCCGGCATATCCGCGCGAACCTCGGCTCTCCGCTGTCCGCGCCCGTCGTCGAGACGGCCATCAAGATCTACCGAGGCTACGCCGAATACCTGAGAGGCGAGGTCGTAAAGCGGCTCGCCGCCGTGAAGGACCGCCCATTGCAGCAGGAGTTCGCGCGTATCAATGAGCAGCTCGCGGGCGAAGCCGAACGGCTCGCCACGCATCTGCGCGAAGTGGAGCTGCCCCGGGGGGACGCGAGCCACGTCCTCGGGCCGGAGCGCTACGCCCGGCTCCTGCAAGTTCAAGAGCAGCTGCCGTTCGACGCGCTCGAGCTGAAGCGTCGCGCGCAGGCCGACCTGGCGCAGAATCGCGCCGCGTACGAGACGCTCGCGAAACGCGTGCGCCCGACGCGCCCGAGAGCGGACCAGTTGCTCGCGGAAGCAGCGCGGCTCGTGGAGCGCTCGCGCGTGTTCGTCGCCGAGAAACGCTTGCTCACGCTGCCCGGAAAAAGCGCGGCCAGCGTGCGCGAGACGCCGCCGTACATGCGCTACAATCAGGCGTTTCTGAACGGGCCTGGGCCTTTCGAAACCGCCGAGGAAGCCTTTTACTACATCACCTCGCCCGATCCTGCGTGGCCGAAACGGGAGCAAGAAGAGTACGTGATGACGTACGGCAATCTGCTCGCCACGAGCGTGCACGAGGTGTATCCCGGCCACTTCGTGCAAGGACAGTGGATGCGCCGCGCGCCGACGCGCGTGCAGAAGATGATGGACAGCTACTCGTTCGTGGAGGGCTGGGCGCACTACGTAGAACAGATGATGGTGGACGAAGGGTTCGGCAGCGAGGATCCGCAATACCGGCTCGGCCAGCTCGCCGACGCGCTGCTGCGTGACTGCCGAGTGCTCGCGTCGATCGGCATCCACACCGAGGGCATGAGCGTGAGCGAGGCCGCGCGCCTGTTCGAAACGGCATGCAAGCAGGATACGGCGACGGCGCGCGAACAAGCGGTGCGCGGGACGTTCGACCCGGGCTACTTCGCTTACACGCTCGGCAAGCTGCAGATCCTCGAGCTACGCGCTGAGGCCGAGGGCCGCCTCGGTGCGCGCTTCGAGCTCGGCCGCTTCCACGACGCCCTGTTGTCACACGGCGCGCCGCCGGTTCCCCTGCTCCGGGAACGTGTGCTCGCAGAGCTCGAAGCAAACCCCGGAGCGGCCCGGCACCGGCGCTAAACCGCAAAAACTGGGGCCGGCTGTGGCGCGCTGACGAACCGCTGATACATACTCCGGCCCATGACCAGCACACGGCGCGAACCCGACGTCATCACCGTGCGTGGCGCTCGCGAGCACAACCTGAAAAACGTGACGCTCGCGATCCCCAAGAAAAAGCTCGTGGTCTTGAGCGGCGTTTCGGGCAGCGGGAAGTCGTCGCTGGCGTTCGACACCTTGTACGCGGAAGGCCAGCGCCGTTACGTCGAGAGCCTGTCCAGCTACGCGCGTCAATTTTTGGGTCAGATGGAGAAGCCGAAATACGACACGATTCGCGGGCTTTCTCCGACGATCTCCATCGAACAGAAGACGGCGTCCAACAACCCGCGCTCCACCGTGGGCACGGTCACCGAGGTGCACGACTACCTGCGCGTGCTGTTCGCGAGCGTCGGCGTGCAGCATTGCCCGAGCTGCGAAAAGCGCGCCACGGCGCAGTCTGCGCAGCAGATCGTGGACGCGATCGCCGCCTACCCGCGCGGCACGGGCTTGGTGCTCCTGGCTCCGCTCGAGCGCCAGCGCAAAGGCGAGCACCGCGAACGCCTGGCGGACTTGAAATCGCGGGGCTTCACGCGCGTGCGCGTCGACGGCCGCATCGTGCGCCTCGAGGAGCTCGGCGCGCTCGACAAGAAGGCGAAGCACGACCTGGATCTGGTCGTCGATCGTCTCACGATTCATCCGGATCAGGGCGCACGGCTCGCGGACTCCGTGGAGTCAGCGCTGCGCGAGGGCGGAGGATCGCTGATCGTGGTCGCCGCTGATCGCGAGCGTACTTTCACCGAGCGTGCCGCGTGCATCGACTGCGGGCTGTCGTTCCCGGAGCTCTCGCCGCTTTCGTTCTCGTTCAACTCGCCGCTCGGATTTTGCGCCGATTGCAACGGGCTCGGTGCCCGCCCGGAGATGGATCCCGATCTGGTCGTTCAGGATCCCAAGCTGTCCATCCGTGACGGCGCGATCTCGGTGTGGTCGTCCGGCACGATGAGCGGTGACGGCTGGATCGCCGCGACGGTGGAGTGGGTTTCGGACACGTTCAAGATCGATCTGGACAAGCCGTGGTGCAAATTGAGCGCCGCGCAGCGGCAGCTCGTCCTGTTCGGCGGAAAGCGCAACCGCGAGGAGTGGGAGGGCCTGTGCAATCAACTGATGCGCCGCTTGCGTCAGACCGAAAGCGAGGAGATGAAGGCTTACTATTTGCGCTTCTTCTCGACGAAACCTTGCCCGAGCTGCAAGGGCGCGCGGCTCCGGCCAGAGAGCCGCGCCGTCACGATTCAGAACAAGAGCATCGACACGCTGTCGTGCATGCGCATCGCGCTAGCGGAGGAGTGGATGCGCTCGGTGGAGCTGACCGGCGCCGACGCGGAGATCGCCCACGAGCTGCGCAAGGAGATCGGTGCGCGCCTCGGTTTTCTGGTGAACGTCGGTCTCGACTATCTGACGCTGGATCGGTCAGCGGCCACGCTATCCGGCGGTGAGAGTCAGCGCATTCGCCTGGCGTCGCAGATCGGTTCGGAGCTCACCGGCGTCATCTACATCCTCGACGAGCCGTCGATTGGCCTGCACCAGCGCGACAACGACAAGCTGCTCGCGACATTGAAGGCGCTGCGGGATCTTGGAAATTCCGTGATCGTGGTCGAACACGACGAGGAGACCATGCGCGCGGCCGACTATCTGATCGACTTCGGTCCGGGCGCGGGCGAGCTCGGGGGCCAGGTCGTCGCACAGGGCACGGTCGAGCAAGTGATGAAGAGCCGTGACTCGATCACCGGCGCTTACCTGTCGGGGCGGCGCACGTTCGCGCTACCGGCCGAGCGGCGTCCCGGCAACGGCAAGTTCCTGGAAGTGAAGGGGGCGAGCGAGCACAACCTGCGGAACCTCGACGTGCGGTTTCCGCTCGGCACGTTCATCGCCGTGAGCGGCGTCAGCGGCGCCGGAAAATCCACGCTCGTCAACGGCATCTTGTACCCGGCGCTGGCCCGCACACTGCACGACGCGCGCGGAGGCGTGGGTAGTCATCGCGCCATCGCCGGCATTCAGCACGTCGACAAAGTGATCGCCATCGATCAGCGGCCGATCGGCCGAACGCCGCGCTCGAACCCCGCGACTTATACCAAGGTGTTCGACGCGATCCGCGAGCTGTACGCGAGCACGCCGGAAGCGCGCGCGTTCGGCTACGACGCGGGGCGCTTCTCGTTCAACGTCAAGGGCGGCCGCTGCGAAACCTGCGCGGGCGACGGCCTGCGCAAGGTGGAGATGCATTTTCTGCCCGACGTCTACGTGACGTGCGAGGTGTGTCGGGGCAAGCGCTTCAACGACGCCACGCTGCGGGTGCTATACAAGCAGAAGAGCATCTCCGACACGCTGCAGATGAGCGTGCGCGAAGGCCTGGCACATTTCGCCGTGCATTCCAGCATCGTGCGCGGCCTGCAGACGCTCTCCGACGTCGGCCTCGGCTACGTCAAGATAGGGCAGCCGTCGCCGACGCTGTCCGGTGGCGAAGCGCAGCGCATCAAGCTGGCGCGTGAGCTGTCGCGGGTCGGTACCGGCCGTACGCTGTACATCCTGGACGAGCCCACCACGGGCCTACACTTCGCGGACGTCGAGAAGCTCTTGCACGTTTTGTCGCGCCTGGTGGAGGCGGGCAACACCGTGCTCGTCATCGAGCACAACTTGGACGTGATCGCGCATGCGGACTGGGTGATCGACCTGGGACCGGAGGGCGGCGCCGAGGGCGGGCGCATCGTCGCCGAAGGGACGCCGGAGCAAGTCGCTCGAGTAGCCGCGAGTCATACGGGTAAGTACCTGGCACAGCTGCTGGATGGCCGCAGAAGCGCGCGCAGCTCCGTCCCGCCGAAGCGTAAGGCGAAGGCGGCCCGCCCCCGCGAACCCGTGCAGAACTCGCGGGTGGCGTGAGGAGCTACGGAGGGCCCGATGCACGCGCTCGTCGGCACCAGCGGATTTAGCTTCGACGAGTGGAAGGGCGTCTTCTATCCGCCCGAGCTGCGTGCGGCAGAGCGCCTCGACTTCTACGCGACGCGCCTGCCCGCGGTGGAGATCAACAACACGTTCTACCGGATGCCGCGCGCGGAGATGCTGGCCGGTTGGAACGAGCGTGTCCCCGGGGCGTTCCGCTTCGCGATCAAGGCTCCGCGCCGCATCACGCACCAACAGCGCTTGAAAGGCGCGGAAGAATCCGTGCGGCAGCTTACTTCCGCCTGTGGTGTGCTCGGTGACAAGCTCGGCCCGATTCTGTTTCAGCTGCCGCCCTTCCTCAAGAAGGACGCGGGCGCGCTGCGCGAGTTTTTGAGCTTGGTTCGGGGCGGCCGGCCCGCTTTCGAGTTTCGACACCCCTCGTGGTTCGACGACGAGGTCTATCAGGCTCTGGCAGACGCGGGAGCAGCGCTCGTTTCCGGCGACCCGGATGACGCACCGGAGAGCTTGCCGCTCGTGCCGACGGCGAAGTGGGGCTATCTGCGCCTGCGCGCACCGGAGTACGCCGATGGCGCGCTCGACGACTGGGCCGCGCGGATCGCGCAGCAGCCGTGGCGCGAAGTGTTCGTGTTCTTCAAGCACGAGGTGCAGGGACCCGCATTTGCACAGGCGCTGCTTCAGCGTTTCGCCGGGAGCTCGAACACGCCTTAGCGCGTAGGTTGCTCACGTCGCGCGAATTCTTCGCTCGGAGCGGAAGTGCGTTGCGCGATGGGCCCGTGCCAGAGCGCGCAAGGTGTCTCGAGTGCACTCAGGGGACTTCGATGTTCGGTCCCGCGTATTGACGGAGGACCAGGGCGAGGCGAAAACTCGTGCTCGGAGCTCGGAAATTCCTGGAGAGCTGGCGACGGGCACTGTTGACCATCTCGCGCTGGCGAAGGCCAAGAGAAGAGGAAGCACGATGAATCTACTGCAACGACTGATGTTGGCCGTGTCCGCGGTTGCCGTGGCTGCGCCGAGCGGCTGCGAGCCGCCGTTACCAACGCCGACCAGCCAATGTCCAAACTTCGTGAATGGAACTGTCACGATCCGTGCGGGGGGGCAGAACCGCTCCGTCCGCATCTTCATGGATCCCGCCGCTGCAGCGTCCAAAGATGGGCCCCTCGTCTTCTATTTCTACGGCACGGGCGGTAATCCCGAACAGGCGCGTAGCAGCTTGGGCGACGCCAACATCGCGCGCATCACTGCGGCTGGCGGCATGGTCGTCGCGCCGACCCACATCAACTCCGGCACCTTCCCCTGGATTCTCGCGGGCGATACGGACTTGCCGCTCGTGGACGAAGTCGTGGCGTGTGCGAAAGCCGGCGTCGGTATCGACGGGACTCGCATTCACGTGACCGGCTTCAGCGCCGGAGGATTGTACGCCAGCGGACTCAGTCTGCAGCGCTCGTCGTTCATCGCGAGCGTCGCGCCAATCTCCGGCGGCAGCGCCGGTCCGTACCAGGATCCGAACAACAAATACGCCGCCATGATCATCCACGGTGGACCGAGCGATGTGTTGCTCGTGAACTTCCAACAACAGAGCATCGGTTTCCGGGATCAACTCGTGCGCGACGGTCACTTCGCGTTCATCTGTAATCACGGTGGCGGGCACCGCGTCCCTTCAGGAATCGGCACGCACATCGTGCAGTTCTTCTTCGATCATCCGTTCGGCGCCAATCCGTCTCTGTATGCTGGCGGTCTGCCCTCGACGTTCCCCAGTTATTGCACGCTGTAAGCGCACGCGTTGAACGGTCACGCCTTCCCAGTCGTCGCCGCGTTCGCGCGCGGTTTTGCCGCGTAGTCGGGTGACGGCGACGATGGGGACTTCGAGGGCGAGGGTGGCACAGCGGGTCGCGCCGGCGCGGGCGTGCGGGCCGGGGGATGGCGCGGGCGCGACATTTGCGGGAAACACGGAGCGTCCTCGACTCTCGCCGAAGCGTTCGTCTAGAGTTGGTGGCATGCTGGGATCTGGCGGCGCCTCGCAGCGTTTGCGCGAGCGCGCGGCACGTGCTGCGCCGGACAGCTGCGACACGTTGGAGATGTCCGTCGATCCCGATCCGCCGCTTCGTCCCGGCGACGCGGTGGACCGATACGAGATCGTCCGGCTGATCGCGACCGGGGGCATGGCCCGCGTGTACGAGGCCACGCACGAATGGACCCATCGCAGCGTGGCGCTCAAGATCATGCACGCGCGCTACGGCTGCCGATCCGACCTGATCGAACGCTTTCGAAAAGAAGCGATGGCGCTCTCCGTGATCGCGCACCCCAACGTCGTCAGCGTGGAAAATGGCGGGCTCACACGCGACGGCTTCGTGTTCCTGGCCACCGAGATGTTGCAGGGACAGAGCTTGCGTGAGGTCTTGCGCGAACGAAAGCGCTTGCCGCTCGCGGATGCGCTGGAACTCTTGATCCAGGTGGCGCGCGGTGTGGGCGCGGCGCATGCGCAGAACGTGATTCACCGGGACCTGAAGCCCGAGAATATTTTCTGCACGACCGGCGGTACGGTCAAAGTACTCGACCTCGGTATCGCGAAGTGGATCGGCCGAGATGCGAAAGAGACCGACCCGAAGCTCGGGTTCGTCGCCGGCACTCCTGCGTACATGGCTCCTGAGGTGCTCGAAGCCAGAGCCGTCGGCGTGACGGCAGACGTCTACGCGTTGGGCGTCATTGCGTACGAATGCCTGTCCGGAAGCCACCCGCTCGCCCCGGACGGAGTTTGGCCGGCGCCCGCGGAGCTGGCGCGCCGCGCACTCGATTACCAGCCGCCCCCGTTGCCTTTCGTCCCGCTTCCGCTGTCCCAGCTCATCGAGCGCGCGATGCACAAGAACTCTGCGCGGCGTCCTCAATCCATGCGCGAGCTCGCCGAAGCTCTGGAACGGCTCCACGCGCACTCTCCGCGGAGCGTAACCCGGCCGGCCGCGCCTGGCGCGAAGCGCTCGCCAAGGCGCGCGGTGATCGGGGTCGTGCTCGCGCTCGTGACAGTGCTCGGGCTGGGCGCCGCGGCGGCGCCGCACTATGCCACTGGCACGGGCGCGGGGCGCGCGACGCCGGCGCTCATCTCCAGAGCGCGCGACACGGCAAGCTTCGTCAGCGCGCACACCGTGTGGTCTTTTGCCGCCGGTCAGCGCAGAGTGCCTGTCAGCGCGAGCAGTGCCGACGGGGCGGGTTCGAAGAATCTGGCCAGCGCGACCGATCTGCGGCCCGCCGTCAAACCGCGAGTGGGCCGGCGCGCGCCGAGCCGTCTCATCGCCCGCACGTTCAACGCGGCTGCCGACGCGCCTGCGAAACCAGCGGGCGTACGCTCGAAAGAGCCACGCGCGCGCTAGCGGCTCGGCGCCGGCGAGTTACGCCGCCCCTTCGGACTCTACGACGAGCTTGAGCGCCTTGGTTTCGAACAGCCGGCGACACGTGCTGCGCTGCACCTTGCCGCTCGACGTCTTCGGAACGTTGCCTGGCATGGTCAGGCACACGTCGGTGGCGGGTATGCCCTGATTTTCGAACACTGCACGGCGGATGGCCTCCCGGAGCGTGGCGAAATCGGGACGCGCCCGGCGGTCGATGCCCGCGAGCACGACCAGATCCTCCGTGCCCTCCTTGCCTGCCACACCGAACACCGCGACGGCGCCAGGCCACACACCGGGCACTTTGCCCACGGCGCGTTCGACGTCGGAAGGAATGATGTTCCTGCCGGCGATGATCACGAGATCTTTCAGTCGGTCCACCACGTAGAGCCGGCCTTCGGCGATATAACCGAGATCGCCGGTTCGGAGCTCCCCGCCCGCAGCGCTCTGCTTATCGTAGTAACCGCGGCTGACGGAAGGACCGAACACCACGATTTCGCCGATGCGGCGCTCCGCTAACGGCTCGCGAGTGTCCGGATTGACGATTTGGATCGTGTGGTCGGGCATTGCCTTTCCGCAGCTCACGAACGCAATCGTTCCCTCTTCGCCCTCCGGCGCGGGTACTGCCGAGTGCTCGAGCGCGAGCGCCTTGCGCTCCACGTGGTCGTAAACGGGGCCGCTGCCCGGCTCCGGAAATGCCGCCGCGAGCGTACACTCCGCAAGACCGTACACAGGAAAGAACGACGCCCTGCGAAATCCGAAGCGCTCGAAGCGCTCGATGAACGCCTCCACCGTCGAACGATCGATGGGCTCTGCGCCGTTGAACGCGAGGCGTAAGCAGGAGAGCTCGAGCCCCTCGAGCGCACGCTCGGGGAGGCGCCGCGCCGCGATGCTGTACGCGAAGTTTGGCGCCACGGTGTAGGTGACGCGATATCGTGTGATGGCGCGCAGCCACGATTCCGGGCGTCGCACGAAGTGACGCGGCAGCATCACGTACGTCGGGATGCCGAGGTACGTGCCCTGCAGCAGGCCCCCGATCAAACCCATGTCGTGATACATGGGCAACCACGAGAACGACACGTCGCTCGCCCCGAAGCGCGCAGCTTCCGCGCTGGCGCGCAGGTTGGCGACGAGGTTGCCGTGGTTCACGACCACGCCCTTGGGCTCCCCGGTACTCCCCGATGTGTACTGAATGAACGCGATCTCGTCGAAGCGCCGATCGTAGCTGAAATGATGCGGCACGCCGGCAGCGGACTCCGTGACCGCGCTCGCATCCAGCAGCGCCGTCGCCGGATCCATGTCGCTCGCGACCGAGCCGAGCGCGGCGCTCGAATCCGCTACCAGGATGCGCGGCCGACAATCACTCGCCACGGAGCGGACGCGCTCGCGGACGACGCTCGGCATCTCGTACTCGGCGGCCGCCGGCAGCGGCACCGGGATCGCGCCGAGCGCCTGAGCTGCCAGAAAGTAGACGAAGAACTCATCCAGGCGCGCGAGCGACAGGAGCACGCGATCGCCGGTTGTCGCGCCGTGCTGTGCGAGGGCGGTAGCCACCGTCCGCACCCTGCGATCGATCTCGGCGTACGAGAAGCTCTGCTCCTTGAGCTCGCGGCCGCTGACTTCGACGACCCAGAAGAACACGTCGGATGCGTGTCGTTCCATGCGCGCGCCGACCACGCCGGGAAAGCTCAGGCGAGCTTCCGGCAAGAATGCACGATCATACGGGCTGCCGAAGCCCGCTTCGACGCCGCGCGGCGCGGCTTCAGCGATAGAAAGGTCGGGATTCACGCAGGTACTCCTCGGCTCGTTTCAGAACACGCTCTGGCACGAGATCTCGGCCGTTCGCCTCGATTTCTCGAAGCGCGGCCGCAACGTTGTGAAGGTTCAGGTATCGCCCCAGGCTGGCGTGCAAGAGCGGAAAGTCGAGCACCGCGCGCGCCAGCACATCGAGCTGCGACACGTGCGGAAGGCTGCCGTCACCGAGCGACTCGAGCGCGCAATCCAGCAGGGAGATCACGACCGCACCGCGCAGTGCCGGCACGGACTGTCCCGAGCTCGCCTCTGCGCCGGGTGAGCACGGAAGCTCCAGGGCGTCGCGGCGGGCCCTCAGCAGCTCCGATGGGAGCTTCACGAAGCCGAAGTTGCGCAACGTTCGCCCGGCATCCTCCGGCTTGCCTGCATGCGCGAGGAAGCGGCGGAGAGGAGCGAGATACGCACCGATTAACGCGTCGCTCACGAAACCTGCGGTCGGCCGCGATACGATCGCGTCGAAGCCGGCACGCGTGAAGAGATCATAAGCGCGAGCGCGCTCCGGCGTCGGCTCTCGCGCGGCGATCTCGACGAACTCGCCGTCGGGCAGGGGAAAGTACGCGATCGTCGAGCTCGTCCAGCGTGGTGAGCTCTCGATGTCGTCGTGTCTCGCGATTGCCACGGCGCCCGCTGCGACGGGCGGCTGCTGCGCGTACGGAAAGAGGGTCAGGTCCGCCTCGTTCGCGGGTTGCGTGGAGGACTCGCTGACGACCAGCTTCCGAATCCGGCGTGACCTGAGCGCCTGTGCGAGATCGGCGTCTCCGCACACCGCGACGTGCTGCACGGGTTCGAAAGTGACGTTCCGGAGCGCCGTGCTCTTGGCCACCTGCTTCACGAAGAATAGTGACAGCGCCGCCTTCGAGCGTGGCTCCAATACCGAACGCGCGGAAGCGGCGAGCTCTGCTGCGTAGTCGCTGCCCTCGAGCGCGCGCTGCATGAGTAGGAAGCACTCCGCGTACAAGTCGCGATAGTCGGGCGGTAGAGCCGCGATACGCTGGTCGATGGCGCGGAGCGCGCCGGGATCCGGAACGCGCGGCGCCGGCGCTCCACGCTGCGTGCCGGTCAGCACTGCTTCAACGAAGCGCGCGAGTTCGGTCTCGAATTCCTCTGGCGCGAAACAAGCGTCGATGAGGCCGCGGCGGCATGCCTCGTCGGCCGTCCAGCGCTGACCCCACATCAAGAAATCCACTGCCGACTCGAGTCCCAGCAAGGCCGGCAGATCCTGGGTCGCGCCGAACACGGGCAAGAACAGGTACTCGGCGAGCTCCGTCATGTAAAAATGCGTGTCGAACGCGCGGTCGGCCACGCGTTGGCTCGTGTGTAGCGAGAGCTCCACACCGCAGCCGTAACAGTTGCCCTGAATGGCGCAGACGGTCGGAATCGGTAGCGCGCGCAGCGCACGAAACGCGCGACGCACGGGCGCTGACAAGCGCGTGACGTCGTCCGGTCGTCGGGCGGCGCTGGCCATCAAGAGCCCGACTCCGTTCACGAAGCTACCCCGCTTCCGCGAACGCAGGACGAGCGCTCGCACTTGCTCGAAGTCGAGCTCCTTCAAGATAGCGAGGAGCTCGACCGCAGCCGCTTCGGTGAATACGTTGACGTCGCTGTTCGGTGTATCGAGCCAGAGCTCGAGAACGCCCGCGTGCAGCTCAGCCGTGAAGGCTTTCGGCGCCATCACCAGCCAGTGACTCCTGCAGGTACGCGCACAGAGAGGCCACCGTTAGCGCCGCAGGGTCCGCATGCTGACCAATCCAGGCATCCAGCAAGATGACGCAATGGAACTCGTCCTCCAGCGTCAGTCCCAAGATCGCCATGCTCATGGAGTCGAAGCCGAGATCCAGCACGAAAGAGTGCGACGGCTGGATGACGTCGGGCAGCGGCGCTTTGGCGGCAGCGCGTACCGCAGCTACTACGCCGGACAGGAAGGGCGAGCTCGGCCGCGAAGACATGGGCCGACTGGAAGCGGGCCGCGTAGAAGGGGGCCGCGACGCTGGCCAGCTTCTGGATTGCTTATCGGTCAAGAGAAGGCTCCTTGCGCGAATATGTTAGCGCGTAGGCGCTCCCTCGCGGGGGGCGACGTTCGAGTAATTTCGGAATGTTTCCGTGAAGCATCACTTCGGTCTCGGTGACACTTCCGACAACGCGACAACGGCCCCGCGGTGAATTACTTAAGGAGTGAAACGCACACAGCGGCGCATATGTGGGAAGCGCTCGATTACGATACGGATTCGTTCGGATGACGCGCGGGCGAGGCGCCAGAATGTCGCTTGCAGGCATTGACCGCCACCTGGGCCAAGCTCGCCTGGTTACGCCACGTGGGAACGGCGACTTTCTCGCACCCGCGCCTACTGCGGGCGTGAACGCGGGGCGCGTGTGTCTTCACGGCGTACGGCTGGGCGAAGGTGTGGGCGCCGGCGGAGCGGATGACTGCGGAGAACTGCGGAGAGTGGAACGCGTTCCATTGCCGATTGACAACGCGTGCGTGTTTAGCGATTATTGAAAGTTGGCGTGAAAGCGAATTTGCGACGCGTGTCGCAAAGCAAAAAGGAGATCCATCATGAAGCCAAAGATACGTACGGTGCGTTGGTTGAGCTTGAGCGCGCTTGGTGGTTTGTTGATGACGGCTGCGAGCAGCACGACCGCGGAAGCGGCGCCGCGCTGCTACCCCGTTGCTGCGCGCATCGTGACTCAGATCACCACCGAGAATTGCGCGAGCCCCGTGATGCTATGCACCAAGGGCAGGGTCTATGGTGGGCCGCTCAGCGGCGCTTCCGCCTTCACGACGCTTGGAGTTTCTCCCGGCGCAGGGCTTCTTCCGCTCGTGCCGGCCACGACGCTGTCTTATGCCGGTGATCTGACGATCACCAACAGCTTGGGCACGCTTCGGTTGACGGATGTCGGCCTGCTCGAGCAGGGCACGAGCCGCTTCACGGAGCTCGATGTGATCGTGGCCGGAACGGGGAGATTCACGGGAGCCACCGGCCGCTGGTTCATTTCGGGGGCGGTGACGGGCGGTGGCACGGGCTTCGACGGACTGATCGTCGGCGACCTGTGTACACCCTGACGGAAGTGCGTTGCCGCGCAGATACATGGCTTGACGGCTAGCTAGTCCAGCCTGTGCGCACTCCGCAATTCTATGTGGAAACAGCTGCTTGGCTGCAGAACGCATCAGAATGAGTGCGCGCACTGTTCTCCTGGCTCGCGCGCATTACATTCCCGAGAGGGAAATCAGAGCACTCGCCGGTCGAGTCTTCCTGAGGCGTTCGTTTGCGTTCAGCAGCACGATCAGCCACAGGGCCGGTGGGTGCTCGCACGCAGGAGAAAAAATATGAGGGAAGTCACGGCTCGCATCGAGGACCGAACGCGTCAGCTCCACGATCACGCATTCTTCCGCTGGCTCAACGACGCGAACTGTCCGCTCGACCAGCGCTTCGCGTTTTCGCCGGTGTTGGTGGAGTTCATTATGGGCTTTTCGGACATGAACAAGTGGTTCCTGAGCTACCGGGAGCCCGAGACGCGTTTCCACGAGGAAATCAACGAACACACGCTGGAAGATCGCACGCACTCGCGTTGGTTCGTGGACGACTGGATCAAGCTCGACTTCAATGGGCGTCTTGGCTGGTCGGCGAGCGAGACCTTGTGGTGGTGGTTCCTGTGTGGGGAAACGGAGCTGATCCGCCGGCTCGCGATGGAGACGCTGGAGCTCACGGTACAGCACGAAGACCCTCTCGAGCGCTTTGCGATGATGCAGGCCATCGAGGCTTGCGGAGACGTTTTCTTCGGCAACACGGTGAACGTGGCGCGTGAGCTCGGAGCCAAAACCGGTCTCGAGTACCGCTACTTCGGTGACTTCCATCGCGCGCGGGAGACCGGCCACCTGCACGCCGACGAGGACCTGTTCACGACCAGCATTCTCCGCAGCGAGCAGAGGGAACGTGCTTTGCGGCTGGTCGACCGCATGTTCGACATGTTCGTGGAAGAGCTCGACTGTCTGCACGACTACGCGCGTCGGGCCACGGAGCACCCCGCTGAGCTGCGGGAAGCGCTCGCCGCTGAGCGCGAGGCGATGCTCGGTCACCCCGCCGTCGATACCGCGCGCGAGTCCACGCCAGACGCCGGGCTCGACGTCACACAAGCAAAACTGCTGGAGGTGTTCGAGGTCCGCAAGGGGCGCTTGATGGCTCATCCATTCGTCGCGTGGCTGCGCGATGAGTCGGGTCCCCCGCCGGCGGAGAAGCTCCAGCGGTTCGTGCCACTCTGGGCAATCGACATCCTGGGCTACGCCGACTTCAACCGTTATATCCTGCGCTATCGCGATCCGAAGGATGAGGCGGAGCGTGCCATCAACCAATGGACCGAGCAGCTGGCTTCACGGTCTGCTCTTTACTTTCGAGATTGGCGCGCGCTGGGCCTCGACGAGCGATTGCGCTGGCAGCCTGACCAGGTGATTTCGTTCTACTTCCTGGGGGAGGAGAGCGAGCTGCACCGCCGCAACATGGCGAAGGTGAAGATATTTGCCATCTCTCGGCCCGCACCGAGCGCGCGTTTCTGGTTGATGCGGGCGCTGGAGGCGGGCCGTGACGCGCTCTTGGAAGCGGCGGCGCCGCTCGTGACAGAGACCGAGCAGCAGCGAGGCGTGCGCCTGGACTACTGGGCGCGTCGCGACTTCTCTCCGTCGAGTACGGGCGGTGAGCTCGACGCCTTGCGACTATTCAGTGCCGTGCCATTGGCACCCGGCAGCGAGGACGCGTTGCTGCAGGCGGTGAACACCATCTTCGACAACTTCGAGGAGCAGTTTTCGCTTTCATTGCGCGTCGCGCGGAGCAACTTTATCCGCGCATCCGAGGCGAACGCGGAGTATGTATCCGAAGCTCGGCTACGCTCCGGCGCGGAAAGCGGCGTCGGACGGTCAGCGACGGGGTCAGGAAAGTAAAGCGTTCGAGCGCGCGCGACGCGAAGGGGAAACGGTTCATGCAGCAGCACTTTGCCCTCACTTACGACGGCCAGCGCATCGCGTTGTCCACCTCCGACATCGAAGCGCTGAGCCGTCGGCTCAGCGGGACCGTCGTTTCGCCGGGTGACGCCCGGTACGAGACGGCGCGTCGCGTCTGGAACGGCCTGGTGGACCGCAAGCCAGCGCTGATCGTTGGCTGCACGTGCGCGGATGACGTGATCAGCGCCGTGCAGTTCGCGCGCCCCCGGCGCCTGCTCGTCTCCGTGCGGGGCGGCGGGCACAACATTCGCGGAACGGCGATTTGCGAAGCGGGGATGGTGATCGACCTGTCCGCAATGAACGACATCCGCGTCGACCCGGAAGCGCGGAGCGTCTTCAGCGGACCCGGAGTGAGATGGGGACAGCTGGACCGTGCCACGCAAGCGCACGGTCTGGCTACGCCGGGAGGCCAGCACTCGGAGGTGGGTATCGCTGGTTACACGCTGGGCGGCGGCATCGGCTGGTTGACTGGCAAGTACGGCCTGGGAGTCGACAACCTGAAGAGCGCGGAGGTCATCACGGCAGAAGGTAAGCGGCTGATCGCGAGCAGCACGGAGAACACGGATTTGTTCTGGGCGCTGCGCGGTGGCGGAGGAAACTTCGGGATCGTCACCCGGTTCGAACTCGCGCTGCACCCCATAGGTCCGACGGTAACGGCCGGGATGCTGCTGCATCCGTTCGAACGTGCACGTGATGTTCTTCGGTTCCTCCGCGATGCGTCGAGTGGCTGGAGCGACGATCTTCACGTCATCGCCGTGTTGATGACCGTGCCCGGTGGTGGTCCCAGGGCCGTCGCGCTCGCCGCACTGTACAGCGGGTCTGCGGCGGACGGAGACGACGACCTGCGCGCGCTCAGGGCGTTTGGCCCGCCGCTCCAGGACCAGCTACAGCCCATGCCGTACGTGGCATTTCAGAGCATGATGGACGGGCTGGCGCCGCCGGGGCGTTGCTATCTCGATCGGTCGCGCTTCATGAACGAGCTGACGGACGCGGCGCTAGACGCCATCCTCGCTGCGTACGAGCGAGCTCCCAGCCCGCCGTGCACGGTGTTCGTGCATCCGCTCGGCGGCGCCATGGCACGGGTGCCGGACGATGCGACGGCTTTTGCCCATCGACGAGCTCGCTATTGCCTGGTCAGCTCGAGCAGCTGGGATGAACCAGCGCACGCCGAAGCGCACGAGCGCTGGACCGAAGATTTTCTGAGTACGACGGCCGCGTTCACCACGGGTGCGGCGTACCTCAACGACCTGGGACGCGCGGAGGAAGAGGGGGACGCCGCGATTCGGCTGGCGTTCGGCGAGAGTCACGCCCGGCTTGCTGCGCTAAAGCACGCGTACGATCCAGACAACTTCTTCAGGCACAATCAGAACGTGCTTCCACGGCATGTGTAAGAGGCGTGTCCGCGCGGGTGAGTGACCGCTTCGATCGTGTGTGTCGGAGACCACCATCGTGCCGCTTTGCGAGTCGGCGGGCGTCGCCATGAAGGCGTTCCGGCGTCGCCGTCATAGTCGCCTGACACGGGCGGCGAAGCCCTTGCTGGGCGCACGCGGAGCACCTATGCTTCTTTTTGTGCGCTCAGTCGATCATGGCTCTGGGTTCCGGCTCGCTCCGAGCTTGTCGACGCTCTGCATCCTCGGGGGATGCCGAGGAAACCGTCGACGAAGTTTTGAACGTACGTGATGCGCGGTTCTATGGCAGCAGCGCGGCCTCCGCAGGGCGGATACGCATTGAAGATCCACCATATGGATCCGGTGCACTGCATTGCCAGCTACGGCAACGTGCAGCTCTCGATTTCCCGAGCCGAGCCGACGCTGGCCTTCGTGCAGGTGGCGATGCGGCTCGTCCGCGAGGCGGCTCGGGATTTCCCGAACGGTATCGCGCTCTTGATCGTCATCAACGCCGCGGCCCGTCCGCCGAGCGAGGCCGCCCGTGACTACATCAAAAATGGACTGAATCACTCGGGGCCAACATTGCGCGGGGTCGCCCGGGTCATCGAAGGCCAGGGGTTCGGATCGGCCGCGAAGCGCAGCGCGATGTCCTTGCTCGACCTGCTCATGAGACCCGCCTATCCGACGAAAATTTTCGGCGACGTGTCCGAAGCCTCCGTCTGGGTGGTGCAAACTTTGTCCAAAGGCCCGCGGGTTCGCTTCAATCCGACGGATCTCGTGAACGCGGTGCAGGAAATGCGCAGCGCGCACGACTCGCGCATGCCCCCGCTCGCCAGCGTTCGTTAGTAGCGCTGCTACGACTAGCTGGTGTCGTGTCTCAAAGTAGGAATCGTTTTGGGGTAGCGGGCCCCAAAACCTGAGGGTGGGGCCCCGCTGAATTCACTTCAGCGGGGCGGGAGCTGTGCTCCCGATGGAATAAGGGCTAGTGCGCTCGCTGCGAAGCAGCGGCCCGGCGAAAGCCAGGAGTCTCAGAAAGCGCTCGCGGCTTCTGAGACAGCGCCCTAGTGCGTTTCGTCGTAGGCGCGCAGCGCGCTGCTCCTGAGGCGTCCGCGCTCGGCAGCGGAGATGACTCCGCGCGCGCTGAGGTCCGCGAGTGCCTTGTCCACACACGTGCGGTATGTGGGGCGGCCAGTGCTCGCCATGAAGTTGCACGGGATCTCCGGGATCGTCAAGGTCTCGCCGTGACGGACGTCGTACAGGCGGTTCTTGACGCCACCTGGCCAGAGCACCTCGGCCATGCCGCTGGTCTTCGTGGACAAGCCGAAGCCCTGAACGAGTGAATGCTGAGACGCATAGCTGGACCCGCCGAGCACCGGCGTCATCGCCGTCTTGCCGCCGGCTGGTGTGAACTTGATGGTCGCGCCAATGCCGCTTCGGTTGTTCTTGCCCAGGGCCGTCACGCCCTTGCTGCCGACTGTCCGGATTTTGACCCAGCGATTCCCGGTGGACGCGCTGCTGAGCTGCACGCCCATGAAGCCCTGCTGATAGTCGACACCCGACCACTCGAACTCGAGCGGTCCGATGGGCGTAAACGCCGGAACGATGTGGGCGACTGCGTCGAACGGACTGTTCCATTTGTGACTCGCCGGCACCAGCGGCAACGCAGCGGGCGCATAGTTGCTCGACACGTACGTGACGTCGGTGAAACCGTCGTTGTTGAGGTCACCGAGCGCGACTCCTTGCACCTGCTGTCGCTGTACGTGCTCCTCGTAGCGGATGGTGGCGGCCCGATCCCAGCTGAGCGTCCCGGTGCCGTCGTTGGCGAGCACGACGCCCGGATTGTCGGCGGTCATGAACGCGAGCGCTTCCATGCTGCCGTAGTAAACGAGGTCCGAGTCGGAATCGTTGTCGTAGTCGAAGGCGCCGGTGCCCCAGCCAAACGGTGTCACGAACAGGGGACCGTAGTCGGGCCGATCGAACGTGCCGTTCGGCTGCGCCAAGTACCACGCGGACGTGCAGAAGCCGGGCGGCAATGGAATGCCGAGCTGCGCGTTCATCCAGTCGCCGAGACTGGTGCCGAACATGTCCATGCGACCGTCGCTGTTGAGGTCCGCAAACGCGAGCCCCATCCAGGATGACGGAAACCGTTGCAAAGTCAGCGCTTGGGTGGCGTTCGTGAAGCGGCCGGTACCGTCGTTCTTGTGCACCTGAATGAAGCCGCGATCCACGCCGCGGAAGCCGCTGTTCGGCATGCCGCCCTGGTCGTCGGCGTGCACGATGTCGATGTCGCCGTCCAGATCGATGTCCAGCATCGCGCTGGCCCAGCTGATCGTGCCGTCTCCTGCTGGTACGTTGAAGAGCACGCGTACGCCCGACGAGTCGCTCACGTCCTGGAACGTGTTCCCTCCGCGATTGACGTACAGATCGTTGGTGTGATTGTACGAGAAGAGCTCGGTCATGATGGCTTCGCGGCGCGCCCAGTCGAAGGTGTTCGCCACGAACACGTCGAGCAATCCGTCGCCGTTCACGTCGCCCATCGAGCACGACGTGTGCCCCTTGACCGTGTTGCCGAGCCCGGACGCGGCGCTGATGTCGCTGAAGCTGCCGTTGCCGTTGTTGCGAAAGAGTCGATTTCGCTCCATGCGACCGAGCACGAACAAGTCTTCGTCCCCGTCGTTGTCGATGTCTCCGTAGCAGACCCCGGTACTGTCTTGTGAGGGGGCGGCCACTCCTGCCGCGCCGGCGACATCCACGAAACGCGTCTTGCCCGTCTGCTTGAGACGGTTCTGGTACAAGCTGTTGGCGCGCCCCGGGCCGTTGGTGACGTACATGTCCAGGTCGCCGTCGAGATCGTAATCCCAGAGCGCTACACCGGGCGCGCCGTGCGCCTTGATGGGTCCCTGCGTCACCTCCGGAAGCGCGATGAACGGACGCAGCTTGAACGCGTCGTAGTTGGCTACGATGGTCGAAAACACGCGTCGGTAAGCGATGCCCGCTGCCGGGTCTTGCGCGATGTCGGTAAAGGTGATCGGGGCGCCCAGCGCAGTACCCGAGACGACCATCAGACCAAAAGCGGCGCGCGAGAGCACTCGTATCCGTCGCATCCCTAACCTCCGGGTTGTGCCGGCGTGCTGCGATGCGATTGCCATGCCACGCGACCTTGCTTTGACGCTCTTCACTGCTGCGCCGATTTTGCCGTTTCCGAAGCGTTCGCATGCGCTGTGCCCGCGCCCGCCGGTGCACGGCGGCATGCTGCATTTCAGACAGTGTTTGAAATCAGACAACGCGAGACGCCGCGTTGCGCTCGTGAACCGCGATCGATGTCGCTGCTTTTGCACGGCACGCCGTTCGCATTGGAGTGACCTCGGCGGAGGTAGCCGATGACGGTGAACGGGTTCATGCGGTGGCGTGTTCAGGCTGCGGTCATCCTCGCTGGAGGACTCGCCCCGGGATGTATGCTCGAGTCCGACAAGGACGAAGCGCCGCCCGTGCTCGCGCGCACGGAGCAGCGGGTGACACAGCCGACCTCGGATTTCCCGGCGACGTATGCGCGCCAGTGGATGACGAATCTCGCCAACAGCGTACGTTGGGACACGATTCATCCCGCCGTGGCGGCGCGCACCTACTCGTACGGTGCGGTCGGCGTATACGAAGCCGTCGTGCACGGCATGCCCGGCAAACGCTCCTTGGCTGGGCAGCTCAACGGGCTCGACGCTCTGCCAACGCCGGATCCCGCGCTCGAGTACGACTGGCCGACAGTGCTAGCGCAGACCATGCATGTGTTCGTCATGAACAGCGCTTACGTGTTTCCGAACCGCGTGTTCTTCGAGTTTACGACCTTCACGCAGGCGTCACTGCAGGCACTCGGCCCGATTCAAATCGGCTTTCGCAGGGCCGCCGGTGTCCCCGTGGGCGTGATCGAGAACTCGATCGCATTCGGCAGCGCGCTCGGTTCGGCGCTGTCGGCTTGGGCTGACGCGGACGGCTACCGCGCCCTGCGTTACGAGGGGTTCATCCCGCCAGTGGGTCCTCAGTATTGGGTGCCCACTGGCTTTTCGGACTTCGACAAGGTGCACATCCCAGAGGAGCCTCACTTCGGTGAAGTTCGGCCGCTCGTGATGACGAGCACGGATGAGTGTGCGCCGCCACCGCCTACGCCCTTCTCGACCGAGCCGGGCTCGGCGTTCTACGCTCAGGCGAAAGCCGTGTACGACGCGGAGGTCAATCTCACGGACGAGCAGCGCGAAAACGCTCGCTTTTGGGCGGACGGCCCGGGAGCGACTCCGACGCCGGCGGGACACTGGCTCGCGCTGGCGACGAAAACGCTGCGTTCCAGGAATCTTGCCGACGCTGCTTTGGGTTACGCGTTCACGTCACTCGGGTACCTGGACTCGTTCATCGCGATCTGGCAATCCAAGTACCAGTACAACGTGCTCAGGCCGGAGACCTACATCCGTCGTCACATCGATCCCGGTTGGCAAACGTTCCTGCCGACCCCGTTCTTCCCCGAATACGTATCGGGGCACTCCGGTGTTTCAGGAGCTTCGGGGACGCTGTTCGATACATTGTTCGGTGCGGGTCCGGTGGTCGACGACACGAAGCTGCGCCGCGGCTTCGCTGCGCGCAGCTTCGCCAACTATACGGAAGCCGCGCGCGAAGCCATGGTTTCTCGGTTGTA
Source organism: Polyangiaceae bacterium (assembly GCA_036520475.1). Lineage (GTDB taxonomy): Bacteria > Myxococcota_A > Polyangia > Polyangiales > Polyangiaceae > DATDJP01. The sequence continues at coordinate 45,590 of DATDJP010000129.1, read as the reverse complement.
CGGGGGTATCCACTACCCGATGTCCAACGAGAACGGCTTCGCGCTCGGACAGTGTGTTGCCGCCCGCATCGTCGAGCGAATCCATCTCTGAGAAGTAACAGTAATTGTAGGTTCATGTTTCGCTCAGTAGTCGCGCGAACCGTGTCGCGATAAAGAGAATTCATGTGCTTGCGTCTCATGGTCGCTGTGATCGCGGTGCTCGGACTCGGGGCTTGCGACAACGAAACAAGGCCGAACCCGCGCGAGCTACCGGGGGACGCCGGCAATTACGATGCCGCGGAAGATCGGCAAGAGTTCTGTCCGGATCCGACCAATCCCGCGGTGCACTACTCGAGCGACGATCCCGGCGCCTGTGACAGCGTGACTCTAGAATGTTCGGTGGAGCAGAACGGCTTCGACAACGCTTGCGGCTGCGGCTGTATCGACAAAGGCGATGCCAGTTGCCCGACCATCGACGACGGAAACATCGTGTGGGTGAGTAGAAACCCCGCGGAGTGTTCTCCGGAGCCACCGCGGTGCGGCTTGAACGAAATCGGATTTTCGAATTCGTGTGGTTGCGGTTGTAAATTGCCGAGTTGACGCTCGGGTCCGGCCCCCCGCCCTGCATTGAACACGAGTGCCCCTCCACGCGGTGGCGCGTGTGATGTATCATGGCTCCTTCTACGTTCGCACGGGCGAGCCATTGAGAGGGTGAGCCACATTCTAATCGTTGGAACTGAGTTCAGTCTCCATCCGGTGCGCGAGCACCTGGTCCGACGAAGCTACGCGCCGGTCAGCACCCACAGCGGCGACCAATGTGCGCAGGTGCTCGGCAGCTCGGGCAGTGCTTTGGTCGTGGTCTGCCTGCCCCTACCGGACATGAGCGGGCGGCGGCTCTTGCGCGAGCTGTTCAGCAAAGACCCGGCGTTGAACGTCGTGGTGTGCGGCGCAGACGACAGCATCGCGAATGCGCTGGACGCGTTGGACGCGGGAGCCGTCGAGTACGTCGAGGATGCGGCGAGCGACGCACGGGGCCTTTTATCGGCCGTCGGCATCGCCCTCGGCGCCCGGGAGCGGGACGTGGCCGTGCGCTCGCTCGGCCGGCGAGAGGCAGCACGGGCGAGCGCCGAGGGGCTGCTCGGCAGTTCGCCGGCCATGCAGGAAGTCCTGCGGATCGTGCGGCTGCTCTGCGAACGCAGCGCACGGGGTGGCGCGCCAACCGTGCTCATCTCGGGCGAGACCGGCACCGGCAAGGGCATGCTGGCCAAGCAGATCCATTACAACGGCGGCCGCCGTATGCGGACGCTCGTTGAAGCAAACTGCACGGCCATTCCGGCGACGCTGCTCGAGTCCGAGCTGTTCGGTCACGAGCGCGGAGCGTTCACGGACGCGCACGCGGCGCGCCCGGGTCTGTTCGAGATGGCCGATCGCGGGACTCTGTTCCTCGACGAGATCGGCAGCGTCTCTCACGCCGTCCAGGCGAAGCTCTTGACGGCCATCGAAGAGAAACGCATCCGCCGTATCGGCGGCCGTCGAGCGATGCAAGTGGACGTGCAGATCATCGCGGCGACGCACGTCGACTTGAAGCAGGCCGTGCGCGATGGCGAGTTCCGCGCCGACCTGTACCATCGCTTGAACGTCGTGTCCGTGTGCATGCCACCGCTGCGCGAGCGCGGTGACGACAAGCTGCGGCTCGCGGAAGGCTTCATGCAGCAGCTCTGCAAGGAGTACGGCTTGCCGGAGCGCTGCTTCACGCCGCGGGCAGAGCGCTACATCGGCGAGTACGCCTGGCCAGGCAACGTTCGCGAGCTGAAAAACGCGATCGAACGTATCTTGCTCCTCCACAACGACGAGCTCATCGACAGCGAGCATTTCGATTCACGACAAGCACTCCCCGCCGCAGAACACAGCGGGACATTCATGATGTCATTGCCCGATGAAGGCATGGCGCTCGACGCCATCGAGCGCGAGGCGATCCGCACGGCCCTCGAGCGCTCGTCGGGCAACGTGTCGCGCGCAGCGCGCTTTCTGCGCATCAGCCGCCAAACGTTGATCTACAGGATCAACAAGCACGGCCTGAACGGGCAGCCGAGCACGCCCTGGAGCCGCACTGCGAACGGCTCCACCTGAAACGTTACCGCGCCCCTCCTCGTCCGCCGCTGGACCGGGGGCCTCGAAACGCAGGGTGTTGCATGGTACAAGGCGCGGCACGCGTCGCAGCACGCCCTGATCCCGATGTACTTCCAAGACTTGAGCCTCACCTTGCAACGTTTCTGGGCCGAACGCGGCTGCGCCATCGTGCAGCCGTACAATTCGGAGGTCGGTGCCGGTACCTACAATCCGGCGACCTTCCTCCGCTCGCTCGGTCCCGAGCCGTGGAACGTCGCTTACGTCGAGCCTTCACGGCGTCCGACGGATGGACGCTATGGCGAGAATCCCAACCGCCTGCAACAGTTCGCGCAGTTCCAGGTGGTCCTCAAACCCAATCCGCCCGACATCCAGGACCAGTACCTGGAGTCGCTGGCGGCGCTCGGTACGGATCCGCTCGAGCACGACGTGCGGTTCATCGAAGACGATTGGGAAAGCCCGACGCTCGGCGCTTGGGGTCTGGGTTGGCAGGTCTGGCTCGATGGGCTCGAGATCAGCCAGTTCACCTATTTTCAGCAGGTCGGCGGCTTCGACTGCAAGCCGGTCAGCGGTGAGCTGACGTACGGCCTGGAGCGCATCGCCATGTACCTCCAGGACGTCGATAACGTGTACGATCTCATGTACAGCTCCAGCATCCGCTACGGCGAGATCTACAAGCGCGCCGAATGGGAGTGGTCCACGTACAACTTCGAGGAAGCGGACAAGCAGGCGCACTTCGAGGCGTTCGACAGGGCGGAGAAAGAGGCGAAGCGTTTGCTCGAGCGGCACGAAGACCCACTGCAGCGTCTCGTCTTGCCAGCGTATGATTTCGTCGTCAAAGCCGCGCACGCCTTCAACGTGCTCGACGCACGGGGTGCCATCGGCGTCACGGAACGCCAGCGCTACATCCTGCGCGTCCGGACGCTGGCGCGCGCCGTGGCTCAATGCTGGATGGCGCAGCGCGAAGCGCTCGGCTTCCCGCTGCTGAAGTCCGGCCAGGGCGGAGCGGTCACCGCGGGATCGGCCGCGCACTCGGCGCCCTAGTACGTCGGCCCGGAATTCCATTCCGGGTCGTCGTACGTCAGGAACAGAAAGGTACCGAGGCCAGACTGGTGCGTGCACCCGGAACGCACCAGTGGGCCGAGGTACTAGTCGAACCCGCGCAACTGGGCGTTCGCCGTGACCGACTCACGGCGCACCCGGAGCGAGGCATCCCTCGCAAAACCCCCGGGGGGTGGAGTGCTTCATGCTCAACGCCGTATCATTTCAGCCCGCCCATATCCCGTTCCAAGCCGAGGAGTCTGGCGCGACGGAGCAACAGCCTAAGCTGCTCGATGCACAGGCGAGCCGCGCCGTTGGGTCATCCGGCGACACGCCGTCCGCGCCCGCGCTGCCGCCCTGGCTCGCACCGAACAACTTCGATTTCCTACGCCGCGTCGCGCATGTCGTGGCCGCGCAGCGCGAGTCCACGGGCGGGCAATAGCCTGCGAACGGTTCAGGAGGCGCGGGCGAGCACGACGCCATGCACGGCGCTCGATCGCGGCGCATCTTCGCTGCCGATGCGCACGCACAGCTCGATCCCGGGGTGCGCGCTGTCGTCGAGCGCCGCGGCCAGGCCCATCAACGCGTGCACGGCCCGGCGCTCGGTAGAGTCGTCCAGAGAAAGCACGAGCCGTCCGGAGTAGGCACACGAAAGACGCGCCAATAACCCCCGCGCCAGGACGGAGCGAGTGGCGGACGACTGCGGGTCGGTCTTGCCGTTGGCGACGAGCACGATGGAATCGAAGCTCCACGCCTTGCCCTCGAGGCGCGCGATCCGCGACGCGACCTGCGTCACCAAAGAACCGGCTGGACCTTCGTAGTGCTGGGCAACGACGGCCATGTCACCCTGAGAGTCCGGGCTCAGCCAGCGTGGCCAGTTGGCTCCGTACTCGATGACGACGAGCGTTGCGCGTCGCGAGTGCTTGGGGTGCATGAAACCCTCCTTCGTCGGGAAGGTCTCCGCATAAAGCGCCCCACGCTTTTGGGCCAAGAAAACGGTCACGAGCGTGGCTTGAGCCAAACTAGCGTCGCGCCCCAGCCCCCGCGATGGCCGGGTGCGTCGCCGAACGCCTGAACCCGGGGATCCCGGGAGAGCACGGCGCGGATGCGCGCTCGCTGGACACCTTTGCCCCGGCCGTGGATGACGCGAACCTCCTGGAAACCTTTCTCCCACGCGGCTTCCAGGTACGAATCGACTACGTCCTCGATTTCGCGCGGGTCGAACGTGTGCAGGTCGATCGAATCCTCGATCGGGAGCACCACGACCGGCTCGCCGTCCTCGTCTGACGGTGCGCCTTCGGGGTCCAGGGCGTCCGGAGCGGGCCGCTCTTCGGACACGGCATTCAGCCCGTGCTCTTCTTCGCCCGGCTGCGTTTCGGCGCCGCTGGTTCGGCCTTCTTCGGCGGTTTCGGCGAGGTCTTCTCTTTGGTGGCGCTGATGCTTTTCTTCAGGGCCTCGAACAGGTCGATGATCTGAGCCTTGGGCTCTTCAGGCGCCAGCGTGATTTCCTGGCCGGCGACCTTTTGATCGACGGCGCCTTGCACGCGATCGCGATAGCTGTCGCTGTACTGATCGGGTCGAAAGTCTTCCGTCGAGAGTTGATCGATGAGCTTCTCTGCCAAATCCTGCTCGACGGCGCTGAACTTGAAGGTCGCGCCCGTGTCGATCTCGTCGAACGCGCGCACCTCGTCGGCATAATAGAGCTGGTGAAAAATCAGCCCCCCGTCTCCGTACGGCCGGATCAGCACGAGCTGCTCCTTGCCGCGTGCCGCCCAGCGTCCCACCGCGACCTTGCCGGTGCTCTGCATGGCTTGACTGAGCAGCTTGTAGGCCTTGTCGCCGCCCTTGTCGGGACCGAGGTAGTAGCTGCGCTCGACCTGCACGAAATCCACGCGGGCGAGCGGCACGAACTCGACGATCTCGATGCTGTTGCTCTTCTCGGCCTCGAGCGCCTTGAGCTCGTCGTCGGTGAACTGCACGAACTGGCCGCGCGAGTATTCGTAGCCCTTCACGATGTCGTCGCGTTCGACGAGGGCGTCGTCCACGGGACAGTAGAGCTGCTGCTTGATCCGGCTCCCGCACTTTTTGTGCAGCATGTTGAAGCGGATCTGCTCCGACGAAGCTGCCGTGAAGAGCTTCACCGGGATGGAAACTAGACCAAACGATATCGTTCCGGAGCTGATGGCGCGCGCGGGCATTGAGCGTGGTTCTTTCGACGAGCTCGTTTATGCTAGCGCGTAGGTTTGAAGGTGAAAAAGACTTCGGCCAAAGATGAGCAGGCGTCCGGTTCGTTCGATAAGTCGGCCGACGACAATCTCGAGCTCTACCGGCGTAAGCGCAACCCGGCGCTGACCAACGAGCCGTTCAGCGCTGAACGCCCTCGCAGGTCTGGGGAGACGCGCTCGGGCCGCTTCGTGGTGCACCTGCACGACGCGACCCGCACGCACTACGACCTGCGGCTCCAGTTCGGCGGCACCTTGAAGAGCTTCGCAGTTCCCAAAGGGCCCAGCCTGAACCCCGACGACAAGCGGCTTGCAGTCCAGACGGAAGATCACCCGCTCGAGTACCTCGATTTCGAAGAGGTGATTCCAGCTGGCAACTACGGCGCTGGCGCCATGATCGCCTGGGACATCGGGCGGGTGCGTTACCTGGAAGGCAGCGCCGAGGCCGGCGTCCTGCGCGGCAAGATCGACTTCGAGCTGCATGGCTTCAAGCTGCACGGCCGCTACGGGCTAATCCACACGGGCAAGCGGCCGCAGGCGTCGTCCAGCCGAGAATGGCTCCTGGTCAAGAAGCCCGACGCGTTCGCGGCTCGAGACCGTGACATTCTAGCGGAGCAGCCGCGGAGCGTGCTGTCAGGGCTCACCATCGACGAGCTCGATCGCAAGACGGAGATCGCGGCGCGCCTGCGCGCGGGGGCGATCGGGGAAGGGGCGCCGAGCGCTCCCGGCATGATCGGCGCGTTCAGTCCCATGCTGTGCTCGGGCAGCGAGGTCGAGCTCGACGACCCCGAGCGTCTCTACGAGCTCAAGCTCGACGGCGTGCGGATGATCGCCGACAAACGCGGGGAGGCGACCCTTCTGCGCTACAGAAATGGTCGCGCCGCGTCCGCGACGTACCCGGAGATTGCGCGCGCCGTGCAGACGCTGGCGCCGGACCACGTCGTGCTGGACGGCGAGGTCGTGGCCCTGGACGAGCACGGCAAGCCCAGCTTTCAGCGGCTTGGCCGGCGAATTCACGCTGCGCGTCCCTTCGACGTACTGCACGTGCAAGCGGAAGTGCCGGTACTGTACATGGTGTTCGACGTGCTCGCGCTCGGGGACTGCGATCTCAGAGGCCTACCGCTCCGCGTGCGCAAGTCACTCCTCGAGCGACTGATCCAGGGACGGGGCTATCTGCGCGTCCTCGACGCGATCGCCGGACGCGGCGACGCGCTGCTCGATTTCTGCAAGGCGCAAGGCCTCGAAGGCATCGTGGCCAAGCGGGCGAGCTCGACGTACCAGCCCGGTGTGAGCGAGGACTGGGTGAAGATCAAGTGCGCGCGAGAAGACGATCTCGTGGTCGTGGGCTATGTCTCCGGAAAGGGATCGCGTCAGTCGTTGGGTGCCCTCGACCTGGCGAGCTATTCCGGGCCGCGCCTGCGCGTGCGCGGCAAGGTGGGCAGCGGCCTCGATGAGCGCAGTATCGCCGAGCTCTTGCGGCGGCTGACGCCGCTCGAACAGGACGCGCCCGCCGCGGAAGGTGAGCTCACGCGTGAACGCGAGCGGCGCTTCACGCGCCCCGAGCTCGTAGTGCGCGTCGAGCACATGGGCTTGACCGAGGACGGCCGCTTACGTCAGGCGGTTTTCAAAGGCATTCGGGACGGCGTGTCGCCGGCTGAGTGCACGCTCGAGTCTGAAGAAGAGCTGACGGACGCGCCTGAAATGGGCGTGAGCGAGCCTGTCGCGAGTGGCGTGGCGGAGCGCGACGTGCCCGCGATTTCGAACCCAGACAAGGTGTTCTGGCCTGCGGAGGGGTACACGAAGCGCGACCTGTGCGAGTACTACGCGGCCGTCGCGCCGTTCATGCTGCCTTTCTTGCGCGGTCGGCCGGTGGTGCTCGTGCGCTACCCCGACGGAGTTTCGGGCAAGAACTTCTACCAGTGGCGCGCGCCCGAAGGGACGCCGAGCTGGATTCGCAGGCTGGAGCTGCGCGACGAGGAGCGCGCGGCGCGCGGCGACTCCAAGTGCGTTTTCCTGCTCGACAACGTGGACGGTCTCGTGCACGTCGCAAACCTCGGCTGCATTCCGATTCACGTGCTCGCGTCGACCGAACGCACTCTCGACGAGTGCGACTTCTTGACCATCGATCTGGATATCGGCGAGCAGCCGTTCAAGAGCGCCGTGATCCTCGCGCTCACGCTGCGCGAGCTGCTCGATGAAGTAGGGCTCGTAGGTTTCCCGAAGACGTCGGGGCAGAAAGGTCTCCACGTGCTCATCCCGCTTTTGCCGGGCGTCTCGTTCGACGCGGCCAAGCTGCTGGTCGAGCTCCTGGGCCGCTTGCTCGTGGCGCGCCATCCTCGGCTGGCGACGATGGAGCGCCGTATCTCGAAACGCGGGCCGAAGGTCTACGTGGACACCGGGCAGACTGGTCGCTCGCGCACGATCGTCGCGCCTTACTCCGTGCGAGCGCATCCGGGGGCGACGGTGTCGACGCCGCTCAGTTGGGATGAGCTTCACGTCGGGCTCGATCCGACGCGGTTCACGTTGTCGAGCGTGCCTTCGCGTCTGGCAGAGCTCGGGGATCCGATGGCGAGCATGCTGGCCGAGGCGCGCGAGGTCGAAAAGGCGGTGCGCCGCCTGGAGAGCAAGCTGAAGAGCACGTGAGACGGTAACAGCCGCGCAGCGACGGCGCTTACAGCATGCACTGTTCGAGCTTGTCGGCGTGCTCCGCAGCCAGCGCGCATTCGTACTGCTTGCGCGACACCTCGCTCGTACAGCTCCGAAACTGTGGGTCGCTAGCGCCCTTGTGCAACGCTTCCCGTTTCATGCGCGCCAGCTCGTCGCCGCTCACGTCGGGCCGATCCGAGCGCACCAGTAGCTCGACGTAGTGCAAGAGGAGCTTGTCGCATTCAGCCTGGCTCAGTGGAGCCGCGCACGAAGCGAGCGGCAAAAGCGACAAAAGGCCAACGCTGGCGCGCGCGCCGGGCCGAACCCGAATCCACGAGAAGCCGCGAGGTCGCATCGCTCAATCGAAGCATTCTTCTATGATTGTTTTCGAGCTGTCCGCCTCGCGTACGCAGCGCATGGCGCGATCGGTGATACGACGGCCGACGCACTCCTTCATGGTCGCCGTGCGCAGAGACTTCTTGGCCTCGGCGACTTCGCGCTCGAGCGTCTTGGGGTCGTCCAGCGCCGTACGCTTCCCGAGCTCCAGTTGCGTGATGCGCTCGACGATGACTTCACATTCTTGCACTGTGGCCGGATGCCCACAGCCCGCGATGCCCAGGGCAAGCAATATTAGCGCGCGACGCATGCGGGCCGGAGCTTGGCCGGAGGAGAGCGACACGGCAACCGAAAGACTTGCATCCACACTGCAAATGCGAGGAATTTGGCTGTGAGAGGTGTTGGGGCGGCGCAGAAATCTGGACGAGTGTACAGCGCTTGCTAAGTTCATGGGAGATGTCTCGTTCCCGCGCCGCTGCGCTCGAAGTCGTGACCCCGGAGCTCATGCTCCGGAAGGCCACGCTGGCGCGAACGGCCGGCATGCGCGCCAAATACGCCGCGCGCGGTCTGTCACACGACGGCACCGTAGACGAAACCACCCGCGCCATGTTGCTACGCCAGCTCTATCTGTCGCAGATGGAGGGCCGGCGCTTTGCGGAAGCGCTCGAAGTCGCCGAACAAATGGTGACCTTGGGCGTGATGCCGGACGTGGCTCGCCAAGACGCCGCGCGCGCTTGTCTGGGGCTCGCGGAGCGGCCGCGTGCCATCGAGCATTTGCGCCTCGCGAGTCGCGTGAGCCCGCCGTCCCGTCGCGCGTTTCACCTGTGGACGCTCGGCAGCGTACTGTACCTGGCCGGTAACTATCGCGAGGCGATCGGTGCCTTGATGCGCGCGTCGCGCTGGGGGACCACGGACAAGCCCCTCTATCAGGCCCAGGTAGCGCTGGCGCGGCTGGCCAATGGGGAAACCCCAGGCGACGACCTCACTGCGCTGCGCGAGCGCCTGGCAGATTCCCCGTGCGGTCAGGGATATGGCCAGTTCGTACTGGGCGAGCTGGCCTACAACACTGGTGATTTTCCGGCTGCTCGCGAGTACTTGCGCGGATTCGTCAAGCGCTCGACCACAGGGAGGGTGGCCCTCGCGGTGGCGCTCGAGGGCGAAGTCGGGCGGGCGCGCCGTCTCTTGACGAGAATGCGGCAGCGTTCAAGAAACAATCGTTAGCGTCCAAACGTTTGATGAAGAACGTGGCCGGCTCCAGCAGGCGAAGCTTCCCGGCGAAGGCCCTCGCGCTCTTCGCCGCGGCGATCATCGTATTCCGTGAAAGCTCGGCGCTCGCCGCTGGCGCGGAGGCCTGCAAGCTGGCCGGCGGCGCGGCCGGAGCGCAGGCGACGGATGCCTTCACGTCCGCGCTCGCCAAAGGCCCGGTTTATGCCGGCGTCGCCGCCTGGCTCGGTGGCCTGCTCGTCAGTCTCACTCCCTGCGTCTACCCAATGGTGGCGGTCACGGTGAGCGTGTTCGGTGCACGTGAGAGTCGCAGTCGGATGCAGGGCGCGCTGCTTTCGGCCGCGTTCGTGCTCGGCATCGTCGCCATGTTCGTGCCGCTCGGTGTATTCGCGGGCGTCACGGGCAGCGCATTTGGTTCGGTGTTGCAGAGCAGCTGGGTGGTGGTGGGCATCAGCTTGTTGTTCCTGGTCATGGCCGCGTCCATGTTCGGGGCCTTCGACCTGGCGCTGCCCGCGGCGTGGACCAATCGCCTCGCTCAGATCGGGGGGATTGGTTACAAGGGCGCGTTTCTGCTGGGGCTTGCGTGTGGACCCATCGCAGCGCCGTGCTCCGGCCCGGTGCTGACTGGCATTCTGACGTGGATCGCCAAAACGCAGAGCGCAGGTCTTGGCGCTCTGGCCATGGGAACGTTCGCGCTCGGGCTCGGGGCGCCGTTTTTCTTGGTCGGCGCATTCGCGCTGCAGCTCCCGAAGAGCGGGCGCTGGATGGTGCACATCAAGTCGCTCCTCGGCATCGTGCTCGTGGTCGTCGCGCTCTACTTCCTGAGCACGGCCTTCCCCGTGATCGGCGATTGGGCGCGCAGGAGCACCGGGTTCTTCGTGATCGCGAGCCTCGCGGTCGGGCTCGGGATCGTGCTCGGTGCGGTCCATCGTTCGTTCGATGAGCCCGGGACTTCACCCAAGCTGCGCAAGGCCACCGGCATCCTGCTGGCGAGCCTCGGGTCGTTCGCTCTCCTCACTGCGGCCGGCCAACCTGCGCGCACGCTCTCGTGGCATCGGGGCGACGTGCATGAAGCGCGCGCGCGCGCCGTGCGTGAAGAGAAACCGCTGCTCGTCGACTTCACGGCCAGCTGGTGTGGGGCGTGCAAGGAGCTCGACCGGCACACGTTTTCCGAAGAACGCGTGGCGCGTGAGGCCGGGCGCTTCCTGGCGGTAAAAGTGGATGCGACGAACGACGAGGATCCTCGGGTCGAGGCCGCGCTGCAGGAATTCAAGGTTGTGGGCCTGCCGACCGTCGTCCTCTACGATTCCCGTGGCAAAGAGGCGCTGCGCTGCACGGATTTCGTATCTGCCGAGCCGTTCCTCGAAGCCATCCGCCGCGTGAACTAGAGCTGCGGCCTGTCGCTCGCGAGACTCCGACCCGCTGGCGCCCGCGTCGCCCCGCGCTTAATCCCCAAAAATCAAGCCGCCGGAAGTGTCCGCCTCCGTCCCAGGCCTGCCAGATGAGCAGCGCGTGCGAGGCGGCCGCGCAAACCCGCTCCGGCGCGGCACGTTTCGCGGGACGGGCCGGATTGCACCGCGCGGGCAATCCATGCTGGCGGACAGGAACACCCAGCGCGCTACGGTTCGAAGTCCGCTGCCGGTGGTTTGGGCGCGGGAGCCGGTTTCGCTACGGGAGCCGGTTTCGCTACGGCTGCCGGCTTCGCTGCCTTCTGCGCGCTGGCGCGTGCTGCCCGACGCCGCTTGCTGCGCTCGGGCGGGGGCTCGGTGTCCGTCGCAGGGGCAGGTTGTGCCGGCTCCGCCGCGGGTCGGCTTCGTTCGCGAATCCCCTCCGCGCGGACGCTGAGCGACGAAGCGATGGGCGGCGCGTCGATGCGCACGGCGTCGATCAATTTGTCGAGCAGCTTGTCGGAGTCGTCGCCGAGCTCGTCCGCGCGCACGATCAGCACCGGGATCAGCGCCAGCGAGTCTTCCAGGTTGCTACGAATCTCGGCTTTCTTGCGAGGTCCGCTCAGGCGAAACGCTTCGTCGACGTGCTTTTCGAGGCGCGTCGCCTGAAAGCGCAACTCTTCGAGCTGGCGCCGGGCGCGCGACATCGCGAGGCTCAGCTTCAGCTCATCGCGCGCTGCCAGGCTCAGCGCTTTCAGAAATTCTTCCGTGTCGTCCGTCGGGCGACGGCCGCTCACGACGATTTCCGCCTGCGCGCTGCTCTCGTCGTCGTCCTCGAGCTCGAAGCGCAAATAGACGCCGGAGTGTGCCAGCGTTTGACTACGGCGCCGCACGCTCTTGCCGATCGACGACGAAGAGGCTTCCTCTTCGCCGCCGAGCGTCGAGAGCAAGCGCTTTCGCACTTCGCCCTCCTTTTCGAAGGCAGTTTCGACCTCGACGTGGAGCGAATAAAGCTTGGCAAAGTAGGCGTCGAACTCGGGGTTCGCGACGTGATAGCGCTGCCCTTGCGAAACCAGCGACGGCCCGGGTCGGGTACAAGCAGCGGGCAAAGTCAGCGCCAAACACGCGAGCGCGCACAGCGCGATGCGCCAGCGCACGCCTTGGACTATGGACATTTCAGCGAAGCTCCCCAAAGTTCGTGACCACCACCTTTGGCGACGAGATAGAGCGCGAGCGCTTGCGGGCCACGTGACGCCAACGCTCCTTGACCGGCATTCTGATCGGGCCGCGACAATGTGAACGCCTTGCTGTGGGGTGACAGGTCGGCGTTCAAGACCTGAGCGCGCACCTGCCGCGCGCCGCTCGAGCCTTCCGTCCATTGAAGCAGCCAGCGTCCGTCTGACAGGCCCGTCGCGGCAGGCGAGATGGCTTCTGCGCCAGGTCCCCCGGGCGGAATGTGAAACGGCGCGGGTTTGTCTGGCAACGCTCCCACGGTCGCCGTCGCGAGCCGGACCGACCAGTACACGTCCGTGTTGGGACGCCAAGCGTACGATAGCAGCACTGCCTTGCCGTTCTGCGCGACTGTCGGCGTGCCGGACAGTCCGCCGTCCGTGGCGACCGGAAGCAGCTCGGAATGTTTACGGCCCTCCGCCGTCAGCCAGCCGAAGAGCACGCTGCCGCTCTGGCCACCGCGCCGGAACGTCACCGCGTGAGCGTCCTTTGCGAAGCTGGCTACGCGCATCTCGGTGATGCGGTCCTGGATCGGATCGGACCAGATCACCTCGGGCGCGCTGTCGCCGCTCTGACGAACGATGCCGGAAGCATCGAGTCCAATCGCGAATGGAGGCGGGCCGTCGATGGTGCGTTGAGTGCGTAGCGCTGGTTGTTCCACGTCGACTGCGAAGCCGAACTCGTTCTTCGAAAATACGGGCACGACGCCGAGCAGCTTGTCCTTGACGGTCTGCGTGAACATGCGCTGCGTCTGCAGGCCGGGCAGCTCGAAGACCAATCCCGACGCCGTGGTCGGGCTTTCCGCGAAGCCAACGGCGACGTGCGGCGTGCCCGGGGCGACGGCGAGGAAGGGTGGTGTCGAGGAGACGATCGACGTGGACAGGCGCTTCGCCGCCGAGACGAGCTCACAGGGTGGACCACTTTTCTCCGGTTCCGGCGCGCTCGCAACGGCGGCCGATTGTGCAGCAGCGATCGACGTGGGGTCGGCGCTGGAGCTGCTCCCGACGAGTAAGTAGATGACGGTGACTGCGAGCAGGCCGGCGAGGATGCTCAAACCGAACAACGCAACCGCGTAACGGCGCGGCAGCTCACGCGCCTGTGTGGACGCTATTTCTGTGGGCGGCGCCGTGGGTTGAGCTCCAGGGGCCGGCGCCGATCGCCGCCTGGTCGGAGGCTCCGTCGGACGATTGCGAAACGCACGCATCGCGTCGCGTTCGGTGATGGGATCCGGCGTTTCCGGCAGCGGTGTTTCGGACGCCGAAGGTTGCGTGGCGAGATCCGTGCTCGGCACCGGTGGTGAGCTGAACCGCCGCGGTGTGGGCACGCCGCCAATCGGCGTGATCGGCCCCGTGGGTGTGAGCTCCGGAAGCTCGTCGAGCACTTCGAAGTTGCGCGGTGTTGGCGGCACTGCGCGCGGCGGTGGTGGCACTGCTCCCGGCGGACGCAGGGTGCCCGTCGCCGTAGCATCGGGCATGTCGACCAACGTTGGAATCGGCGCGCGCGCGTCTGGCGGCCTCGATGGCGGATGAAAATCGGGACCCGGCAACGTACTGACGCGCGGCGGCGGGATCGGAGTGACGAGGGCCTGCGGTGCTCCGGGTGGTCGCGACGGTCGCGTTACGGGCACCGGCGTGTGCTTTCGATGTGGAAGCTTCGGCGGTTTGGGCGGTGGTCTCGACACGTTCCCTACGGGCCCCGGTCGGACGAGTCCTGCGGGCAGTGGCGGTGGATACAGCCGCTGCGGATCACGCCGTGGAGAGCTGACGGGTGCACGGTCCGCTTTCGGTACGGCGGATACGAGCTCGCGCACTTGCGCCGCCGGCATCCACTCCGCCCAACCCTTGCGCCACACTAGCGACGAGGGCTCGATGCGTCCCCGAGATAGCGACGCGAGTAGCTCCAACTCATTGATGGCATTGATCACGCCCTCAGCGTTCGCCCAGCGCCAGTCTTCCGGCTCGTCGCTCACGTACGATCCTCTGAACGTGATGGTGCCAGAGCAACGGCCCTGTCCGCAGAAAAATGTCACCACGCGAGATCGCTAAAACGCCATTCGGAGTCGGACCTACTTTGCCGGAGCTGCGGCGCGGGCGACCGCCACGACAGCGCATACATCCGCGCCTACTGTGCGCAGCGCCTTTACGCATGCCAGCGCGGTTGCGCCGGTCGTGACCACGTCGTCCACCAGCGCGAGTCGCTTGCCGTGAACCTGCTTCGGTTCGGTAACGCAGAACGCATTCAGTGCGTTCTCGAAGCGCGCCTCGCGGCTGCCGCCCACCTGGCGTGGCGTGTGGCGTAGTCGGGTCATGGCCCGGGGCCACACCCGAAGCGGACTGCCCGCGGCGCACGCGCGCGCGAGCAGCGCCGATTGATTGTAGCCCCGCTCTGCCAGACGCAGGGGGTGCAGTGGCACCGGCACGAGCGCGTCGCATGCGCCCAGCGCGTCGGCCAGGTGCGGGCGGACGAGGGCGGCGAGCGGGGCCGCGAGATCGGCGCGGCCGCCATACTTGAACGCGTGCAGCGCGTGGCTGAGCGGGGGCGCGTATGCAAACGGCGCGATCAGCGCTCCAGCAGAGGACAACGCCGTGTCGCTGGATTGCACCAAGTCGAGCGCACAGTCCCGGCAGAAGACCTGCCCGAGCTCCGGGCCGGTATCGCACGCCATGCAGATTCGCGGCGCGAGCACGTCGAGCAGCACCTGGTACAAGCGTGGAACGGCTTCACGCAGAGCACGCATGCGCTGCTCGTCGGTCGAGAGCGCCAGCGAGTTTCGTGCGCTTCGTTCAGAGCCCGAGCAGCTTGTTCATCGACAGCTCGTCGGCCGGCGTGAACGGGTACTGGTCGAACTCGCCACTCGTCACCCAGCGGATGGCATTGACGTTGAGCTCTCGCGGCGCGCCTCCCGCGAGGCGGCACTGGTAGAGGTACAGATCGACCACGTAGCGCTCGTACGGGTGACTCACGAAGCTGATGAGCTGCCCGGGCTCGATGTCCACGCCCAAACGATGCTTCACTTCCCGACGCAGCGCGTCCGCGTCGGTCTCCGTGTCTTCCACGCGCCCGCCCGGAAATTCCCAGAGCAACGGCAGCACCGCGCCGGGTCTGCGCTGGGTGATGAGGTATTTTCCGTCGCGTTCCACGACCGCGGCGACGACCCGGATGGTGCGAGGAGTGGGCATCGGCGCGCCCCGGTCCAGATTCAAAAATCGACTCGGAACAGCTGCTGACCCATCAGCAGAATATCCGACGGGGAGACCTTTTGCTCGCTGCTGAGTCGGATGAACGTGCCGTTCGAGCTGCCCACGTCAGTCAGGTAAACACGTCCGTCCTGACCCTTGGCTATGCGACAGTGCAGCCCCGACACGTACCCATCCTCCGAAAAGAGAATGTCTCCGCGCTCTCGTCCGCAGTGCACGCCGCGCTCGGGTACCGGAAAGGCGTTGCCGGTCGTGTCACGGCCGATCACGAGCGCGAGGCGGCCGATGTAGCCTTTCGAAGGGCTGCCGAAACGATCCACGCCGTCCGGCGTGCGGCCCTGCACCTTGAGATCCTCGAAGCGGACGATCTCCTGGCCGATGCGGAAGACGTCCGTGTAGTTGAGCGGCCAGGGCTCGTTTGGGCGCAGCTTCATGTACACGCCGTTCAGCGAGCCTTCGTCTTTGATGAACAGCTGTGCGCCTCGGCGGCTGAAGGTGGCGTGGCGCGGCGACAGGTAACTGTCACCCGCGAAAATCGATCCCGTATCGCGGCCCACGGTGAGAGAGGGCGCGTCCGGCAACCGATAGGTGCCCGCTTCGCTGCCGTCCGCGCGCAGCGCAGTCAGGACCACGGTGGCCAGCGCGCCACTGCTCGCAGCGGCCGGCGCGGCAGCGGGCGCGGGGACGCTTCCGAGGGCGGCCAGGTTGTAACCGCATGCGGCGCAGAAGCGATTGTTCGCCGGATTCTGCTGGTTGCATTGCGGGCACTCGATCATCTTTCCCCCGGGCGCAGCGGGGGGAACCGAACGGCGCTCGACGGGTGCATCTAGTGGTATGGCCCCGGCAGATGGAGACCCTGCCGGTGGGACTGTTGCTACCGGCGCGGCCTGTACGGGCTGGGCGCCTGCGTGCGGCACACCGTGAGGCGGCGTGTTCGGTGAGAACGGTCGCGGCGCGCTCGCGCGTGGCAGCTCCGCGCCGCAGCCCAGGCAGAACTTGTAGTGATCCTGGTTCTCCTTGCCGCACTTGGGACACGTGATCACGGATTAGCCTCCTGGGGAGCGAGCTCGCCACGCGGACTCGGGCGCGCTCCTCGAGCGATCCCTCGTAAGCGCGCGATTATCCACGCCCTCCGCTTACGGTCAAGGATTCCTGGGTTGGCGGCCGAGCGGGGCCGGGCCAGACGCCAGTTTCTGCTGCAATCCGGGGCGAGTGCGCGCATTTCCGCCGAGGCCTTTCCTCAGGGAGTGAGCAGCGCCAGGGCCTCGCGCAGCAGCGTCGAGAGCGAGGCCTGCCCGATGCGCTCCGCCAGCGCCGCGACGGCGTGTTCCGCCTCGGCGGCGCGGTAGCCCATGCTCGTCAGCGCGCCGAGCAGGCGTTTGGCGTCGTCGGGTTTCGTGTTGCTCGGGGCCGCAGCTATCGCAGTTGTCGGGCCGTCTACACGCGGCAGCTTGTCTTTGAGCTCGAGCACCAGGCGCTCCGCCGTCTTCTTGCCGATGCCGGGTACCTTGGTGAGACGCGCGACGTTCTGCTCCTGAACCGCGCGCGACAACTCCGGCGTCGGCAGAGCGCTGAGCAATCCCAGCGCCGTTTTCGGCCCGACGTTGGGCACGCTGATGAGCAGGCGAAACACGCGCCGCTCGAGCTCGCTCCCGAACCCGAACAGCTCGAGCGCGTCCTCGCGCACGTGCGTGTGCACGAACAGGGTCACGCTCTGGTCCGAGCTGGACGTCGCCCGGCCAGCGGTGCCGAGCGGCGTCGACAGCTCGTAGCCGACGCCGTGCACGTCCAGGATCAGTGGTGCACCCGGCTCGTCGACCACGACGGTGCCGGTAAGGCGGCCAATCATCGAAGGTTCAGACTATCAGTTCTTCTGAGCACCCTGTTTGATCCAAGCGCGGATTAGATCGCGTTCCTGTTTCGGCACCGGCTTGGTGTTGCCCTCGGGCATGAGGCTGCCGCAGGCATGCTCCGTGATATTCGAAGACGTTCCTTCGCATTTCGCGCTTACGTCGTCGAGGCAGCCGTCGAGCTTCATCATCAGGAAGCTCTCCTCGGGCTTGCCCGGAACGACGAGCGGGATCGTCGGCGCCGCCAGCGACGGTTTGTTCACGATGCTGTGGATGAGATCGATTTGTGTGTCGGTCAGGGCGTCGTTGCCACTCGTCCCCAGGTACAGGTCAGCCTCGTTTCTGTCCTCATTGCCGTGGCAGGTCGTATTGAAAGAGCAGGAAAAGCGTAGTGTTCCGCCGGCCTTGAGCAGATCGTCGCGGAGCGATACCGGCTCGGCGGGTGCGGTGTAGTTCGAGTAGTCGTGGGGGCAGGTCTCGCCCGTGCCCCCGCCATCGCCGTCGTCGGACGACTCGCTGCAGGCGAGGAGGGGCGTCAAACACAGGACTGGAATGAGAAATTTTTGATAGATCGACATAAGTTTCCTCTGAATGCTGATCGCTCGCCGGTGAGGCCCGAGGGTGAAGGTCGTTCGGGCACTCGGCGGTGAGGAAAGGTAGCAGAGACACTGGGTTATGAAAGCAGGGCGAATTGTCGCACCAACTTTTGCAACGTTTGCGGAGATGAGCTCGTGCGGAACAACACCGTGCAGATGCTGAGGTAGGTGAAAGTGCTACATCGAAGGTTCTCGTGGCTGTGCGGCGCCCTCGCGTTGTCGGCCAGCCTCTACGGAGGGTGCGGCGGATCGTCCAGCGAATCGCCGTTTCCGCTCGAGCCCGACCCGAGCCAGCTGAAGCCCGGCGCACCGGCGCGCGCGCGCTACGTCGCCCTTCCGAGACAGGAACGCGAAACGGAGCCACGACAGGCAGAGCCGTCGGGAGAGGGCGTTCCGTCCACCTGGGGTAAGCCGCCGAGCCCGAGCGTCGAGCAGCCGGAGCCGACGAATGACCCGCCCGAGCTCAGAAACGGCCAGTAACGGCTAGCCCGGTGAAGTTTCGGCCGACCGCCGGCGTGAGCTGCGGCCGCGCGCTCTGTTTTGGCAGAGCGGCTGCGCCGGTTTGGGCACTTTCAGGCTTGGATAGGAAGTACCAGACGACGCCGCCCGCTGCGATCGCCAGGCCGCCGATGGTGATCGCCCCCGTGACATTGACGCGCGTGTTTGCCGAGTTGCCTTCGTCCGCGAGGCTCGTGTCGGTGCCGCAGTCGCCATCCGGACACTGGTCTTTGACGTCGTTCAGGTCGCTGCGCGCCTTCAGGTGCAGGATGCCTCCGACCAGCGCGATCACGCCGCCGCCCCCTGCCACGAACAGCGGCAAGAGCGGACGCCGGGCGCCGGGCTCTTCGGTTGAAGGTGCGTCCAGTGCGACGGGAGTGGGCGCTTGCGTGGGAGCGCTCGAGGGGGACGGCGTGGGCGCCGCCTGCGCCTCCTGCGCGAGCTGGCTATTCAACACCTCGATGCGGCGTTCAATCTGCCCGCGCTGTGGATAGTCCGGTTTGCGCAGCAAGAACGTCTCGAGAGCCATCACGGCTGGGCGCTTCTGGCCGGAGAGCTCGTACGCGCGCGCCAGGTTCAAGAGCAACGCGTGCGCAGTGCAATCCCTTCGATAAGCGTCCTCCCAGTAGGTGATCGCGCGCGCGTAATCCGCTTCGTTGAACGAGCCTTGGCCGGCTTGAAAGGCACCTTTCGCAGCTGCGACGTCACCCTCGGTGGGCTCCCGATTGCATTCCGGATAGCCGAGCGTTTGCGGCTGCGCGACGGCAGCGGCGGGCAAGAGCAGGCTGACTCCGATGAGCCACGGCGTGAGCGGCCTTCGCATCTGTGTCTTTCCTCCAAAGGCTCGAAAGGAGCCCGTAGCATAGGTGCAGGCGCCCCAGGACCTCAAATCCTTCGCGCGAGGGCCCGCGAGATGGGCCGTTTCCGGGCGCTGGGCGGCACTCCTCGCGCGAAAAACTCGTGCACGTCCACGCGGGCAATCGCGGCCTGTACGCGCTTCCGGGGTGGGCGCGCGATTGTGACGCTTGTGCCGCGCTGCCAGTCAGTGAAATGTTTTGGGCAGTGAAAAGGCACAAGGCACTCGGGAAACGCAGTCGAGTCGTGAGGTGGCTGATGGTCCTCGCGCTCGCCCTGGCCGGACCATCCATGGCCACGGCTCAAAACAAGGACGCGCTAACGCAGAAGCTCGACTCCATTCGCGAGCGCATGGAGAAGGGCCAGGCGCTGTTCGTGGCGAAGGACTACTCCGGCGCGGCGGCGCTGTTCGACGCCGGCTTCCGCGAGCATCCCTACTCGGCGTTCCTGTTCAACTCCGGTGTCTGCTACCAGAAGCTCAAGGACGTCGACAAAGCGCTCGAGCGCTTCCGCGAGTACGTGCGCATCGATCCCCAAGCTCCGGACGTCGAGCGCGTGAAAGAACGGATCACCGCGCTGGAAGCGGCGCTCGCCGCGGCGCAAGCCGCCATCGCCGCGCAGACGGCGCAGGCCGCCGACGGAGGAGAGATCGAAGGTGGCGCGCCTGCCGCGGACGGCGGATTGCCGGCGATCACGCCGGACGTGCCGGAAGACCGCTCGACGATGAAGTCGCTCGTCGTGATCGAGACGGAGCCACCCGACGCGCCGTTGAAACTGTACGCGCGCGTCCACGAAGGCGCGCGTCCTTTCGTCTACGGCAGAGAGAACCCCGGCTGGCAAGAAGTGGTCGCCGCGCAGTCTCCTGCGAGTCTGACTTTGGGCATCGGCCGCTATCACGTGGTCGTGGAGAAGTTCCGCGACTTCAACGTCAGCCAAGCCGACGTCGACGTTGCACCGGGCCACGTGCTGCACTTCAAAGCGAATCTCTCGCAGGGGGCCTTCATGGCGTTTTTGCGGGTCTCGGCCAACGTGCCAGGCGCGTCCGTATACGTCGACGACAAGCTGAAGAAGAAGCCGGCGTGGGGAAAGACGCCGCACGGTGAGCTCGTGCCTGCCGGGCAGCACACGCTGCTCATCGAAGCGCCGGGCTTTCAGCCGCTGCTGCAACAAGTCAGGGTCGTGCAGGGTGAACAGAAAGAGCTTCAAGTGAAGCTCGCGCGCGTGAACTACGGGTACTTGCGCATCGCTTCGAACGCGCCGGAGATCAACGTCAAGGTCGACGAGAAGCCGGCCGGTCGTTGGCGCAGCGGGGAGGTGCCGCTCGACGTCAAGCTCGACTCCGGCAAACACAAGCTGACCGTCGCGTCGCCGGGGCGCAAGGAGTACGAGGGCGTCATCGACGTGCCGCGTGGGCAAGTGTTGCCAGTCCAAGCGAACATGATCCCGAAGTATCCGCGCGGCGCGGCCTGGACGCAGGCGGCGATCGGCGTCGCGTTCCTCGGTGGGGCCATCTACCTGGGCAGTGAGTCCAACCGGCTGTTCGACGATCTGAAGTCCGATCGCAAAAAGGGTGTGCTCGATCAGGAGGACTCGCGCATCACTCGCGGGCGCTGGTTCGCCGTCGGCGCGGACGCGGGCTTCGCGATCGGCGGCGTGCTCGGCGCGCTCGCCACCTACAACTTCATCAAGGATCCGCTGCCCGAGTCCTCCATACAGCTGAGGAGACCGCTCGAGTTCGACGATCCGACTTCACGGAGGCCCGTGGCCTCGGTGCTGCGCCCAGCGCCGCCCGAGCGTCATGCGCGAGTACGGCACAGGCCGGGGATCGAGCTCAGGCCGTCGCTGGGCGCTGGCAGTAACGGGCTTTCAATCGGAGGTACGTTTTGAAACCGCAGCTTTGCAGGGCGAAAGCCTCGCTCGACGGCGCTCTCGCGCAACGCGCCGCGAAGGCCGCGCTGATCGTCGCGGCGGCGCTGGCAAGCGCCTGTTCGTTCACGCGCTTCGGGGATCTGGAAGAAGATACGCCGGTCGTGCTCCTGAAGAAGCCCGGCAAATTGTCGAGCTTTGGCGTGAGCCTCTCGACCACCACGCTCGGCAATCGCACGGATCTGCTCGTGGGCGGCGCGGCGGGAGTGTCGCCCGCTGCCGTGTTCTCGCTCGGCAATGGCGAGAATGCCAACGTCGACGCCGTGGATAGTGGTTACTGCGACGGCGGTGACGACCGCGTGTGCTTCCTGGGCACGAGCACAGCGGGCCTACTCACCGCCTCGATTCCTGGCGATACCCCCCGTCAGTTTTGCTTCGCCGTCGGGATCGGCAGCACACCAGACCTGGGCAACGGCGTCGCGGTGCGCTGCGCTGATCATACGGAGTTCGTGCTGCCCGTGCCCGACAACATCAAATCTACGCTCGTCGACCGCATGGTCTCGCGCAAAGAGCCCGAACCGGTGGCGCTTTCGTCCGACGGGCTCGAGCAGCCGACCTTGTTGATCGGTGCGCCCACCGAGCAGTTCAGCTGGGTGTACGCGCCGGGCGGTCGAGATCCCGTGGAGCTGGTGCCGCCGGTGCGCGACGAGAGCTTTGGGACGCGCGTGGCGGTGGTGAAGCTCGCGTCGAGCTTCCTGTTCGCCGTCGCAGCGCCAGCAGAAGGCCACGTCTGGTTGTTCCGCGGCTCGGCGCCGGACATCGGAGCAGGCCCGGTGGGGCTCGTGGGCTGCCTCGGTGGAGTGCCGGGGTTCGGGCGCTCGCTCAGCGCCGGACGCCTCAACGCCGACGAACAGGATGATCTCGTGATCGCCGACGACGTGAACGTGAGCGCGTTCGATGGCTCCCGTCTCGGAGAGCTCGGCCTCACCACCGCGACGGATTGCTCGCTGAGCTCATTGGCAGAGGGCACGCTGCTGGCTTCGTTCACGTGTGGCTCGAACGGCGATGTGGGCGACTGCGCGCGCTCCGATTTCGGCGCGGCGCTGGCGATCGGCGACTTCGACGGCGACGGCGACGGCGAGGTGGCCGTCGGCGCGCCGGGCATGACAGCGCGTGATGTCAGCCGGGGCGGGGCGGTGTTGGTCTACGACGTGGAGGGGCCGAATCCCCACGCGCTGAACGACGTGCGATTCTTGGCCTCTGCCGAAGACGACGACCGGTTGGGTGCGTCACTGGTCGCGCCCAGAATCGGCAATCGGCACGTCATCGCCGCGGGCGCGCCGGGCGGCGGCAAGACGGCGCTCTTCTACTGCTCGGGTCTGCGCGGCGCCCTCGGCGGAAAACGTTGCCAATGAGCGCGGGCCGTCAGCGCGCGCGCCGGAGGATTCACCCATGATGCTTCCGGAACGGAAACAAATCCTGGTCGTCGATGACGAGCCGAATCTGCGTCGCGTGCTCAGCGCGCAGCTCACGCGCGACGGCTACGACGTGCACACGGCGGAGGACGGCGAACAGGCGCTGCAGATGTTGGCGGATCATCACATCGACCTGGTGATCACCGATTTGCGTATGCCCAAGGTCGACGGCATGGAGCTGCTCCGGCGCGCGGTCGAGATGGACGACGAGCTGCCGGTCGTCATGATCACGGCCCACGGCACCGTGGACAACGCGGTCGAAGCCCTGAAGACCGGCGCCTTCGACTACATCACCAAGCCGTTCGACCAGGCCGAAGTGCGCACCATCGTGCGCAAGGCGCTCAAGACGCGCGATCTCTCCGCGGCCGAAGCCACGCGCGCCGCCGACGTGCGCGCCACCACGGGTGCTCGTTACGGAATCATCGGCAACAGCCCCGGCATCCTGGACGTGTACGCCGTGCTCGACCGCGTGGCGGACACACCGACGACCGTGCTGATCACTGGCGAGAGCGGCACCGGCAAAGAGCTCGTCGCGCGCGCCCTGCACGAGAATTCGTCGCGCAAGGACAAGCCGTTCATCAAGGTCAACTGTGCGGCGATCCCCAAGGACCTGATGGAAAGCGAGCTGTTCGGCTACGAGCGCGGCGCTTTCACCGGCGCCGTCGGCTCGAAGCCGGGCCGCTTCGAGCTGGCCAGTGCCGGCACGCTGTTCCTCGACGAGATCGGTTCGATTCCCGTCGAGATGCAGGTCAAGCTGCTCAGGGCGCTGCAAGAGAGCGAGTTCGAGCGCGTCGGCGGCATCAAGACCATCCGCGTCGACGTGCGCCTGGTGACGGCGACGAACAGTGATTTGAAGAAAGAGATCGCTCTAGGCAGCTTTCGTGAGGATCTCTACTACCGCTTGAACGTCGTGCCGATCCGGCTGCCCGCGTTGCGTGAACGCGCGCAAGACATTCCACTGCTCGTTCAACACTTCATCGAGAAGTTCAACCAGCGGCTGAAGAAGAACATCGCGGGCATCGAGGCCGACGCGGAGCGCCTGCTCGTGAGCTACCCTTGGCCCGGAAACATCCGCGAGCTCGAGAACGTGATCGAGCGCGCGGTCCTGTTCAGCGACGGTTCGGCGCTGCGTACGGCCGATCTGCCGCCCGAGCTTCGGGAAGGCAGCTTGGGCGCGCGTTCGAACACGCCGCCGTCGCCCGTGATCGGCGAGGCAGCCGGAAGCGACGGACTGAAGGAGCAGGTCAAGGCGGCCATGAGCCGGCTCGAACGAGAGCTCATCATCAAGGCGCTCGACCAGACCAACGCGAACGTGACTCACGCCGCACGTCTCCTGAAGATCTCGCGCAAAGGCTTGCAGCTCAAGATGAAGGAGCTCGGTCTGCGGGAACGTGAGGAGCGCGGCGACTGAGCGTCGTGGCGCGGCGAAAGACGGCGCGTGACCACGCGGACGGGTGACAAGGCGCGCCGCGTAGCGTGGGCGCTTTCAGCGGCTCTGCTCGTATCGGCTTGCCGAGATCGATCCGGCACGACGACCGAGGTGACCGACGCCGCCTCGGTCATCGGCAGCGCCCTGGCCCTGACGCCGACGGCGCCGACCTCGCGCAAGGGCATGGCGTGGATCGCGGGGGGAGCGCTCGTCGCTGGCACGGCGCCCGACACGCTGCCCCGCATCGCGGACGAGGAGATGTCCGGCGAGCAGGTGATCCTCAAGGGATTTCACATCGACATCTATCCGTACCCGAACGAAGAAGGCGCCATTCCGCTGACGAACGTCACGCAGACGGATGCGGCGGCGCTCTGCGCCGAGCACGACAAGCGCTTGTGCTCGGAGCTGGAATGGGAGCGCGCTTGCAAGGGTCCTGACAACTGGGTGTACGAGTACGGCGATCGCTACCGGCCCGAACGCTGTGGTACCGGCGCCGCTCCGAGCTTACGTCCGAGCGGGCTGCGCGTGGGCTGCGCGAGCGAATACGGCGTCGCCGATCTGCACGGGGGCGCCTGGGAGTGGACGGACAGCCCATGGGGAAGGGGATCGCCGCGCGCCCTGATCACCGTGCGCGGCGGCAATGCTCAGGCCGGGGAGCTCGTGGGACGCTGCGCGAACGCGATGGGCCGACCTGCTCACATCAAATCGTCGACGGTCGGGTTTCGATGCTGCGCGGGACCCCGCAACTCCGCGGAGATCGTGCTGAGCGTGGACAAGATCACCAAGCTCAAGCAGCGCGACGCGCGGGATAGCGCGCTCACGGCCAAGTTGGCTGGCTCATTGCCGCCGGCGGCGACCGCCGAGCTCCCCCCACAGCCGCCGTTCCAGGTGGATCGGCTGTGGGACTGGTGGCCGATCGGCAACGAGCGCTTGGTACTCGGGGGAGGCTGTGCTGGCGGCGGCGGTCGGGGAGCGTGCGGCCTGATCATCGCGCGGCCCACGCTGGCCGGCGTTCAGGTGCTCGGATGGGCCGGCAGCGGTAAGTGGGCACCCGTTGCGCGAGCAGAGGGCGACTATCGCGAAATCTGGGTCTACGGCGGTGACGATCTCGGCTCCTTCAAGCGGACCCTGACGTATGCGTTCGGGCGCGTGACCGTCGGTGACAAAGAGCGGCGTCTCCCCAAGACCTCGAAGAAGAGCGAGAAGACCAAGAAAAAGCGCGCCCGCTGACCTGCGAGCGTCGTCATCCGGAGCGGCAATGACCGGCGAGCTGGCTCATCTGAACGCGCTCCTTGCGGGACAGGCGCTGGAGCTCGCCGCGCTCCTTGCTCACGAGGACCGTGTCGTTGGATCGCAGACCCTCGGCCAGCGCGCGCGTGTGGATCGCAGCCCGCAGCAGCGAGCCTCTGTACTCCGTGAGCACGGGGCCGAGCTCATCGTCCTCGACGCTCAGCTCGCCGACCTTGCGGGCCAGCGTGGCGTAACGCACGGAGATGTCGGAAAGCGCGCTGGCGTCGTGCGACCGAGACTTGCCGAGCCGCTCGATCGCATCCAGCTCGGGGTTGATGAGGGCGGCCAGTGCATGGCATTCGCGCGTGCGCTCGAAATGCGTACACCCTGGCGACGCAAGCGTGAACAGGCACGAGATGACGAGCAGCGTGCTGGTCGTCACCGAGAGACGAAAGCTCGTGTCGATGGGGCTAGGCAACACTCACCGCTTCGCGAAAGGATTGGACTCAAGCTATGCCAAACCTGCGCTCGCGTCACCCTGGGATCGGGCTCGTGCTCGGCGCGCTCGTGGCCCTTTCGAATGCGGCTGCGTGCGACAAGAAGGAGCCGGACCCGAACGCCGAGATCCAGGCGGCGCTGGCGCGCGCCGAGCGAGCGGAGGCCGCACGCCGGCACCCGACCGACGCCGGACGGCCGCGGCCGCGCGCGGTCGCGAGCGCGCTCGCCAACTTGCGCAACACCACGCTCGATCTCGCGCCGCGTGCTCTGCCGGCGCAGGCGCTGGCCGTGGGCCGAAGTCGAGTGGCGCAGCTGGCGGACGGCGAGCTTCACGTGCGCCGCCTTCCGGACCTCGAGCCCGTGGTGCGCGCACCACTCCGCGGCAGTGCGGCGGTGACCGAGCTCCTCGACGGGGGCCTGCTGGCTGTCGGCAGGGATCGGGTGCTGCGCCTGGACGCGGGCAGGACCCGCTGGCGCGAATACCCGAGAGTGACGCTGCTGCCCGGCTGCTTCGTTTACCCCGACTTGATCCACGGGGAGCGGTTCTGGGTCCTGCACCCGTTTTCAGGATCGCTGTTTCGCTATGAGCTCGATGGAGACGCCGGCGGCGTCGCGTTCGGGCCGTTCTTCGACTTGCCGTCGTTCGACGGGCGCGTGTTCAGCGTGCTGAAGGACGCATCGCTCCTCTACACCACGCAGAAGACGTGGCGGCGCTCGTACTCTGCGCGGCGGCACGTTCCCGTGCGCGCCGCGGAGCTAGAGGGCGTGCTGCGCGCGCTGCCTGCCAAGCGACTCGATCAAGTCTGGTTGCTCACACGCGATGGCACCTGGATGCTCGCGCAGCTCGGCGCTGGTTTGACGGTGGTGAAACGCATTCCCACGGGGGCCCTGCCGTTCGACGCAGCCAGCAATGACGAGGGACTCGCCGTCCTCGAGCTCGAGCAATCGCCTGCTCGGCCGCGCCGCTGGCGCCTCGCCGTGTACGACCACAGCGGCGAACGCCGATTCTCCGCAGACGTCCCCGACGAGAGCGCGCCTGGCACGCACGATGATTGGGTATCGGTGGTGACGCGCAACAAGAACCTCGCGCTGTCGCGGCACGAACCCTGGGTGGCGGTGGGCGGGCCGACGGCGCTGCGCGTCTGGAACATGAAGGACGGCAGCCAGATCGCGGCCCGCTGAGGCTCGCGCGTGCGTTCAACGGCGCGGCGCGCGGCGGCGGCGCGCCGCGTGTGCGCTCGTGGTGTCAGCGTTGCGCACGGCAACCAACGTATCGCGGAGCGCCGCCGCGGCCGGCGGTAAACGGTCCTTGCCTCGATGTACCAACACGAATCGACGCGGGATCGGCGTGGCGGGATGCGCGAGCTCGATCAGACGTCGCGCCTCGAGCTCCTGCTCAACCGCCGCGCGGCTGATGAGCGCGATGCCGATACCCTCGCGCACGTGCCCCTTGATGGCGGCCATGCTGCCGAGCTCCATCACCACCGTCGCGCCGGGGAAATGGCGATCGAGCTCGGCTCGCGTGGTGGTCCCGGGGAGCGACGTGATGAATGGTCCCGCCGTATTTCGAGCGCTTGGAGCGCCCACCAGGATGAACTCGTCGGTCTGCCAAGGCTCGCCGCCGCTGCCGTGTGCGATGGCGAGGTCCAGCGTGCCTCGGTCTATTGCGTCGCGCATGTCCGGGTCGCGCAGCTCGCGAAGCACGATGCGGACTCCGGGGTAGCGCGTGCGGAAATGAGCGAGCACGGGCGGCAGCAGGTAAGTGGCTGCCGTCGAGCTTGCGCCGATGCGCACCTCTCCGGCTTCGAGACCGCTGATTTCCGCTACCGCGCGCCGGGCGTCCTCGAGAGCTGCCAGGGCTGCCCGGGCGCGCGGGATTAGCTCGGCGCCGGCAGCCGTGGGTTCGGCGCCATGGCGGCCGCGCAGCAGCAAGCGCGTTCCGAACGCGCGCTCCAAGCGCTGGATGGAAGCGGTCAACGCGGGCTGCGAAAGGTGCGCGTGGCGGGCGGCCGCGCGAAACGTGCCGTGCTCCGCGATCAGCAAGAAGTGGCGGATTTCGTCGAGCATCAATGAAATCTATCAAAATCTTCCAAACAATCGATAAGACAGATGATTGGAACCGGTCATCTTTTGACACATGCACGAGCTTTTGCTGCTGGGTTTGGGGTGCGTTGCCGGGTGGCTCACCACTGTCGCTGGTCTGGGAGGCGGCATGCTGCTGGTTTTCGCGGTTAGCCTGCTCAGAGATCCTGTCTCCGCGCTGGCTGCCACGACGCCTGCACTGATGCTCGGCAACCTGCACCGGCTCTACCTGTTCCGTCGCGACGTAGCCTGGCGTGTGGCGGGACCGTTCAGCGCGGGCGCCCTGCCGGGCGCGGTAGTGGGCGCGTCGTTCGCCGCCGCCATCCCGCCCCGCTGGGTGCTCGTGGCGATGACGGCACTCACCGTGGTCGCTCTGCTCAAGAGCTGGCGGGGCTGGCGATGGCGATTCGGAGCGCGCTCGCTCACACCCGCTGGGTTTGCGGTCGGCGCGCTGACGGGCACCGCTGGCGGCGCCGGGCTGCTGATGGGCCCCGTGTTCCTCGCTGCCGGCTTGTCAGGCGTGAGTTATTCGGCGAGCACGGCGCTCGCTGCCACGCTCATGCACGCCGGGCGCGTCGTCGGCTACGGCGCTGGCGGCTTGTTCTCGCCCGCAGTGCTCCGCGATGCGGGCGTTCTGGCAGTCGCGATTTTTGCCGGCAACCTCGCCGGCCGGAAGGTCCGCATCGCGCTCGACGAGCGCCGCTCTCACGTCCTCGAGTACGCCACACTCCTGACCTGCGTCGCGCTGGCCCTGGCTGGTTTTTGAGCGAACCGCGCAGCGGCGCTTGGCATGGAACTTGGCCATGGTGCTCCAAGCCGAGCATGACCGGGGGCCGAATGACTTCTGCGCGACTCGGACCCGAGCTGTCGGCCTTGCGAAGATCCGCCGAGGATCTCGCGAACACACGCAGGGAGCGCTTGAGCAGTGTGCACGTCCTGGCCAGCATCGCCGCGCGCCCGAGCGCCGCGGCCGACCTGCTCCACGAACGCCGCATGCACGCGGACGTGCTTCTGCGTGCTGCTCAAACGCTGGAGAGCGAGGCCGACGGCGCCGTTGGGCGCGCGTTCGAGCGAGCCTGCGCCGTGGCCGCGCGGATGGGTGTCAGTGAGCCGAGCGGCGCTCACCTCTTGATTGCTCTCATCAACGAGCCGCGTGGTGCCGCGCGGCGCGTGCTCACGCAGTGTGGCGCCGACGTGAGTCGCCTGCGCACGGCGGCCATGAACCTGGGTTTGGGGCTGATCGGACGGCGTCGCCGCACAGGGCGCCGAGAAGCGGCTCCCGAACCGCTTCGTGCGAGCGAGAGCACGCGCCGAAAGAGCAGCACGGCCGTGAGCGTTCCGCTCTTTCCTCCCGCGCCGGTTCGCCGGAGCCCCGCTCCGCCGCGCACGGGTGCCCGCGCGCCGGACATGCAGCCGGCAGCTGCGCTGGCAGCGAGCGAGAGCAGCGTGCCGGAAGCGCGCGCTGCGAGCTCCCGGATCGCGGTGTTGCCCGCTGCGAGCGCGCAAGCGTTCGCGCTCGACGCGCAGAAGTTTCCTGCGCTGAGCTCGCTCGGTCGAAATCTGAACGTGGCGTTCGCGCGCGGGGAGCTCGATCCAATCGTCGGTCGCGCGCGAGAAATCGAGCAGACGCTGGACGTGCTCGCAAAGCGTGGCGGCAACAGCCCGTGCCTCTTGGGACTATCGGGCGTCGGCAAGACCAGCGTCGTCCATGGCTTGGCGCAACGCATCGTGGAGAACTGGTGTCAGCGCCGCGCTGGCAATGCGGGAAAACCTGCGGACGAACGCATCGTCGTGGAGATCCCCGTCGGCGAGCTGCTCGCCGGTACCGGTGTGCGCGGCGCACTTGCGGCGCGTGTCTCGGCGATCCGCAAAGAGGTGTCGGCGAGCGGTGGACGCGTGGTGCTCTTCTTCGACGAAATCCATCAGCTATTCGCCGACGACGCTTCGCAGGAGCTGGGATCGGAGCTCAAGCTGGCGCTTTCCCGCGGCGAGCTGCCGTGCATCGGTGCGACCACGCGCGAGGAATACGCCAAGGCCATCGAGATCGACCCGCCGCTCGCCCGCCGTTTCAGCGTCATCGACGTGGACGAACCCACTCGCGAAGACGCTTACCTGATCCTGAGTGGTCTCGCGCCGCGGCTCGAGGCGCACCATGCCGTCCGCTACAGCGAAGAAGCTCTGGCTCTTACGATCGCCTGGTCGATTCGCTACCTGCCCGGCCGCGCGCTGCCCGACAAGGCCGTCTCGATCGTCGATCTGGCGGGGGCGCGCGCGCGCCGCCGCGGACAGTCGCAGGTCTCGCCGGAAAACGTCGCGGAGATCGTCGCAGAATGGGCGAGCATGCCAGTCGAGCGTCTGCTCGCGTCGGATGCCGAACGCATGCTGCACCTCGAAGACGCGTTGGCCGAGCGCGTGGTCGGTCATCAGGAGGCAGTCGGCAAGATCGCGCGCATTCTACGGCGCAACGCGGCCGGTCTCGGGTCGGAGCGCCCGATCGGCACGTTTCTACTGCTAGGACCGACGGGCGTCGGCAAGACCGAGACCGCGAAAGCGGTCGCGGAGGTGCTGTTTCACACGGACATGGCGCTCACGCGCTACGACTTTTCCGAGTTCTCCGAGGCTCACTCGCTGGCACGCTTGATCGGGGCGCCGCCGGGCTACGTCGGGTACGAAGCCGGCGGGCAGCTCACCGAGGCCGTGCGCAAGCGGCCCTATCAGGTGCTGCTGCTCGACGAGATCGAGAAAGCGCACCCGGACGTGCTGACGGCTTTTCTGGCGGTATTCGACGAAGGTCGACTGACCGACGGCCGTGGCCGCACCGTCGATTTTCGAAATTGCGTCATCTTCATGACCAGCAACATCGGCGCCGATGAGACGAAGAGCGTGCAACGGCGCAAAGTGGGCTTCGGCGGCGGCGAGAGCGCCGATGCGGCGGAGCTCGAGCGCGCGGTGACCGCTGCCGCGCGCCGCGCGCTCGCCCCGGAGCTCTACAACCGCATCGACGAGGTGCTCGTGTTCTCGCCGCTTGCGAGAAACGAGGTGCGGGAGATCGCACGTCGCTTGTTGTCGGGTGTCGCGCGCGATTTACTCCGTCAGCGCGGCGTTCGGCTCGAAGTCGATGCCGATGCCCTGGAGCATTTCCTCGACGCGGGCGGCTTCGACCCGAGCCTTGGCGCGCGTCCCATGCGTCGCACGTTGGCGCGTCTGCTGGAAGCGCCGCTCGCCGAAAAGATCCTGCGCGGCGAGCTCTCCGAAGGGGACGTGGTGCTGGTCGGGGTGGAGTCGGGCTCGCTCGCGTTCGACGTTCTCGAGCGGGGCAGCGCGCTCGCGGCGGCCGCCTTGGCGTGAGCGGCGGCTACCAGGAGTCGTGTACGGCGTACTCGCCTTTGCGTGTATCGATACTGAGAAATGTGACGGCGCCTTCGCTGCAGGAGCCGCTGTTCAGGAACAGGCGAGACCCGTGCTCGGCGCGGGTGGCCAGGTGGGTATGTCCCGTGACGACCACGTCTGCGCTCTTCAGCTCCGCTACCTGCACGGCCCAGCGCTGAAACGCACAGCTTGAGCCGTCGCGGGTGGCCCCGTGACGTTTCTCGTCCAGGCGGCGAAACATGGTGTACGCCGCGCTCAAACCGAAGCGCCGGATCCACGCTCCGGCCCACACTCCGAGCTCCGATGCCCAGCGCGCCTGCTGCACCAGGACGTCGTTCTGGTGCCCGTGGGTGAAGAGCAGGCGGACGCCGTCCGCGCGCACCACGATTTCTTCGGGCGCGCCTTCGGCGGCCGCCGCCACGAAGTCGTGGTTCCCATGAACATACGCGTAGATGGGCCGGCGGAATCGGCTCGCGATCTCAGGATGGGATTCACGAGCGCGGCGCAGCTCCTGCGTGGGCCCCGGCACGCGTCCCGTGAGTGTTTCCCAGACATCGCCGAGCAGCACCACCTTTTCGAAGTTTCGCTCCAGGAAGCCCAAAAACTTCAAGAACTCGGTGTCATCATGGCCGAACAGATCCGGGGCGCCGGAGGACGCGAGATGCAGGTCGGAAATGACGGCAATTTTCATGTGGGCTCAGCCAGGTTCGCGCTGCAGGCGCGTGGGGTGCTGAGAGAAAAGAAAGCGAGAGCAAGCGCGGGCGTCATCTGCCGTAGCGTTTCTCAAATGTGGCGCCCGCGGGCGGTGTCCGCAAGCCGGGTGGCTGGAGCCTGCGGATTCTTGCAGCAAGCTATTGCGAGCATCGGGGGTTTGTGCGAAGTCGTGGCCGCGCCGCGTCTGGCGGCGCGCAGATGGAGAGTGCAGGAACGTAAGAGCTGGAGTCTGCCCCATGGCATCGATGTCATAGGGCGCGCGTGTCACGGCGCAGTGTTCGACTGCGCATAAAAATGGGCACGGGCTCTTGCCGACAGACTGCGCTATCCACTAGGTTAACGCGGCGCATGCTTCGGCGATGTCGAAGCACAACCCGGGTACGACCGAGATTACTTGATGAGAGCTGGAGGATCGGAATGCATAAACTATCTAAATTCGCCCTTGCACTGATGTGCGTCGCGTCGTTGAACGCCTTCGCATGCGGTGACGACGATGACGACGACGGCAAGGGCGGCAAGGGCGGCAAGGGCGGCTCTGCCGGAACCGGCGGCTTGTCCAGCGGTGGCACGGGCGGCAGCACCGGCGGCACGGGCGGCAGCACCGGCGGCACGGCTGGCACCGCTGGCACCGCTGGCACTGACGGCGGCACCGAAGGCGACGGGAGCACCGAAGGCGACGGCGCGACGGGAGACGCCACGGCAGATTGACGGCAGAAACTGCCTCATGAGCGCCCGTCGCTGTACAGCGGCGGGCGCTTCCGTTTTGTGCGACCGCGTCAGCGTGGTCGCGCGTCGAGTGCGCGCCGATAGCGCTCTCGACGCACTGGATCGCGGAGAATCTCGTACGCTTCGTCGGCGATCTCCAGGATCGTATCCACGTCGTCTTTGAGCTCGAGTGTGCGCACCGTGAGCACGCGGCTCGGCTCGAATTCGCGACGCAGCTCGAGGTAGGCGCGCTTGATGTCGTAGCTCGTCGCGGTGCGGCCGACGCCGAGCACGTTGAAATAGTCGCCCTCGTCGACGATCGCGCGCCGGTTGCGGATGCGGTCCCGCAGGGCGTCTTCATCGAGCTCGTCGAAGGCCTCGCGCCGAGGGCTCGCCGTCTCCGCCGCTTCGCCTGCGCGGAGCACGTTCACGACACCCAGCTCGCGAAGCGCGTAAATCACGGAGGCAAAGTCGGTCGAGCCCGCGGCCTCCAGGAGCTCCTGCACGCTGCACTGCGCGCCGTTGTTAAGCACGCTGACCTCGTGATCGTTCAGCGCACATTCGGCGAGCAGTGACTGCCCGGCCCCTGCTCGCAACACCGCGGATCGTCCGCCGAGCCGCAGCAGCGCCTCCTCGGGCGCGACTGTGCGACGCACGGTCTCCACCAACACTTCTGCGCCGGCCGCGCCGCCGAATACGGCGGGCTCTTCCTGCAGCCTGCCGGGCACTTGACGTTCCAGGCTGGCGGCGCCGCGCTCGATTTCGATGATGCGACCGAGCAACCATTCTGCGTGTGCGCGCAGCGCGGGCCACAGGTCGTCCTGCCTCAGGTGTCCGTGCGCGATCAAAGCAGCGCCAGCGTGCCGCCCGAACTGCGGCAGCTTGCGCCCGAGGCGCGCCGCCGCGTCGGCGGACAGGTCGCCGCGCTTGGTCATGAACGCAACCAGAGACTCGCCTTCGATTCCCGACGCAGCGGTGACGAAATCCCCGTCTCGAAACACGACGCGACGAATGCCGGCGGCGTCCTCGAACGCCAGCGCTCCTGCGTAACGAGCGCGAATGGCTCGCGCCAGCGCCAGCACCGCGTCGCTGCGCCCGAGCGCGGTCGGAATGTCCAACTCCGACGGAGCTGCGGAAGGAGGGCGCGACACCATGGGCCCAAGTGACGGCAACGCGGTGGGCAGGCTCAGCCGCAGCGAATCGTTGAAGCTGCTGTCACGCACGCGTGGTGGCGGCTGCGTGAGGGCCTGCTGGTTCGGCACGAGGCTCTGCGCCAGCCCCGAGCGGTCGGTCCTCAGCGGCGGTGCTTCCGGAGCCACGCTGGGCTCTCGAGTCTCACCCGCATTCGGGTCCGCCTCGCTCACCCACGGCTCTACGGCCGTGACGGGTGGACGCGATCCGAGCCCGGCGTGTTGCGAAGGTGATAGCGGCGGAGCACGACTTGCGTCCGGGGGAGCCAATCCGTCCGCCGGCACCGAGCTACGGCGGGCGATGGGCTCGGCGGGCGTGGCAGATTCGTGAGGCTCGAAGCCCGCATCTTCAGGTTCCGGCGTCCTTACGACCGGCGCCCCCGGTGGCTCGGGAGCCGTGCTCGTCAGCGCCTCCTGGGGATCGGGTAGCGCGTTTACCGCAGCGCTGAACGACGGCAGGCCGAGCGTGGTCGCACCGGCGCCGGTGCCCGCGCCGGTGCGCGTCGCCGCCGATCCAGTGCGAGTGCCAATACCACCCGAAGAGCTGAACTCGTCGTCGTCTTCGTCTGGGTCGAGCGATTCATCCAGCGCCGCGAGCACGTCTGCGGGCAACACCGCCTCGACCTCGTCTTCCGGTGACAGTCGAGCGGATGCCGAGCCCACCGACAAAGGCACGTTGCTCAGTCGTTGCTCGGCTCGTGCCAAGAGCTGCTCCAGCTCGGGGCTCATCTCCGATTGGGGGATGTACTTGGCGAGGGGACGCTGCGTGGCGTCGGGACCCGCCCCGAACCCCAGTGGAACGGCGGCTGGCAGGCTCGGCGGCGCGCTCGGCGAACGGGCCCTGGCGCCGCCTGGCGGTCGCGAGGACAAACGCGGGTCTGGCGGCGACGATGCGGGTCGCTCGGCATCCATGCCGGTAGAGGGTACGGCGTTGCGAGTGCTGAAGGGACTCGGCTGGATGCGGACGCTCGCTCGCCGCTCCGCCGAGGCCAGGGCCTGTTCGGCCTGCGCGTTGGGCGCTCCGATCAGAGCTTCGACCTTTCGAAGCAGCGCGTACGTGTCCACGGGCCGCGTGAAGACGCCGCTCGCTTCGTGAAACACGGAGTCGCGCTTTTCGAGCAGGGCCCGGCCGGCCTCTCCGAAGAAAATCAGGTCCACGTGGGCGCCCCCCGGGACGTCCCGCAAGCGGTGGGCCGTCTCGAGCGCGTGGTCCGCGTCCACGTCGCAAAGAATGAGCGCGGGCTTTTGAACTGCGACCCGACCGACCAGCAGCGCCAGTGGCACGTCCAGGACCTGGTATCCCCGCTCGCGCAGTGCGGTGCTGAGCCGCTGAGCTTCCGCTGACGCGTCGCTGACGAAGATCAGCGGCTCGCTTTGGCCAGGACCGTTTTCGCCGCCGGGCGCATCGGACACCACGCCCGCGTAGTCTACGCGAGATGCTGGATTGTCGTCAGCAGCAGCTGCGGTGTCGCTCGGGTCTAAGTACGATCACGCCGTTCCGGCGGCAGGCTCGCTCCGCCGGCTCGGCCGCCGTACAGCAAATCAGCGACCCACTCGCCGAGCCGCGGCCACCATGGCGCAGAAACCACGGAAACCGTTAGGAAGACGATGATGAATAGCTCTCCGAAGGTGAGCCCGAACACGGTGCTTTTCCGATAGTATCGCCAGGGCCGCGGCGCCACATGTCTTCGACCGACTATGTGATTGGGCTCGGATCGAACCTGGGAGCTCGTCTACCGAACCTGCTTTCGGCGTGCGCGGGCCTGCGCGAGTTGGGGCGCATCGTCGCCGTGTCGTCTCTATACGAGACGCGCGCGCTCGGTCCCGCTCAGGGTGACTTCTTGAACGCCGCAGTGCGGATCAGCACGGCTCGCGCACCGGGCGCGCTACTCGACGACCTGCTCGGTGTCGAGCAGCGGCTGGGCCGGGTGCGGCGTGAACGTTGGGGTCCGCGCACCATCGATCTCGACATCCTATGGAGCCCCGGGCTCGTGCTCGCCTCCTCCACGCTCGAGATCCCACACCGCGAGCTCCACAATCGGGTGTTCGCGCTCCTGCCCTTGCTGGATGTGGCGCCCGAAGCGTGCGACCCGAAAACGCTTCAGCCCTACCGGAAGTTCCTGGAGCGCCTGCCGCAGAGCGACGCGCGTGGCATCCAGGGCGGCGAGCTCGGGAATTGGGCGGCGCCCGTGCTAGCCCAGGGCTAGGGCTGCAACCTGGTCCGCAGATTGTCTAGTAGGGCAACCGAGTTATGCCCGCTTTATCCGAGAACGGATCTGGGATGCCGTACTAGACACGGTCTCGGTGAGGTGGTACGAGCCGCGCGCTATCGCGGAGTTTGGCACCTCGCTGGCGTCCAGTCGGCATGGGGCTCCGCGGTCGGCCGAAAGTACCCGAGATGTCTCTACTGGATGTCTGCGCTCTGGCCCCGAACGTGGCCTCGCTCGTTTTGCCCGTCGCCTCCGGTGGCGTCAGCATCGATTTCGACCGGACCTTCCTCGTCCAGATGGGGGTCTTCTTCCTCTTGGTGCTGCTGCTCAAGCCGCTCCTGTTCGATCCGGTGCTGAAGATCTTCGAGCAGCGGGAAGAGCGGACCGAGGGCGCCAAGAAGGCGGCCCGCCAGATGCAGGAGAAGGCCGGCGAGCTACTGCGGAGCTACGAGCGCGAGCTCGAGCGCGTCACGCGCGTGGCGACCGAGGAGCGAGAACGGCTGCGCGGGGAAACGACACGGCTAGAGACGGAGATTTTGCGCGAAGCGCGCACCGTATCCAACCAAATGGTCGATCAGGGCAGAAAGAAGATCGAGTCCGAAGTGAACGCGATCCGCTTCAGCCTGGGTAAACAGTCCGAAATCATTGCGCGCGACATTGCCACGCGCGTGCTCGGGCGCGAGGTCAGCTGAGATGAGGCTAGCGAAGTGTGGCGGCGCGCTCCTGCTCGCGGGAGCGTTGCTCACGCTCGGCACGGGCGCACGCGCTGTGCCGGCGCACCAGGGTCACGAGCCCAGCGAGGCAGAGGCGAGCGGTCAGGCGCCGGACGGGCACGGGACGGGCGACCATGGCGACGCGCATGGGGGCCACGGTCCCGGCGAGATCAACTGGATCCACGGATTTTTGGGCGAGAAGGACGGCGTGGAGCCGAGCCTCCTCTGGCGACCGAAGGGAACGCCGCCGCCGTTCGGCGCCATGCTGCTGAACACGGCGATTCTGTTCTACATCCTGGGCCGGTTCGGGGGACCGAAGATCAGCCAGGCACTCGGGCGTCGCAAAGCCACGATCATGCACGGCATGGACGAGGCCGCGAAGATGAAGGACGAGGCGGCGAGTAGCTTGGCGCAGTACGAGCAAAAGCTCGCGCGTATCGACGAGGACATCGAGCGCATCAAGAAGGGCATGCGTGAGGCCGGCGAGGCCGAACGCATGCGCGTTTTGGCCGAGGCCAAAGAGCGGCGAGCCCGGATGGAGCGTGACGCAAAGCTCCTCATCGAGCTCGAGCTGAAGGCAGCGCACGACGAGCTGCTGCGTGAAACCGTCGCCAGCGCGGTGCGTTCTGCCGAGGATCGCTTGAGCAAGCAGGTCACCGTCGCCGATCAGCAGCGCATCGCGGAGCACTACTTGAAGTCCATCGGCAGCTCGTTCGGAGGCAAGGCATGATCGACCCTGCGGTTGCAGAGCGCTACGGACGGGCCATTTTCGAGCTGGCGCACGAAGCGGGGCAGCTCAAGCCGATCACCGATCAGCTCCATGCCCTGGCTACCGTGTACGCCGAAAGTCCGGAGCTACAACGGGTCCTCGAGGATCCGCTGGTGCGCCAGGACCAGCGCGATGCGATTCTGAGCGACCTGTCCGGGCGCCTGTCGCTGTCGCCGCTCGCGCTCAACGCCGTACGGTTCCTGGTGCATCGCCGTCGCGTGCGCGCTCTCCCTGAAATCGCGCATCGCCTCGCCGGCTTGGCCGACGAGAAAGCGGGCGTGCTCCGCGCCACCGTTACGAGCGCCATCCCCCTGTCCGAAACTTATTATCAAAGCCTCGCCTCAGAGCTCGAGAAGGTCACCGGCAAGAAGATCTTGCTCGAGCGCAAGCAGGACCCGTCGCTGATCGCCGGCGTGGTCACCCGCATCGGCGACAACACCATCGACGGCAGCGTACGCGGCCATTTGGCAGCGCTCGAACGCCGGCTCCTGCAAGCGTAAGCCTTCCAACAACAGAGAAAACAGATGCAGCTCAGCGCCGACGAGATCTCTCAGATCATCAAGAAGCAGATCCAGAACTTCGACCGTGCCGCCCTCGTGGCCGAAACCGGGACGGTGCTCACGAGCGGTGACGGCATCGCCCGTGTCTATGGCTTACAAGGCGTCATGGCCGGTGAGCTCGTGGAGTTTCCGGGCAACGTCTTCGGTCTGGTGTTGAACCTCGAGCAGGACAACGTCGGCGTCGCGGTGCTCGGCGATGCGACGGGCGTCAAAGAAGGCGACACCGTCAAGCGCACAGGCCGCATCGCAGATGTTCCGGTCGGCGAAGCGGCTGTCGGCCGCGTGGTGAACGCGCTCGGGCAGCCCATCGACGGCAAGGGTCCGATCGAGACGAAGCACCGCCGACGCATCGAGGTGAAAGCGCCGGGCATCATCGGCCGTCAGCCGGTGCGTGAGCCGCTCCAAACGGGCCTCAAGGCCATCGACTCGATGATTCCAATCGGCCGCGGACAGCGCGAGCTCATCATCGGCGACCGACAGACCGGCAAGACCGCGATCGCGACCGATACGATCATCAACCAGAAGGGCAAGGACGTTTTCTGCTTCTACGTCGCCATCGGGCAGAAGGCTTCGACGGTGGCGCAGGTCGTGGACAAGCTCGCCGCCCACGGAGCCATGGAGTACACGACCGTCATCGCGGCGACCGCGATGGAAACGGCGCCGCTGCAGTTCTTGGCGCCGTACACGGGCGTCACCATGGGCGAGTACTTCCGGGACACCGGTCGCCACGCTCTGTGCATTTACGACGACTTGTCGAAGCAAGCCGTAGCATACCGGCAGATGTCGCTGCTGCTGCGCCGTCCGCCGGGCCGCGAAGCGTACCCGGGTGACGTCTTCTACCTGCACTCCCGTCTGCTCGAGCGCGCCGCCAAGATGGGCGAGCGCTGGTACGTCGTGAAGAAGGGCACGGAAGTGCCGGCCGGTAACGACCGCTTCCGCGGCGTCGACGGCAAGATGCACGGCGGCGAGAGCGGCAAGAAGGACGCCGAAAAGGCGCTGGGCGCGCGCGACGACAAGGCCGATCTGGAGGTCCAGAAGGATGCGCACTCAGGCGGCTCTCTCACGGCTCTGCCGATTATCGAGACGCAGGCCGGTGACGTGTCGGCCTACATTCCCACGAACGTGATTTCGATCACGGACGGACAGATCTTCCTCGAGAGCGACCTCTTCTACTCGGGCGTCCGCCCGGCCATCAACGTCGGCATCTCGGTGAGCCGCGTGGGCGGCAACGCGCAAATCAAGGCGATGAAGAAGATCTCCGGCACCTTGCGCCTCGATCTCGCGCAGTTCCGCGAGATGGCGGCGTTCTCGCAGTTCGCGAGCGATCTCGACGCAGCGACGCGCGCACAGCTCGAGCGCGGAGAGCGGCTCACGGAGCTCCTCAAGCAGGGCCAGTACGTGCCGCAGCCGGTCGAAAAGCAGATCGTCATCATTTACGCTGGTACGCAGGGCCATACCGACAAGCTCCCGGTCAGTGCGCTGCGCCAGTACGAAGAAGAGCTCTTCGCTCATATCGACGACAAGCACCCGGACCTCTGGACGGATATCCGGGAAAAGCGCGAGCTCAACGAAGACATCACCAAGAAGCTCGACAAGGTCATCAAGAAGTTCACGAAGCAATTCGTGGCGAGCCAGAAGAAGTAACGGCGAGTCCTCACCCCTCGACGCCGAGCGAAAGTCAGAGCCAGTGGCCAATCTGAAGTTGATTCGGAAGCGCATCGCGAGCGTGAAGTCCACGCAGAAGATCACGCGCGCCATGAAGATGGTCGCTGGCGCGCGGCTGAACCGAGCGCAGCAGCGCATCCTGGCCATCCGGCCTTACGCCGTCAGAACCGGTGAAGCTCTGGCGGCGGTCGTCGAGGCGGAAGCCAAGCTCGCCAGCGACGGCGCCCGCGCCGATCATCCGCTCCTGGTACGCCGCGAGGAGAAGAGCGCGCTGTACCTCGTGATCACGAGTGACCGCGGCCTGTGCGGCGCGTTCAACTCGAACATCAACCGAATGGCTGAGCGCTTGTGGAAAGAGCGCGAGCGCGCGGGACAGACGGTCAAGATCGCCGTGGTCGGTCGCAAGGGCCGCGACTACTTCAAGCGCCGCGGCGCGCCGGTGTTTCACGTGTTCGGCGGCGTCTGGGACAAGCTCGATCTCGAGCAGTCGCGTGCCGTGGCTCGCACGGTGCTACGGCCGTACATCGCGGGCGAGGTGGACTCGATATACATCGTCTACAACGAGTTCAAGAGCGCCATGAGCCAGCGCGTCGTCGCGGAGAAGCTGTTCCCCGTGGAGCAAAACAGCGCGGCGACCGAGGAGCAGGCCGGCGAGCCGAAGGCGGAGCCTCAGTTCATCTTCGAACCGAGCAAGGAAGCGCTGCTCGAGCAGCTCGTGCCGATGTACGTGGAAATCTCGATTCTACGCGCCCTGTACGAGTCGATGGCTTCGGAGCTCGGCGCGCGCATGACCGCCATGGACTCGGCGACCAAGAACGCGTCGGAGATGATTGGCAAACTGACGCTCCAGTACAATCGCGCTCGCCAGGCCGCGATCACGACCGAGCTCATGGAAATCATCGGCGGCGCGGAAGCTCTCAAGGACTAATGCCTCGAGTCCATCGAAGCGATGGGAATTTCGAGGCCCCTGACGGGGCAAGGGCCTCGAAATTCCTGCGCCATGGGCTCATCTGACTCGAGCACCAACTGTCGTGACGTACCTCGATTCGAGTGAATCGAGGTACTAGACTCCGGACATGGCCAAGCGCTCGCGGTCGAAGCCGTCTCGGCATGAGCGCAAGCAGACGCGGGTCAAGTCGGCGCGCGCCACGGACCACGGGTTGCCGCCCGCGTTGCCGCGCACACGCCCGTCCAGGCCTGATCCGAGCGCGGTTTCGGCAGATGTCGGACCTCCGAGCTCGGATTCGGGAGATCTCGCGCAAGGGAGCGAGCGGCGCGGTCGTTCGCTGTCCCAGCGTATCCACGACGTGTCGCTTCCCGTAAAAATCGCGATCGTCGCTGCGGTCGCGCTCGCCGTGATCTGGGTGTTCGCGTTCACCGGCGGCCGCGATGCATCGCGGCCGGCGCCAGCGAGCAGCGTGAGCGCGCAGCCGACGGCCAGTGCGCTGCCAGTCGTGAGCACGCCGCCAGCCGCTGCCCCGGCGCCGACGGTGAGCACAGCCCCGCCGGCCGTCCCCACGCTGCGCGCGACAGCGCCGCGCAAGACAGCGGAGCCGGCGCCTGAAGAAGAGCCCCCTGTGCCTCCGGCCGTGTCTGCGAGCGCCAGCGCGAAGGCGGTGAAGCCTGCGAACGACATGCCGCCGAGAGCGACGGAGAAGCCCGGGCCGCCCACGAGCTTGAGCGGCGCAGCCAAGCCGCTCGAGCCGCCGCCTTTCGTGACTCCGCCGCCTCCCGCGCCACCACTTCCCAGCACACACCCCGAGCCGGACCCGCTCGGCGAACGCACGGGTCGTCCGGACGTGGGCGATCCGTAGTGAAGCTCGCTGCGGCGAGTTTC
Source organism: Polyangiaceae bacterium (assembly GCA_036520475.1). GTDB lineage: Bacteria > Myxococcota_A > Polyangia > Polyangiales > Polyangiaceae > DATDJP01. Next base: position 4,089 of record DATDJP010000129.1, on the reverse strand, counting down.
TCGACCCGCCCCTCGAGAAGCAAGTTATCAGGTGATCCATGTGTGGAATCGTCGGGTATGTCGGAGCGCGTCAGGCCGCGCCCATTCTGATCGATGGGCTGAAGAAGCTCGAATACCGGGGTTACGACTCGGCGGGCCTCGCGGTGTTCGACGGGCGCGAGCTCGGCGTGCTTCGCGCGGTGGGTAAGCTCGGGAACCTGGCGAACGCGCTGTCCGACAGGCCGCTGTCTGGAACCATCGGACTCGGTCATACGCGCTGGGCGACTCACGGGCGGCCGAGCGAGGTCAACGCCCACCCGCACGTCGCTGGCGGCGTCGCAGTGATTCACAACGGCATCATCGAGAATCACCTCGAGCTCAAGCGCGACCTCATGGCCCAGGGCGTACGCTTCGCGAGCGATACGGACACCGAGATCGCAGCGCACCTCGTCGATCGCGCGCTGCGCGAGGGGCGAGGCTTGTTCGACGCCGTGCGCCACGCGCTCACTCAGCTGCGCGGCGCGTACGCGCTCGGCGTGATCAGCGCGAGCGATCCGGAGCGCATCGTCGTCGCGAAGAGCGCTTCGCCGCTCGTGATCGGACTCGGGGAAGGTGAAACCTTGTGCGGCAGCGACATCCCGGCGCTCCTCGAGCACACACGCCAGATGCTGTTTCTGGAGGACGGCGAGATGGCGGAGCTCACGCGCGAAGGGGTGCGCATCGAAACGCTCGGTGGACAGGCCGTGGAGCGCGCGCCCAAACGCATTGACTGGACGCCTACCCAGGCTGAAAAAGGCGGCTACAAGCACTTCATGCTCAAGGAAATCTTCGAGCAGCCGCGCGCGGTCGAGGACACGTTGCGGGGGCGCATTCGCATCGATGAAGCGGAGATCGTCGATGCGGAGCTCGGCTTGGACGCCGAGGTGATACGAAACGTGGACCGCGTTTGCCTGCTGGCGTGCGGAACGAGCTATCACGCGGGCCTCACCGGACGGTATTGGATCGAGCAGCTGGCGCGCATGCCGGCGCACGCCGAGCTGGCGAGTGAGGTGCGTTACCGGGAACCGGTCTTTACCAAGCGCGATCTGGTCGTGGCCATCAGCCAATCTGGGGAAACCGCCGACACGCTGGCAGCCGTGCGCAGCGCGCGCGAGGCTGGAGCACGCATCCTTTCCATCGCGAACGTGCTCGACAGCGCCATTCCGCGCGCCGCGCATGGCGCTCTGTACACGCACGCGGGCCCCGAGATCGGCGTCGCTTCCACGAAGTGTTTTACGACGCAGCTCGTGGCGCTGCTCCTGCTCGCGGTCTACATCGGTCGTCGGCGCGGCACGCTCGACGCGGAACGCGCGCGCTCGATTCTGCAGGCACTGCTCGAAGTGCCGGAGGCCATGCGCAGCGCGCTGGCGAGAAAGAAAGAGGTCTACGAGGTTGCGCGTCGCTTCCGCGACGCGGAGCACATGCTGTTCCTCGGTCGCGGGCTGGGCTTCCCGATCGCCCTCGAGGGCGCGCTGAAGCTCAAAGAGATCTCGTACGCGCACGCCGAAGGCTACGCCGCCGGTGAGATGAAACACGGCCCGATCGCGCTGATTCACAGCGAGATGCCCGTCGTCGTCGTGATGCCGCGCGACGCTCAGTTCGAAAAGACGCTGTCGAACGTGCAGGAAGTGCTGGCGCGCGAAGGGCGCGTCGTGGCGGTGGTCACCGAGGGCGATCCGGATTGCAAGAACTTGACGGAGTGGACGCTCGAGGTCCCTCGAGTGCCGGACCTCCTGTACCCCCTGGTGACCGTGCTACCCCTTCAGCTCCTGTCCTACTACATCGCCGACTTGAAGGGCACGGACGTCGATCAACCGCGCAATCTGGCGAAAACCGTCACCGTCGAGTGACGTGTACCGCGGCGAGCGGCGGAGGGCGCGCAGGGCGCACGCGGACTTGACAGCGCGAGGTCCGTCGTCTCCTCTGAAACGAATGAGATTTTCGATCGCGCTGGCGGCATCCGCGTGCGTCGTTGCGTGCGGGGGCGCCGCCAACAACACCTCTGCAAACCCGCCCCAGTCCACTCCTACCTCTGCCGAGAGCTCGGCGCCGGCGCTCGAGGTCACGTCAGCCAACGCGGAAGGCGACGTCGCGGCTGACGGGAGCGCCGGGCCCGAGGCCAGCGAGCCGGCAGCGATACCGACGGAGTGCAGCCGATCGGAAGGTCCCTGCACGCCCGCCAGAAAGTGGGTCGACCGCCTGTGCAGTGGGTCGTTCCCGAGCGCGGCGCTGAAGCTCTTTTCCAAAGGCTCACCGTGGACGCGAGGCTACTTGACCCGCAAGACGGAAGCCTGGAACGCAGCGGGCGGGGCCTCCGAGCCAGTGCAGCTGGAATTCGACGAAGAGGTGATCGTGCTCCTCGAACGGACGCCCAGCGCGTCGGGCATCCAGGTCAGCGGCGCTGGTGGTGGATACGAAGCTTTGCGCTGGGATGGCGGGTGCGTCACGCTTGCAAAGGAAGAGCTGACGTTGAAGCGGCCCCCGCAGGCACTCGCGGCGAAGATCGAATGGCGATTTCTCGATCAGAGTACGCGCGACGCGCTCTCACTCGATGAAAGGGTCAAGAAGGCGCACCAGGAGCGGCGCAAGGAGTGCAAAGGCGCCACATCCGGTACGGTCAGCTTGAAATGTGTCAAGGCCGACACCAAGTTGAGCCAAGTCATTGTCGAGTACGTGAGAAACGGCGGCGAGCTGGGGCAGATTCAGAAGCTGCCCTAGCGGTGCCCTGACGGAGGAAAGCAAGATGCTCACATCGGTCATCGGGACGGAACTCGCGAAAATTCTCTTGAGTAAGGCGTCGGAGGTGAAGCTCGAGGACGCCGTCAAGCTCTTGGACTCGCTCAAGCGCGGCAGTCGTGGCGGCGCCTTGCTCGTGCCGGGACTGGGCGCGCTCGGCGTCGGCGTCGCCGTCGGTGCGGGCATCGGAATGTTGATGGCCCCGCGCTCGGGTGCAGAGACTCGCGCCGCGCTGCGTGATTCGGTCAGGGACAGGCTGAACGCCCTGAAAAATAAGCTCGGACAAGCCCCGAACCGCGTCGAAGAAGTGGAAGCCCGTGAGCCCAACGCGGGCGCGGCCGCGCCGAACGAGCCTCGCACTCGGTCGAACTGAGCCGCATGGCGGCGAGTGGCCGCCTTGGTGTATGGTGCGCCCCTGACGTGAAGGAGGCGACGTGGACGCGAAAGGCAAGGTAGCGCTCGTCAGCGGCGGAGCTTCGGGCCTGGGCGCGGCTACGGTGCGCGCGCTTGTGAAACGCGGGGCGCGCGTGGTGATCGCGGACCGCGCCATCGATGCCGGGGAGAGCCTGGCGCGCGAGCTCGGCGACGAAGTCGCGTTCGTCGAAACGGACGTGACCAGTGAGTCTGCCGTGCGCGCAGCCGTCGACGCCGCAAAGCAGCGCTTCGGCGCACTGCACGTCACGGTGGGCTGTGCGGGCATTGGGACCTCGCACAAGGTGCTCGCGCGAAGTGGCCCATTTCCGCTCGATTTGTTTCAGCTCACCGTCACCGTGAACCTCGTCGGCATGTTCAACATGCTGCGGCTGAGCGCCGAAGCGATGGCGCACAACCAGCCCAGCGCTGACGGCGAACGCGGCGTGATCATCATGACCGCGTCGATCGCCGCCTTCGACGGCCAGATCGGGCAGGCCGCCTATAGCGCGTCCAAAGCGGGTGTGGTCGGCATGACCTTGCCGATCGCTCGCGAGCTGGCGAAGAGCGGCATTCGTGTGGTCACGATCGCGCCGGGTACCTTCGACACGCCCATGCTGGCGCTGCTTCCGGAAGAGCTGCGGCAAGCCCTCGCCGCCCAAGTGCCGTTTCCGCCACGGCTGGGCCGCCCCTCGGAGTTCGCGGACCTGGCCGTGCACATCGTCGAAAACGGGATGCTCAACGGCGAGTGCATCCGCCTCGACGGCTCCCTGCGCATGCCGCCGCGTTAGGGTCTGTCCCTAAATTGCAGATCTCCCCGTAAACGTGCCCGTGCCCGTGAACGTGCCCGAAGGGAGCGGAAGAGGTGCTGTCCATGGGTTGGGGAATGATAGCGCGGCGAGCATGGTTCGGCGCAGTTGGAGC
>DATDJP010000128.1:0-2861 GCA_036520475.1 Polyangiaceae bacterium | reverse complement strand
CACGCGTGGCCGATACGTTTGGATGTCGTAGTCACCGTCCTGCCACGTCTCGCGCGTTGCGCCCGGAGGCGGCGCTGGAACGAGATCTTCGCCGCCGGCTAGAATGAATGTGTCCTCAGGACCGTAGCGGGGGATGCCCTTGTCAGTCTTGCGCGTAATGCTCGGCACGGACAGCTTCCATCCGAGTCCAAGAACATCGTTTCCGTTGCCCGAGTCGTAAGAGAGCGCTAGGCCGAGGTCGAAGTTATTGCGCCCCGTTATCGTGGAGATCGGCACCGAGAACGATGCGGTGCCTGTAGCGAGATTCGTGGTGAACGTCTCCCCGATGCCGCGAAGGGCACCTCCGCCCTTCGGCGTCGTGATCGAAGGCAGGAATGTGCCCGGTCCTGTAGCTGCGGCGGGTGTGCGCGGACGCTGGTTCTGGTCCGTACTGTGGGCAATCTCTAGCGAGACATCCACAGAGCTCTTGAACCCCTGAAGGCGCGAGCCACCAGCGGCTGACGATGAGTCCGCCCGTACGCTAGAGGGGTTCCGTTCTTCTTGCTTGCGCAACGCACGCAACGATATCAACGGCCCAGAAATCGCTCAAGAGAGAGAACCTAGGGCGCCTTCCTGGCCACCACGGCACGGCCCGTGCCGTGGTGGCCAGGAACGCAATCTCGAACAGATCATCAGTTAGTTCTCGCCCTGTCCCGTCGTGATCGCCGGGCGGAAATCTGCTGGCCTAGACCGCGGAGGCGACCGCCATGGCGCAACGCGAGGCAGAGAAATTGCGGCGAGAGTTCGAGAGCGTGGCAAGCCGGCAAGGAACATGTTTTCCGCCTGATCTGAAGGAGCGCGCGACGCGGTGGATCGTGGAGCGGCGGGCGTCGGGCGTGACGGCAGCGGAGCTGGCGACGGAGCTTGGTCTGGCAGCTGGGACGGTCCTACGCTGGAGTCGCGGCGTCAGTGCGAGACCCACACGCTCATCGAGAGCCCTCGTTCCTGTCGTGGTCGTCCCCGACTCCGACGCAACCCGGACTGTAAACGTCGTGTCGCCTTCTGGTTTTCGCGCCGAGGGCCTGTCGATCGCAGAGGCTGCCGCACTGCTCAAGGCTCTCGGATGATCCTCGGTACCAGTCGAGCCGTACGCGTGTTCGCGTACCCGGAGCCGGTCGATCTTCGCAAAGGCTATGATGGCTTGTTCGGTTTGGTGAAGACCGGACTTGGACGCGATCCGCTGAGCGGCGACCTGTTCTTGTTCGTGAGCAAGCGACGCACCGGCTGCAAGGTTTTGATTTGGGATGGCACAGGCCTTTGCATTTTTCAAAAACGGCTCGAGCAAGGACGCTTCGCTTTGTTGTTCCGCGACGACGACCGAAGCGTGCAGCTCACCGCGAGCGAGCTGGCGTTGTTCATAGAAGGCTGCGAGCTCATCGGTCGTCGCACTTTGTCCCCGGGCATCGTCAAGCCGAAAATTCTTGCACTCGATCCTGTCGTATGATCTAGACGTCGTGTGGATCTGCGCCGCGAGCACGACATCGAGCAGCTTCGTCGCATCGCGCTTGCTCAACAAGTTCAGATTGAGCAACTGCTCCGCGTGCTCCAAGCCAAATGCGAGGAGCTCGAGGCATTCAAAGGTGACCCCCAGGAACTTCAGCGGACGCTTGCCCTCGTCGAGTCGCTGACGAAGAAGCAGCAAGAGGTAGTGTCGGCCGCTGCGAGCGACCCGGCGACCAACCGCCGAAAGCAGCGCAAGCAGCGCGAGAAGTTCGGCGCGAATCAGCAGCCGGATCTGATCAGTGAGGAGCGTCTGTTCGAACTCGACGAGCCCGATCGGATCTGTCCTTGTTGCGGCGGTGAGCTCTGCCCGATCAAAGGGCAGTTCGAAGAGTCCGAGCTCATTGACGTGATCGAGGTGAGCTACCGCGTCGTGAAGGTCAAGCAGCAGAAGTATTCCTGCCGCTGCGGGGGCGCGCTCGAGACAGCGCCGGGCCCGGAGCGGGCCGCCAAAGGCGGTCGCTATTCGCTCGACTTTGCGATCAAGATCGCCGTCGACAAATATCTCGATCACCTCCCGTTGGCGCGACAAGAGCGGATTCTGCGCCGTCACGGCCTCGTCGTCACGACGCAGACATTGTGGGATCAGCTGGAGTTGCTGGCGCGGCGTCTCGGTTCCGTCAATGTCGCGTTGTTCGCTCATGCGATTTCGAGCGGAGTCATCGGCCTTGACCAGACCAGCTGGAAACGACTCGATGGCACGCTCGACAAGCCATGGCAGATGTGGTGCATCACCGCTCCTGGTGTCGTGTGTCACCGCATCCGCAATGACAAGGGCAAGGACACGTTCAATGAGCTCGTCGGCAGCTATCACGGGATCATCGTGTGCGATGCGCTCAAAACGCATGAAGCCGGCGCACGAGATGGCCCCGGCATCGTGCTCGCTGCGTGCTGGGCCCACGTTTTCAGGAAGTTCGAAGAAGCGGAGCCGGATCATCCCGAGGCCAATCTCGCTCTAGCTTGGATCCGCGAGCTCTACGATATCGACGAGCGCGCCGGTGACGACGCTCAGCGCAGGCTCGAGCTGCGCCGCAACGAATCTGCCGCCGTGCTTGCGAAGCTGAAAACGTGGCTCTGGAGCCAGGCCATACTCAAGACGCTGTCGATCGGCAAGGCCGCCGCGTACACGATCACCAACTGGGAACGCCTCACGCGTTTCGTTGAAAATCCCTCGGTGCCCCTGGACAACAACGCTACCGAACGCGGAATTCGCGGGCCGGTCGTCGGACGGAAAAATCACTACGGCTCGAAGTCCAAGCGCGGAACTGAGGTTGCGGCTCTGTTCTACTCGTTGCTCGAAACCGCGAAGCTCCACAACGTGG
>DATDJP010000127.1:0-12456 GCA_036520475.1 Polyangiaceae bacterium | reverse complement strand
TCGACAGGCGCTGGCTGTGCGGCCCCATCGACCGAAGCCAGAATGACCGCGCCCGCAACGAGGATGGAGACGACGGAGCCGTTTTGCATTGAAATCTCGGGCAGGAACGCGGATGCGCCGGAGGTTTCGCACGCACCGGTTCAGACTGTCAACGGCGTGCGTACCCAGGGCGTGTATTTACGTGGCGGGCCCAGTAAAAGCGCTGAACGCGGCTCAGGCCTTGTAGGCGACCATGATCGCCGTGCGCAGTTTCTCTGCCTGGGTGGCTGCGACCGGCGAGGTTCGGCCCGCCGCGAGCCCCATTTTCGAGATCGCCTGTGCCTGCTCGGCGAGCCGCTGCTGCGCTGTCCAGCCCGGAGATTCGGAGAGGCCGAGCGCGCTTCGAAACGCCTCTCCCATGTCGATGGCCGAAGCGAAACGGTGCATGGGATCTTTGGCGAGCGCGCGCGCCATCAGAACGTCGAGCACCGCCGGCGCGCCCGGCGCCGCGTGCGATAGAGGAGCTGGTGTCTCCTCCACCTGCGCCGTGCGGACCATGATTTCGTTGCGTTCCGCTGAATCGAACGGGGTGATGCCCGTGAGCATCTCGTAGAGGACGATCGCGGCGCTGTAGAGATCCGCGCGGCCGTCGATGTCACGGCCCAACACCTGTTCGGGCGCCATGTAGGCGCCGGTGCCGGGCGCCATGCCGCCCGTGTTGCGCACTTCGTCGAGTGGCACGCGCGCGATGCCGAAGTCCGTGAGCTTGACGACCTCGTCGCGGCGCACGAGCACGTTGGACGGCTTGACGTCGCGATGAATGATGCCGAGCGCGTGAATCGCTGCGAGCGCTCCGAGCAGCTGCGAGAAGTAGTGCCAGGCGCGCATGAACGGCAGGCACGGCGCGCTCGGCGTGGCCATGTGCGTCGCGTGCCACGCGATCACCTCGCTGAGCGGGCGACCATCCACGAGCTCGATGACCAGCGCCAGGTTTTCCGGCTCCTGAGCCAGGCCGAAGAAGTGGACGATGTTGGGGTGCGACAGGCGTCTCAGGGCTTCGGCCTCTCCCAGGAACAGCTGACGCGCCCGCGCGCGCCCGCGCAGCAGCGGATTCAGGACCTTGACCGCGACCGGGTGTGGCGGCGTGCTGGCCTGCGTCCCCCGGGGGTTGTAGTAGAGCCAGCCGCGCCGCACGACGCCCATCCCTCCTTCGCCTACAACGTCGCCAACCACCACTTTGCCCCAGCCGAGATCGAGCTCGGTACCGGCGGTCACCATGGGCGCGACGCTCGGCGGTAGTACAGAAGCGCCGCACTGCGGACAAAACCGCCCCTCGACTTGCAAGACACTGCGGCAGCGACTGCATACAGCCACGGAACGCTCTAGCGTAGTACCGGGGCCCCGAGCTCGCATGGCCGATTCGCGAAGGGTGCGGCTCGCGTCGCCCGCTCGCGCGCCCGGCTTCTCGATCTGAGCCGCTGATTTTCGCGCTCGAAACTGGCCAGGAGAGGCGTTGCGGAACGCTAGCCGACTGTGAAAGGATACGTTGCGGTCGGCCCAGGATCTTCCGCGCTTGCGCGCAAGAAGTCAGGATGAAAGTGCGTTCTCCCTCCTCCCACGCGGTCCCGTCCCCCTCTCGTCGCCTCGTACGCCGGCTGCGCGTCTGCTCTGGTGTGCTGGGCGTCTTCTGCGCGCTCGCCGTCGTCAGCGGCGAGGCGCGCGCGCAATCGATTCAGGACGAGTTCACGGTGCAGCGCTTCAACCCGGCGCCGGGTCCGCGCAACTTCTTCACGACGCGCGGCGCGCGCACGGACGGCCAAATGGCCTGGAGCGCCGGGCTGTTCGTCAACTATGCGTCGCAGCCCTTCGTCGTCGAGAGCTGCGAATCGCTGACCAATTGCGACGAGCCGAACGCGCTGTTCCGCGAGGACGTTCCGGTCGTCGAGAACCTCGCCACGGCGGACCTGATGGGGACGCTCACGCCCATTCCGCGACTGCAGATCGGGCTGCGGGTTCCGATCACGTGGGTGAGCGGCGACGGCATCACCGAAGAGGGCACGCCGCATCCAGACGGCATCAGCGCCGTGGGCCTCGGCGACGCAGAGCTCGAAGGCAAGTTTCGGCTGCACGGTGAGCCGCGCGACACGTTCGTGGTCGGCGGCGCTGCCTTCGTCACCGGACCGCTCGGCCACGCCACGTCCGAGGGCAACTACATTGGCGACTCGACACCGACGGTCGGTGTGCGCGGCATCATGGACGGCGAGTCCGGACCGTTCTCGTTCGGCGGGAACCTCGCGGCCGTATACCGCGGCACCGGCAAGGTGGGTTCCACGGAGCTCGGCTCGGAGTTTCGTTACAATGTGGCTGGCGGCTTCAAGGTCAGCCCGGTGCTGAGAGTCGTCGCCGAAGGTTTCGGCGGGACCAAGTTCAGCACCAAGCAGGGGACCAACTCGCTCGAAGCGCTGCTCGGCGTGCAAATCTTGCCGCTGGCTTCGTCGATCGCGATTTCCGCGGGTGCGGGCACCGGCATCGTGCAGGGCGTGGGGGTGCCGAACATCAGAGCTTTTGCAGGTTTCGTGTACAGCGCGGAACACGCCGACCGCGACAACGACGGCGTCCCCGACGACGCGGATCAGTGCCCGACGGAGCCGGAAGACCGGGATGGCTCCGAGGATTCGGATGGCTGCCCCGACGGCGACAACGACGGCGACGGTATCGCGGATGCGGCAGACAAGTGTCCCAAGGAAGCCGAGGACGGTGATGGCTTCCAGGACACCGACGGCTGTCCCGACCCGGACAACGACGGCGACGGCATTCCCGACACCAGCGACCGTTGTGCGGACAAGCCCGAGACGAAGAACGGTTTCAACGACGAAGACGGCTGCCCGGACGAGCCCGACAGCGACAACGACGGCGTCCCGGACGCGAAAGACAAGTGCCCCAAGGAGCCGGAAGACACGGACGGCTTCGAGGACGCTGACGGCTGTCCGGACCTGGACAACGACAAGGACGGCATCCCCGACAGCTCCGACGAGTGCGTGGACGAGCCGGAAACCAAGAACAAATTCGAGGACGACGACGGATGCCCCGACGACCCGAAGAAGAAGAAGTGAGCGGTACACACAGAGCTGCGCCGCGTCCGGCGCTTCGCCGCTTCTGGCGTCTTTCGGGGCTTCTGCTCCTCACTCTGGTTGCCTGCGAGAAGGGCGGGGGCGGGGCTGAATCGCCTGTAGGTGAGGAGCATCCGCTATTGGGAGTGGCGGCACCCGAGTTCGAGTTGCCAGCGCAGCACGGCGCAAAGCGGGTCAACCTGCCGGCGGGCGGCGACGGCAAGGTCAAGCTGGTCGACTTCTGGGCGACCTGGTGTGAGCCCTGCAAGGAGTCGTTCCCCGTTTACCAAGGACTCGCGGAGCGTTACGGCGCTTCGCTCGAGGTCATCGGGATCAGCGAGGACGACGAGCCGGGTGGAATCAAAGCCTTCGCCAAGGAGACGGGCGTGCGTTTTCCGCTGGCATGGGACGAGGGGCAGGCCTTGTCGAAGGAGTACCAGCCGCCGACCATGCCCACGAGCTACGTGATCGACAAGAACGGCATCGTGCGTCTGGTGCACGCGGGTTTCCGCAGTGGGGACGAAGCGCAGATTGCCGCAGCAATCGAACAAGCCAGCCAATGACGGCGTGTGCGCCGGCTTAAATCGCGCCGCGCCGCGCCGCTCTCTCATTGAGGACAGTCCCATTGCTCGACGTCGTGGCTCCTGGTGAGAACGTGTGTGACAGCCGCGCTTGTGCGCGCATCAGCTGGGCCTTGAAGCGTACACGCGAAAGGTCCGATGCTCCGAGCTGGCGTCTTCGGATGCCCCTGCACATGGCTCGCTTTTGGTCCATCGCGCTGACGGCGACGGTTCTCCTCGTGAGCTGCGCCGCACCGGCTCACAATCTCCAGTCGTCGATCGGCAAGCTCCGATCGAACGAGGACTTTCGCGTGCGCGTGCAAGCGGCGCTCGAGCTCGGCAAGTCGAGCGATCCGGCGGTGCGCGTCCCGCTCGAGCAAGCGCTCAGAGATCGCAAGGCCGCGGTGAGGGCTGCGGCGGCGGCGGCGCTCAAAGCCCACGGCGACAAACGTGCCGTCGCGGCGCTCAAGGCGCGGCTCGGGGATCCCTCCCCGTCGGTACGCGCGCAGCTCAAGTCGAGCATCCAGGCGCTCGAAGGCGCTGGGGCCACGCGCTCTGATCCCGCGCGGCTGCTCGTGAAGCTCGGTTCCATCAAGAACGGGACGCAGGTCAAATCGGGCACGCTCGTCGGCCAGCTCGCACAAGCCTCGCGCGAAAAGTTCGGACGCATGCCCGGCGTGCAAGTGGTCGAGGACTCGGAGGACGTGAACCGGGCGGCCAAGAAGCAGAAGCTGCCCGCGGTGATGGTGACGGGCAGGCTGCGGCGCTTGAACGCCTCGCGTGAGGGCGGCGACATCGTGTACTCGGCGATGGTCGACTACGTGATTCACAGCATGCCGGAGCAATCGATTCTGAGCGTGATGACGGGTTCGGCCAGCGCGAAAGCGTCGCCTGTCGAGGCGCGTGATCGGCACCGAATGGCCGAGCTTCGCGCGCTCGTGCTCGAACGCGCCATCGAGAGCGCGATGCGGGGCGCTCCCGAGGCGTTCGCCGCCGCCATGAAGTAGCGGCCGTCGTATCTCGCGCTGACCGCGCCAATCGTGCTAGAGCGCGAGCACTACCGTGGCGCCCAAATCCGTGCTCTTCGTCTCCAAGCCGATCGCGCCGCCTTATCACGACGGAACCAAGTGCCTGGTGCGCGACGTCGCGCTCAATCTCGAACGCGTTCAGCCGAGCGTGATGTCGTGTGCAGGCACGGCGCCGCTCGGAAACGTTCGCATGGAAGCGGTGTACGCCGACAGCGGTAGCTTCGCGCCGGCACTGCTCGACAACGTGCGCGCTGCCAGCTGGCTCCTGGCGCGTTCGCGCGCCGATCTCTGGCACTTCGTGTTCGCGCCCAACGTCCGCACCAGCAAGGTCGGGCGCGCAATGAAGAGCCTGCGCCGCAAACCGGTCGTGCAGACGGTGGCATCACCTCCGCGCTCCTTCGATCAGGCGCCCGATCTGCTGTTCGGCGACGTGGTGGTGACGCAGAGCCGCTGGACGCGCGCGCAATTTCGGCGACGCTTTGCGCAGCTCGAGGCCGAGGCGCCGCGGATGCAGGTGATTTACCCGCCGGTCCCGCGGCTGCGGCGGCGCAGCGCCGAGGAGCTCGCTGCGGTGCGCGCCCGGCTCGAGATCGCCGAGGATCGCGTGGTGTTCGTGTATCCAGGAGATCTGGAGACGAGCCGCGGGGCAGACACCGTGGCCGAGGCGGTAAAAGCACTCGTACAGCTCGTGCCTCAGGCCATGGTCGTGTTCGCCTACCGCCCGAAGACGTCGCGCTGCGAGGACCGTGCACGCACGCTGCGCGCTCGCGTGCCGGCGGAGCACACGCGCTTCATCAGCACGCTTTCGGACGTCCTGGCGTTGATTCAGGGGGCCCGGGCGGTGCTCTTTCCGGTCGAGGATCTGTGGGGCAAGGTGGATCTGCCGATTGTCTTGCTCGAGGCCATGGAGCTCGCTGTGCCGGTAATCGCGCTCGATCGCGGTCCGCTCGCCGAGCTCGGCGGGGTGAAGCGCATTCAGCAGCAGTCCGGGGACGCGCTGGCGCGGGCCGCGTACCAGGTGCACGTGAACGCAGGCGAAGCGGCACACATCGCGCGCGAGCAGCACAAGTTCGTGGAAAAGCACTGCCGAGCGCCGGTGACCGCCCGCGCTTACGAAGACCTGTATCTGGATCTGTTGTCATGATATCGGCTCTCTCGTGGCCGAAACTCGGGACAAAGCCGAGCTCCTGGAGCGCCTCGCCGAACGCGCGGATCTGAGCGACGAGGAACGGGCGGTGCTGCGCGAGGCTGCGGCACGCTTTCGTGGTCCGGTCGCCGCACCGAGCAGCGCGCCGGCGCGCTCGCGCCCGAGCCGCTCCGAGCGGCGGGCTCGCAAGAGCAATCCAGGCGCCGTGCCCGCGACGGACACGGCGCTTGCCGATCTCGACGCCATTCTGTGGAGCGATGGCGCCGCACGTGGCAACCCCGGACCGGCCGGCGCGGGCGCCGTCGTCAAGAACGGAGCGGGCGAGGTGCTGGCCGAGTGCAGCGCCTACCTCGGGCACACCACGAACAACGTGGCCGAGTACAAGGCGGTGCTGCTGGGCCTGGAACGCGCGCTCGAGCTCGGCATTCGTCGCATCGAGGTGCGCGCGGACTCGGAGCTTCTGATCAAGCAGCTCCGCGGTGAATACCGGGTACGCCACGAAGCGCTGAAGCCGCTCTACGAGGCAGCGCAGCGCTTGCTCGCCCGCTTCGAGAAGAAAAAGCTCGTGCACGTGCGGCGCGAGCAAAACGGCGACGCGGATCGCCTGGCGAATCTAGGGATCGACAGCCGCTGAGCTCACCCCCGCCGCCCCTGCGAGCTCATGGCTGAGGCGGACGTAGTCGTCCGATAAATAGAACGCCGAAAGCGCAGCGATGCGTACGGCCAGGTCCTGATGCGCGATCTTTCCGTCCGGGGTGCGCATCGACAGCAGCGCGTCGAGTCCCGCGCTCTCGATGGGAGCGACGAGCTCACGGTAGTCACCCCGCACGAGGAGCATGGCGCGGACCGCGGCGGAGATGTCTCCGGCGAGGAGAAGTCCGGCGCGATCCGCCGTGAGCTGCATCACACGGTGAGCGGCGACGAGCTCTTCGTTCAAACGCGACAGCACGCTCTCGTTGGCGGCGGCGAGCGCGGGATCGAGCGCGCTCGGCTCGGCGACGCTGGCCAGGCTCTCCAGGATGCGCCGCACGGTTTCGGTCGGCAGCTTCGCGGTGAGCTTTTCCACACGATCGACGAACTTGAGACCGTGCAGCGCCGGCAGCACGCCGAGCGCGAAGTCGAGGCCCTGCCAGCTCTTGTTGAGCGCGCCCGCCCAGACCTCGCTCGACGTGACGCGCGTGTGCCCGTAGCGCACGTGCGCCACCTCCGCGCCCACCGCGAAGCGGAGCTCGGCTTCGGTCATCACGTAGCCGTCCTCACCGTCCAGATGCTTGCCGCCGATCAACACGAATGGAAGGCTTCCCTCGTACGCGCGCAGGCCGATGCCCTTGGCGCCCCGCGAGATGTACGCCTCGACTTGCTCGACTCCCAGGGCCAGCGCCGCGTCCGTGAGGGCACGCGCGGCCGCAGCATGGCGGCTCGACGACAAACGCTCACAGTAGTCGCGGAGCACGCCATGGTCCGGAGAGGGGACGGACGCGAGCAACGCCTGCAAGCGCCCGAGCAGCGCGCCGCCCTGGCGAGCGAGCGGGTGCTGGATCACGTCTTCCACCGAGCTCTTCGGCAGAGCACGGCAGAGAGGGACGGGAGCCTCGACGCGCTCGGCGGTGGCGGGCGAAAACAGCCGCACCATGCGTTGGGCGCGGTGATCCAGGTCCCCCGTGGCGCGTTCGGCCAGGGTCTCGATGCGCGCCTTGACCAGCGGCTGGAGGCGCGCGAGCTCCGCGAGCACTCCCACGTCGGGACCATGCTCGCCTCCTTGCGCCTCGGCGAGCAGCTCGTGCACGCGGATGCGCAGGTGCTGCCCGCCAGCTCCGCGCGTCAGATCGGCGTCGTTCGGCGGCAGCAAGTCCTCGAGCGCCTCGCTGGGCATTTCTGCCAAACGGCTCACGAGTAGCTCTCGCGCGCGCTGGCGGGCACCGCTCGCGAGCAAGTGCTCGGCGAACGCGATGTCGGCGCGCGCTCTCTCGCTGCGGTTCTGATCGGTGCGCAGGCCCAGCGTGTGCACGCGAGTGTGCAGCTCGAGCGCCCAGGGCTCCGCATCGGCACCGAGCTGGCGCAGACTCTCGACCAGTCGCACACCGGTCGGCCTCGTGAAGCGCCAGCTCTCGAACGCTTCCGCGAGCGCGCCCTTCGCATGAGACGTTTCGCGGAGACGCAGGATGGCGGCGCCTATTTCGTGCGGTGTCGGCAGCGCTTCGCCGAGGTCCATGCGCACACACAGGCGCAGCGCGGGCGCGAGCCCTAGCCCCCTCTGCTCGCATTCCTCGAGCAAGCGGCGCGCAAACGTGATCTCTGCCGCGCTGCGCGTGGTGAAGTTCAGTCGCGCGCACTCCACGAGTCGCGGGTCCCCGGGCAGAGCGCTCAGCGCGGCGGCCTCCGCGAACAGGCGCGCATTCTGGCTGCGACTCGCGACGCCGAGGTTCGCCACGCGGAGCCGCGTTTGTGAAAATCGGCGATCGACGTCGAGCGGTTCCTCACACGCCATTTCCCGGACGTCGCCGAGGTCGCTGAGCGCGACCAGCATGCTGCGGCGATCGCTGATCAAGAGCCGGATCGCGCCCTGCGCGCTGCCCATCAGCCCGGAAAAGATCGGCATTTTGCTCTTGGCTCGCAAAAACACGAGCACGATCTCCCCGGCCTCGAGCAGACCGCCCAGCAAGGCTCGTTCGAGGTCGCTGGCCGCTTCGATGTGGAGAGCGCGCGAAAGGGTCGGCGGCGCGCCGGGCGTGAGCGACCAGCGGCGCTGCATGCGGGCCAGGCCGAGCGCTGTCCGCGTGACGGCGCGCTGGTTGAATGGGATCGTCAACGTCGAGGCGGCGAACGAGAGTTGATCGTGCAAAAGGCCGGGCTCGTAGCGCAGGTTGGGGGCGTCGAGCACGGATACCGCGAGCGGAGCAGAATCACTCGCGGCCAGCAGCCAGAGTCCGCGCTCGGAGCGGCACAGCTCGGCGCTGCGGTAGATTCGCCCCTCGTGGCGGAACTCGGACTTGAGCAGAATGCGCTGATCGAGGGGTCCGAGGTCGTGCTCTTCAGCGAGCTGCAAGGTGGCGTCTGCGGGCATGGCACTCTCTGTCGCCGTCTCAGCTCGGCGCGGTGACGGGCGCGCCGGCCAGGCGCACGCCGAGGTTCTCGGTGTTGGCCACACCCACCTTGATGTCGGCGGTGCGCGCCTGGCGGGGAACCTCGAATTCTCCCCACCACTTGCTGGTCGTGCTGGCTGTTTCCACCCGAAGCCGCTCCTGGTTGGGCTCGGAGTCTAACAGGCCCCGCTGCTGCCGGAATGCGCGAGCTCGGTCATAAATCGCAGAATGCATTTCTTTTGCGAAGTACTACGCTGTACAGAACCGCCGCCATGTACAAGCCGACCGCCGAGCTTCGCCGCGCATTCCTCGAGTTTTTTGCCAGACACGGGCACGAAGTCGTCCCCAGCGGCTCGCTGATTCCCGAGAACGACCCGACGCTGATGTTTGCGAATGCCGGCATGGTCCAGTTCAAGGACGTCTTCACCGGGCGCGATCGTCGCCCCTACAAGCGCGCGACGTCGAGCCAGAAGTGCATTCGCATCAGCGGCAAACACAACGATCTGGAAGCGGTCGGTCCGTCGCCCCGGCATCACACTTTTTTCGAGATGCTCGGCAACTTCAGCTTTGGAGATTACTTCAAAGAAGAGGCCATCGTCTTCGCGTGGGAGTTTTTGACCAAGGATCTGGGACTGTCACCAGAGCGCATGGTCTGCACGTACTTCAAGGGTGAGAACGGCATCGCCGCCGACGAACAGGCGCGCGAGCTCTGGAAGAAGATCAGCGGCTTCTCGGACGACCGCATCCGCGGGCTCGGCATGGCCGACAACTTCTGGGCCATGGGCGACACCGGTCCGTGCGGTCCGTGCAGCGAAATCTACTGGTTCAACGGTCCCGAGATCGACGTGTCGAGCTTCGGCAGCGAGCAGACGCCCGAAGGCTACGGCTGGATCGAAATCTGGAACCTGGTGTTCATGCAGTTCGAGCGGAGCAAGAAGGACGGCGCGCTCGAGCCACTGCCGGCGCCCAGCATCGACACGGGGGCGGGTCTCGAGCGCCTGGCCACGGTGGTGCAGGGCAAGACGAGCAACTACGACATCGACCTCTTGGCCGAGCTCGTCGGGCGCGCGGCCGAGCTGAGCCGGAAGCGTTACGGCGCCAGCATGGCTCCCGACGACGTCAGCATGCGGGTGATTGCGGACCACGCGCGCACCGCGGCGTTCTTGATCGCAGAGGGCACGTTGCCCGACCGCACGGGTCGGCCCTACGTGCTGCGGCGCGTGATGCGCCGGGCGATCCGTCATGGTCACCGGCTCGGGATCCAGGAGCCGTTCCTGCACGAGGTGGCGCTCAAGGTCGCGGATCTCATGGGCGGGCAATACCCGGAGCTCCTGGCGCGACGCGACTTGATCGCGAACGTGACGCTGGGCGAAGAGACGCGTTTCCGACAGACCATCGAGCGCGGGCTGACCCTCCTCGAGGAGCGCTTTCAGGAGCTACGGCAGAAGGGCAGCAACGCGCTGCCCGGCGCGGACGCCTTCCAGCTCTACGACACCTACGGATTTCCCCTCGATCTCACGGACGTGATCTGCGCGGAGCAGGGCTTCAGCGTGGATCACGCGGGCTACGAGTCGGCCTTGAAGGAGGCGCGGGCGCGCTCGGAGTTCAAGGGCATGGAACAGGCGACGCCGGAGGTGTACCGCACGGCGCTCGCACGCGTGCCGGCAGGGGGCGTCGTCTTCACCGGCTATGAGGCCGAGGTGGATCGAGCGCGCGTCGTCGCGCTCCTCAAGGGCACGTCGCTCGTCGACACCGCCGGGGAAGGGGACGTGGTCGAGGTCGTCACCGAGAGGACGCCGTTCTACGGCCAGGCCGGCGGTCAAGTCGGCGACACCGGAACGCTTTCCAGCGCAGGCGCCACGCTGCGGGTCGAGGACTCGCAGAAGCCGCTCGCCGGCCTGGTCGTGCACCGCGCGGTCGTGGAGCGCGGCACGCTCGCCGCGGGCGATGAGGTGGAGCTGCGTGTGGACGCGGAGCGGCGCGCGCGCATCCGCAGAAACCACTCCGCGACGCATCTGCTCCACTGGGCGCTGCGCCAGGTGCTCGGCGCCCACGCGCAACAGAAGGGCTCCCTGGTCGGCCCGGACAAACTGCGCTTCGACTTCACGCACAACGCGCCGCTCGCTCCGGAGCAAATCACGGACATCGAGAATCGGGTCAATCAGCGTATCCTGGCCAACTCGCCGATCGCGACGGAGAGCATGAGCATGGATGAAGCGCGCAAGCGCGGCGCCATGATGATCTTCGAAGAGAAGTACGGCGACAGCGTGCGGCTGCTTTCGATGGCCGAGTCCGCGGAGCTGTGCGGTGGAACGCACGCGCGCGCGACGGGCGATCTCGGGCTGTTCAAGATCCTGAGCGAGCAGGGGGTCGCAGCGGGCGTGCGCCGCATCGTGGCGACCACCGGTCTCGGCGCGCTCGAGTATCTCCGCGAGGTGGAGACGACGCTCTCGCGCGCGGCTCAGGCGGCGCGTGCCACGAGCGCGAACCTGCCCGAGAAGATCGAGAAAATGCTGGCCGAGGAGCGTGCGCTCGAGAAAAAGGTGGAGGAGCTACAACGCAAGCTGCTGTCGCCCGGCTCGGACGGCGGCATCGACAGCCTCTTGGCCCGTGCCCGCGAGGTGTCCGGCGTCAAAGTGCTCGGGCTGCGCACGGACGTGACGGACCGCGGCGCTCTACGCGAGCTGGCCGAGCAGCTGCGCGACAAGCTCGGCAACAGCATCGTGCTCGTGGGGTCGGAGCACGAAGGCAAGGCGCAGCTCGTGCTCACGGTCGCCAAGCCGCTGATTCCGCGCTTCAAGGCCGGCGACATCATCCGCCCCATCGCCTCGATCGTGGGCGGTTCCGGCGGCGGTCGTCCGGACATGGCGCAAGCAGGCGGTACGGATCCTTCCCGCCTCGACGAAGCCATCGAAGCCGTCTACTCCGTGCAGGCTTGAAGAGCGGCAGGGATCACGCCAGACGTTCGTCGGGTAGCCCCTGGGTAAGGCTCGCAAAGCCCCAGAATTCGGGCTCGGGCACGAGCGTGACGTCGAACGCGCGCGCGACTTCGCGACGGATCTTGCGCGCCGCATCCACGACGTCCGACGCACGGCAGCCGGGGCGACTCACGAGCGCCAGACTGTGACGGCTCGAGATGGCGGCATTGCCGAACTGCTCGCCTTTGCGAAACCCCGAGCGCTCGATCAGCCACGCCGCGGAGAGCTTCACTCTGCCGTCCGTTTGCGGCCAGCTCGGGACATCCGCAGTCCCTGAACGTTCCTGCACGCCGCGCAGCACGTCGGCCGAGACGATGGGGTTCGTGAAGAACGAGCCGCAGCTCTGCGCGTCCGGATCTTCACGATCGAGCACCATGGACTTGCTGCGCCGTACTCGCAGCACGGTGCTCCGTACGTCGCGCAAGCTGGGCGTGTGGACGCCAGCTGCTTCGAGCGCTCGGGCGAGCTCGGCGTAGCGTAGGTTCGGCGCGCCTCCCGCCTGGAGCTGGTACGTGACCGACAAGATCACGAAGCGCCCCCGCGCGGAGCCCTTGAACCAGCTGTCCCGGTA
>DATDJP010000126.1:0-15606 GCA_036520475.1 Polyangiaceae bacterium | reverse complement strand
GTGTCGAGCGCGAACTCCACCGTTTTGACGTTGCGCGGCGCGAGCGAGACCCGGCGGAAGGCGCGGAGCTCGCGCTCTGGTCGCTCGACGGCGGAGCCGCGATAGCTCACGTACAACTGCACGACTTCAGCGCCCGCGCGTGAGCCGGTGTTGCCGACATCGACCCGCACCGTCACGACGTCCCCCTTGCTGGCGATGGTGCGATCGACGGACAGGCGAGCCAGGCCGAAGGTGGTGTACGACAGGCCGAAGCCGAACGGGAACTCGGGGGGCCGGCCGTTGCGATGGAGCAGGCGATACCCGTGAAAGTAGTCGTACTTCACGGTGCTGCTGACGTTGTCGAATGGTGGAAAGTCCGCAGCACTGCGCGCGAAGGTGATGGGGAGCTTGCCCGACGGATTGACTGTCCCGAACAGCACATTGGCAATGGCAGCGCCGCCCTGCATGCCCGGGTACCACGCCATCAGCAGCGCGTGCACCGAGTCTACCCACGAACGGACGACGATCGAGCTGCCGCCCTCGAGCACCACCACCGTGCGTTTGGCTCGTCCCGCGACGCGCGTGATCAGTTGCTGGCGCTCGCTGGGCAGCTCGAGCAGAGTGCGATCCCCCGGCCCTTCGAGCCCGTCCACCGGCGCGGGGATGAACTCACTCTCGTCGCGGTAGGTGAGGCCGGTCACCACCACCGCGACATCCGCGGCCGCGATGCGCGCGAGCTCCTCTTCCGTGGGTGCGTCCGTCAGAATTTCGACGAAGTCGACGCCGGGAGCGGCGTCCTTCATCCCCTGAAGTGGCGTTATTGCCGTGGACGGCGTGACCGAGCTCGAGCCACGGTCGCCGAGGTTCGCGAAGTCGGCAAGTGCGCCGACGATCGCAATCGTGGCGCCGGGTCGTGCCTCCAGCGGTAGGGTGGCCGACTGATTCTTCAAGAGCACGACCGCCTGCTCGGCGACTTCGCGCGCGAGCGCGACGTGCGCCGGGCTCTCCACGACGCTGACGTCCGGCTCCGGCGTGCTATCCAGACCAAAGCAGTACTTCTGTCTCAGGATGCGCCGCACTGCATCGTCGATGCGCGCGGTCGCACGCGCATCGTTCTGAGCGGCCGCGAACAGCGCGTCTCCATAGTAGATGGCGACGGGCATCTCCAGATCCAGTCCGGCGAACAGAGATGGCACCGTGGAGCGAGTGCCGAGCACCCAGTCCGACTCGACGAAGCCCGGAAACCCCCATTCACCTTTGAGAATATCCGATAGCAAGTGCGGATTCTCGGCCGCGTAGACGCCGTTCACGCGGTTGTAGGCGCTCATCACGCTCGCGACGTGTGCTTCCTTCACCGCGCGTTCGAAGTGAGGCAGATACACTTCGCGGAGCGTGCGCTCGTCAATGTCGGCGCTCACCGTAAATCGGCTATTCTCGATGCTGTTGACGGCAAAGTGCTTGACGCTAGAGAGGACGTGATTCTGCGCGCCACCGATGAAGCCGACTGCCATGCTGCCCATGTGCGTCGGATCTTCGGAGTACGTCTCCTGCGCTCGACCCCACGCCGGATGGCGCAGCACGTTCACGGTGGGGGCCAAGAGCACGTTGCCACCCTTGGCGAGCGTCTCGCGGGCGATTGCGATACCGACTCGGCGTTCGAGCTCAGGATCCCAGGTCGCGCCGCGCGCCATGGCGACGGGGAACGCGGTCGCCTTACCGGACCGCACGCCGCGCGGGCCATCCACCATTTTGAACGGTGGGATGCCGAGCTCCACGTTGCCACCCGCGTAGTACAAGCCGTCGATCGACGTTAGCTGCCGGCCATGCATCTCGTAGACTTTTTGTTCGAGCGTCATGCGAGCGAGCACGCTTTCGACGCGTGCGTCGAGCTCTGGGCGGTCGCAAGTTGCGCCCAGGTTGCCCGCTTGCAAAGCGCCCCAATCCAGCGGTGGGATGGTGCCGGTCGGCGGGTCCAGTCGGCTACAGCCGAGCGCAATGGAGAACAAACTCGTCAGCGTGACACAGAGCTCGGCGCGTCGTCTCGGTGTAGTCATGTGCGTCTCTTCGAAGCGAGTAGGACGACACTTTAGACGTTCTGGAGACTCAGTGAAACGTGTTCCATTGGAGTGAAACGTGTTCCATTGGCGGCGGAACCTGGTAGCCGAGCGGTCTACTGCGCCGGCCGGTCGAGGGTGCGAGCAGCCAGACGAACGAGCTCCACGGATGCCTCGATTTCAACCTTCGAGAGTGACACGCTTTCGATGTTGCAGCCCAAGGGAATGCCGCGCCTGAGCGCGAAGTCATGCAGATCTTCGAGCACGTCGGCGCATACTTTGATCGAAGTCTGCAAGATGTCCCGCGCGTGCCGGAGATCATTTTCGAGCCAGCGCGGCACCGAGACGCCGAGCCAGCGCATGAATTCGAGCGTTTTGAGCGATCCGCACGGGCTGAGCGTGACGAGCACTGGCGGCATGGGTCGCTCCTCCGCCTGACAACGATAGTAAAAGTCGCTGAGCAGGTTCTTGCTTGCCGCGACGGAGTACACAGCCTGGCTGATGAAGAAACGACAGCCCGTGTCCATTTTTTTCAGTGCTCGTTCATGCTCGTTGTGCCGCTGCTCATGACGCTCGGCGATCAACACGCCACCGACCGGCAATGTCGGATGCGAATCTCGCGCCAGCGCGTACGTTTCGTGCAACGTGAGCGGCGCGGTCTGCAAGCGAGACGCAGCGCCAACCAACACGACCAAGCCGTCGTGAGCGGCGATGAGCTGCAGGGTTTCTGACAGCTGCGTCCGCGTGATGGATGCGGCCGAGCGGTACACGACCTTCGGCAGGTTCAGCCCGGAGAGCGCGCGGAAAGCGTACTCTGCAGGGTCGACGGAGGGTAAATACGGAAACGGACGGGGCGCGTCCGTCCGCAGAGACTCGTCTTGAATGTCGTAAACAACGAGCGCGTCGATCGGCAGCTGGCCGATACGCGCTGTTTGCTGCCGAGCCACCTCGGCTAGCCTTTCCCGCGTGTACGACTGCTTGGGCGGCGTGATGCCGTAGGTCAAAATGCCAGCACGATTGGCCGAGACGAGGGAGTGCATCGGGCGGAGAATCCTCCAGCTTCGGGCTCGTGGCAATTCTCGCGCTAACCTCCTGGCCCGCCTCGCGCGGCCGCTCCTCTAGATGACTTGGATGACTTCGTTCAGCGAACCAGAAAACAGCCGCTCTTCTCCTGAGAGCCCGGAACCGCCGGCAGCTCGCTTCCAAACGCTCGCGAACGCCCTTCACGAAGCCGAGTGGCTGCTGATCGGCGCTATCGCCGTCGAGCGCGCGCTCAGCCTCGAGGCTTTGATCGAGTTGAACCGTCGCTGCGCCGCGTGCCCGGCGCTGGAGAGCTGGCTCGATGTTCGAGTCGAGTCCGGACTTCTGGTGCAGCTCGGGCGAGCTCAGGCGGGCTCGGTGGCGAGCGCGCGCGACGCCGTTTACGCGCTCGGCCCTGCCTTCGAGCAGCTGACGGTTCGCGCTCTGGCGGAGCGCGACGAGCTGGGGGCCGTCGTCGCCATGACGCGTGCCGTGCTTGGGGGACGCTCGGTGGCCGACATCACACGAGCGCTCGCGGTCGGTGATTGGCCCGGTTTCGTGCGGGCATATGCGAAGAAGCGCTTGCCGCACCCCATGGGAGATCGCAGCCGGGCCGAGTGGCTGCGTCGGTCGCTGTGTGAGCCATTCGATGCCGCCTGGCTGACGCGGACGTGGAAAGAAAAGAGCTTCGAGGTGTCGCTGCGAGCGCTGCGCGAGAGCCTGCATGCGCTGAGCGACTGCACGGAGCTGCTCGCCTGGGTGGGAGGCGGGGGAGCGCCGCCGAACAGCGAGGAAGGAGCGACCGCGCTCAGCGCCACGCTGTGCGAGCACGCGCTGCTCAGGGGCGAGCCGCAGCAGATGGCACAGCTGTGGGCGCGCCTCCCCCCTCGGGAACAGTTTGCCTATCGCGCGGGCGTTCAGTTTTTGACAGGGGACCTACCCGCTGCGCAGCGGCACCTGGACGCAGCGTTCGGCATCGGCTCACCTGCCGGCGCTTCGCCAAAGTCCGCGACGCCGCGTGTCTTTGCCGCAGCACCGCTGCTCGCGCTGCTCCTGATCGCGCGCGGGACGCCGAGCGCGCGAGCGGCGCTGAAACGTTTGCTGTCGGCGCGAAGCACCGCCGCAGGTGTTGTCGATGGAGGCGCCGCGCGAGCGCTACGGCGTTTGCTGCGCTATCTCGAGACGCCCGCCGAGCAGCACCGGCGTATCGACGTGTTTCAGCTCGCCGCGGACGTTGGCGCCTGGGAGGTCTT
This sequence comes from Polyangiaceae bacterium, assembly GCA_036520475.1. Taxonomy (GTDB): domain Bacteria; phylum Myxococcota_A; class Polyangia; order Polyangiales; family Polyangiaceae; genus DATDJP01. The sequence continues at coordinate 11,300 of DATDJP010000126.1, read as the reverse complement.
GCTTTCTGCCTTGACCGTGCACGTGCACCTGCAAGAGCCCTCGACCCGCGCCAGCTGGACCGGGGCGTTGGTGACGAAGGCGCTAGCCTGGCGCAGCGCCGGTTATAACTGGATCGCAAAGCAGGGTCTGCTCCTCGCGGCAGAGCTCGACGAGGCGTACGCGCGACGCGAGCTAGTGCGGGCGGGGCAGGACGCAGCAGGGCTCGTTACCGCTCCTCGCGAGCTCCGGCTGTGGGATCTCGTGCAACCCAAGCCGGAGTGGGAAAAGACCCTCGACGCGTTGGCGCAAATCTCGGAATCGCTGGGCTCCGCTCGAGGCAGTCCGAGTCGGCGCGTCGCCTGGTATATCGATATGAGCGACGGAGGCTTCAGCCGTCCCGCGCTGCAGGAGTACCGCGAAGAGAGCGGCGCCTGGAGCGCGGGGCAGCGCGTTTCAGTGGGCGATCTGTATGCGCTGCGCGAGCAGCTGCCGCCCGAAGACACACGGGTGCTCGATTGCAGCCGTGAAACGCTGGGCGGCAGGCGCGAGCTCACGGATGAAGCGTACGAGCTTCTGATCGGGCACCCGCGCGTCTACAACGGGGCGCGCCCGCAGGCACCGATCGAGGTGGCGCGCGGATCTTGTCGCATCGAGACGTCGGAGCAGGCCGGCCACATCCAGCTCGTCGTCGAACCGGCGGGCGCAGAGCTCGGCGTGAACGTCGTCCCCGAACGGGAAGACCGCTTGCTCGTGTATCGCGTGACTCGAGAGATGCAGCGCGTGATGCAGGCTCTGCCACACGGTGTGCGCATTCCGCTTTCGCGCGAGCTCGAGGTGATCGAGCTGCTCGGTAAGCTATCGCAGAGCATCGAGGTCCGATCTCCGCAGTTCGGAGCAGAAAGAGCCGAGCCCGCAGACGCGACGCCGTGCTTGCGTCTTGCCCCGCAAGCCGGCGCATGGCTGGTTCAAGCGGGGGTGCGGCCGTTCGGGAGCGAGGGGCGCTTTTTCCTCGCGGGCGTCGGTCGAAGCAGCGTCACGTTGCTCTCCGGCACTGCGCGCGTGCGGCTCGAGCGCAACCTGGAGCTCGAGCAATCGCTGCTGTCTGCGCTGATTGCGGAGTGCGCGAGCCTCCGGTCCGAGGACGAAGAACACGAAGCGGACGAGCTCGCCGAGAGCACTGACAGCTGGGTATTCAGCACCGAAGGCGTGCTCGCGTTGCTCTCCGAGCTCGGGACCACCAAGGTCCGGCACACGATCGAATGGCGTCAGTCGCCTCTGCACCTGTGTGGCAAGGGCAGATCCAGGAACCTGCAGCTGCGTCTGCGCACCGTGAAGGGGTGGTACATCGCGAGCGGTGAGCTCGAGGTCGATGAAACGACCCGCGTGCCCCTCGGCGAGCTGGTGCGAGCGCCGCTGCTCGCTCACGGGAGGTTCTTGCGGCTGCCGAGCGGCGCCTACCTGGAGATCGAGGAGCGTATTCGGCGTGTGATTCAGGCGCTCTCGGCCGTCGCGGCGCTCCGCGGGCCGAGCGCGGACGTGCCGGTGCATCCCGCGGCTCTGGGAAGCCTGCGGGAGCTGACGGATGGCAACGACGTCGACGCCGACGAGGGAGCGAGGGAGTGGCTGAGTCGCGTCGATGGCTGCGCGCAGTTGACGTTCGAGGTTCCGCTGGGACTCCACGCAGAGCTTCGTCCTTATCAGCGCGACGGCTATCGCTGGCTCTGTCGTCTCAGCGAGCTTGGCCTCGGCGCGTGCCTCGCGGATGACATGGGTCTCGGCAAGACCATCCAGATCTTGGCGCTGATGGTGCGCCGGCAGCACGAGGGGCCGGCGCTGGTCGTCGCGCCCACGTCCGTTTGCTCCAACTGGATGCGCGAGATCGAGCGGTTCGCGCCGGGCCTCGCGGCGCGGGAGTACGCCGGAAACAAGCGTTCGCTGCTGCTCGAGGAGGTCGCTCGCGAAGGCAGCGGCAAGCTGCTCGTCTGCAGCTACGCGCTCTTGCAGCAGGACCATCAGGCGCTGTCGCACGTCAGCTGGGGGGTGGCGGTGCTGGACGAGGCGCAGTTCATCAAGAACCCGGAGTCGCTGCGTGCCCGCGCGGCTTTTGGGCTCCAGGCCAGGCATCGCATCGCCGCTACGGGCACGCCCGTCGAAAACCACGCGGCGGATTTGTGGAGCATCTTCCATTTTCTGAATCCGGGACTGCTCGGTGATTGGCGCGAGTTCAGGCGCCGCTTCGCGAGCCCGATAGAGCGCGACGGGAGCGCCGAGGCCGAGGACGAGCTGCGTCAGCTGGTGCGCCCGTACGTGCTGCGGCGCATGAAGAAAGACGTGCTCGCCGAGCTGCCGCCGATCACGGAAGTGGAGCATGCGGTGTACCTGAGTGCGGACGAGCGCACCTTGTACACACTTCTCCGGCAGCAGATCTACGAGAAGCTCTACACCTCGCACGGCAAGCGGCAGCACAAATTCGAGGTGCTGGCCGAGATCACGCGCCTGCGGCGTTTCTGCTGCCACCCGCGGCTGGTGTTTCCAGAAGCCAACAATGAGTCTTCGAAGATCGACACTCTCGTCGATCTGGTCGAGGAGCTCCGCGCGAACGGCCACCGCGCGCTCGTGTTTAGCCAGTACGTGGATTTTTTGCAGCTCGTCCGCGAGGCGCTCGACGAGCGCGCCGTCAGCTACGAATACCTCGACGGCTCGACGCCGAGCTCGCAGCGGCAGGCGCGCGTCGACGCATTTCAAGACGGCTCGGCGACGCTATTTTTGATCAGCCTCAAGGCCGGCGGCTTTGGCCTCAACCTGACGGCAGCCGACTACGTCATTCATCTGGATCCGTGGTGGAACCCGGCGGTCTCCGCTCAGGCGACTGACCGCGCCCACCGCATCGGCCAAGAGCGCAAAGTGACCGTCTACAACCTGGTCACGCGAGACACGATTGAGCAAGACATCGTGAAGATTCACGCCAGGAAGCGGCGCCTCGCCGAATCCGTGCTGGACGGCACGGCGGCAGTCGCCGAGCTCGGCACCGAAGAGCTGCTCCAGCTGCTCGAGGTCGGATCGACGTAGTCCTGTACGACGCAAAGAACCCGAAGCACTATCCGAGCGTTGGCGCGCGCCGATTGTGGCGCCTAGCAAGACCGGGGTTTCATAAGCAAATCGCGGGCGGCGGAGCCGCGGGCCCTTGCGCGGTCCCCGTCCCTGCAGCATCTGTTAGAGTTGAAATATCTCGCCCAGAAAGGGGGACTGCTTGACTGCGAGTGCGACCGTATTGCTGGTCGACGATGAGCCGACGGTCCGCCGGGCCATGGCGCGTCTCATTCGAGCGGCGGGGTTCGAACCGTTGCTCGCGGACAGCGGTGAGAGCGGGCTCGAGGTTCTGGCTCGAGCGAAGCCCGCGGCTGTATTGCTCGATCTCAACATGCCGGGGCTGGGCGGCCTCGAAACGCTCACGCGCGCTGTCGCGCTCGCGCCGGACACGCCGATCATCGTCGTCTCGGGATCGGGCGCGATTGACGATGTCGTCGAGGCCGTGCACCGCGGCGCCTGGGACTACGTCATGAAGCCGATCATCGACGCCGAGATGTTGCTGCAACCGCTCCGGCGTGGGCTCGAGAAGGCGGACCTCGTTCATCAGCTGCGAACGCAACGCACGAGCCTCGTGCGCTTGAACGAGCAGCTGACCGATGCGATCGCCGAGCTCAGGAGCGATCAGGAAGCCGGCCGGCGCATTCAGTTTCAGCTCCTGCCCACAGACGGCCTGCACGTCGAAGGCTACGCACTGACTCGCCGGCTGTATCCCTCGCGCTACTTGAGCGGCGATTTCGTGGACTACTTCGTGCTCGACGCGGAGCACCTCGGACTGTACATCGCCGATGTGTCCGGGCACGGTGCGGCGTCCGCGCTCATCACCGCGATGATGGTGACGCTCATCGGTCGTTATCGGGAAGCGCTCACGCGTGAAGAAAACGACGTCCTGCTGCGGCCTGGCGAGCTCATGACCGCGCTCAACCGGGAGCTAGGCCTCTACAAGCTCAAGAAGCACGTGACCATGTTCTACGGGGTCCTCGACTTTCGTACGCACTATCTCGAGTACACTAGCGCCGGCCAGTATCCATTTCCGCTGCTGGACGACGGAAGGCACGTGGGGCCACTCGAATGCGCCGGTCGTCCGCTCGGCTTGTTCTCGAGCGCGCGCTTCTTCACACGGGAGATCTCGCTGGCATCGACCCGGCGAATGCTGCTCGCCTCCGACGGCGTGCTCGAGGTCCTGCCCGAGGCTCCGGGAAGGACGAAGCTCGATGAGCTCGTCAAGCGTTTTGCGGCGAGCGCCAGCATCGAGGCGATGGCCGACGACATCGGGCTCGTGCCCGACGAGCACTACCGCGACGACGTCACGTTGCTATTGTTGGAAAGGAGTACCGACCATGCCTGAAGGGCGCGTCCTGTACGCCGGTCGAGAGCACGCTCACGTGTTGCGGTATGTCGGGGACGTGAGGCATTCGCTGGCTCCGTCCGTCAGCGAGTTCGTAGACGGCCTGCTGGACCGCGAGCCGGATGCCGAGCTGCTCTTCGACTTTTCACAAGCGGAGATCATCGACAGCACCAACCTGGGCGCGATCGCCCGCATTGCCGATCGCGTCACGACCGGCAGCGGCAAGCGCGTCACGATCTTCTCTCCGCGCGCCGAGATGACCCAGGTTCTCTTCAGTATGGCCTTCGACGAAGTGTTCGACATCTGCACGGAGAGCTCGCCTGACGAAGGGGGCGCGCCCATTCCACGAGTCGAAGCCTCGCACGAGGCGTCCTCCCGTACCGTCCTTCTGGCGCATCAACGCTTGATGCAGATGAGTGACAGCAATCGGGAGCAATTCCGCGAAGTCGTCGAGCTCATGGAACGAGACCTCGCCAGCGCCGGTGACGACGGTAAACGAAGCCTGAAGCCGTAGCGAACTCTATTTACTTCGAGTGACGGCTGAAGAAGTCCCAGATCTCGTCCGTGTTTTTGAGCGTGTTGCTGTTCGCGCCGACGAAGGTGCAACCGATGGGGCCCGCGCCGGTGCCGCAGCTATCGCTGCCGAACCAGACGTGCCCGCCGCCTTGCACGGAGCAGCCCGTGACTTCGATGCCGCTGGGACAGCCCGTGTAACTCACGCACGTCGTATCGCCGGCGCTCGCGGGATCCGCGGCTCGAGCCGTCGTCGTTCCACAGCCGTTCTCTTGCGCCATGAGGTTCAGCGACTGCGCCTGCAGCGAGAAGGGGACGATGCCGTCGGCCGTGCCGTGCAGGTCGAGCACGCTCACCGGTTCGCTCGGATTGCATACGGCGAAGTCCGACGCCGCGTTGCCCCAGCCGATCTGATTCGAGAGCAGGCCGCCTGCGCCGGGGGCCACCGCGGCGAAGATGTCCGCCGCTTCGCAGCCCAGCCGGTAGCTCATGAACCCGCCATTGGAAAGGCCCGTCGCGTAGACGCGATCGAGGTTCACGTTCAGGTGCGTCCCCAGTTCTCTGAAGATGGCGCGCACGAACGCCACTTCATCGAGCGCGGGGGTCCCTGCGCAGCAGCCGCCGGCGTTCCAGCGGTTCGCATTGCCGTTGGGCATCACCAGGATGAAATTCGCCGCGTCCGCCTTCGTATGCAGGCCGGCGCCGTTCACGCAGAACATCACGGCGTTCTGGCTGAGGCCGTGAAAGCAGAACACCACCGGCATCGGAACCTGGGGATTGTAACTGGGTGGCACGTGCACCTTGTACTGGCGCGTGACCCCTTGGTTGCCCGCGATGCCGGCGAGCTCGAGGTAAGTCTGTGCCGCCAGATCGGGTGGGTAGTCGCCGGCTCTCCAGTCGCCTGGACCCGTGCTGCGTGGCCCACCGGCGCTGCCGCCCGTGCCGCCCGTGCCGCCCGTAGCGCCCGTACCGCCCGTGCCGCCCGTGCCGGTGGGGGTCGGGCCACAGCCGAGCGCGACGAGGAGGGAGATTGCTGCGACGGGGAGATAGCGAAGCGTCATGACGCCACCTTTACCGCGTTTTGGCTCCCACATTCCGCTCTGGCCGCCGGCGGTCGATATTTGGCCGCCGCGGGCGCGACGCCTGCCCGCCGACGCTCTCTGTACGCGAAAAATTGCATGAGAGATGAATTGGCGGTTCCTAGAGGTCCGTACCGATGCCCAATCTGCTGGTCACGTAAACGCCACGCACGGCATAGTCATTGGCTGGCCAGCTCGCATCGGCGCGTACGATTGCGGCACCCAGCTCGATGCCGAGCAAGGCGTTCCATTGCGGCGCCAGTGTCACCGCGCCCGTAGCTCCTGCTCCGCCGAGCAGTACGAATCCAATTGGTGGGATGCCACCGTTGGACACGTCGCCTCGGACGACCCCGGCGTGCAGGCGCGGTCCGATTTGAAAAGCAGGCGCGCTGCTACTCCACAGGGGCACGCCGACACTGGTCAACGTGAGCATCATGGCTGAGGCACTGCTGTCGCCACGCTCGCCGAAGCCGAGGCTGGCTCCGAACTCGACCCCCAGGTTCGGTAGCAGTGGATGTTGAATTCCCAGCTCGGGACCGAACAAAGCCGTCTTTCGTCCCAGGAAGGTCTGCGCCTGCGCTCCGCCGTGGAGACGCAACGCATTTGGACGTACTGGTGCTGGAGCGGTCGTATTCGGCGAGCGAGTTTCGGCGTCCATGGTGGCGGCAGCCGGGCTCGATGGCGCCTGCGAGCTCGACGAGTCGGTTCGCGGTTCGCGCGCGTCGATCGAGCGAGCAGTCGGCACGGCGTCGGCCTTCAAGGCGTGGTTCGCCCAGTTCGCTTGCAGCAATTCGACTATTGCGATTGCCAATGCGCGGTGACGGCCCGCGCCGTCGAGATCACCTAGCGCGATGCTGCGCGTCGCGCGACCACAGAAACGCGCGTCGAACAACGCTACCGTCAACTCGAGCGCGCCGGCCGTGCAAGCCTCCGGGTTCAGGAGCACTGCCGCGAGCAGCTCGTTCGACACGACGACGCCTGGCTCCAGCGCTTTACCCACGACGGTGCTCACACCGAGCGCCGCGGCTTCGACGCTCAAGGCTTCGACCAGCGCGGCACGATCGTAAGGGTCGCCCCTGCAAGGCGGCGCGTACAACTCGATCAGCGGTCGACGCGCCGGCGACTCTGCTCTGGCCACCGACGACCAGCTCGGTAGCAGCGTAAGCGCGGCAAACCAAAGCGCGCGGGCTACTGCGTGAGCCAATGCTCGACCTCGGGTGTGCGACGGCCCTCTGGAAACAGTTGCCGATACACCTCGCTCGTCCGTCGAGCCTCTTCACTCCGGTTCGACTTGGCGTAAGCCTCGACCAAACGCACGTACACGTCCTCCTTCAAGCCCGCGGGTACGCCCAGCGTCAAGGCGCGCTCCAGGACGGTTGCTGCGCGCGCAGGCCGTCCGAGATCGAGCTCGATTCTGCCCAACGTTACGGCAGCGGCCACGGCGCGCGGGCTCGTCGCGTGCTGCTCGAGCAAGCGTTCGAGCGGTGGGACTGCAGCGTGGGGATGGCCGGATAGCCGCGCAACATCCGCGAGGGCAAGCAGATCGTCCGCGCTCGGAGCGCGCGCGGCTTCGCGGGCGATACCGGCCGCACCGAGCTCGGCATACGCAGCGGCGTGGTCGCCTCGAGCAGCGCTGGCTTGCCAGCCGGGCGCCACGCGCGGCACGAGCGCCGGCCCTGCGGCGTCGGCTTCGGCGCGGCTCGCGCTGAGCGCGGGACTGTCCGCGCTGACCCGCAGCGACTGGCCGGCAGCGAGCCGCGCCACTCCGTCGAGCACGCGGTCGCCGCGCACGAGCACCGTTCCCGTTCGCACGGCAACGTGCACGTGTTGCGGGCTGCGCTCGACGATGAACTCCGTGCCCGTGACGCTGACGCTGCAGAGTCCGGCCTCGACGCTCCAGCGCCGCGGTCCGCCCGGATTGACGCGGAACGCCGCCCTTCCGCTGGCGAGCCGTACGATCACCTCGGACGCCGAGTTTGCGAGCGGCTCGAGCGTCGTGCCCGGACTCACCACCACGCGTGAACCGTCATTCAATGACAGCTCGAGTGAGCGGCCGGCGCGCGGGATCGCGACTTTCTCGAAGGGACGTCCACCTTCCAGCACGAGCGACGTCAGGCCTGCTTTCGGTTCTGTTCGGTGCTCCTGCGCCGCACGTCGCTGTTCGAGCACGGCGCCCGCAACGACTGCCACCAAGAGCGCCGCCAGCGCCACGGCAAGGGGGCGACCGTAACGTCCCTGAAACCACGCCGTCGCGCCAGAGCGGCGCGCGTCGATCGCGTGCCACATCCGTGCGATGCTCGCCTCCTCGACGGGATCGCAGAGCACTTTGCCGAGCGGCGCCGCCAATGGTCGTCGCCAAGTCGGTCCTGACGCGCGTGGACTACTCTTGGTCATCGTCCCGCCAATGGTCGTGGGACACGTACTCCTCCAGAACGCGACTGGCCTCCACGACAGCCCGCTTGATGGTCGCTCGCGAGCAGTTGCATGCGCGTGCTACCTCATCGAGGCCGTACCCTTCCACGTGGCGGAGCACCCAGGCGATGCGTGAGCGAGTGGGCAGGGTGGCGAGCAGCCGTTCGACCTCGCGCAGTGCCACATGAACCTCGGGTCCGGCGCGCGGGTCCACCTGCAGCGGTAGGGCCGCGTCGTCCTCCCCGCGATCCAGCCCCAGCGTGCGGAGCAATTTGCGGCGCCGAAATTTGCGGTGCACTTGGTGCACCGTGATCTTGAGCAGCCAGCTCCGGAACGCGTTGCCATCCTCGAGCTGCGCCAGATCTCTGAGCGCCAAAACGAACGCGTCCTGCACCACGTCCTCCGCGTCAGTGCTGCGAGACAACAGTCGCAGTGCCACGCGCGTCACGTCGCGCACATGGCGGTGGTAAAGGGCTTCTTCCGCCCAGCGATCCCCCCGCCGCGCCCTGCGCACGAGCTCGCCGTCCCCGAGCTCCGGGTCGAGCCGGAGCGGTCGTGGGGTGCGCGCGCGCACGGGCACCGCAAAACATCGGGAAAGCGCTGAATCGAGGGCGTACATCGAGCTCGGGGCCGAACCTGACGAGTATAGGCGTGTAGAGCTCCGGGCCACGAGGGGGGACAAGTGGCTCATCAGTCCCGTGCTTTTTGGCCATCGGGGCCGGATGAGCCATTTGCCGGCGCTGGTGGCCCTCGGGTTCAGCTGCGAAAACTCGTCCGCAGCGGGGAGTCCGATCATGAATGCGACCGCCTCATCGGTCCGTGTGCGAAGTGCTGTCCATCGGGGATTTCGCCTGGCGATACTCGTTTTTTGCGCTGCGCTGACGTCGTCATGCCTGGTCGTGACTCCGTTCGGCAGCGAGCCCGAAGAGCGCGCGCTCAACGCACGCAATCTCGAGCGGCTCGAGCGGCATGGAGACACAGGCGGCGATACGTTGACGTTCGCGGCTCTCGGCGACACCCACGCCGAGTACGACGATCTATCGCGCACGGTCCGTGCGATCAACGGCGGTCCAGACTTAGCGCTCGTCGCGCACGCCGGCGACATGACTGACTTCGGGCTGCTTCAGGAATACGAATGGTCGCACCGCACGCTCGCCAAGCTGAAGGCGCCACTATTCACTGCGATCGGCAACCACGATGCGATCTCGGATGGCGCGACCATCTACCGCAAGATGTACGGACCGTTCGACTACGGCTTCGAACACGCGAGCGTCGCGTTCGTGTTCTTCAATTCGAACAGCTTGGAGTTCCCGGGATCCGCGCCAGATCAGCGCTGGCTCAGAAAAGCCGTTCTCGAGTCCGATGCCCGAGGAGGTGTAGTGCTGATCACGCACCACGCACCCTGGACGCACGAGAGCCCCCTCTCCGCGCGTCGCTTGCACGCCGACTTGCTCGCCAGCGGCAAGGTGCGGCTGTGGGTGCATGGGCACCTCGCGAAGTTCCAGCTCGTCACTTATCACGGCGTACCCATACTCCAGTGCGGCACGTTTCAGCACTGGCGCGAGCACATGCTGGTCACGCTGCGTGAGTCGGAAACCACCTTCCAGCGCTGCCACTACCAGCGCTGTGAGCCCGTGGTGCCAGAGCGCGACGTCACGCACGAAAGGCAAGGCGCGCTGTGATTGCCGAGACTCTCTCCATTGCCGCCCTGGCCCTCTCGACCGCGGACGTCGCCAGCGCTGAACAGCGCGTCGGCTCTGCGCCGGCGGCAGGAACACGGCCCAGAGACGTCGACCGGCTGGGGTTTCTAGCGCCAGATTTTGCCAAGCTCCAGAGCGGAGGTTACTCGGGCGTAGTCGGCCTCGGGCTCGGATATGCCGCGTTCGACGACGTGCTCAATCTCACCGTGCTCTATGGCTACGTTCCGCGTGCGGTCGCCGGCAAGCACGTGCACGCACTGTCCGCTGCGTTCAGTGTGCGGCCATTCGAAATCGACTTGGACCCGCTGCGCGTCCTGCCGCTTTACGCAGGCGCGGGGGTTCTGCACACGTGGGGCAGCGGCTACTTCCTCACGCTGCCCGAGCGCTACAGCTCCGGTTACTACCGGCCCACGGGCGTGCACGCGTCGTTTCACCTGGGTGTCGAGCTCGATTGGCTGCCGAGTTCGGCGTCGTGGCTCGAACGGCATGGCACCTTCGCGGAGCTGACCGTCCTCGAAATCTTTGCCGGTCGCTACCTTCGCAATCCCGATTCATTGGGCATCCACGAGGTCGCGAGTCTCGCCCTGGGCTACCGTGCGGCGTTCTGAGTCTCGGGCCCGCCGACGCTGGCTCTGCGCGCTGCCGATCGCTGTCGCGATCGCTTGTGACGAGGGTCGAGGCCAGTGTCCGGACGAGAGCCTGCGCGAGCTCTCGGTCCACCTACCGAAGCCGCGCAGCTCGATCGGAGCGGTGACGGGACGTCGGCCGCCCGCCACCGATGGCGGCGCGGACGGCTCCGCGCCGCGCATGGACAGCGAAACTGACTGAGTCGTGCTAGTTCGGGGGGAGGTGCCGCAAAGCGCGGGGATCAGTCGTCCATCATGCCGAACGACGCCCAGCCCCAGTGGTCTCCGTCGGGAGTGCCGTCGCTGTAGCGATCGTGAGCGATGCGGCCGCCCGAACCGAGCGGCACGGCCGTGAAGGTCAGCTCGCTGTGTCGAGCGAGCGCCCGCAGCTGGCCGTCCGTCAGTGCTCGACTCCTCGAGCGATCGGGCACGAACTGGTCGGTTGCCGGCTCGTACAAGAAGCCGGCTTCACGCAAGCCGAAGCGGCCGCGAACGACCAGCTCACATTCACCCGCGGCGGCGCGCTGCTTCAAGAGGTCGATGCGCGACGCGACG
>DATDJP010000125.1:0-12626 GCA_036520475.1 Polyangiaceae bacterium | reverse complement strand
TCGGCCTGCCTCTGACGCGCGAGCAGTGCCTGGAAACACGCGGCCGGCGCACGCGTGAAATCGTCGAGTACTGGTACCAGAAGCAGCCCTGGACGGGCGCCGGGATCGACGCGGTCCGCGCGCGCCTGATCGCGGCGGTGTGCGAGCGCGTGCAAGCGCGTGGCGCAGCGCTCCCCGGGGTGCACCAGGCGCTCGATTTCGTCGCCGCGCTCGGCATGAAGACGGCGCTCGCGTCCTCGTCACCGCCGGAGATCATCGCCGCGGTGCTGAGCAAGCTCGGTATCCGCGAGCGCTTCGAGGTCACCCGCTCGGCGGATGCCGAGACGCACGGCAAGCCACATCCTGCCATCTTCCTCGCGACGGCGGAGCGGCTTGGCGTGGCGCCCGCCGAGTGCCTGGTGTTCGAGGATTCGCTGAGCGGCGTGATCGCCGCCAAAGCGGCGGGCATGAAGTGCGTAGCGGTGCCCGATCGGCGCGACGGCTACATGACCGAATACAACCGCAAGCTCGTGATCGCCGATCTGATCGTGCCGTCGCTGCTCGAGTTCGGCCCCGAGCAGATGGCAGAGCTCAGCCGGTGACGCCGCGTAGTGTCGGGATGAGCTCCATTTGCTCGAGACGCGTCACGATGTAGCGCGCGCTGATTTCCGGCGACTCGCGATCCGTGTGCAGGTGAATGTCCGGGTTTTCCGGCGCTTCGTAGGGGTCGTCGACGCCGGTGAAGTTCTTGAGCTGGCCGCTCAGTGCCTTGCGGTAGAGCCCCTTCGGATCGCGCTCCGTGAGCACCGACAGCGGGCACTCCACGTACACCTCGACGAAGCGTGGAACCCCGCGCCGGATTTCGTCGCGGACGGCGCGGTACGGGCTGATCGCAGCGACGATCGCGCACGCGCCGCAGCGCGCCACGATGCCGGCCACGTAGCCGATGCGGCGCACGTTCTCGTCGCGGTCTTCGCGCGAAAAGCCGAGCCCGCGTGACAAGCGCTGCCGCACTTCATCCCCGTCCAGCCGCTCGACGTGTACGCCACGCTCGCGGATCTGCGACTCGACAGCGGACGACAAGGTGCTCTTACCCGCGCCGCTCAGCCCCGTAAACCAGAGCACGAAGCCCATGTTGCGCTCGTTCACAGCGACCTCCACACACGAGCGAAGTTATCACGCCGTTGACCGTCCGAATAGAACATGTTTCACTCCGTTGCAGCTGCCATGGAAAAGCTCGTCTACCTGCTGCACAAACGCGAGGCGGACTCGATCGAGAGCGTGCGTGGTCAGCTGCTCGAAGAGATCTGCCCTCGTCTGATCGAGCACGGCGCGCGCGGGCTCAGCCTGAACATCGCCGACCTCGGGGATCAGGCCAAACAGAGTCCGCTCATCCTGGGTGAAGGCAGGACGCTGTCGGCGTGCGTTTCACTCTGGCTCGACTCACTCGATCGGCGCGGTCCCGTGGAGACGCTGCTCGGCGGTCTGGGCGGGCGGCTCTGGGGCTATCTGGTGACCGAGTCCGTGCCGCTCGAGTACCCGGATCGCAATTGGCCGGACGGCAAGAAGAGCCCCGGCGCGACGTTGGTGACCGCTTTCCCCAAGCCGGAGCGCCTGAGCGACGAAGCATTTTTCGAGCACTGGCACGGCTCGCACACGCCGCTTTCGCTCGAAATTCACCCCTTCTGGCGCTACGTGCGCAACGCTGTCGCGCGCCGCGTGACCGCCGAGGGGCCGCCCTACCGCGGCATCGTCGAGGAGCGCGTACGGGACATTCAGGATCTGATCGACATCACGCGCCTGTTCCGCGGCAAAGTCGAGAACATGGAGCGCGGTCTGGAAGACGTGAATCGCTTCATCGACCAGGCCGACATCAGTTGTTCGCTGATGAGCGAGTACATCCTCGCGAGCTGAGCCAGAACGTCTGGAGAGCCCATGGCCGAGACCGACGACGAGTCCGCACGACGCATCCTGGACGGCACGGCCTGGAGCGAGTTCTGCGACGCGCTCAAGCAGGCCGGCAACGTCGTGCTGGAAGAGGGCTCGCCGAACACCGCCTTCGATCGCGCCGAAGGCTTTCGTTACCTGAGCCGCCTCGTGCGCGCAGGGCTCGAAGCGGGCATGGAGTACGCCGATCCGCTCGCGCCCGAGCTCGTGCGCATCTGCCACGAGACCATCAAAATGGGCGCCGACAACCCGGACAACTTCTATCAAAACGCCGCGATCAGCGGGAAATACGACTACCGCATCACCGGACGGCGCGGCACGGTGCACTACCTGGGCCTTGGGACGCAGGAGGGCAACTACGGCAGCACCGGCACACTCGAGCCGAACGGATACCTCGATGACTCGAAGCTCGAGGTCGGACCTGCTGGCGAGCTCGAGATCCTGCTGAGCACGACCCCGAAACCCGGCAACTGGCTGCCCATGTCGGAGCGCACGCGGCAAGTCATCATCCGGCAAACCTTTCTCGATCGCACGCGCGAACGCCCGGCAGAGCTTCGCATCGAGCGAGTGGACGGGCGCCACGCGGCGCGACCGGTCACGCCGCGCACCGTCGATCGCGGCCTGCGGTCAGCCGGGATGTTCGTGCTGGGTTGCTCGCGGCTATTCAGCCAGTGGGCAAACGACTTCAAGAAGCGAACTAACGAGCTGCCGCGCTTCGACTCTCAAAAGGCGGACACGGCCGGAGGCGTTCCACACATCGTTTACTATCACGGGTACTGGCAGCTCGCGCCGGAGCAAGCGCTCTTGATCGAGGTGACGCCGCCGGACTGCGATTACTGGAATTTCCAGCTCAACAACCACTGGATGGAGTCGCTCGACTACCGCTACTACCCGGTCACCGTGAACAAGCACAGCGCCGCGTACGGCCGCGATGCCTCGGTTCGCATCGTCGTGGCGCACGCCGATCCCGGGATCGGCAACTGGATGGACACCTGCGGACACGAGCGCGGCACGATGTGCCTGCGCTGGGTCCGCGCGACAGAGCACCCAACGCCGCGCACGCGCGTCGTCCTGGCGAGCGAGCTACGGCACTTGGTCGGGTGAGCACGATGCTGCTGGCAGGAAAAGTCGCCGTGGTCTCGGGCATTGGTCCCGGCTTGGGCAGGGCCGTGGCGCTGACCCTGGCGCGCGAGGGCGCTGACGTGGTGCTGCTCGCGCGCAGCGAGGCGGCCTCGCAGACCGTGGCCGCAGAAGTCGAGGCGCAAGGTCGCCGCGCGTTGATCCTCACGGCGGACATCACGGACGCGCAGGCGTGCACCGCCGCGCGCGAACGCGTGCTCGAAGCATTCGGTAGAATCGACGTGCTCGTGAACAATGCGTTCAGCACCGGGCCGATGCAGCCCATCGAGGGCGCGGACATCGTCAAGTCGTGGCGCGCGCCCTTCAAGGTCAACGTCTTCGGCACCCTGCAAATTTCGCAAATCTTCGCGAGCGCCATGAAAACGCGCGAACAGGGCGCGATTGTGATGATCAATAGCCTCGCCGCACGGCAGGTCACGCGCGACCTCGCCGCCTACGGCGCTTCGAAAGCGGCGCTCTTGTACGCCACGAAAGCCCTGGCCGCGGAGCTTGGCCCGAGCGGTATTCGCGTCAACTCCGTGGTGCCCGGACACATCGACGGACCGGGTCTCGCGGTGTACATCCAGATGGAAGCGCAGCGACTCTCCGTTTCGGAAGATCGAGCTCGCGCCCAGCTCGCCGCTCTGGGCGCGCTGAACCGCATCGCCACGCCCGAGCAAGTGGCCAGCGCGGTGCTCTTCTTCGCTTGCGAGCTGTCAGCGGCAGTAACCGGTCAAGCCTTGGACGTGAATTGTGGCGAGTGGTTCAACTGAAATTTCCTTGCAGGCAGACGCGCTCCTGGAGAAGGCGCGCACCGTCACGCGTCTCAACGACTTCGGTACGGGTTACCAGCAAAACCTGGCCGCGCTCCTCGAGATGTACAACGGCAGCGCGCGCCTGAGCGAAGGCGGCGTCAAGGCCACCCGGCGTCGGCTGGTGGGGCTGTTGATCAATCGGTTGCTCGTCGAGCAGGCGTTCGAGCGGTATCCAGCGGCCCGCAGCCGCCGGATCCGCTCTCCGCTCTACCTGGTTGGTCTGCCACGTACGGGCACGTCGGCGTTCTACAACTTGCTAGCCGCGGATCCGGCGAGCCGCCCGCTCCTGCTCTGGGAGGGAAACTACCCGACTCCCATCGACGGTCTCGCGCCCGGAGAGCCCGATCCGCGCATGCTCGCGCTGCAGAGCGGTTTGGAGCAGTACTACGAGGCCAACCCCGAGTTCGCCAAGATTCACTCGGCCCGCGCGGACGGTCCCGAAGAGTGCGTGCAGCTCCTGGCTCACACGCTCGGCAGCGTGCAAATGGGCATCGAGCCCTTGATCTCGCCGTACCGCGAGTACTTCGAGCGCCAGGACCAGCGCGCGAACTACGCCTACTACGCCGAGCTGCTGAAGCTCCTCGACTTTCAGCGACCCGGTGAGCGCTGGCTGCTGAAGTCACCGGCCCACCTGTGGGCGCTCGACGTGCTGCTCGAGCTGTTCCCCGACGCCTGCATCGTGTGGGCGCACCGCGACCCGGCCGAGGTCGTCGCGTCGTATTGCAGCATGATGCAGGCGCTCTCCCATGTCCGTACGTCTGTCGATCCCAAAGAGCTCGGCCCGAGCGTGCTCGAGTACCTGGCGCGCTCGGTGGAACGCGCCATTCTGTCGCGGGCTGCCCTGCCCCCACAGCGCTTCTTCGACATCTACTATGAAGACTTCATCACGGACCCGCTCGAGGCCGTAAAGGGAACCTACGCGGCGTTCAATTTGCCGCTCTCCGAGGCCGCGCTGACCCGCATGCGGGAGCACGTCGTCGAGAGTCCGAAGAACCGCCACGGGCAGCACCGCTACAGCCTCGAACAGTTTGGTCTCACGAGCGAGCAGGTGCGTGAGCGTTTCGCGAAGTATACAGCGCATTTCGGGCGACCGTGATGCGGGTGGCGGTAACCGGCGGCAGCGGCAGACTCGGAAACGTGCTCGTCCGCGCGCTGCTGGAGGCAGGCCACGAGGTCACGGTGCTCGAGCCCGCGTCCGGCTGCCCGGAGTCGCTGGCCGGGCTAAGGCTTTCGTGGGTGCGGGGCTCAGTACTCGACCGAGCCGCGGTCACCACGCTCATCCAGGACGCCGACGTCGTGTATCACCTGGCGGCCAAGGTGGATCTCGATCGCGATCGTGACGGCACGATTCGAGCGGTCAACGTGGACGGAACCCGGCTCGTCGCGGGCGCCTGCCTCGAGCGCAAAGTGCGTCTGGTGCATTGCTCGTCGCACCACGCCCTCGTGCTGGAGCCGCTCGATCGACCGCTGGATGAATCGAAGCCGCTCGCGCTCGACGAGCCCTGCGACTATCACCGCGCCAAGGCGCACGCTGAACAACTCGTCCTGGATCTGGCGCGCACCGGGGGCCTCGACGTCGTCGTCGTCAGCCCCGGCTCACTGACTGGACCGTGCGACTACGAGCCGTCTCTGCTCGGCCGCGCGCTACTCGACCTGTATCACCGGCGCATCCCGATCCTGCTCGAGGCGGTCAGCGACTACGTGGACGTGCGCGACGTCGCACGCGGCGTCGTGGCCGCCGCGGAACGAGGACGCCGCGGCGAGCGCTATCTGCTCACCGGCCCGGTGCTCGACATCGCCGAGCTAACGAGCATCTGGCACGATCTCACCGGCGTGCCGATGCCGCGCGTCGTGCTACCGCTCTGGGTTGGCTGGGCGATGCTGCCGGTGACCCTGGCAGCGGCGCGGCTCAGCGGGCGCCGCGCGCTCTTCACGCCTGGCATGCTGCGCGCCAGTGTATCGAACCGGGTCGTGTCGCACGCCAAGGCGGCGCGGGAGCTCGGTTTCGCGCCGCGCTCCGTCCGTGAATCGCTGGCAGACGCGCTCGAGTTCTACCGCAGCCGCGGCTGGCTGGAACGAGGCGCCCGAGTTCACGCCGCGTGATACGAGCGCTGCTCATCGCGCTGTGTGCGATGGCTGTCGGCGGCCTACTCCACGCCGAGAAGACCCGGCAGCTTCGGCTCAAGTACGCGTGCAAGCCGGTGGCGTCGCTGGCATTCGTCGCCTTGGGCACAGCGAACCTCTGGCGGAGTGACGCCCCGACGACATTGGACGTCTGCCTCTGCGTGGGTCTGGTCCTCGGCGCCGTCGGCGATGTCTGTCTGATGCTCCCGGGCGCGCGCTGGTTTCTCGCGGGCCTGATTGGGTTCTTACTGGGACACGTGGCCTACGCAGCGGGATTCTTTGGCGCGGCGCCGCCCAGCACGGCGCTGGTGTTGCCCGCGCTGAGCGGCGCACTGCTCGTGGTGGCGCTGCTCTGGCGCTGGTGGCGGCACCTCGGTAGCAAACGCTTCCCGGTCGTCGCGTACGCCGGCACCATCGTGATGATGGTGACCGCGGCCTGGGGTCTGGCACGCGCGGGGACCGATCGCGGGTGGTGGTGCTTCGTCGCTGCCACGCTGTTCGCGCTTTCCGACGTGGCCGTCCTGCGCGAGCGCTTCGTCGAGCGCAGCTTCGCCAACAAGGCGTGGGGGCTGCCGACCTATTACGCCGCGCAGCTGTTGCTCGCCGCCAGCATCGGTTGACGGCAACCGCCGGTTCACGCTGCAACCGGCGGTGTCAACCACCGCTTTCATTTCGAAGCAGACACACCGCGCTGGCTCCCTGAATTGCACCGCGTTGCGGCCCGGCACGTCACGTGCACAGCGCCGTGGCGTTCGTCGATCCGGGTGCGATACCGCACGAAATGAGGGTTAGTGATGAAACGACTGGGGCTCTCGCTGGGTTTGCCGCTGGGTCTACTGGTGCTCGGCTGCGTCGGGGACACGGATCCGGCTGATTCGATCACCGCCACGTCTGCTCGACTCAAAGCCCGCGGGAGCTGCAGCACGGGAACCTGCGACTTTTACTTCGAGTGGGGCAAATGCACGCGTCCTATCTGGGACCTGGTGTGTAACTACACGGCGCGCCAGGCCTGGAACGACATCGCCGTTCCCGCGAACGTCAATCTCCCCATCACGCACGACGTGACGGGTCTGGAACCGGGCACGACGTACGTGTTTCGGATCTGCGGCAAGGAGGCGAATCAACCAGACAACGCCTACGCCTGCGGCACGGCGCGCCACTTCGTCACCGGCACCAATCCGGCGGCCCCGCGCTCGCCGCGCTACGCCGCGGCATCCACCGGCAAGGCCGGCGCGCTGACGCACGCGCTCAATTCACGGCAGGGACGCGACGTCGGCGCGAGCGTCCTGCTCGGGGGTCGCCTGGTTTGGTTTTTTGGAGACACGGCGCTCACGGTCCGAGGCGTGGACGGGCGCGCCTGGCGGACGAGCACGGCGGCGCACGGTCCAGCCGGCCCATTCGCCGGCAATTATCCGGCGCTCGACGACGCCACCGCTCCCTCCGAGCACCTCGACGCGAACCGCGCGGCGAAACAGTTCGTCGTTTACACGGCGTCGGAGCCCGAGTTCGTGGGTGATCGGCACTTCTACCACTGGCCGAAGTACGGCATCACCCGCACGGTCGGCGGACGCGAAGAGGCGCTGATCTTCTTCTCTCGTGGTGCGTTCGACGGCCAAACTCCGTCCGTGGGCTACGTGGACGTCACGCGCGACGGCGTCCAGACCACCGGCTCCGCCGAGCGCGTCAAGCTGTGGGATCCTGCTGGCGCGAACGGCGATCAGTACTGGCCAGTCGACGTGGAGGAAGGCGGCTATCGCTACTTCGCGACGGCCAAGAACATCAACGGCTTCAGCGCCCGGGTTTTCCTGGCGCGCGTGCCCCCGCTGGAGGCCACGAACCCGAGCGCCTACCGCTTCTGGAACGTCGCCACACGGACGTGGCAAGCCCAGCAGGTCTCGACGGCTTGCGTGAAGAACGCGTGCACGGTGCCCGGCACCATCGACATATCTCTATTCGGCAGCTACCACACGTCCATCACGCGAAACCCGTATCTCAACCAGTACGTGCTGGTCTCCGGTACGGGCTCGGGAGCGATGATCTACGTCGCGAACGCGCTGACCGGACCCTGGAGCGCGGGCACCAACATTCCGTCGACGCAGGGCGGCACCTACGGTTTCATCGATTCCACTGCGACGGAGGGCCTCCCCAACTATCACGCGCGCGAGAACGTCCACCTGCGCAGCGCCGATGGGCGCACGCTCATACTCAGCTACCTCCACGCGGTGGACGAAGGCCCCGCGAACCGCGGCGTCAAGCTGGTGCGGCTGACGCTGGAGCGCTGAGCTTCACGAGCACGTCAGTCGCAGGGCACGTCGCGCGTCGAGACGACCAGGTCGTCGTACAGCGCCTGGACGGTCTCGGTCTGCTTCTCGTGGATCCAATTCACGCCGACCCACAGGCGACCATAGCTCGTCGCCATGCGCGTATCGCGCGCGCCCTCTGCGACGAGCTGGCCGTTCACGCGCAAGCGCGCATTTTCGCTCTGCCCTATCCCAAAGTCGATTTGAACGCAGTTCCAGCGATTGCGCGGCAGGGCAAAGGTGGCCTTCACCTCGCTGCGCGTCGGCCCCCCGATGGTCAAGCTCAAGGCGTCCTGCCAGAGCACGAAACTGAGACCGCCCAGGTCGCCGCCGCTTTCACCCAGCACGAGCAAGCTCGCAGCCGAATCCACGGCCGAGATCGCGAACCCCGAAGGAACGTACAGGTACGTCCGCAAGTACAGGTGCCCCGACGTGCGCGCACCGAGCACGTCCGCGTAGAGCGGATCGCTCGGCCCCGGCGCAGATTTGACGCTGCGAATCGCGCCCTTGCCGCCGTGCACCGGCGAGGTGATGCGGGTGGTGCGGCCGTCACTGGCTTGCGAGTGACGCGACCACTTGCTCAAGGTCGCCCCTTCGAAATCATCGCAGAAGATTCCGCCGGGACCGCTGCTGCAGGGAGGCGCGCCAGCGCTACCGTCCAGCGGCGCATCGCCACCCCCATCTCGCACAGAACCGTCGCCCGCGGCTCCGTCCCGCGCGCCAGAATCCCCGCCGCTGCCTGCGCCACCCGCGCTGGTGCCCGCACCGCCCGCTGTACCGCCCAAACCTCCCGCATCAGTTCCGCCTCTTCCAGCGGCTCCGGCGCCGCTGCTGCCTCCTGCGGAAGGGCGCGTGCCTTCCTTGTCGGACGAAGAGCTGGAGCCACACCCGGCGGAGAGCCAGAGTGCGCTCGTCACGAACGCGAACGCTAGACGCCAACCCCGAAGCGCGAAACCCATGCGGGTTTGCTACTACGCAGCGCGGGGCGCGACAAATTGTAAGCATTGAGACGCCGGCGACCTCCCGCGCGGCGTGCCATGATTGGCGAGCATGCGACTCCCCGACCTGCCCAGGTTAGCGGCGAGCTCGCACGAGCTGCCGCTCTGGCCGCCCTTGCTAGCCACGCGCGGTCCCGGCTCCCAGAGCTCGTTGCACGCGCATCATGCCATGCACCTGGCGCTCGCCGTGCACGGCACGCTGCGCGTGCGCACGGAGCAAACTGCAGCCTGGGTGAGCGGCGCGGGCGTCCTCACGGCACCGGATGCCAAACACGCCATCGACGCGCGCGGCACGGACGTGTTGCTCGTCTTCTTCGATCCGGAGAGCGCCGTGGGAGTTAGTCTGCTCCCGGCGCTCGACGGCGCGGTGCGTTCGCTCACGGCCGAGGAACGGGACGCGCTCACGAACGACGCGGATCCAACCGCCATCGTGCGCGCAGATGGCGCGGCGTATACGCGCCGCCTGGCGACGACGCTGGGCGCCGCAGCTCCAGCGCCGCGCCCGGTGCATCCCAAAGTACGCCGCGTTCTCCGCCTGCTCCAGACTGGTGCGCCGGATTCCGACCGCTCGCTGGAAGCGCTGGCAGACGCGGTGGGTCTCTCAGCCGGTCGGCTCATGCACGTGTTCACGGAGTCGATCGGAATTCCGCTGCGACCCTATCTAGCGTGGCTGAAGCTGCAGCGCGCGGCAGCGGCGATCGTCTCCGGTCAATCACTGTCCAGCGCCGCCGCGGCGGCCGGCTTCGTGGACGCTGGGCACATGACGCGCACGTTCAAGCGCATGTTCGGCGTCTCCCCGTCCGAGCTCCGGCCCGCTGGCTCGCACTGAGCAGCCAGTTGATCCAAGAGCGGGAACGCTGCTCCCCTCAGATTGATGGACATGGCACCGCTCATCGTATTCACAGTCGTATTTGGCACGGGTTTCGCCTTGCGGGCGGCTCACGTTAGGCACTTCCGGGATTGGGGCACGGCCCTCCGCTACGCCCTCGCCGCGATGTTCCTCCTCACCGCGTGGGCGCACTTCGGAAGTCTGCGCGCGGAGCTCGTGCGCATGGTCCCGCCCTTCTTCCCAAACCCCGAGTTTCTCGTGACGTTTACCGGCGTCGCCGAAATCCTCGGCGCCATCGGGCTGCTCATTCCGCGCTTCGCGACGGCGGCGGCGGTGGGGCTCACGCTGCTGCTCCTGGCCATATTTCCGGCAAACGTCTACGCCGCGCTGAACGAGCTAACGCTCGGCGGCAAACCGGTGACGGAGCTGCTCCCGAGGGCTCTCATGCAGGTAGTCTTCTTGGCAGCGACAATCACCGCCGCGCGCCACTCACGCTACGTGCGGACGCCCGGCGCTTCTTGGCCCGTCTCGTCCACGTATTCGCGATAGCCGCCGCCGAAGCTGCGCACGCCGTCTGGACTCACCTCGAGCACGCGATTCGACAACGCGCGCAAGAAGTGGCGATCGTGCGAGACGAACAGCATCGTTCCTTGATAGTCCGCGAGCGCCTCGATCAGCATCTCTTTGGTGTCGAGATCCAGGTGGTTCGTCGGCTCGTCCAGAACCAGGAAATTCGGCGGTCGATACAGCATGTGCGCGAGCACCAGGCGCGCCTTTTCGCCGCCGGACAGGAAGCGACAGAGTTTCTCCACGTCGTCGCCCGAGAACCCGAACACCCCAGCCAGTGTCCGCAGTGACCCGACGGAGGCGTGGGGGAAGCGCTCGACCAGCGTCTGCCAGACGCTCTGGTCGGCCTCGAGCAAATCCATGGCGTGCTGCGCGAAGTAGCCGAGCTCGACGCTCGGTCCGATGGCGATACGCCCGCCGTCGGGCTGCTCCCTGCCGGCGATGAGCTTGAGCAGCGTGGACTTGCCGGCGCCGTTCACGCCCATCACGCACCAGCGCTCTCTGCGGCGAATCAACATATCGAGACCCGCGTACACGACGCGCCGGCCGTAGGCTTTTTGCAGCTCCGCGACGCTCGCGACGTCGTCGCCGGAGCGCGGCGGCTCGGGGAAATCGAAGCGCAGCTTCTTACGCTGCTTCGGCGGCTCGACGCGCTCGATTTTTTCGAGCTTCTTCACGCGCGATTGCACTTGCGCGGCGTGGCTGGCGCGCGCCTTGAAGCGGGCGATGAACGCCTCTTCCTTGGCGAGCATGGCCTGCTGCCGCTCGAACTCGCTCTCGGCCTGTGCATCGAGCTGAGCTCGTTGCTTCACGTAGAACTCGTAGTCCCCGGAGAAGACGCGCAACTCGCCGGCATCGATCTCGATGATCTTCCCGACGATGCGGTTCAGAAATTCGCGATCGTGAGACGTCATGATCAGGGCGCCGTCGTAGCTCTTCAAGAATTGTTCGAGCCAGAGGATCGATTCGATGTCGAGATGATTCGTCGGCTCGTCGAGGAGCAGCGCATCCGGACGCATGAGCAGGATGCGCGCCAGCGCCACGCGCATCTTCCAGCCCCCCGACAGGGTTCCCACGTCCTGCTCCATCACGTCAGCAGCAAACCCGAGGCCCGCGAGTATCGCGCGCGCTTTGGCGTCGAGCCCATAGCCGTCCAGCTCTTCGTAGCGACTCTGGGCCTCCCCGAACTCTTCGATCAGGCGGTCCATGTCGTCAGCGTGCGCCGGGTCGGCGAGCTTGTGCTCGAGGTCGCGCAAGCGCGCCGCCACCTCCGAGACGGGACCTGCTCCGTCCATGGTAGCGGCCACGACGCTCATGCCCTTCATCTCCCCGACGTCTTGACTGAAGTAGCCGAGCGTGGTCCCGCGGTCGACGGCCACCTGGCCAGCGTCGGGCGCTTCCTCGCGCGTAATCATGCGAAAAATCGTGGTCTTTCCCGAGCCGTTCGGGCCGACGAGGCCGACCTTCTCGCCACGAAAGATCGCGCAAGATGCGTCCATGAACAGGATTTGACGCCCGTGCTGCTTGGAAACTGCGTCTAGACGAATCACGCCGCTGCCTTAGCACGGGAGGGTCGAGGGTCCGCCCGCAAAACCACCGGCAAATGTTTAGTATTTCCGACTCGTGAGGGGGGGACGACCCTGTGCCGTAACGGAGCCCGGAGGTGTTAGACTCGGCGTCCGAGAGGTCGGGGTGAGCGAGGGAGTTCCGGAAAGCTTGCGCTCTGAGGATCTGGGCGCCGGTGTGCTCACGGGGCGACTGCAGCATCACCTCGCCGCAGCTCAACAAATCACGCACATCGGCAGCTGGGAGTGGGATCTCGGCACGAACATCGTGACCTGGTCCGACGAGCTCTATCGCATCTACGGTCTCGAGCCTCAATCCTGCTCGGTCACCTTCGACGCCTTTCTTTCCAGAGTTCATCCCGACGACCGCGCGCACATCCAGG
>DATDJP010000124.1:0-19792 GCA_036520475.1 Polyangiaceae bacterium | reverse complement strand
AGCGTGCCGCTCTGCCGCAGCCCGGCGACGCTGCCCGCGAAGACCACCTCGCCGCCTGCAGTGCCGGCGCCAGGGCCGAGATCGACGACGTGATCGGCGATCGCGATCACCTCCGGCTTGTGCTCGACCACGAGCACGGTGTTGCCCTTGTCGCGCAGTCGGAGCAGGAGCTCATTCATGCGCTGGATGTCGTGGGGGTGCAGCCCTACCGTCGGCTCGTCGAACACGTAGGTCACGTCGGTGAGCGACGACCCGAGGTGACGGATCATCTTGGTGCGCTGCGCCTCACCGCCCGACAGCGTGCCCGTCGATCGGTCGAGGCTCAGGTAGCCGAGCCCAATCTCCACGAACGAGTCGAGCGTCTGCCCTAGCGTCGCCAAGAGAGGGGCGACGGACGGCTCGTCGAGGCCGCGCACCCATTCGGCCAGATCGCTGATCTGCATCGCACAGGCGTCGGCGATGTTGATCTTCTTGATCTTGGAGGACCGGGCGGCCTCGTTGAGCCGGGTGCCGCCGCAATCCGCGCAAGTCGTGAACGTCACCGCGCGCTCGACGAACGCCCGGATGTGCGGCTGCATCGCGCCTGTGTCCTTGGACAGGTACGACTTCTGAATCTGCGGGATCAGCCCCTGATAGGTCAGGTTGATGCCGTCGACCTTGATCTTGGTCGGCTGCTTGTGGAGGAGATCGTGGAGCTCCTTCTTCGTGAACTTGCGGACCGGCTTGTCCGCGTCGAAGAAGCCGCAGCCCCTGAAGATGCGGCCGTACCAGCCGTCCATGCTGTAGCCGGGGATCGTGAGCGCGCCATCGTTGAGCGACTTCTTGTCGTCGTACAGCTGAGACAGGTCGATGTCGCTGACCGATCCCATGCCCTCGCAGCGCGGGCACATGCCGCCGTTGACGGAGAACGAGCGCTTTTCGACCTTCTTGCCGTCTCCCTTCTGAATCGAGATCTCTCCGACCCCGCTAACGGACGGGACGTTGAACGAGAAGGCGTTGGAGGAACCGATGTGCGGCTTGCCAAGGCGGCTCCAGAGGACCCGCAGCATCGCGTTGGCGTCGGTCGCCGTGCCGACCGTCGAACGGGAGTTCGCGCCCATCCGCTCCTGGTCGACGATGATCGCCGTAGTCAGCCCTTCCAGGACGTCGACCTCGGGCCGGCCCAGCGCCGGCATCATTCCCTGCAGGAACGCGCTGTAGGTCTCGTTGATCAGCCGCTGCGACTCCGCCGCGATGGTGCCGAACACCAGCGACGACTTGCCCGATCCCGAAACGCCGGTGAACACAGTCAGCCGCCGCTTGGGGATCTCGACGCTGACGTCCTTCAAGTTGTTTTCGCGAGCTCCCCGGACGCGGATCAGATCGTGGCTGTCTGCACCGTGCGGCGCAGACAACTGCGCATTCATGCGGGTCGGCTTGCTCTTCATGTCTTGATCTCGCGTCTGATCACACGAGCCCGCTATTGCCGAACCCATTTGCTCATGACGTCCTCGCGAGCAACTCGACGAGTTTGTCGCCCATCATCTTCCAGCCGTAGCGAGCGCCGCCGAACTCCCGCTTCTGATCCGTCTTGAAGCCCGACTGCACGAGAGACAGGCGCGTGCCCGACGCCGTGGGCGTGAGCGTGAAGGTCACGACGGTGTCGAGGAACGGGACGGTCCACGTGTAGCTGAGCTTCCTCTGCGGTTCGATCTCGAGCATTCGGCAGTTCACGGTGCCGTCCCACCCCGGGTACGCCTGCGTCTTGAACGTGAACGCGGCTCCCGGCTCGAGCTCGAGCTCCACGACCGGCAGGAGCCACTCGGCAAGCAGCGTCGGGTCGGTGAGCGCTCGCCACACCTTCTCCGGCGAATGATGCAAATCGAATTCGAATGAGATGGCTTCGGTTTGCGCTGCAGCGGTGTTGTCGGTGACAGTCATTCGTCCATTTTCTCCAGCAGTTGTTCCAGACGATCGACGTGCTCCGTCCAGAAGGCGCGGTAGTGCGCGATCCAGTCGATGAGCGGCTTCATTCCGCGCGGCTCCACCCGGTAGTAGACGCAGCGCCCCTCGCGCCGGCCGTTCACCAGGCCGGCGTCTTTCAACGTGGCGAGGTGCTGCGAGACCGCCGGCTGCGAGATGTCGAAGCGCGCCGTGAGGTCCTTCACCGCCGCTTCGCCCCGCGTCAGCGACTCGAAGATCGCCCGGCGGCTGGGGTCCGCCAGCGCGTGGAAAACCCTGTCTTCGACGACCGCCGCGCTCATACGGGACACATAAGCAGATGCTTATTGATTGTCAAGCACGCGGAACGATTCGGCCCGCGGCGGCGGAGCAGCCGCGCCAGCGCGGCGGACCAGAGTGGCTGCGGCGGTCGGCGCCGAGGCTCAGGGGTCGCTATCGTCCACGCGTCGGTCGCTTGCGGAGTCGCGCTCGAATGTCGACGTAGGCCGCGTCGATGAGCTGGGCAAGCGCTTCTGTGTCTACTTCATGACCGGGACGCAGCTTCACATGGCGCCCGCGCTTGCCCGTTCCTTCCAGCAAGCGCGTCGGGTCCTTCACTAGCGCGCCCAGGCAGAAGCCGACGTTGGCGTGCGCCTTGAACGCATTGACGTAGCCGAACGCAGCGTCGCCCACGCAGGCGGTCGGACATCCGTCGTGCATCAGCTCGCGCACGTCATCGCCGCACTGCCGCATGCGCGCGAACCAGATCTCCACGAACGGCCGCAGATCTTCGCGTTGCGCGCGCAGCCAAATATCGATCGCGGGGTCGTGTTTCACCGCCGATGGGAAGCGAAGCAGGTCGTCCATGGGTGGCCGCTGCTCTGTGGCACACGGAGCGTGCCGATCGCTTATCGCAAAGTGGCCAGACGCTCAACGCCGCTCGGCGCCCCTCCCGAGCTGCTCGACAGAGCCAGTCGAAGCGGCACGTGTTTTCGAGCACGTGCCTCTCCGTGCTTTGCCAGTCGAAGTACCCTAGGAACCCGAGTAACTAACAGTCCACGTCCCCGACGACGTGCCCAGAGCGCCCGTTCCATCCGTGACCGGACCATAGTTTCCACTCGTGGGGCCCGTGTCCGAATACGTTCCCGTGAGCGGTCCAAGCACAGCTATGGGCAGGCCGGCAAAGTAGTAATTGCCGTTGATGTTTCCGCTGATGCCCTTCGTACCCGAACAATCCAGCGCAAGCGTGAGGTTTGCGTTGATCGTATTGTTCGTAGTGTCCAGCCCGCTGATGGTGCCCGTGCCTGTCCCACCCGCGTCGACAGTTACCTCCACCGTGCCGTTGATGGGCACTGCAGGAGCGCCGAGAACACTGATCGTGCCGTCGAACGTGCCCGTGTAGAGGCCTGCTCTGCAGCCACCGCTCGGAGTAACTCCCGGGCCACCTGTCCCAGGAGGCGGTCCGCACGCAATGATCGTGGAGACGACGCACGCCGCGCCGGCCGCCATTCCGAACGCGCGCCTCAGCCCAACCCAGTTTCGATGCTTCTGCACTGTAGTCGTTGTCATTCGAACCTCCGTTCGCGTGCCTCAGCGTTCATGCTGCTGCTCAACACGACATGGTCTTTATTGCTAGAACTCGCGACGAGTCTTAAGCAATCGCGCTCGGTTCTGGCAGTAAACGAAACGACAGCAGTGTTCAGATATTAGAGTCGTTCTAGTCATTAGGACTCGTTCCAACAGCCGCGCGAGGGCAAACCACCGCTCGAAAGCGGGCGCGCCGCTACCTTGTCTGCCGACCTTCCGGGAAGTACCGCCCGCGCGGACAATTGGCCTCGTACATGAAATTTGCCGCCTGATTGCGTAGACGCTGGAGGCGCCACCGTGGTCTACGAGGCAGAGCTGCTCCGCGTACGAGTCTGGTTCGGTGACACCGTCCAGTCTTCCGGATCGACTATTACACCGCGCGGTGTAATCCGGCCCGCGCCGCGAAACGACCCGCGCCGGCGCGAGTCCTTCGCGCTTAGCTCGCGTCTCCCCGCCGGAATGTAGCCGTCAGGCTCGGATTAACGGAACGCCGTAGGCCGCGAACGCTTCGTCGTGTGTGACGATGGTGTAGCCGTCTTCGACGGCTTGTGCGACGAGCAGGCGGTCGAATGGGTCTCGATGGTGCCATGGCAACGCTCGCACTCGGAGCGCGGCGCCGAGTCCAACTTCAGCGACTTCGAATCCGGTGCGCCGCATGACATCCGGCAGCCATTGTTCGGCAGACTTCGCAAGTTCGAGCTTGCCGAGCGACTGTTTGATTGCGATTTCCCAAGCCGTGACCACGCTGACCAGCGCCTCGGCCTCGCCATCCTCGAGAGCGTCGCGAGCCTCCGGCGCCAAGCGGTCCGGATCACTCGCCGCCCAAAGGAGGACATGAGTATCGAGTAGTAGCTTCACGGCTCGGACGCGCCGAAGGCGGCAGCAATGTCCGCGGGCAGCACGTCGAAGTCCTCGTGCATCTTGACCTGGCCCGCAAACAATCCGAGACGTCGCCGCCGTGTCGCAACTCGGTACGGAGCAAGAACGGCAACGGGCTCGCCCGCGCGCGCGATGATGACCCGCTCCCCGGCCTCGACCTCCTCCAACAGTCGCGAGAGCTGCGTCTTTGCTTCGTGCACGTTGACCCGTCGCATGAACTAAGCTTAGCCAACTCGGGGTCGATGTAAAGGCGCCGTACCACCAAGGCCGGTCATTCTTCGTCCTTCTGGCTCGCGTCTAAACAGCCCGGGGCCCTCGAAATGCGGTAAGCCCTGGCTCGCTCATGACCATCGCGGTCGTCGCAGAGAAGCCCTCGGTCGGGCGAGACCTGGCGCACGTGCTCGGGGCCACCCGGCGTGGCGAGGGCGTGCTTTCGGGCAACGGCTACGTGGTCACGTGGGCCGTCGGTCACCTCGTGGGTCTGGCCGAGCCGGAGGACATTCGCGCCGAATGGCGGCGCTGGCGGCGCGCAGACTTGCCGATGCTGCCCGAGCGCTGGCCGCTCAAGATCTTGGACGGGACGCGCGACCAGTTCGAAGTGGTGCGCCGCGTGCTCACTGCATCCGACGTGAAGTCGGTGATTTGCGCGACGGACGCCGGTCGCGAAGGCGAATTGATCTTCCGTTTGATTTACGAGGCCACGGGTTGCAAGCGCCCCGTGTCACGGCTCTGGATCTCGTCGCTGACCGAAGGCGCGATTCGTGAAGGCTTCCGCCGCCTGCGACCCGCCAGCGACTACGACCACCTGGCCAACGCCGCAATCGGGCGGAGTCGCGCCGATTGGCTGGTGGGCATGAACCTGTCGCGTGCCTACGGCCTGGCTCTCGACGCCCCGCTTTCCGTCGGTCGCGTCCAGACGCCCACGCTCGCCATGCTGGTCGAACGCGAGCTCGAGATTCGGGATTTCGTGCCCGAGGATTATCTCGAAGTCGTTGCCACGTTTTCGGCGCATGAAGCAGAGGCGTACAGAGGCACCTGGTTCGACCCACGCGTCAAAGAACACCCGCAGCGACTGCCAGCATCCGGCGAGGCGGCAAAAGCGGTGGTGGCCCGGGCTCTGTCCGGACAGGCGCGGATCGCGAGCGTCACGTCGCAGACCAGAAAGCTCCCGCCTCCGCTGTTGCACGACTTGACCGAGCTCCAGCGCCAGGCCAACGGGCTGTACCGCTTCTCGGCGCAGCACACGCTCGACGTGGCGCAGGCGCTCTACGAGAAACACAAGCTCATCAGCTACCCGCGCACGGACAGCCGGCATCTCTCGAGCGAGGTCGCGGCTACATTACCGGCCGTCGTCACGGCGATCGCGACTCCCTACACAGCGCTCTTGGCACCGGGCGTAGGCGCACGTCCCCTGCCCCGTCGCTTCGTGGATGACGGCAAGGTGAGCGACCATCACGCCATCATTCCGACCAGCGTCTCCGCTGCTCACAAAGCCCTCTCTCAAGACGAACGCAAGCTGTACGACCTGGTGTGCCGGCGGCTACTGCAAGCGTGGCATGACGACTTCGTGTGGGCGGCGACGACCGTGATCACCGAGGTGCGCCCGCCAGGAGCCGAAAAGCCCCTCGACAGTTACCGGAGTCACGGCACCGCCATCGAACAACAAGGCTGGAAGCTGCTCGACGTCGGCGAAATCAAAGCGCCACGCGAACAGAGCGGGACCTCTTCGCGCGAGCGCGACCCAGCGGAGCCCCCAACGCTGCCCGCCGGGTTGGCGCGCGGACAAGAGCCTCGAGTGCTGGACGCGAAAGCCGTCAAAAAGACCACACGCCCGCCCCCGCCGCTGAACGACGCCACGCTCCTGACTGCGATGGAGAGCGCCGGCAAGACCGTCGACGAAAAAGAGCTCTCGGACGCCATGAAAGACAGCGGTCTCGGCACGCCCGCCACGCGCGCTAACATCATCGAGACGCTGCTCGCGCGCGGCTACGTAGCGCGCGACGGCAAAGCGCTGCGCGCGACCGAGCGGGGCATAGGCTTGATTGCCGTGGTCGACGCTGAAGTGAAGAGCGCCGCTATGACGGGAGCGTGGGAGGCACGGCTTCAGGGTATTGCGCGCGGTCAGGGCGCACTGCCGCACTTTCTGAAACACATCGAAGCCTATGTGACGTCGGTGGTCGGACGCGTGCCCCCGCTCTTACCGCCGCTGCCCGGAGACGGCGGACCGAAGGCGAAAGCCGGCTCTCCGAAAGCGGCGCAAGCGACGACGAGAGCCGCGACGAGCGCGCCCAGCACCGGCGTCGCAAAGGCTGCCCGGACGGCGTCGGCCGTAAGGCTCGCGCCGGAACGGCTGCCTCTCCCCGTGAAGGTCACAGCGCCCGCGTCCGGCGAGAAGGCGTCACTCGAATCGCTGCTGCACGACCGCTTCGGCTTTTCTGGGTTCCGCGCCCATCAGCAGGCGGTGTGTGAGGCGGCGACGTCGGGAGAAGACGTGCTGCTGGTCATGCCGACCGGCGCGGGCAAGTCTCTTTGCTATCAGCTGCCCGGCCTCGCGCGCGGCGGTACGACTCTGGTGGTGAGCCCGCTCATCGCGCTGATGGAGGATCAGGTGACGCGCCTGCAGTCGCTCGGGCTGCGCGCGGAACGCATTCATTCGGGGCGCTCCCGGCTCGAGTCGCGTCAGGTCTGTCTGGACTACGTGGCCGGCGCGCTCGACTTCCTGTTCATCGCTCCCGAACGGCTCGGCGTAGCGGGCTTCCCAGAGCTGCTCGCGAGGCGTCCTCTGGGGCTGATCGCGATCGACGAGGCGCATTGCATCTCGCAGTGGGGACACGACTTCCGTCCCGACTACCGGCTGCTGGGGAAGCGCCTGCCCACGTTGCGACCCGCGCCCGTGATCGCGCTGACCGCGACCGCGACACCGCTCGTGCAGCAGGACATCGTGGCCCAGCTCGGTTTGGCCGAAAGCGCGCGCCTTTTCATTCACGGTTTCCGCCGTCACAATCTGGCGCTCGAAACCCTGGAAGTGCCGCCCAAGGAACGTCCGGGGCGCGCCCTCCAGTGGCTGTCGCGCCCCGAGCGCCTGCCCGCCATCGTTTACGCGCCAACGCGCAAAGCCGCTGAAACGGTCGCTGACTTGCTGGCGAAGCAGCACCGCGCTGCGGCATACCACGCGGGACTCAGCGCCGAGCTGCGCGAGCGCGTGCAGCACGACTTCCTCTCGGGTCGGCTCGACGTGGTGGTCGCCACGGTGGCGTTCGGCATGGGCGTCGACAAGGCCGACATCCGCACGGTGCTGCACCTGGCGCTGCCGGGCAGTGTGGAGTCGTACTACCAGGAGATCGGCCGCGCCGGCCGCGACGGCAAGCCGTCACGCGCCGTGCTCATGCACCACGCCGCAGATCGCAAGACCCACGACTTCTTCCTGGCGCGCGACTACCCGGACGAGCAAACACTCGGCAAGCTGTTTTCGGCGTTGAAAGCGCAGCCGGTCACGGCCGAAACGCTACGCAAGAAAAGCCGTATCAAGCAGGCCGACTTCGCGAAAGCGCTCGAGAAATTGTGGGTCCATGGCGGCGTGGACGGCGTCGCCTCCGAGACGCTGGTGCGCGGGCACGACGCCTGGCGCGCCCCGTACGCGGCGCAGCGCGCGCTGCGTCTCGAGCAACTCGCGCGGATGGGTCAGTTCGCCAGCGGGCGAGCTTGCCGCATGCTGGCGCTGGTCGAGCACTTCGGCGACCAAGAAGACTCCGGAGAGCCCTGCGGGCAGTGTGACGTGTGCGCGCCCGCGCATTGCATCAAGTCGCAAGCGCCTCCCCCTGGCGGCTTCGCGTCGCTGCCAAAAGCCACGGGCAAGCGCGGCAAACGTGGCAAACGCGGCACCAAGGCGGGCAAGCGCCTCGGTCGCAAATCGCGGACCTCGGGTGTCGCGCTTCCCACCACAGGCGAGAGTGCGGCGCTCGTCGCCACGCTCCGCGCCTGGCGCCTCGTGGAAGCAAAAAAGAAGCGCGTTCCCGCGTTTCGAGTGCTCACCAACCGCACGCTGATCGCGATCGCCGATGCGCGCCCCGGCAGCGCTTCGGCCCTGCGCGACGTGAACGGCGTCGGGCCCAAGCTGCTGAAGAAGTACGCCGCAGAGCTCGTCGCATTGTGCACACGCTGAGTGCGAGGCTAAAACGAGGGCTCCATGACCATCACCGTTCCGGGCAATCTCGAAGATCTGCTTCTGTCGATCGCCGAACGCGAACGCGCCGAGCCGGAGACGTTTCCGGCTGCCAGCATCGCGGCTCTCTACGACGCGGGCGTGATCGCCGCGCCCTTCCCTCCCGAGCTCGGCGGAAGCGACGGCTCCCTTCCTGAAATGGTCGCAGCGGTCGAAGCCATAGCTGCGGCATCGCCGTCCACTGCGCTGATTGCCTGCATGCCGCTCGGCCTTGCTGGAATCTACGCTCTCGGCCCGAATGTCGCTCCGCAGCAGCATCGCGCTGCGTTCGCCGAGCAGATCGAGCGCGTTGCAGCCGACTATCGTCACGGTCGCATTTACGCCGCGTGCAACTCGGAGAAAGGCGCCGGCGGTTCTCTGGCGGCCACTCAGACTGCCGCGCGCAGAGGCGAAGGCGGCGGGTTCACCCTCTCCGGTGAGAAGATCCTCGCGTCCTCAGGACGCCATGCGTCCACGTTTTTCTCTACAGCCAAAGTGAGCCAGGAAGACCTCCCGGGAGCAGGCATCGTCGAATTCTTCCTGATTGACGTGAACGCTCCCGGCGTAGTCATTCTCGACGACTGGGACGGCTTCGGCATGCGCTCCACCGAGAGCCACACCGTCCGATACAGCGAGGCCCCCGCCCGCGAGATCATGGGCTTCCCCGATTTTCTCAATGTCGTCCAGCCGCTTCAGTACTTCTTCTGCCTGTTCGCGGCCATTCCGCTCGGCTGCGCGCGGGCAATCCTTCGCTCCATAGGTACGCCGGCGCCCCGATCTCCCGCTCTCCGCCTGCGCCTATCTGACGCGGTCATGCGCTACGAAGCCACGCGCGCTTATCTCCTGGAGACAGCGCGAAGCTTTCGTCCTGCTG
The DNA here is from genome assembly GCA_036520475.1 of Polyangiaceae bacterium. Classification (GTDB taxonomy): domain Bacteria; phylum Myxococcota_A; class Polyangia; order Polyangiales; family Polyangiaceae; genus DATDJP01. Next base: position 10,331 of record DATDJP010000124.1, on the reverse strand, counting down.
CCGGTCCCGAATACGCAGCTCGTGTGCTGCGCACGAAGACCTACGTCAGCCAGGAAGCAACGAAGCTCTGCGCCGAGCTCTTTGCACTCAGTGGCGGGCGAAGTTACGGACGTAACAACCCCGTGGCGCGCATCCTCGCCGACTCGTTCGCGGGCACAGCGCTCCGTCCGCCCCTTGCCCTCGCGCTCGAGAACCTCGTCGAAAACTTCTCGCTCGGTAGCGCCGAGTAGCAAAGGGATGCCAAGCCGTGGATGGCGGCGCGAAAGTCTGGACGTGCGGGCGTTAGCCGGCGAAAAGCGCGTCGAGCGCCAGGCTTCACGGCTCGCTCATCGAGCGGCCAAGCTGGCGTTGTCGATCACGAAGCGATACTTCACGTCGCTCCTGAGCATCCGCTCGTACGCCCCTTCGATCTGCTGAATCGGAATCAGCTCGATGTCCGCGACGATGCCCTTTTGGGCGCAGAAATCCAGCATCTCCTGAGTCTCCTGGATGCCGCCGATCATCGAGCCAGCGATCGACCGGCGCTTGTACACCAGGTTGAAGACGGTGGGCGACGAGTGAGCACGCTCGGGCACACCCACGAGCACCAGCGCGCCATCTCGTTTGAGCAACTTCACGAACACATCGAGGTCATGGCTCACCGCGACGGTGTTCAAGATCAGGTCGAAGCTCTCGACGTGAGCCTTCATTTCGCTCGCATTGCGCGGCACGACGACCTCGTCCGCGCCGAGTGCCAGCGCCGCCTGCCGCTTGGACTCCGACGTCGTGAACGCCACGGTCGTGGCGCCCATCGCGTGCGCCAGCTTGATGCCCATGTGGCCGAGCCCGCCGATGCCGACTACGCCCACCTTCTTGCCGGGTCCCGCGTGCCAGTGCCGAAGCGGAGAGTACGTCGTGATACCGGCGCAGAGCAGTGGCGCGACAGCCGGAAGTTGCTCCTTCGGGTGACGGATCTTCAGCACGTACTCGTCTTTGACGACAATCCGTTGGGAGTAGCCACCGAGCGTGTGTCCCGGCGCATCGGGCGTGGGCGAGTTGTAAGTGCCGATCATGCCCGGCTCGCAGTACTGCTCGAGGTTCTCCGCGCACGCCGAGCAACGACCGCAACTATCGACGATGCAGCCGACGCCAACGAGGTCGCCGACCTTGAAGCCGCTCACGTGCGCGCCGACCGCGGACACCCTCCCCACGATCTCGTGACCCGGCACACAGGGATAGCGCGTCCCTGACCATTCGCTGCGCACGGTGTGCAGGTCCGAGTGGCACACTCCGCAGTACGCGATCTCGATCTGCACGTCGTGCTCGCCCGGCGCTCGGCGAGCGATGTCGAGGGGCTCCAGCGGCTTGTTGGCGGCGTAGGCGCCGAACGCTTTGATGCTCATGGTGAACTCCGAGAGCGGTGAGGTCTTCGCCGGAGGGCCGCCGCTCAGCGACGCCTGGGCTGCTACGACCCCCAAACATGCGTCGGCGACAGGAGCTGCACAGGGGGGCGCTCGTGAACGACCCAATATTTGCTATAGCGTCAAGGTCCCGCAGCGGGTGGAGTCTGCTCGAGCCTCCCGGGCAACGCTGCCGGCACGGTGCTCAAGAACGAGCTTCGGGAGCGGACCCATGGCTGAGACGAATGACTTCCCAACCGGCGCGGCGATCGTGGTCGGCGGCAGCGGCGGCATCGGCCGCGCCATCTGCGAGCGGCTCGCCTTCTACGGCAGCGACGTCGCGCTGACGTACCGCGGCAACGAGCGGGCCGCCAAGGAGGCCGCCGCCAAGGTCGAGGAGCACGGGAGGAAGGCGACGATCCACCAGGTCTCCGTGTCCGACGCCGAGGCCGTGCAGGCGCTCTTCAGCGACGTGCGGGCGCAGCACGGCGCGGTGCACACGGTGGTACACGCCGCGGGCTCCCCCATCGACCAGCCGTTCATCAGCCAGGTCACGCCGGACCAGTGGCGCTCCGTCATCGACGCGGACGTCAACGGGTTCTTCAACGTCGTCTACGCCGGCCTGCCCCACCTCCGCGAGAGCGGCGCCGGCTCCTTCGTCTACATCAGCAGCGCCGGCCTCAAGCGCTTCCCCGCGGGCGACGTGCTCAGCGTCGCGCCCAAGGCCGCCGTCGAAGCGCTCCTCCGCGGCATCGCCAGGGAGGAGGGACGCTTTGGCATCCGCGCGAACAGCGTGGCGCTCGGCGTCATCGACGCGGGCATGTTCCCGCGTCTCGTCGAGAGGGGCGAGCTCTCGAAGGAGTGGGTCTCTGCGGCGAAGAAGAACGCCGCGCTCCGCCGCTTCGGTACGGCCGTTGAGGTCGCCGAGGCGGTCGCCTTCTTGGCGTCGCGTCGCGCGAGTTACATCACCGGCCAGACGCTCATGCTGGACGGCGGCTACACCCTCTGACGCCCCCGTTCTACCCTCCCGATCCCATGACCACCGTACCCCAGCGGATCGCCGACGCCGAGGCGCGCCTGCTCGGCCCCGGTGGGCCGTTCGAGCTCGAGGAGATCGAGGTCCTCGGCGAGCGGGTGCGCGTGTTCAAGGACCGTCCCCGGTCGCTGCGGGAGCTGCTGCAGGGGTCCCTGCGTGCGGCGGAGGCCGAGTACCTGATCTTCAGCGACGGCACCAGCGAGCGCCGCTACACCTTCGGCGAGCACGCGCGCCTCGTCGCGTCCGTCGCCGCCGCCCTGCGGGACGTGTACGGGGTGAAGAAGAGCGACCGGGTGGCGATCCTCGCCGCCAACTGCCCCGAGTGGATCGTCACCTTCTGGGCGACCGTGAGCCTCGGCGCCGTCGCGGTGGGGCTCAACGGCTGGTGGACCGGCGACGAGATCGCGTACGGCGTCCGGCACTGCGAGCCCAAAGTGCTCGTCGCCGATCGGAAGCGGCTCGCCCGGCTCGCGGGGCGCGACCTCGGGGTGCCCACCGTGGTCATCGAGGAGGGTTTCGCGGCGCTCACGACTCACGCCCCCGGCGCTCCGCTCCCTTCCGAGCCCATCGGCGAGGACGACCCCGCGATCATCCTCTACACGAGCGGCACCACCGGGCGGCCCAAGGGCGTCGTCCACACGCACCGTAACGTCTGTGTCCTGGTCGGCGTGAGCTTCTTCAGCGGCGCGCGCACCGCCATGCTCGAGCCGCCCGCGCCAACCTCCGGCGGTTCGGCGCCTCCTTCGCCCTGCGTCCTGGTCACGAGCCCTCTCTTCCACGTCTCCGGCCTCCACTGCGCCGCGGTCACCTGCCTCGCGGGGATGGCGAAGTCGGTCTGGATCGAGGGGCGCTTCGACCCGGAGGTGGCGCTGCGGCTCATCGAGCGCGAGAAGGTAACGGCATGGGGCTTCACCGCGACGGTGCTCCATCGCCTGCTCCATCACCCGCGGATCGGGGACTTCGACCTCTCGAGCTTCCGCGTGATCGGCGGCGGCGGCTCGCCCATCCCGCCTCCACTCCAGGAAGAAGCGCGGCGGCGCATCCCCGGCGCTCGCGCGACCCTCGGGCTCGGATACGGCCTCACGGAAGGGAGCGCCTTCACGTGCCTCAACTCCGTCGAAGAGCTCGCCACCTACCCCACCTCTGCCGGGAGACCGGTGCCCGTGGTGGACATCGCGATCCAGAACCCCGACGGGAGGACCCTACCCCACGGGGAAGAGGGCGAGGTCTGCGTGCGTGGCCCCCTCGTCATGCTCGAGTACTTCCGGGATCCCGAGGCGACTCGTGGGTCGATCCTGCCCGGTCGCTGGCTCCGCACGGGGGACATCGGCACCTTCGACGGCACCCGCCTGTGGCTCGCCACGCGCAAACGAGACCTCATCCTGCGGGGAGGCGAGAACGTCTACCCGGTGGAGATCGAGCACCGCCTCGAGGAGCACCCAGGCGTCGCGGAGGCCGCCGTCATCGGAGTCGACCACGAGGAGCTCGGCCAAGAGGTCAAAGCCATCGTGGTGCCCAGAGCGGGAGTAACGCTCTCCCCCGTCGCGCTATCTGAATGGGTGGCTCAAACGCTCGCGTACTACAAAGTACCCGCCCACTGGGAGGTGCGAACCTCCCCGCTCCCCCGCAACGCCACCGGCAAGGTGCTCAAGCACGTGCTGTCCGAGCGCGCGGCGAGCACGTTCATCGACGAATGAGGAACCCCATGCCCGAAGCCGTCATCGTCGCATAACGACGAACGGCGATGATTCGCTTGGGCGGATCGGAAAAACGACATGATCACCCGGGCGACGTCCAGGGCCGCACCCGCGTCGTCCAGTGGTGCTTCGCCGCCGTCAGCACCATCTTGCCGACTTTGTTGTGCATCGACATCATCGAGATCTTCGACACCGGCAAGGCCGCCCAGAAGCTCCACGCGGAGGTGCCTAAGCTCGCGCGCCGTTGGCTCGGCGACATCGAGCGCCGCCTCGAAGACCGCGAGTGGATCGCGTGCGCCGATTTCACGGCGGCCGACATCGTGATGGCTGGCGTCCTGCGCACCATCCGCAAGACCGACTTGATGGAGCCCTTCCCGAGGATCGAGGCCTACTACGGCGCTGTTTCTCGCGCCCCGCCTGGCAGCGCACCCTCGGCCTTTACGCCGAGCGACTCGGCGTGAGCGTCGACGACATCCGCTAGAGCTCTTTTCGCCCCGCACCGTCCGTGATCGTCGCGTCGGTCCTGCGCGCGTCCGCCTCACGAGCCCATCCAGTAGAAACTGCAGCCCCATGGTGGTCTTGCCGCTACCGGGCTGGCCATGCGAGGAGCGTAGATTCCACCTTCAAGGTGTTGGCTCCTCGCAGCCGTAGCGACTGAGGAGCTCGGCGGCACGCCCACGCTTCTTTGCGCGCCGCGCCGCCCAGTTGAACAACGGCCTGAGCAGCCGGATTGGGCCGGCGGGCAGTCCCTGGTTCCATTCGGTCAAAAGCGCAAGATCCCCGAAGCGACGGGGTAATCCGTTGCGACGGACTTCACCCTCGCGCGCCAGCCCGAACAGAACGGTCAGGGCTACCTCGAATCCAGGATAGCCTGGCGTCATCGTGCCGCGGAATTTGAGGAGCCGATCCGCGGAGGGATTGCACCAGGAGTGCACAATGCCCTTTGGGATGATGACGTGCTCGCCGGCGCGGAGCCGGCGCGCGACGCCATTCAGCGTGACCTCGATCTCTCCCTCATGCACATCGATCCGTTCCTCGTGATCGTCGTGTGAGTGACCGGGAACCCCGCCTCGACCGCTGACCTCCAGGTCGCCGACAGTTCGCGCTCCGCCCGTGGCGCGAGACGTTTCAACGAAAGTGACACGCTCGCCGGTCACAGGGTTCTCGATGACGGTGGGTCGAGGGCTCATGGTTGAACCTCCAATTAGTACATCGTACTATACGCTTTCACATGCATCTAGGTCAACGTACTAAATCGCTGGACCCACTCATCCCGGAGAGCCCGACGGCGCGTCGCATTCTGGAGCACGCTCGCGAGGCTTTTAACGAGCGCGGCGCCTTTGCCGTGGGTGTCCGCGAGATCGCCCGAGACCTGGAGCTGAGTCCCGGCAACCTCTCGTATTACTTTCCGACGAAAGAGGCGCTCGTCACCGCCCTCGTTCGCGAGGGTCACGCCGCCAACAACGCCCTCGTCAAAGCACCCGCGCGCTTGCGCAGCTTCGACGACCTGTTCGAAATGATTCGCACCATCATGCGCCGCGATCTCGAGAACCGGTGGCTCCTCCGCGATTACGTCGGCCTTCTGGTAGCGATGCCAGCTCTCTGCGCGCTCCACGAGCAGATGCAACCAGCGCGCGAGGCGCGCGTCGACGCTATGCTCACCAGCCTCGTCGAGGCGGGTCTGTTGGACGGCGAACGCGTCAACAGGCGGCGGCCACTGCTCCGGCAGCAACTCTTCACTCAGGTCTTCTTCTGGTTGCCGGCCGCACTTCTGTCGGCGTCCGCTCGCGATCCGGCAATGAGCCTCGACCTCCACGCGCGCGCCACCCTGGCGCTCTTGCAGGCCTACTGCACGGCCGTGGGACGACGCCAGCTGGAAGCCTTGCTCGACCGACCCGGCGCGTGATCAATCCGATTTGTATCTCGGAAAGATCCGGCCGCTCGCGTTGTCCGGGTCGAGCGGTCTGGCGCTGGCACTCGCGCCGTCGTCCGCGACGTGCCACGCCCGGCGTCAGCCGGTGGATCAGTTGGCATACCCGCAGCGGACCGATCGCTCGCGCGCGTCCTGCCTCCCCCGAACGTCGGGCTCGGCGCCGTGCTCGGCCGCAGTTTGCATACGTACCAACTTTAAAAAGGCGACAAGGGCCTGCGCGCGGGCGTTCAGAGCTGTACGAGGCATTCCGCGCGAGAATCCCGCCGACGTTCGAGGGCATTCAGCGTTCGATTCGGCCGGCTTGATCGATTGGCCGGAGCTTCGCACTCGGCTACCGTCGCTCGCCAACCGAGGAGGGTTTGGGATGCGACGTCAATTGCTCATCGCTGCTTCGTGCCTGATGTTGATGGGTGCGGAGGGTGGAGGTTGTGTCTTGTCTGGCCCCGTTTATGGCTGGGGTGAGAACGACCAGGGCCAGCTCGGCCGCGGGGATACCAGCTTCGGCAGTAGTCGCCCGGCGCGCGTCGGTGACATCACCGGCGTCGTGCAGGTCTCCGCGAGCCACGTCTACGGACACGGGCTGGCGCTGACCAAAGACGGTGAGGTGTACGGCTGGGGCCGCAACGACTACGGCCAGGCCGGCAACAACACCTCTGGCGAGCCGCGGCTGATCGCTGGGCTCGAGGATATCGTGGCCATCGATGCGGGCGGTCTGCACTCGATGGCGCTCGATGAGAGCGGGCGCGTTTGGATGTGGGGCGACAATCGCGGGGGTGTGCTCGGTATCGGCAGCACGGCGTCGGCGATTCGTACGCCGGCGCTCGTTGCCGGCTTGATCGGCATCCGGGCGATCAGTGCGGGTCAGTACAACAGCGTCGCGGTGCGCGCGGATGGAACCGTCATCGAGTGGGGCAGCCGCGTCGTGGCCGGCGGTGGCTCGGCCGTCAGTACGACGCCGGTGGTGGTCCCGGGACTGACTGAAGTCGCGTCGGTGTCGGGCGGCGCCTATCACAACCTGGCGCTCAAGACCGACGGCAGCGTCTGGGCGTGGGGCTACAACGGCGATTTCGCGCTCGGTGTCCCCTCGATCGAGCTCGCCACGACTACTCCCGTGCGCGTCTCCGGTGTTTCGTCCGTGTCACGCATCGCGGCGAGCTGGGCCGATTCGTTCGCGGTCACCGAGAGCGGCTCGCTCTACGCCTGGGGGCGTAATCAAATGGGGGAGCACGGCGACGGCTCGTTCGACGAACCGCACGACACGCCCCGGCGTGTGCCGACGATCAGCGGCGTGCGCGACGTGTCCGCCGCCGGCATCCACGTGCTCGCCGTCAACCACGCCGGGCACGTCTACGCCTGGGGCTTCAACTATCACGGAGAGCTGGGAGACGGCGTCGGGCTGCCGAACAACGTCTGGCCGCCGCCCGCGCACGAGCTGATTCCGCGCCGCGTTTATCTGCCGGTGCATGCGCTGTCGATCTCTGCAGGCACCGGGTTCAGCTTGGCCAGCGGGATGACGCCGCTCGTGAATCTCATCAAAGAGCAAGAACCGGTGCTGTGGATACACGGATATGAAGGCAGCGGCTGCTCCGGAATCAACCTGCAGAGCAAATGGCGCGCCGCGATCGAACATTTTCGGGACCAAGGTTGGACCGCGCCGCATTACGTCGTCTCGTATTACGAGTGCGATGAGCCCTGGCTCGACACCGACATGAACGTATCGACCATCGATCTAAACGGCGGCGAGCCCGACAAATGTGCGCACGACGAATACCACGCCAGCGGTCACATCGATGATACCGAGTGCACGACGCTTCGCGCGCACACCACGCAGACGAAGATCGATCATCTGGCCTATCACCTGGCTTGGGAGCTCTACGGGCGCTTCACTCGACAAGGCAAACGCGTGCGGATCATGGCGCACTCGATGGGCGGCTTGATAGCCCGCAGCGCGCTGCTCCAGGTGGAGAAGGGTAACCCGAGCTTTCCACCCTCGCTCAGCGTGTCCGCGGTGGGCACGTTCGGGACGCCGCACGAGGGCGGCAACTTCGCTGCATTCTGTAACTTCCTGCCGTGCGTGACGCAGGTCGAACAGATGAAACCGGGGGACGGGTTCTTGAACGACCTCGGCGATCGCCTGCCGTCGAGCGCGCGGATCGGCGGTACGCGCTGGTGGCTGTACGGCTCAGAGGACGACAACATGGTCCCGCTCGGGAGTGCGGTCGGGCCAGCGGGCGGCGGCACCGTCGAGTACGAGAGCGGTCAGGCCATCGAGCATGACGATCTCTTCGATGTCCCGGAGACGGCCGAGGACTACACCTGCCGCGTCAACGGCGGAGACTGGCGAGACGACTGCCCCGACCCCATGCGCTATGCAGCGAGCGTGACGCTGCAGCAATAGCTCACGCCATTACGCCCCCCACGTCGTTTCTCGATTCGCTGTCTGTCCCGCGCGTACCGCTGCTCGGCTCACTTACCTCGTCTGTCGCCCGCGCTGGGGCTCTGACCCTTTTCCGCGCGTCGATGAGACCGATCGCGTCGGATCTCCGCACACCCGATGACACGCGAGGGCGGCAGCTCGGGTTCGAGGGCGGCGCCACCGTCGTCCGCGGCACGCGGAACCGTCGTGGCGAGATAGATGACAGCGACGAGTGAGACCACGAGGGGGCGCCCGCTTCATCGGGAGCGCTCAGCGGCGGGCGTGAGACGACGCACGAGGACGTGATCGAGCGACCAACGATCCGCGCCCACGATGCCGAGGAACGCGGCCCCGAAGAGCATCGAGAGGTCTGTCCTGGACTCGTGAAGAAAGGCCCAGAAGCCGGCCTTGGGCGCGAACGTGTGCGCGAAGAGCCAGTAGCCGTTCCCGATGAGGATCGGCAGCTTCGTCGAGGCGAGCGCGACGACCATGTTGATGATGAGCGGAACGGCTGCCAGGCGGGTGACGAGACCGAGCAGCAGAAGAGAACCGCAGACTATCTCCAGCACGCCGACGAAGGGGCCCATGACCTCGGGCGCCGGGATGCCGATCTTCGCAAACCGTCCGGCGCCTTGAGCCTCGGCGTAGAGGAACTTCTGGATACCCTCCGAAGCGAACACGAGCCCCACCACGAAACGGATGAGCACCGCCGCGGATGGAGCGTCAGGTCGAAGGAGACGAACGAGGGTCACAACCGGCCTCCGGTATCTCCATGAGCCGCAACTCTACTCCACTCGAACGGGCATTTGGGGTACTGGCATGGCCGGGCCGGTAGCCCGTTCAACGACCAGCGGCTTCGGGTGACGCCCGCGCGCACTACGCCCTAACGCGCCGTCACCGACGGCCTCCCCCACGGCGCGTGAGGCGGCCGCGCGCAAGCCCGCGCGGAGGCCCATTTCGATTTGAAAAGTTAGTATGTATGCAAACTGCGGCCGAGCACGGACGAGCACGGCGCCGAGCCCGACGTTTGGGGGAGGCACGCGCTCTCTCTCCTGTCCCGTGGGGAGAGAGAAGCCGAGAGGCGTTTAACTGCGTACCCGGCGGGTAACGTTCGGCCCCGTTGGTTGGCAGCTTCGGCGCCGCTTCGATTGGCCGGGCTGTTGATCATCGGGGCGAAGGCTGGCGAGGCGCGACGAACGGCCCAAGCTCGGCGACGTCGCGAACCGAGCGCGCGAGGTTCGAGCGTCGGCGTGGTCGCGGGCGTCGGCTGGCCTGTTGATCGCTCGGGCGCGGTCCCATCGGCGCGCGATCTCCTCGGTCACACACCAACGCGCCGCTATTGGGTCGCGGCGGCTCGCCGACCGCTCCGTCCCACGATGAACACCCACAGGGCGCCGGCAGCGCCCACCGTTCCCGCGATGGCGAAGGCCGTCGCTCCGCGACCTGCGGCGAGGAGCGTCCCCACGTACAGGCTCGACACCATGTCGCCCACCGCGTTGGCGCTGGCGAGGATGCCGAAGCCCAGGCTGCGCTGGTGCCTCGGGAGCAGCTCCGCGACAGTTGCCTTCTCGACGGTTTCCTCCACCGCGATGTACACGCCCGAGCCGATCACGGCTGCGGTCAGACCCCAAAGCGTTGATGACGCGCCCGCGAGCATGAAGTTCGTCGCGACGCCGAGCGCGTAACCGCCGACGAGCACCTTCCACTTCGGGATGCGATCGCCCAGACGTCCGGCAGGAAGCGCAGCGAGTCCGCTCACGACGTTGTGCGCCGTGTACGCCAGCACGCCACCCGTGAGCGCTCCTTGGGCTGCCGTCCCACCGAGCGAGTCGGCAACGAGGAAGATCAAGAAGGTCCGCGAGAAGTCACC
>DATDJP010000123.1:0-12270 GCA_036520475.1 Polyangiaceae bacterium | reverse complement strand
CGATCTCGCGCTCAGCTTGGAGCAGCCGCTCGTGAAGCGTTTTCTCGAACTCATAGAACTCTCGAGCACCTCTCTTGCCCTGCATTGCGTGATCTTCGAGGAACTTGCGGATTCCGTCGAGCACGCGCTCGTGGAAGGCGGATCTGGCCTCCGTCGCGCCGACCACGCGGGCGATGTCGTGACGTTGGGCGGAGGTGGAACGGACAATGGAGGTGCTGCTCATGCCGCCATCAACACGCGAGATCCCCATGGATTCCCGCCGCCCGCCGCGTCAGGACTGGATCTGCACCCTGCAGTTTTACTGCGCGCTGTCCGCGTCGGGATGAGATGGAAGCGTGGACCACGCTTCGCGCAGGATCGTGGCCACGGCTTCGTAAAGCGCCTCCGGAATTTCGTCGCCCACCTCGAGCTCGGACAGGGCGCGTGCCACGGGCACGTCTCGCACCACCGGGACGCCATACGCGTGCGCCGCCTCGATCATACGCCGCGCGAGATCCCCGGCCCCCTGCGCGACCACACGTGGCGCGGTGTCCGCATCTTCCACGTAGTGCAGTGCGACCGCGAGGTGCGTGGGGTTCACGATCACGACCGTAGCTTGGCGCACGCTCGCCAACGTGGTGGAGGCCAGCGCCTCCTGATGGGCACGCTTGCGCGCGGCTTTGATCTCCGGATCCCCCTCCGTTTCGCGGTGTTCCCGCGTGATCTCGTCGCGGCTCATGCGGTGGCGCTTGCGCCAGGCGTAGCGCGTGACCAGCACGTCCAGCGCCGCAAGCGCGATGCCCACCAGCGCGGCGAACCACGCGACGCGGCTCGCCAGACGGAGCGCGAGCGGTGTGGCCAGGGACGCGTCGCCGACGACTCCGGCAAACTCGCGGCCGTGGTCGTGGAAGAGCTGGACGGTGTACCAACCGATCAGGAGCGCCGCGGTCAGCGCGCGCACGATCGAAATGACGCGCTGTCTGTTCCACAGTCCCCGTAGCCCGGCGAATGGATCGAGACGCGAGAGGTCAGGCGCCATGCGCCCGAACGTGATGAACCCGCCGCTCTGCACCACGCCGAACGCGGCAGCGGCCATGGCGCCGGCGCCAAGTAGCGGCGCCGAGAGCACGACCACCTCCGTGGCGACGCCAGCGCTCGACAGCGCCGCGCCACCGCCCGTGAGCGAGCTCTGCAGCAGGGCCGTGGAGCGTGCTGCCAGCGCGCCGAGCGCCGCCGGGGCGAGCGCCAGCGCCGCGCAGAAGGCGGCTCCCTGAAGCAGCGCACCGGAGACCGGGCTATCGCCCTGTTCTCGCGCCTTGCGGAGGCGCCGTGGCGTCGGCTCTTCGGTTTTTTCCGCCATCTCTAGTTAGAAACCCAGGATCGGCAAGCCGCGGCCACCAGTTGCGCGCCATGTCGCGGCGCTTTGCTGAATGACCGGCGTTCTGATGATCGGGGGCGGGTGGGTGCGCTCGAAACCGAACACGATGTCCGTCGGGGTCAGGCGGTCCATCCCCGAGAAAAACTGCATCGTGAGCAGCGCGCCGCCCTCGTTCCAGCGGTAATCCTGACGTTTGGCGCCGGCCGACAGCACGTTATTCGTGCCCGCCACGTCTGCGGCCAGCTCGTTCGGCTGGTTGAAGATGGGGACCGCGCTCGAAAGCACGCGCCCGATCTCCGCGCCCGCGACGGCGCCGGAGCCCGTACAGGGCAGGTGGCCCAGGTAGTGGTGAGCGAGCTCGTGCCCGAGCACGAAGGCGATCTGCTCGTCGAGCAGCTGGTGTTGCCTCTGGACCTTCCTGCCGTCGGCTCTCTGCGCAGGATCGTAGAAATTGGCGGGGGGTTTGGCGATCGGCTGCTTGGGCCGCTGATGGCGGGCAATGAAGTCGATGTATTCGTCGAGCTTGCGAGTCCCGAACACTTCGTCGTTCGCGCGCGATTGAGCGAGGTTGGCCTGGATTTCCAGAAGCCCGTCGCTGATCGCCATGAGCGCTTTGCCGTCACGCGTACACGCTGCGAAGGCGTTCACCTCGCCCACTTCGTCGTCGACGACGAGCGGCACCGCTTGCACGCGCTGCTGCTGGTTGCCGGCCAGCGCCGCCGTCAAGTCGCGAATCACGAGCTGCGCGCGAGTCCTGAGAAACGGAATGTTGATGTCGTTGATCGGATCGAACGCCACCGGCGGCAGAGCCACGGACGGAGGCTGCTGCGGCTGAGGCTGCTGCGGCTGAGGGGGAGCGCCCGGAGGCGGTTGCTGCGGGTACGGCTGCTGCGGATACGGCTGTGGCCCGTAGCCTTGCGGCGGCCCCGGATAGTATCCGGGCGGCGGCTGCTGGGGCGATTGCGCCTGCCGGCCCGACTGGTATTCGCACCCCCATAACAGCGCCAGCGCCGTTCCCAGTAGTGCTACGCCCTTCACACGCGCTCGCTCCAGACCCATGATGCCCGCATCATAGCAGGAAGTCGGAACACGGCCGGGCGAGCATCGCGGCTCAGCCCGATGTAAAGCTTACTTTTTTCTGCGGACGCACTCATCGAGTCATGGACCTGATCCCAGCCGTACCAAGGCGCCTGCGCCGGGTTCAGGAGCGCTTCGTCGAAGGCAACCGTGTCACGTTGTTGCGCGACGCGGCGCAAGCCTTTCCCTCCATGCTCGAGGCCATACGCGGCGCGCGCCGCCAGGTCCTCCTGGAAATGTACTGGTTCGATTCCGACCGCACGGGTCGTCGCTTTGCCGAAGCCCTCGCAGACGCGCGGTCGCGCGGAGTGGAAGTGGCGGTTATCTACGACTCGCTGGGATCGTGGGAGGCAGACCCGCGCATGTTCTCCGAGCTGAAGGAAGCAGGCGCCCACGTCATCGAGTTCAACCCGATGATGCCCTGGAAAAAACGCTTCCGGCTGGCGCGCCTGAGCCTGCGGGATCACAGAAAGATCCTGGTGGTGGACGGAGAGAAGGGCTTCACCGGTGGGGTGAACTTGGCCGACGTTTGGCTGCCGGAGGAAGAAGAGGGGCAGGCCTGGCGCGACGACATGATTTGCGTGCAAGGCCCCGCGGTCAGCGGGCTCATGAATCTATTCCAGCGCACCTGGGAGCGAGAAGGAGGAGCGCCGCTTCGCGCGTCGCCACGCGGCCAGGGCGGATCGGGTCCGATCGGCGATCAACGCGTGCACGTGCTCGGCGAAAACTATGCGCTCAGGAGGCGCGAAATCACGAGCGCTTATCTGCTCAACATTTACCGCGCGCGGAGCCGGGTGTGGCTTACGAACTCCTATTTCGTGCCCGACGGAACCGTGACGCGCGCCTTGAAACGCGCTGCGCGCCGAGGCGTGGACGTGCGCGTCATCCTGCCGGCGTTCAGCGACGTCGAGATCGTTCGCCACGCCAGTCGCGCCATGTGGGGGGGACTGATGCGAAGCGGCGTGCGGCTGTTCGAGTTCTACCGCAGCATTTTGCATTCGAAGTCTGCGGTCATCGATGGCACCTGGAGCACCATCGGCAGCTTCAACTTGGACTACCGGTCGCTCCGCGCAAACCTGGAGGTGAACGTCGCCGTTCAGGACTCGGGGTTCGGCGCGGTGATGGAGGAGTCCTTCCGCAAGGACCTCGAGCACTGCCGGGAGGTGGATGCCCACGAGTTCAAATTTCGCCCCCTCGGCCATCGGCTGCTCGAAGTAATTCTGTACCGTTTCCGCAAGTTTCTGTGACGGTGCGCGGCGGCGGGCATGCGGGCGGGGAGAGCTCGGCGCGATCCCCGGGCCGGATGCCAGGCGACCCCTCGCCCCGGGCGAAGGCCGGAGTAGAATAGCCGGGTCGTGAAACCGTCTCGGAGTGATCTGATCGCGCTCGCGCGAAAGTACCGCACCTTGGGAGAGCTGCGCCGCGCGCAGTACCACACGTCGTTCGTCGAGGCGCAGGCGCCCCTGCGGCGTCTCGCGGGTGAGTTCCCGGGCGCACTGCGTGAGCTCGACGTCCTGCCGCTCGACGAGATCGATCGACGCGCCGATGCGCTCGTGGCGGCCGCCGATTCGGGCGAGCTTTCCGCGTGGATGGAGTGGCTGCACGAGTACCACAGCCGCCTGCGTCTGGCGCTGTCCGTGAAACGGCAGCTCGCGGGGCGTCGCGACGTGGACGACGGAACCGCGCGTCAACTCGCCGACTCGCTCGGCGCTGAGTACGGCTGCCCCTGCGATGCAGCCTTCGTACACGCGGTGCTGCGACCGCCGCAAGGCCGCATCAACGTCCTCGTGTTCCAGGCACTGGAGGCACAATTTGGCGAGCCGCAGATGGTGATCACCCGCACCCTCTTCCCCGAGCGGCGCGTCTAACCCCCACGTGTCGGCACCTAGCGAGGAGAACGCTGCGGCGTTCGAAGTCACCACACACGAATCGCTGCGCGATCTCGGTGAGAGCGAGTATGCGAGCGTCCTCCCCGACGACGTGCCGCCCTTTCTTTCGTACTCCTGGCTCGATGCGCTCGAGCAGGCGCGGCTCGTTACTCCCGAGCGCGGTTGGGCGCCGTGTCACATCGCGCTGCGGCAGGGCGGCAAGCTCCGCCTCGTGGCGCCGGCGTACGTCAAAGGCAACAGCGAAGGGGAGTTCGTCTTCGATCACGCCTGGGGGCGCTTCGCCGAAGTGCAGCTCGGGATCGCGTACTATCCGAAGCTGATCGTGGCTGTGCCCTTCACTCCGGCGACGGGGCCGCGGCTGCTGTATCGCGAAACCGGAGCGGCACGGGACGTGCTCGTGTCCGCATTCGCGAGCGCGCTCGGACGTCTGAGCGAGGCTCTGGAGCTTTCCGGCGTTCATGTCCTCTTTCCACACGAGGCGGAGGCCTCGGAGCTCTCCAAACAGGGCCTGCTGCTGCGACACGGCCTGCAATTTCACTGGCGTAACCCCGGATACACGAGCTTCGACGATTTTCTGTCGCGCTTCAGCTCCAAACGGCGCAACCAGATCCGCCGTGAGCGGCGCGCGATGCAGGAGCAAAATATCGAAATCCGCACGTACACCGGGTCCGATATCAAGAGCGAACAGGTAGACCTGGCCTACGAATTCTATTGCTCGACGGTCGATAAGTTTTACTGGGGACGGCGCTATTTGAACCGCGACTTTTTCCACGACGTGGCGGCGCGCATGCCGGAAGAGCTGCATATCGTGCTCGCGTTCGAGCGCGGCTCGCCGCGCGCGCTGGGTGGAGCGTTCAATCTACTCGGTAAACACGCGCTCTACGGTCGCTACTGGGGCGCGCGTGAAGAGCGTCCGTTCTTGCACTTCAACGTATGCTTCTACCACTCCATCGAGGAGTGCATCGCGCGTAAGCTGCCGCTCTTCGAGCCGGGTGCGGGCGGCGAGCACAAAGCGTCGCGCGGCTTCGAGCCCACGCTGACACACAGCGTGCACCATCTGCGGGATCGGCGGCTCGCGCACGCCATCGACGATTTTTTGAAGCGCGAGCGGCACGCCCACGTCTTGCACATCGAAGAAGCCGCGCGCGACCCGATGTTGAAGTGCCTCGTGCGCTGAGCGCTCTGGGCTCGGACCACGACCACGCCAGAACGATTCCGCTATTCCTGCGCGAGTTCCTACTGGGCGCGGGCGAGCGGCGACAACACCAAAGCATGGGCGCTCAAGAGGAAGAAGAACTCAGGCCGCGCGCTTTCGGTTCCTCGGAACGCGAGCTGTGCGCGACTTTCGAGCCACGGCCCAGTGGCTGTGCCGAGCAGCGGCACGCCAAAGCCGAGCGACGTTTCGAAGCCGCGATCAGCGGCGAAGCTCCGCCCCTTCGGTTGTTCCCAAAAAGCACCCAGACCGAGCGAAATGGAATCGAGCGCGAGGTCCAGAAAGCCTGGTCCTTGCTGCATGTTCTTGGACCAGCGCGGAATGAAGGCGGGCCGCATGTCCACGCCAAACGACAGCACGCGGCGCACGTCGGCGTCGTCCGAGAATGCGTCGCGATAGGTCGCGTATAATCCCGCGGCATAGAAGTAGTGCAAGCTGAAGCGCAGGGCGCCGCGCGCGTCGCCCTCGTCGATCTCGGCGCCCAGCCCCAGGGCAAAGTCGAGATCGCCTTCGAAGCGACCGTAGACACCGTCGGTCGGCGGCGCGTCGTCCCGCGGACGCACCCGTTCCCCCACCGATGAGGTGACGCGATTTCCCGGGTCCCAGCGGGGAGCCTCCGGCACCTGTGCAGCGGGCGGCTCTGCGGTGTCCGCGGTGTCTGCGGGCGCGGGCGCCGCTGGCACCTGCGCCGCTGGTGGGGAATCTGTTCGTCCTGGCTCCTGCGCGGGCGCCGGCGCTGCCGAGCAGAAGACGCCGGCGATCCATGCGAGCGGCGCGCGCAAGGCGTACCCAGGTGAAGCCATCCGAAACGGCTGGGTCATGTCTCGACACTTCGTACGATTTCTTCGCGCAGCTCGGGCGCAAAGATCAGCCGGGTGCGTTCGAGGCGCTCGCCCCGCAGGCGCCCCAGCAAGAACGAGACGTCGCCCGGTCTGCGCTCGGTGCCGTCAGGGAAGATCACGGTGAGTGGCTCGTGGCTGTCGTCGAATGGGGTGTCGAACGCGCGATCCAAGCCGACGTACACGTCGGGATCGAGCCCCGCTCGGCTGGCGACCTCGCGTGCCGCTTCGAGCGCGCTGCGGCACGCATCACCCTGGGCGAGCTCGCCGTACAGCTCGTAGGTCTTGAACAGGTGCCGCGCGAGCAGTCGCCGCGTCAGATCGCGGAGCACGGGATCGGAGACTTCGCGCCAGGCGCTCAGCGCGACCCACAGCACCGCGTCGTCCAGCGCCAGGTAGTCGCCGAGGTTCGCGTCACCGCGTGCAGCGATGGCCTCGATCGCCGGTGGCAAGTGGGGGAGGCGGGTGCCGTCCAGGAGCAGCTGGTGGACGCGCGAAAGGATGCGCGTCAGCATCCACTCGCTCGCGCGGCTCGACTTGTGGAAGTAGACCTGCTGGAACATGAACAGGCGCGCCAGAATGAACGACTCGATCGCGGGCAAGCCTTTCGCGCCATCGATCGCGAGCGGCGGCGCGGACTGGTTCGGCGGCGTCAGACCGAAGCGCAAGCTGCGCAGCAGCCAGTCCAGGTCGAATCGGCCGTAACTGACGCCGGAGAAGTGGGCGTCCCGAAGCAGGTAGTCGCAGCGGTCGACGTCGAAGGTTCCGCTCACGGCTCGAGCCAAGAAGGGCAGGTCGTGGCGGCCCACGACGAGATCTGCGACGCGCGCGGGCATGCTGGGATCGAAATGACAGAGGATGCGGTTCACCTCGGAGCTCGGCTCCTGAATGACGCGCGTCGTCCAGGTCTCGTGAGCGGGCGCCTCGGGCAGGGCATCCTCGAAGAGATGCGAAAACGGTCCGTGGCCGAGGTCGTGAAGCAGGGCGGCGGCCAGCGCGTCGCGGGCGCGCTCCGTCGTGAGCCGTTGCCAGAATGGCAACTCCTCGTGCAGGGCGCGCAGCCGTCGAATCAGACGCGTCATGACGAACGCGCTGCCGATGGCGTGCGAAAAGCGCGTGTGGTCGGCCCCCGGGTACGCCAGGGACGCGAGGCCGAGCTGGCGAATCCGGCGCAAGCGCTGCATCTCGCTCGCCTCGAGGAGTGCCGGAACGATCGCTTCTTCGTCGGTCTCGAACGAGATCAAGCCGTGGACGGGGTCCCTGAGAATCATGCGTGATTGTCAGTCGGAGCGTGCGAGTGGGAGGCGCTAATCGTCACAGCACGCGGACTGCAACATGCTTCAGCCTGGAGGGCCAGCGCGAGCTTCGAGCGAAGCTGGAATTGCTGCACGCGCGAGTTGGGAGGACGTTGGGCGCGAGTTGGCAGAGGTGTTGCGCGTTCGCAAGGCGAATTACTCGCGGATTGCTTGGGAAAGATTCTCTTAGAACACGATCTATTTTTGGTGGGAGCCCCTGCTTGGGCCGCGAAAAGGCAGAAGAAATGGCGGAAAGCGGGACAAAGCGGGGACAGGGTGCACGGGTGTGCGAGTGCGCGGCGAGCTTGAATTTCCGCTGTCCGCCTGGACACGCGACCGATTTCGAGCTTTGCTCAGTTACAACTGGGCGTAGGTTACCCGCGCCCCTCGAATGTTTAGGCAGGCATGGCGAACGGAGTGAGACGCATCGACCGCAATGAGCCGCGCGCACTGGGCCTCGTGGAAGTGCTGCGCCAGCTCCCGGAAGGCGAGCTCCAGTCGCTGATTGATCGACTGCGCATTCGTATCGACGAGGCCAAACGCATCGACGTGCCGTCGCAGGTCGCGCGCGCGCTCGTGATGCTGCCCGAGGTACGCGACCCGGCCCAGCTACCCGGCCCCACGCGGGAGCTTCTGTACCGTATCGCGGAAGCGAACGGCGTGTTGATTGTGGAGAGCTTGCCGCCTGCCATCGAGCCGCTAGTTTTGCGCGGCATCGTGTTCGCACGCAGTAGCAATGATTCCGTCGAGTTACTGCTGCCAATCGCCTACATGGTGCAGATGCGCGCCTGGGAAGGTGACGACCCGCGTGGCATCCGAGCGCTGCTGGCTCAGGCCAATCCGGAAGTGGCGTCCAGCGTTGCGTCTCACTACCTGGGGCGCCCTGCCACCCCGCCGCTCTGCCTGTCGCTCGAACCGGCGTGGCAAGTGCTGACGGACAAGAGCCGCTTGGCGCGCGAAGTGGAGGAGCTCGCGCCGCTCGAGCGCAAGCTGCTGCGCGCCGTTGAAAAGGTGGGCGGCGAGGTCGATACTGAAGAGCTCCTGGACCTCGAGCGCGAACCGATGCGGCTCAGGGGCGCCACGGGCGCGACGCCGTCACGACGAGGCGTCGGCTTCGCCCTCGAGCGACGTGGCTTTTTGGTGCCCGTGCACCCGAATCGACACGTGATACCGAGTGAGGTGGCCGCCGTCGTCGGCGCGCACCGGCACGCCGAGCGCGAAGCGCAGCGCCGCGAGATCCGGAGCTTCGTGCTCGCCGAAGATCATGCGCCGCGGCGCGCCCGCTTTGCCGAAGATTCTGTGCCGCTGGCGCTGGCCATGGCGCTCGCGGTGCGCGATCCCTCCGTGGACATACGCGCAGGCGTCGGCACTCCGCGCTCCTTGATCAGCAAGTTTGCGACGCGCTTCGGGCGCGACGCGGACGTGGTCGCGCTGATAGCGTCGTTGAGCCGGGCCGTCGGGCTCTGGGATCCGTCGGTCATCAGCGTCGCATCACCACCGGGTTCCTTTCGCGTGCACGAGCTGGGCCGCGCGCTGTTCGAGGCGTGGCGCAGAGGCGGAGCCTGGGACGAGGCGCGTCCCGACGGGGAAGTATTGCGGGTCGCGGGCGAAACCCGCGAGGCCAGCGCCGTGGGCGTCATCCGCGACATGGTGCTGGAGGCGCTGACGGAGCTCGGCGACGGCCGCTGGGCACCGTGGGAAGCTGTGGCAGCCTACGTACGCGCCGACAGCCGGACGCCGGGCGTGAGCCGGCTGATCGAGCGCTGGGCGGGGCGTTCCAGCGTGGAAGCCAGTACGCCGGCCGAGATCGCGCGGCGCATTGCGCTCGACAGTCTGCACGTGCTGGGCGTGGTCGATCTGGGAGATCCGGACGCAGACGAAGCCGGCGACTCGCTCGGACCGACGCTTCGCATCACACCCCGCGGGCGCGCGTATCTTTCTTTCGCGGACACGAGCTTGACGGGCGAGCCCAGCCGCTTTCTGGACAACCAGGCGCTGCGTATCGGTTCTCAATCGCGTGTCGGCCACGTGATGGGCATCGCGCCGTTCGTCGAGATTGGGCGCGCTTCGGGCTACCTGGACGTCGCTATCACGCAGCAGACCCTGTCGATGGCGCTCAGCGCCGGCTTCGAGAGCGACGTGATGCGCACGCGGCTCGAGCTCGTGGCGCCGCTCCCCGACCCGATCTCGCGCATGCTGGTGCAGGCCAGCGCCGTGCTCGGGCGCGCCGAGTTCGTGCAAACACAGGGCTTTCTCTGGGTCGAGGATCCCGAGGTCCGTGAGATGCTCCGCACCCGCCGTCAGACGGCGGATCTGTTCGTCGACCCGTCGCCGCCCTCGGGCCTTTTGATCGCGCCCGGCGTGGAGGTCGATCGTTTGGCGCGCCGTTGCCGGGCACTGGGCGTGGAGCTGCTCTTGCAGGGCGAAGTGTACCGCACGCGCTCCGCGGCGCCGCCGGGCCGAACGAGCGGCGCACGCAAGGTCGATTCCACCGGCAACATGCCGGCCGTGGATCCTCGGCGTGCGAGCGGCACGCGTCGCGCTCGCCGCTCGTCCGCGACGATTCCGGCGATCAAGCGCGGCAGCGGTACCTGATCAGCGCTGGTAAGCGCCGATCGCCGGCGGGTCGGCGTAGCAGCGACCGGTGATGTCGCCGGCTACCTCGGCGAGTCGTACGCCCCGCCCGATGGCCGGGCTCGACGCGGCGAGCGAGTAGTCACCCGAGCTCGGGGACGTCAGCGCGGGGTTCTGTCCGTAGACGCCGCCGCTCTCGGGCGCGGGCAGCGCGGGCGTCGATTGCGCGGGAGCGTCGTGCGCGTACCACAGGTTGTTTCTGAACGTGAAGGTGTCCGCGCGCGTATTGGCGCCAACGTTGACGTACGTCGAGATCCCGCTGCGCGAGAAGTAGATCAGGTTGTCGATCACGCGGCCGTTCTGAGCCGGCAGGAACTGGTGCGTCGCGTCGCTCACGGTCTCCTGCAGGATCCGGAAGATCCAGTTGTCGGGATCGACCACCGTGTTGTGCGCGAACAGGCAGCTCGCGCAGCCGACGAATGCCGCGGGGGTCACGCTGCCCACGAACAGGTTGGCCAGCACGCGGATGTTCCGCGCTTCGAAGTTCGGGCTGCTCGTGGAGAGCGGCGGACGAAAGAACTCCTTGCCCGTCGATCCGCCCAGGTTCACGGCGCGTTCCCCGGCGTTCGTGAAGCGGTTCCAGCGGATTTCGATGTCGTCGCTGCCACCCTTGCTTTGAATGCCCGTGCCCCGCGTGTCGTTGATGATATTGCGAGCGAGCAGGCCGCGGTGACACCCGACGTGGTCGACCGCGCTCCCCTGTCCGGTCCCGCCGCAGCGCTCGAAGCGACTGTCGAGCACCCAGTAGTCGTTGAGGCCGGAGAGCTTCACGCAGTCCTGATTGCCGCCCGAGCCGACGTCGTGCACGTACAGGTTCTTGAATACGACGAAGCGCGCGGCGTCCGCGTTGGCGTACTCCGCGCCGTCGTCGACGTTCAGACCGTTCGCCGTCTGGCCGCGGATCTCCAGGTCGTGGAGCACGACGTAGCGAGGGCGCACGAAATGGGCGGCCTGACCTCCGCCTTCAATCACCGGCCGTGTCTCGCCGGGCGCTCCGCCCACCCAGATCGGCAGAGTGGCCGTACCCTGAAGCGCGTTTCTGTACGTATCCGCGGCGTAGGTCCCGGCGTGAATGCGCACGGCCGTCCCCGGTGTGGCGAGCTGCAAAGCGCGGCCGAGCGTGCGCACCGGGCTCGCCGCGGTTCCGGCGTTCCCGTCACTACCCGACGTGGCCACGTGCACTTCCCGCGTCGGATTGAGCCCGTCGGCGAAGGTGCGGATCGCGCTGCAGGCGCCGGCGCCGCCGCCGGTTCCACCGGTCGCCGCACTGCCGCCACTCGCGCCCGCGCCGCCGGTTCCGCCGCCCGACTCACAGCCGGCAGGGGGAGCCAGCAGCGCTACGCCGAGCGTACAGATGCTCGGGCCGAAGCCGCTGCGCAGAGGGCCAAGGAGCGAGTTCCAAGTCCGATCGAGCAGGGGGCTGAACATGAGGTCCATGCTCTCACGGGGGCAAAGGGCCCAGCAATCGGGTGAAATTGTGCAGTCACCCGGGAGTACAAGCGCTTTCGGCGCGCACCGGTTGCAAGTAGGCTCGGGGGCCGCTTCGCAAATGGTGCCGCTTTCGCCAACTGAAACCAGCGATATCGAATCGGCCATTCGTGATGCGCTGAGCGGCGGGCCGTTGTCGAAGAAAGAGCTCGTGAGACGCGTCAAGCCCTTGTACCGAGGCGTCCACCTCGACGCGCTACTCGGTCGCCTAGTCGCGGAGCGGAAGATCTTCGAGCACCGGAAGACTTCGAAACGAGGGATGCCCGCGAAAGTCATCGCCGCTTACGCGCTCGAGCCTGCACCGCCGCCGCCGGCCGCGGCGTTCCTCTCCGGCGCCGCGCATGGCCTGCGAGCGGCGTTGAACAAAGCTCGTGCCCACGGGGTCGCGGACGCGGCGTTGCTCGACGAGTTGGTCGCCATGCTAGGTTTGAAGGCTCAGGCCCCGGCCGCGCCGGATACGACCATGGATGCCGAAATG
>DATDJP010000122.1:0-19066 GCA_036520475.1 Polyangiaceae bacterium | reverse complement strand
CGCGGGTTTTGTCGATGGCGGTGGCGCTGCCGCAGCCGCTGGTGTGCGCGGCGGACGAACCGCTGCGCGTGCACCGCGTGCCTTCGGACGAGAATGCGGGCTCGCCGTGGTCGTCGCCTGGGGACTCGTGGCCGATGCCGGTTCGTCCTCTGCTTGCGGTGGGGCTGCTTCGGGAGCGAGCACCACCTCCAGCGAGAGGTTCTGACGGAGTTGTACGCTGCGACGTTCTGTCGCGTATCCGGGTGCACGCACCTCGAGCATGGCGGGACGCGGGCTCGTCGCATGCTCCCCTCGATACGCGCCGGTTCCGAGCGGCCGTCCATCGAGCAAGATCTCTGCGTCGGCGGGCTTGGCCGCGATTTGAAGCTGGACGGTCTGAGTCTGGGCGACGGGAGCGCTGCCCAATGGACCGCCCGGGCCATAGACGAACCAGCCGGCGACGCCGGCTGCAGCGAGCAGCGCCAAGCCGGTCACTGTCACGGCAGCGCGCGAGCGCCGCGGCGGTGCGTCCTTGGACGGCGCATGCGTCGGGGAGCTACTCAAGGCGGTGCGGCTGTCCGTGAGCAGGTTGCGCGAGCTCTGGCCCGTGCCCGTGTAAGGTGCGTCTTGCTCGACGACGTCTTCGGCGGACAGCTCCGCGTAACGTTGGGAGAAGCTGTGGATGTCGATGAACTCATCTGACGCGGGATCGATGCTGGCGTTAGCGCCTTCTTGCACCGCTTCCACGCTGCTCTTCGGGTGCCGCCCGCTGGCAGCCGAAAGCTGCAAGCTGTGCGCGTCGATCGAGCGCGGTGTGACACACTCCATGACGCCGCTCAACGTCGCCTGTGGATCGCGCAAGCTGCGTTCGATCGCGCGCCTGCGAAACTGCCGCTTCTCACCGAAGTGCTTGAGCATGAAGCTCGATACGTCGCGCGCTTGAATGAACCCGCCGATCGTGGTGATCGCCTGTTCGAGCTCGAGCTGCATCTCTTCCGCCGTGGAAAAACGCCGCGAGCATTCGAATTCCATCGCGCGTTCGATCACGGCCTCGATCTCGACGCGCACGTCCGGCACCACGTCGCGAATGCGTGGCACCTCACCGCGTGCCAGCGCGCGCACCACGCCTCCCTCCGAGTAGCCGCTCCACAGCCGGCGCTTCGCGACCGCCTCCCAGAGCATGATACCGACGGCGAACAGGTCGGCACGTCGGTCCAGCGTGGCCTCGCCGAGCAGTTGCTCGGGCGGCATGTAGTGGAGCTTGCCTTTGACGATGCCCGCACGCGTGTGCTGGTCGACGGCCTGTATCTTGGCAATGCCGAAATCCAGCACCTTGATCGGGCCGTCGTGCAGCACCATGACGTTTTGAGGTGATACGTCGCGGTGCACGGCGTCGAGCGGCCTGCCGTCGAAATCCCTCAGCTCGTGGAAGTGGTGCAGTCCAGCCAGCACCTGCGTCAAAATGTGAAGATGAAGCGCGAGCGGCATGTCCGCATGCGTTTGTGCGTTCACGGCCGACAGCGCGATGCCGTCGAGGTACTCCATGACGATCACGGGCGTACCCGAGTGCTCCACGACCTCGAGGACCTGAACCACGTTCGGGTGGTTCATTTGCGCGGAGAGCTCGGCCTCGCGGCGAAATGCCGCTCGTATCTCGGGCTCGGAGGCCAGCTCGCGGTTCAGGATCTTGAGTACGACGAGCTTGCGAATGCCCGACGCCAGGCTCTCCGCGAGGAAGACTCGAGCCATCCCGCCGCGTCCCAGCTCGAGAAGCGGACGGTAGTTGCGCCGAGCGAAACTCAGGTCGGCTGCGTTCTTGGTGTTCATTGCAATTGGCCCTCGCGAGCGTTCCTCTCACCGCCACGGGCCTTCTCCGTTGCGCGTCTCGCTCGCGGACGCTGCAAAGCTCGAAAACTCTCGTGCAGTGGGGCGGCCGAAAACGGACGCCTTCACTTGTAGATCGGGCGACACGCGCCGGAGTTAAGACGTGGCCGTCATGTTGCATGGCGCCTACATGCGAGCTCTCACAACCGCGCTCAGCCCCCCTAACGTATGGAAGCTGGTGCCCGCTGGACCTATTGGGCACTGAGCTTGTGTCTGGCGCCGCGTGAGGGGCGAATTGCCACACTGGGGGCGCGCCAGAAGCTTCACGAAAATCGCTCTCGTGTGAGGTGACTTTCATGAGGTGTCGACCCAACTTGAGGCGCTTGGATTGGCTTGCGAGGGGAACTGCTCGAACGTTTTCGAACGGCATTACTGGCCGGTATCGTCGTCGTATGTGTCGCCGCCACGTTTGGGCGTAACGACGAGATCTTGAGGGTAAGCGGCGCGGCTTGGGTCGCGGCGCGTCTGAACTAGTCCGCGCAGCGTGTCTCGCACGCCAGCTCGAGAGGAGGAAACATGATCCGAAAGCTTTTGCTCGCCAGTGTCGTCACGGTGTCGGCGATCACCGCATGTGACGATGATGGGGATGACGACGGTGGCCTTGGTGGAAAGGCGGGATCTGCGGGCCGCGGCGGTACCGCGGGTAAGGGCGGCTCGAGCGGCGGAGGCAGCGGCGGGATATCCGGCAGCGGCGGGACGTCCGGCAGCGCCGGAATATCCGGCAGCGGCGGGATGTCCGGCACCGGTGGCACATTAGGCGGCGCTGGCGGACAAGCCGGCGTGGGCGGCACCGCAGGCGCCGATGGCGGTGCCGGTAAGGGCGGTACGGCAGGCGCTGGCGGCGGCGGTGCAGGTAAAGGTGGCACCGCAGGGACGGGTGGCGCGTCCGACAGCGGCAGTGACGCGAGCGAAGGCGGCATCATCGATGAGGCGTTGCGTATTCACCTGACCTTCGATGAGACATCGGGAACGGTCGCCAACGACTCCTCGCCGAACAACCTCGATGCCACGTTGCACGGCGCGACTTGGGCGACGGGACGCAACGGTGGCGCAGTCGACCTCTCCAACAACGACACCCCGAAGCAAGGGCCCGCCGGTAAGCAGTGGGTCTCCTTGCCGCCCAATGTTCTGTCGCCCTGTGACGACGCCACCGTCGCTGTTTGGGTGAGGCTCAGGAGTCTCCACGCGTTCACGCGCATTCTGGATCTGGACGGTGGGGTCAACGGCTTCATTTTCATGACCGCAACCGCCGGCCCTCCCGGGGCTCAGGGCGTCTTTTTCAATATCTACAAGCCGAACGACGCCGGTCCCGCGGATCAGGCCGTGCGCGGCGCATATCCAGCCGCCGACGCGGGTACCGTACTGCTGGGCGAGTGGCATCACATCGCGATCACGTTGAGTGGCCAGGTTGCGCGCGCCTATTTCGACGGTGTGCAGGTCGGGCAAAATCCGAACATGACGTTCAATCCTTCCCAGATTGTCATTCGACCGGACGGCGGTGGCGGGGGTGAGCCGCATGCTTGGCTCGGTCGCTCGTTGTTCTGGGACGCGGATCCGTACCTGAACGCCCAACTCGACGACCTGCGCATCTCCTGCCGCGCGTACACCCCGGCGGAGATCGCAGAGCTCGCTGACTGATGCTGGTGCGATTAGCTGAAAGACGATGAAGCGCGCATCTCGGTTGAAAGGATGGCTGTGTGCCGGCGGCCTGGTATGGGCCTGCTCGGTTCAGGTGCCGGACGAAGAGGAGTTGTTCGCGAACGCGGGCCGCGGCGGCAGCGCTGCGAGCGGCGGCAGCGCCGGCACGAGCGGCGCGGCCGGGAGCTCTGGAAGCGGCGGCGCGGACGCGAGCGGCGACGGCGCGTCCGGGGACTCGGCGCTGGCGGAAGCCGGCGATGGACCGGACGCCGCCGGGCCGTTCCAGCCGAACGTCGGGCTCTTGATTCACTACACTTTCGACGAGAGCTCGGGGGACATCGTCCACGATCAAAACAGCTCCGACAACAACGCCCGGGCGATCGGCACGGTAACGTGGCTCACCACGGGCAAGATCGGGGGCGCCTTGCAGTTGCCGGGCGGAACCATGAGCGACGCAGGCGTGACGCCGCCATACGTGGAGCTGCCACGGAATGTCTTGCTGCCGCTGTCTGCCACGACGATCGCGATCTGGTTTCGTTGGGAAGGGGGCAGCAATCCTCAACACGTGTTCGATCTGGGCTCGGGTTTGCCGTCGTGGGTTTATTTCAGTCCGCTGTTCGCAGGTGGCCCTCGCGTCGGTGTTCACAAAATCGGGCAGCCGGATGACTATTTCGATGTGTTCGTGTCTGGAAACGTGGAGGTGGGCAGGTGGACGCACGTGGCCATCACCTGGGATGCCGGCAGCCTGGACGTCTACCTGGACGGAGCTCCCGTGGGCAGGATCAGCCCGCCGGAAGCGCCCGTGACGGAGGCGCTGATCCTGCCAAAGGACCTCGGGAACACCACCAAGAATTGGATCGGCCGCTCTCAGTTCACTCCGCCGGAGGCCTTCAACGATCCGTTCTTCGCCGGGACGGTCGACGAGTTCAGAATCTACGACCGAGTTTTGCCCGCAGCTCACGTAGCGGCGCTCCACGCATTGGGAGAATGACGTGCGCACAAAGTCCAAGGAAACCGTGCAGTACCGGGACGGCCAGCGCTCATACGCGCGAGCGTTACTGGCGGCCGCCGCGCTGGGCTTTGCGAGTCTCGCGAGCCCCGGCGCGGCTCACGCGGACGCGGCCGCGTGTACGCAGGCTCACGCGACCGCTCAGCGCGAGCAAAAGGCCGGTCGCTTGAAGGCGGCCTCTCAGCAGTTCATGGCGTGCGGCTCGGACGAGTCGTGTCCCGAACGCGTTCGCAACGATTGCGTGGAACGTTATGCGGCCGTCGAGAAGCTCGTGCCCACCGTGATCCTCTCATTGACGGATGCTTACCGCAAAGACGTGACGAGTGCGCAGGTCTTCTCGAACGGCGCTCTGCTCACGTCCGAGCTCGACGGCCGCGCGATTGCGCTCGAACCGGGCCGGTACGCGTTCCGCTTCGTACTGCCCTCGGGGGAGGAGGTCACGAGCACGGTGGTCGTGCGCGAAGGGGAGAAGAACCGTGTCGTCACGGCGGAACTGGCCGCGGCTCCAGCCGACGCAGCGGCTGAGCCCGCGGCCGCCGGTACCGATCAGGCCAAACCGATCGAACCCCGCGACAAGGTGTTGCCAGCCGGATTCTGGATCGCGTCTGGTGTGGGCGTCGCCGCGCTGGCCTCGTTCACCACATTCGCCGTGATGGGACGCAAGAAGCACGAGAGCCTGGCAGATTGCTCTCCCGACTGCAGTCCGTCGCAGCAGGACGACTACGACGCGTTGAAGCGAAACTATCTGATCGCCGATATCTCGCTGGGTGCGGCGGCCGTTTCATTCGGCGTGGCGACGGTGCTTTTTCTGACGTCAGGCAGCCGGGAACGGCCGACCGAGACGGCGCGCATTGCGCCTGCGCGCGTGTCGCTCGTGCCGGCCCGCGCCGGCGTGGGCGGCGCGCTGGTCGTCAGCGGTCCGACGTTCTGACGACCGACGAACGCTACGGTCCGCCCGAGAGCGGCCACTCGTCCTGCCAGACGAACTCCGCGATGCGAAGCGTCTGCGCGCCGGCGCGAGTGGCGTCGTAAGCGTGATAGACGAGGAAATCGTGCCCGTCCCAGGACAGGATCGAGTTGTGTCCCGGACCGCGGAAGCGCGTGTCGCCGAGCAGCACCTGGGTCCCGCCGCCCTCCAATAGAGGTGTCCCTTCCGCGTCCATGTACGGCCCCGTGACGCTCGTGGAGCGGCCGACGAAGATCTTGTACGTGCTGCTCGCGGCTCTGCAGCACAGGTCGAAGGACACGAACAGATAGTAGTAGCCAGCGTGCCTCATGATGTACGGCGCCTCGATGGCTTCTTCGTCGGGGAGGCGCGATGCGATCGAAGTCATGCTCGTCCCGGAGCGGAAACCGTTCTGATCCAGGGGGATCAGCTTGATGCCGCTCCAGAAGCTGCCGAACGAAAGCCACGGCTGCCCCGCGTCGTCGATGACCACGTTCGGATCGATCGCGTTGTAGTCGTCGCTGTTCTCCGTACAAACGACCGGGCCTCTATCCGTCCACGCGGGGGTGTCCAGATTCGTCGTGACGGCGTGGCCGATGCAAGAATCCCGACTGCCGAACGTCGAGGCGGAATAATAGAGATGATACAGGCCGCCGAACCGCGCGATATCCGGCGCCCACAGGTCCCTGACGTTCGACACCCGCGTTGCGATCCAGGCAGGGTTGGCGGCGAACACGCGTCCCTGAGCTGCCCAGTGCGTCAGGTTGAAGGAACGTCGCACTTCGATCCCGGGCCCAGTCGACAGCACGTAGAAGGCGCTTGCGGTCGCGATGATGGCCGGATCGTGCACCGTCAAGTCACCCGAGAGCGTCAGCGCGCGTGGGACCGACGCATCGCCGAGGTCGGCGTCGATGCCGCCGTCGAACGGGACACCCCCTGTACCCGCTGTACCCGCTGTGCCCGCATTGCCGCCGCTGTCCGGACCGGCGTCGCGCCCGCTCGATCCCCCTGTGTTTTGATTCCCGGTTCCAGCGGAGCCGGCACTGCCGGCAGCGCCTCCCGATGCGTCCTTGCCCGCGTCCCGTTCGTCTCGCGAACGATCGTTGAGCGAAACGCAGGACACGAGCAACGACAGCGCGAGAAGTCCGCCGCCAGGGCGTCTGACCGCGCGATCGAGGATCGCTGGGAATCGGCTACGACGCAGCATGCAGAAAACACCGTGAGCTTAACACGGCAGAGCGCGCCCCCCCATTCAGTGTGCCCTCATTTATTTCTGAATTAGCTGCCACTCGATGCCGGTGCGCACCTGCGCGCACTGCGCGTGGGTAGACGCACGATCGCCTCACTCGTGCGCGCGGTTCTTCTTCGATCATCCGTCGGAGCGAGCCCGTCCCCGTACGCTGCCGAGCTTCGCCGAACCTGGCCGGCCAGCGCTACGTCACGTCACGCAAATCGCTCAGTAGTCGTCGATTTGCAGAAAGGGAATGGCCATGGAGAGGCGGTGCTCTATAGAGCGTCCATGCCGCCCTCCGTGCCCAGGCTCGTCCTCTACGATTTTCCAGCGAAGACCGGTCTGCCCGGCTGGGGGTCCTTCTCGCCATTCGTCATGGAGGTGGAGCGGGCGCTCAAGCTCGCCAAGCTTCCGTTCGAGCACGAATACGTGAACATGCTGAAGCTCAAAGAGCTGAACCCCGTGGGGCAGCTGCCGGTACTGCGCGTCGGAGACGAGTTGATTCCGGACTCGACGCGTATCTTGCACCGCATCGAAGCGCTCGCTCCGGGATCGATGAGCGGCGGTCTCACGGGTCCGGCGCTCGACGAAGTATGGTTGTGGGAGGAGTTCGGGGATACGGCCCTTTATCCGTTTCCACTGACGACACGCTGGGCAGACGATCGCGGCTGGCCTGTGCCGAAGAAGCACTTCTTCGGTGCGCTGCCGCCCGTCGTGCGCGACATCATCGGTAACATGGTCCGAAAGAAGACCATCCAGGCGCTCAAGGGCCGGGACTTTCTGCGCGGAGGCCTGGACGCCTGTTACGACCGCATGGGGCGCGTGCTCGACCACCTCGAGGGGCGAGCTCCGGAAACTGGATTTTGGCTCGGCTCACGGGCGACCGCGGCAGACCTCGGCTTGTTCGGGCACCTGCACGCTCTGCGCATGCCGATGACGCCGGTCGGCGTCGAGCTCGTAGCCAGCCGGAAACGGCTGTCGCGCTATCTGGATCGAGTCGACGCCGTCACGGCGTGATCCAATCGCCCGGATGCGGGCATTGCCAGTCGTGCGCCGCTCGGTGCGAGCGCCCCAACAATGGAGCAACTGGCCATGTTTCGCCTTTCAAGGACGCGTTTTTACTTGGGTACCACGGCAGCGTTGATGCTGTCCGCCTGCGGCTCTGCGACCGAAACCGCTATCGATCAGCCTCGGGAGCAGAGCACCGCACAAGCGCTCGTCACCCCCACCACGGCGGATATGGTGTCGATTCAGGACGCGCGCATACAAGCGGGAAGCCCCACTGCCAACTTCGGCAGCGCGCAGCTCTGGATCAATACCGAGGCCGGGCACTACTCCTTGGTGGAGTTCGATACCAGCGTGCTCCCTGCGGATGCGCAAATCCAATCGGCGGAGCTCGTGCTTCGGTTTACCGGACACTACGCCGGTGAGCGCTCGGTCGAAGTCGGTCGTGTCACCACGGATTGGAGTGAAACGACCGTCACGTGGAACACGCAACCGACGATCACCTGGGGCGGACCTCAGGCGACTGTCAGCGGCGAGGCGGCAGCGGACATCCGCTTCAACGTGAAGAGCATCGTGAGCGCGTGGCAAGCGGGCAGCGCGCCGAACGAAGGCTTCGCGCTGCGCGGTGTCGGCAATGGTCCGGGGAAGATCTTTCACTCCAAGGACACGAGCGAACAATACGCGCCGCGGCTGGTCGTCACGTACACACGGCCCGTCGATACACCGGACCCCCGGACGGATCTGGGTGACGCGCCGGATAGCACCAACCATCATGGTGTCGTCAACACGGCGTACGTCGGCGTTCCCGGACAGTTCCCGACGGTCTGGAACATGGCGAATCAGCCGGCGGGTCCGCGCCACGTGAACGCGTCCCTGGAAGGATTCCTGGGTAACTTCGTGTCGCGTGAAATCGAGGCCGACCAGGGCTCGGATCAGGATGGACCGAACAACATCCTGCGTAACGCGGCGGGTGTCGTGTCCGACGTCGCTGACGAGGACAGAGGCGATGACGGCTGGCGCAATCCCAACATCCGTTTCTTCAATTGTCAGGAGCAGACGCTGCGCGTGCGTGTTTCGAAAGCCGCGACTGCTCAGCGCGCGACCATGTACTTGAACGTGTTCTTCGACGGCGTGCGCGACGGCGACTGGAACGACACGGCGGCCTGCCAGCCACCGAGCGGCGGCCCCGCGCAGGCGAGCTACGAGTGGATCGTGCAGAACCAGATCGTGGACATGACCTCGATCCCCGCGGGCGGCTTCCGCGACTTCGATATCAACACCGTGCGCGTGTTGAACGCCACCCAGGGCATGCCTCACTGGATGCGATTCATGTTGAGCGAAGAGCCGGCAGTGCAGCCACCCGCCGGAGGGCTGCCGGACGGTCGCGGTCCGCACCCAGCGAGCCCGCTCGGCAGCTACCGCTTCGGGGAAACCGAAGATGTCTTCCAGTTGCCGCCCCCTCCCGGAGTGCCCGGCACTCTGGTGCTCGAAAAGAAGGTGGTCGGCGCGCCCGCGACCGTGGCGCAAGGTGGAACGGTGAAATACCGTATCAAGCTGCGACACGAAGGCGGGACTGCGCCGGCGCAGGCAACGATCGACGACCTGTTCAGCCTACCACTGAGCGAGCTGCACCTTCTGAGCATGCCTGGCGTCAGCAGCATGACGGGCGGCGTCGCGCCGCTCTTCGCACTGCCGCGCGTCGAACAGGGCAAACACGGCGTGCGCTGGAACGGTGTGATCGCACCAGATAGCGAAGTGACGATCGACTTCAACGTGCACGCGCACGTCGGGTGTTTCGCTTTCCAAGCGTCGAAGTCGGTGCGTAACGTGGCCACGGCGATCTCGGGTACGCAGCAGCGGAGCGCGGAAGCGAGCTTCTTGGCCGATTGCCCCGGTAGTGTGGTGTTCACTCCCAACGAGGGGCCGATCGACGTGAACACGTTGCCGCCCTTCCAGCCTTAAATAAGTAGAGAAGCTGTCAGTAGCGCCCTCGTCGCCGTATTCGGTGGCGGGGGCGCACGTGTTTGGAGACTTACATCCGATGTCGATGTAGCAGCTCGCCCGCCAGCGTCGCCGGCGCACGAGTTGCGAAGGCGCAATTCGCTAACGGAGCAACCGTGTCGGGTGTGATACTGGTTTCAGTATTCGGATGCGCGGGGCTGCGGGGGAAGGGGTCTGCGACGGAGCTCGTAGTATGTTGCGTCGACGCGGACACCTGCGTTCGAAGTGACGCACGAATCTCGGCGGACTTTCGGGAAGCGACGAGCAGCGAGCAAAAACGTTCCGGCAATCACCACTCATCCACACCACGCTCGACACACGAAGAGGGAGCTCCATGCGAAACATCTACCGAACTCTGACGAATGCGCTGGTATTCGGCGCTGCGCTGTCGGCCATCGTAGCCGCAGCTCCGGACGCGAGCGCCGATCCGCGCACGCACGACGGCTTCTATCTCCACCTCAATGCCGGCTTGGGCTACCTGAGCACGACCGCAGAGTTAGCGGGAAACGAGGCCACCTATTCAGGTGTCTCGCTTCCCAGCGCGCTGATGCTGGGTGGAACGGTCGGGCCAGTCGCGATCGGCGGGGGGCTCTTCGGTGACTATGCGTTCTCGCCTTCAGGGGAGTCCGATGGCATGTCGAGCGACCTGGGAGACGTATCCATGACGCTCGTCGGCATCGGGGTGTTCGCTGACTATTATGTCGATCCGCATGGTGGTCTGCACTTTCAACCGTTCGTCGGCTGGGGTGGGCTCGAATTCTCCGTGGATGGCGACAGCGGCGGCAGCGATCCCACCGGGCTCGTGCTCGCGCTCGGCGCTGGCTACGACTGGTGGGTTGCCGACGAATGGAGCATCGGCGTCATGGGACGTATTGCGTACGCGCCGCTCAGCTTGAACGACGTGAGCTTCACGACCATAGCGCCCGCAGTGCTCGCTACGTTCACGTATCACTGACGGGCCGCCGTCAAGCGTGGCTCTGGCTACGCTCGTGATTGCGTCGTCGCATGCGCACGCACCAGGTAAATCACCAACGTCGAGCCCAGCACGGCGTAGCTGACGGCGCGCGCGGGGCGGCCGTTGTAGACTGGCGCATCTTGCCGTCGGACTCGCGACCCCTCGACGCGCGCACTCCGGGCATCTTCGGGGCTTCGGACACGCCGCAGCGCGTCGAATCCGAACCCGGCGACGGCCAAGCGATGATGCAACGCGATCGCGCCGTGGATGTGCTCCGCGGTCTCGCCATCGTCCTGATGATCACGAGCCATGTGGGGGCGCGTTCACGAGTCAATACGCTCCTGCACTTGCCGCTCTGGATCTTCGCGCTCGGACTGTTCGTCGGCCTTTCCGGCTTCGTCGTGGGCGTGCGCGCGCGCACGCCGCAGAAGGAAGGCGCACGCGGCTATCTGCGACGCGCCGGCCAGCTGTGGTTGGTTCATTGCGTGCTCACCCTGAGCGTGCTCGCCATTCGCGAGCTAACGGGTCGACTCTCGGCGCCCAGCATCTCGGAGCTCGGCGGCATCGTGCCCGCGGTGCTCGGTGTGCTGGCTCTGTACGTTCAGCCGCTCGACTACATGAACATTCTGCCGCTGTTCATCGCCTTCTTCGTGGCCACACCCGTGCTGATCGCCCTGCTCCAGCGCGGCCGGGCCGCTGCCTGCATGGGCGTTTCAGCGGCGCTCTGGGCGACGAGCCAGCTGTACCCTCACTGGTCTCGCTACACCCACCCGACGTCGTGGCCCGAGCTCGGCGCGCTCGCAGCGTGGCAGTTCGCGTTCGTGCTCGGCGTCGTGCTCGGCCATGAGCGCCCGCGCCTCGATGCGTGGCTCGCTGGTCGCAAGACCGCGCTGGTGTGGAGCGTTGCGGGCGTCGTCGCGGCCATCTTCGTGCTGGCGCAATTGCAGCGTACGGTTCTGCAGAGTTTCGGGCTGCGCCTGGCGCCGCAATGGCAATGGCTCGTGAGTAAGTCCGAGATCGGTCCTGTTGCGCTCGTGTACATGCTCGGTCTGCTGTTTCTCGGCCACCAAGGCCTGACCTGGATCGAACGACGTCATGAACGCAACCTGGACTGGTTCGCGCCACTCGAGACGCTCGGACGCCGCAGCCTGTATGCGTTCCTGGTTCACTTGCCACTTGCGCTGGCCGCTTCGGCAGCGGACCTGAACGCGCGCCCCGGCTGGGTTCAGGACGTCTGCGCGGTGGCGGCGCTGTGCGTCGTGTACGCCTGCGCCCGCTACCACCTGCTCGGGCGTTACATCCCGAGTTAGGGATGCGTACGGCAACACGACGGTCCGCTCTGCGGCGTTGCCGTGCATCGAGATAGCAAAGTCCAATCTTTCAAGGGTCACAACGCCCGCGTTTGGAGGCTGTCCTCTCGTACGTCGATATACGAACACGGCATCTCGTGGCATCATGACGGCCCTCCCACCGGCTCAACGCCGTTTCGTGCAGGGCAATCGGCAAGGACCAGGCACTCATGTTCAGAACGACGATGACCGTTGCTTTCGGATTCGCGCTGCTCGCGCTCGGCGCCTGCGGGGGTGAGGACGATCCGGGTTCCAAGTCCGCGGGTCAGGGCAGCAAGAGCCCGCAGGAGGCGGGGCCGCACAACTGCGACGTGATGTCCGCCACCAAACCGTGCACGACGGATCCGGATCCGTGCGGATTGAACAGCGGATACGAGGGCGACGAGTACTGCCTTTTACCGCCCGACCCCGAAGAGGGCATTCAGATCCACTTCGGTCCCAAGGATTACAAGAACCTGGACGAGGTGCGGCCGTATCTGCTGGCTCCCGGTGGCGAGACGAACGCCTACGGCGTCGCACGCATCCCGCTCACCGAAGACCGCTGGTACAACCGAGTCGAGATCCGGATGCGGCCGGGCTCGCACCACCTGATCAACTCGCTCATGCAGGGCGAGCACCCCGAGGGCTTTTCTCCGCCCGGCTCTGGTTGCCCCGCTGCCTCGATCGGCGGCTTCGCGGGAACGCAGAACCTCGTCTACAACTCGATGCCGAACGGCAAGACCGCGCCGGAGAACGTGGGACTCGGGAGCAAGATCAGCGGCAACACGAGTCTCTGCGTCAACCACCACGGGTACAATCTCAGCGGCACGACCGAGCGACTGCGCGAGGTCTGGATCAACGTCTATTTCGTGCCCGAGCACGAGGTCAAGCAGCGGAGCATCCCCGTCATGGTCAACGCCGGACCGTGGCAGCCCATCTTGCCGCAAACCCAGCATGCGCTGACCTACACCGCCACCGTCAAGGGTGAAGGGCGCTTCTTGTCGCTGTTCGGGCATCGCCACGCTCACACCGAGCGCTTCGCCGTCTGGCACAACGACAACTTGATTTACGATTCCTGGGAGTGGGAAGAGTCGATCGTTTTCCCGTACAACACGCTCATCAAGAACCCGCCGCTCGCGACCGAAGAGAGAAAAGACGGCGCGTTGAGCGGCATCATCGACATCAAAGAAGGCGATCAGATCAAGATTCAGTGCGACATCAACAACACGTCGAACAACACCCTGACCTTCAGGAACGAGCTCATGACGGGTGAGATGTGCATTCTGTTCGGCTCTTCCGTGGGCGCGACGGTTCGGGCCGGCATCGGAAGTGGCAGCTGACGGTTTGGCCGGTCGCAGGGCGCGTCGGACGCCGGGGTAGCTTGGATCCTCGATTCGGATGATCTCGGCTTCCGACTACATGCGCCACGACGCCACGGGGCTCGCGGAGCTCGTCCGCCGCAAAGAGGTCAGCGCGAGCGAGTTGCTCGAGGCGGCCATCGCGCGCGCCCAGGCCGTGAACCCACGCATCAACGCGATCGTCACGCCCATGTTCGAGATCGCGCGCCAGCGTGCGAGGGAGTCGCTCAGCGGTGCATTTGCCGGCGTTCCGTTTCTGATCAAAGACCTGGAGCAGGACTACGCGGGCGTACCGTCCAGTGCCGGTTGCAAGGCGCTCAAAGAGGCGCGCTACACGCCGGCGGAGCACGCCGAGATCACCCGGCGCTGGCTGGCGGCGGGAACCGTCATCTTCGGCCGTACGGCGACTTCGGAGTTTGGCGCCAAGGGCGTCACCGAAACGGACGCGTGGGGACCGACGCGCAACCCGTGGCGACTCGATCGAACTCCCGGCGGCTCGAGCGGCGGCTCTGCCGCAGCGGTGGCGGCGCGCATCGTGCCCGTGGCCGGTGCCAGCGACGGTGGCGGCTCGATCCGCATTCCTGCGGCGTACACGGGCCTGTTCGGGCTGAAGCCGGGCCGCGCCCGCACGCCCATGGGGCCGCGCGCGGGCGAGGTCATGCACGGCGCCGCCATGAATCATGTGATCTCGCGCAGCGTCAGAGACAGCGCGCGCATGCTCGATGTGACGCACGGTCCCGAGTGCGGCTCTTGGACCAGGATTGCGCCGCCCGAGCGTCCCTACGTGGAGGAGCTCGAGCGCGACCCTGGCAAACTCCGCGTCGCTTTCGCTGTCCGTTCGCCTCTGCCGGGCGGTCACGTCGATCCCGAAGCGGTCGCCGCCGTGGAGCAGGCCGCCCGACTCCTTTCGTCTCTGGGGCATCACGTGGAGCCGGCGGCGCCCAACATCGACGGGGAAGCACTGCTCGACGACTTTCTGCGCATGTGGTTCGCGCACGCGGCCGTGCTCGTCGACTTGGTGCGCGAGCAAACGGGCGCTGGCTACGACGGATTCGAACTAGACACGTTGGTGATGGCCGCGCTCGGGCGCGGTACGAGCGCCCCGGAGTACGTCGAGGGCTATCGGCGCTGGAGCGTGTACACCCGTGAGCTAGGCCTGTTCCTCCAGAAGTACGATGTGTACATGACGCCCACGCTCGCCGCGCCGCCGCCCAAGATTGGCGAGCTCGACACCCCGCCGCCCCTGAAGGCGCTCGCGCTCGCGGGCATCAAGCTCGGCGGGTCGGCGCTACTGCCGGTCGCTTCGGGCCTCATCCGCTCCATCGTCCGGCGCAGCCTGGAGCGGGTGCCTTTCACACAACTCGCGAACCTCACGGGCACGCCGGCCATGTCCGTTCCTCTACACACAGGCAGCAGCGGATTGCCCATGGGTGTCCAGTTCATCGCCGAGCATGGCGGCGAAGGCCTGCTGTTTGCTCTCGCCGGCCAACTCGAACGAGCCAAGCCCTGGGCCGCGCGTCTGGAATCCGTGCTCTGAGGGTGGCGTGATTTGGCCGTTAACGGCAGGTAGCCCTTAGCCATTTCGTCGACCACACCTTCATGGGTCCCGAATGTCCGAGCTTGGGACACAAGAGAACCGCTTTGTTTTCATAAAACCACATGCGCGCTTCCGCTCACTCGCGCGCCACGGATGGTCGGCGCCTGGACGTCAGCGGAGGTCTCATGTCTCTCGTATCCCGAAGTTTGTTCGCAGCAGTGTTCGGTTGTCTGGTGGTCACTGCGTGTTCCGGGCAAGACGGCAGCTCGACGAGCTCGTCCGGCGAGCTCCGCGCCACGGAAGACGGGGGCGCCAAAGCGCAAAACGGCATGAAAGCGCGCTACTGCGGCGCTTCGCCGTGCGCCTGTGCCAACGGCGTGGACGATGATGGCGACGGCAAAGCCGACGCCGAGGACGTCGAGTGCCAGGGCGACATGGACAACGACGAGGCGACGTTCGCCACGGGCATGCCCGGCGACAACCGCGACCCGAAGTGGCAGGACTGCTTCTTCGACGGGAACTCCGGCGCCGGCGACGACCGCTGTCGCTATCCCACCGGGTGCCTGACCGGCGAAATCGCGCAAACGGATCGGGCGTGCGCCATCACCCAGTCCTGTCTCGACCGCTGCATGCCCTTCGTGCCGCAGGGTTGCGACTGTTTTGGGTGCTGCACGGTCTCGACCGGCAGCGGCCCGGTGGATATCCAGCTGAGCAAGAGCTGTACGGGCGCCAAGCTCGGCAATCCGAAGGCGTGCGCTCGCTGTGAGAAGTCCACGACGTGTCACCCGCCCGCCGTCGATGCGGGTTCGCCGCCGCCCGCCGTGGATGCCGGCTCACCGCCGCCTCCGCCTCCCCCGGACAGCGGTGCACCTCCGCCGAATCCCTGTGGTGACGCTGAAGAGTGCATGACCGCCGAGAGTTGCAACGCCGGCTACCAGTGCACCGCCGGTTGCTGCGTCAGCATCCCGGAGTAGCGGGCCTCCACAATCGACGTTCCCATGGCGCCGCCCTAGGTTGGCGCCATGGCCGTCGACATCCAGTTTCTGAGGAACTGACGGTCGATTACTTTGCGCCGCCAGTGCCGCCCGAGTTTCGCGCTTCGGCAGAGGGAAAGGCGCTAACGAGGTAGCGCGCGTCGGGCCTAGGGGCCCTGGGATTCGCGCTCCGCTTCATCGAGTTTTTGCTCGAGCTCTGCGACGTGCGCGTCTTCGAGCTCGGCTCGCATCTCGCCCAGCGCGCGGCGTGCTTCGTTCAGCTTCAAAGCTCCCCGATCGAAGTCGACACAGATGATGCACATGCAGCAATCATAACACTTTCGTTGACTTCGAGCGCTGAAGGCCCGATCTGACCCGGCTACTAGGCGATGTGCTCGCCATTGAATATGGTTCCGGGCGCAGAGGATGAGCCCCACTGACAGACGCGGCTGGCGGAGCGCCCGGCTGATCCCGGTTTTGCTCGGATCAGTGGTGCTGGTGGCGCTCGTGATCGGCGCCGGCGGTGCGGCCTTCGCTGCCCCGAGCGATCGTGGCGAAAATCTGCTCCGCGGCAAACACCTCAGCCGCAGCGAGGGGGTGACTCAGCCGTGGGTCATCACGGATGGCAGAGCAGTTCACGACGGGGGCGAGTGGCGCAGCGATCGCACCGCCGCCTTTGCCAGCACCGCTTCCTTCGTGCAATACGACCTGGGGTCCAGTCAGGCGCTCGCGGCCGTTTGGCTCCACGCCGACAACAATGACGAGTACGAGCTGCTCGCCTCCGAAGACGGCCAAAAATTCGCACGCGTCTGGCTCGCGGAGGCGCACCCGGATGCCGGCATGCAGCCGCGCTTCACGAACCAGCTCGAAGCGCGTGCTCGGTACGTACGGATTCGACCGACGCGCGGCGATGCGGCGATGTCGATCAGTGAGCTTCAGCTGTTCGCCAGCGTGCCGGAGCCGTTTCCGCCGTGGATTGCCCGAAAGCGAGCGCTCAGCTTCGAGTTGTCTCTGCGCAGCGACACACTCCTGTTCGGCTTCGCGCTCGTGCTCGCGCTCTTGATTGCGCGCCGGGACTCGCCCCGCTGGCAGCTGGGCTTGGCGCTCGCCATCACGGCTGCTGGCGCCGTGTCGTGGGGATTGGCCCTGGCGCGCGCGTGGCCTGCGGGAAGCCGTGAGGTCGCGCTGGTACGCGCCGTGGTCGCCGCGGTCGCGGCGTGTGCCGTGCTCGTCGAAGCGTGCGCGCCTGCGCGGCGTCCGGCGCATCGCGGCGTCACGCTGGGCGTGCTCGGAGTGTGCGCGGCGCTCGGGCTGGCCAGCTTCTACAACCTCGGGCATCCGCAATTTTACAATGTCAAGGAGCGGACATGGACGCTCGCGCACCAGCTCGATTTGCGACAGTACTACGTCTCGGCCAAGTACTTCGACGAGCTCGGCTATGGCGGGGCCTACGAAGCGGACGTGCTGGCAGAGGCCGAAAAGCGCGGCGTGCCCATCGAAGCACTCGCATCGATCCGCATGCGTGATCTGTATTCGCTAAAGGACAGCGACGTCGCACGGCAGCGCGAGCGTATTCTGAAGCGTCGTAACGAGTTCACACCGGAGCGCTGGCAAGAGTACCGCCGTGACACGGGCTACTTCCGTGACGCCATGGGAGAGCGTGAATATCTGGAGACGTTGCTCGACTACGGCGCGAACGCCACGCCCGTATGGATGAGCATCGCGCACGTGCTGTTCAGCGCCATGCCGCCGAGCAATGGTGGCTTCGTCCTCACCGGCCTCGTCGACGCGCTGTTGATTGGCATCACGCTGCTCGCGATTGCGCGAGTCTACGGTCTCCGCAGCGCGCTCGTGTGCGCGGTGATCTTCGGCGCGAACGATTTCATCATGTACGGCACGAACTGGGCGGGTTCGACGTTGCGGCATGATTGGCTCGCCTATCTCGGGCTCGGAGTGTGCGCGCTGCGCCGTGAACGCTGGCTGCTCGGTGGAGCCTTTCTCGGCCTGGCCACGATGATCCGCGCTTTCCCCGTGCTCGCTCTGTCGGGTCTGGCAGTGCAAGCAGGGTGGACGGTGATCGCTCACTACCAAACAGCTCGGCGCATGCCCGCCTGGCGCGTCGTGATTCAGCAGAACAGAAACCTGCTCCGGGTTTTCGGGGGCGCGCTCGCGTGCATGGTCGCGGCGTTCGTGCTGTCGATCCTCGTGCTTCCGCCAGAGGCCTGGCCGGAGTGGTACGCCAAGGTGAGCAAGTTGCACGCTGCTCCCCACTATGCTTGCGTCAGTTTGCGCTCGCTGATCGGAGGGGCTGACAGCAACCAATACGAGGTGCTGCGGTCGCGTGCGCCGCTGTACGCGGCGTTATTGGCGGTCTACGTGGCAGGCGTGGCCCTGGCGTGTCGCTCGCGCCGTCCGGAGCAGGCAGCGGTGCTCGGTCTGACACTCCTGCCGGTGCTGATGTCGCCGTCCAACTACTACCTTCACGTCGTCTTTCTGTTTCCGCTGCTCGTCATCGAGCACAGACCGCGCCCGCAGGAGGCTTCTCCCACGCGCGCCTTGGACGCGGGTGTCTGGGTCACGCTGCTCGGCTTGTGCGCGCTGCAATACTTCACGGTTTTGGTCCCAGATCTCGGGCTGCACTTCTATTTTTCGAGC
This sequence comes from Polyangiaceae bacterium, assembly GCA_036520475.1. GTDB lineage: Bacteria > Myxococcota_A > Polyangia > Polyangiales > Polyangiaceae > DATDJP01. Next base: position 566 of record DATDJP010000122.1, on the reverse strand, counting down.
GCGCTCCTGATCGCGGCGCTCTCGCTGATCTGGGCGCTGTTGATTGGGCCGGACCTGAGGCGCTGGCTAGGCGGAGCGCCAGTTTCGTCCCCGGCGGGTGATTGAAGGACTCACTGTAGGCTGCTGTGTTCAAGCTCGGCCGGCTCTTTACGTTTGTGGCAAGGATGTGCTCTTCTGAGGGGCGATGAGAAAACTTGGTTTCGTCTCTGCGTTTCTGGTTTTGGCTCTCGGCACACTGGCTGCTGCATGTGGCGACGATGACGGCGATGACGGCGGTCCGGGTGGCGGCTCGGCGGCCACGTTCTCTTGCACGACCAGCGGAGGAAACGGCTGTATCGAGTACCGCGGTGCGCAGCAGCCGATCGATGCCATGCGCGACGCGTGTACGGAAGGGGACGGGACGCCTGGCACGCAGTGTTCGCGAAGCGGAGCCCAGGGCGGGTGCACCATGGGATCCGGTCAGGCGTTCGTCCGCAACATTTATTACGAGATGGAGGCGGAGGAGCTCGACACCGTGAAGCAGATCTGCGCGTCGTCGCAGGGCGTGTGGTTGGACTCGCCCTGAC
>DATDJP010000121.1:0-52620 GCA_036520475.1 Polyangiaceae bacterium | reverse complement strand
CCGGACCCGGCACCGACGTCAATCACGTGGGTGCCCGCGCTGAGCGTCGTGAGCGCGGCGTAGAACGCCTGCGTGGGAGGCGCTTCGCTGCGCAGGCCTGGATAGCTGCGCGTGCGATTGCGGTACGCCTTCACCGACACGCCGGACGCGAAATGTGCCCAGATCTCACCGTTCCTCTGGCCCGGTACGTAAACCGGAACACCAGGCGGATGTTTGGGGACGCGGGAGGTCCGGGGCTCGCTATCGGCCATCTAGCGACCCTTGGCGGCAGCCTGTGCGGCTTCGCGTGCCGCCTGAGGAACCGCAATTTGCCAGGCCTCTCGGAGCGGCGTGAGCACGCGCGTGACTTCTTCGACCGCCTTGATGTCGCCTTTCAGGTTGGCGAACGTGATGCGGTCCATGCAAAATCCGTAGATGCCCTCGAGCTGTGCGCACAACTCTGGGGCCTTGTCGTGGTCGAGCGCGATGTAAAGCTCCGAGACGATTGCGTAAGCCTTCGACAAAAACTCGCTGGCACGCGCGCGCTCGTTGCGCTCGAGGCAGACCCGCGCGCTGTTCAAGAAGCGAAACAGACCATCGTACAGGGCCAGCAAGAGCTCGCCGGGCGTCGACGTCGACATCCGGACTTGCTTGTATCGGGCTACGGCGTTTTCTAGCATCGGAGTGTCTCGTCAGATCAAGGAGGCGGGTCAGCCGAAGAGTTTGCTGACGTAGTTGAATTGGGCGTTGTAACCGGCGACGGTCGAGTCCATGTTCGTGAACTGCTTGCGCAGCATGTCTGCGTAGCGATTCAAGCGATCTTGTTCGCGCTCGGCTCGCTCTTGGAGCAACTTGGCCTTGCCCTGCAGCGCGTCGGTACGCGTCGCGAGCAGGCCGGTGCCGGTGGTCGTGAAGGAGGTGATCAGGTCGCGCAGACCGTCCATGGCGCCGGCACCATTGCCGGCCCCGGCGAGCACGTTCGTGACGCTGGTCGGATCGGCCGTGAGGGCCTTGTCGAGCTTGGTCGAGTCGAGGTTCAGCGTGCCGTCGCGCGTGACGCTGAGCCCGAGCTGCCCGAGGGTTTCGTAGGTGCCTCCGCCGCTGATTTTCTTGAGGACCGTCTCGGACAGCCGGTTGGTGAGGCCGCGCAGCATCGAATCGCCCGCAAGCGCGGGGTTCTCCGCTTTCAGGCTGCCGTGCCCAGAGACGGTACGAACTTTCTTCAGCACGGCATTGTAGGCGTCGACCACGCCCTGCATCTTGGTCTTCAGCGCGGCCGGATCGCTGTCGATGCTCAGCTTCACGGGCGCTGTGGTCGTGTCGGTGAGCGCCAGAGTCACGCCCGCGATTGCGCCCTGGATCTGGTTCGTGGGCCGAGTGACCGTGAAGCCATCGACCTTGATCCTGGCGTCCGCGGCTTGCTGAAACGTATTGGCCGGGGTCGAGAGGCCGAGGCTCACGCCCGCGCCTTCCGTCACCGTCAAAGCGTTGGCGGCGCCGGTGTCGAGTCCCCGGAGCTGCAGCCGGTAGCTGGTTCCATCGTGGAAGAGCGATGCCGAGGCGCGCACGCCGGCGGAGTTGATTTTACTGACGATATTGTCGAGCGTGTCACCGGCTGCGACGGTTATGTTGACTGGATCGGCGCTGCCGACCTTGAGCGAGAAACTGCCGGCTTGGCCGAGCGCCGTGGTGCCGGACGCGAAGCTATTCGAGTACGTGCGCTGCTCTTTGGCCAGCGACTCCACTTCGATCGAGTAATTGCCGGTCGATGCCAAGCCGTTGGCGCTCGCGACGACGGAGGCGTGCGAGGACGTGGCCTTGAAGCTCTTCACTTCCTGCGGCGAGGCCAGGCCTTCGACCGATTTCTTGAGGTTCGCGAGCAGTGAGCTGACATCGGACAGCGTGGAGACGGCGGCTTTCGTGACGTTCGCACGGGTCTTCAGCGCGTTGAGCGAGCCGCTGCTGGCCGAAACCAGGCCGCTGACGATACCCTCGGTATCGATCCCGGAGCCCACGCCTCCGAACGAAATAGTGCCAGCCATTGGATGCTCCTCGCTCTCGACTTCAAGTGCCGTGCCAAAATCGCGTCGGGCCCCACGCTGCAGCACGAGACAGCATGGGGCCCTGCATTTCCGCCGGTTGGGCTCCGGCGGCCGTCATCGAGTGATTCGGGCCGCGGAGCTTCAACCGTTGCCTTCGTCAGCGGCCGATGAGGCCGAACGCGAGCTGCGGGATTTGGTTCGCCTGGGCCAAAACCGAGGCGCCGGCTTGCGTCAGCACCTGGTTGCGGCTCATCTTCGATGACTCCTCGGCCACGTCCACGTCGCGGATGCGCGAGTTGGCTGCCGAGATGTTCAGGCGCATGGTCTGGATGGTGCTCGTCGCCACGTCCAGGCGGTTCATCGCCGCACCGAACTTGGAGCGCGACGTCGACACCGTCGCGATGGCGTCGTCGATCGTGCTGAGCGCAGCGAGCGCGTCTCCGGCCGTCGCGCCGGCAACCGTGTTCGCTGTGGCGAGCAGGTCGGCCAGGTCCACGCCGCCGAAGGTCAGCGTGATCTGGTCGGAGCTCGCATCTTCCAGACCGACCTGGAAGGTGATCTCGTTGTCGGCCGAGCCGACGAGGTTGTTGCCGTTGAATTTTGCCGAACCCTGGATCCGAGTAACTTCCGCTTTGAGCGACTGATATTCGGCGTCCAGATAGTCACGATCGGTCGCCCCGAGGCTGCCGTTCGAGGACTGCATCGCCAGTTCGCGCATGCGGCCGAGGACGTTGTGCACTTCGCCGAGCGCGCCTTCCGCCGTCTGCGCCATGGAGGCGCCGTCAGCGGCGTTACGCTCTGCAACGGTGTACGAACGAATCTGGGACTTCATGCTCTCGCTGATGGCGAGGCCGGCCGCGTCGTCAGCCGCGCTGTTCACCCGGAAGCCGCTCGACAGCTTGTTGAAGCTGCTTTGGAGCGCTTTCTGGTTCGTGAGGACGTTCTTCTGTGCTTCGAGAGATGCTACGTTGGTATTGATTACGAGTGCCATGGGAGTGCTCCTTCTTGGAGTGAGTGAACCGCTCCGAGGAGCGTTTCCGGGGGCGTCGTTGCCCTTCAGAAACCGTGAACGGAGTCCCCTGGCTAAGCTTGAACGAGAGCGCGAAGATTTTTTGCTGAGCTGATTCCATCCCTGAAAAGAGTGGCGTTAAGCGTAAGTGGCAGACCCACCCGGTGCGACACGGTCCGCGGCACGGGTCCAGCGAAATACCCAAGTGAAATACTGGTGTGCTCGGTGGACATGGCGCCCGGGTGGCCCTCTACGGGGCCGATCAGCCCTGGAGCAAGCTGAGCGCCATCTGCGGGAGCTGGTTGGCTTGCGACAGCACGGAGACGCCGGCCTGGCTCAGGATCTGGTTGCGGCTGAGCATGGCCGTCTCTTCGGCCACGTCCACGTCGCGGATGCGCGAGTTGGCCGCCGACAGGTTGAGACGCATCGTCTGAATCGACGAGGTCGTGACCTCGAGGCGATTCATGGCGGCGCCGTAGCGCGCGCGCGCCGTCGAGATGGTGGTGAGCGCGTTGTCGATCTCGCTGAGCGCGGTGAGGGAGTTGGTCGAGCTGGCGCCGCCGACGTTCGTGCCCGAGGCCAGGAGCGAGGACAAACCCAGGCCGCCGAAGGTGAGCGTCAGCTGGTCGCTGCTCACGTTGTCGAGGCCGATCTGGAACGTGATGTCCGTGGCGGTCGCGTTCAGGAGCTGCTTGCCGTTGTACTTGGCCGAGCCCTGGATGCGGCTCATCTCGTCCTGCAGCGCCACGAACTCGGTGTTCAAGTAGCCGCGGTCAGTCGCCGTCATGCTGCCGTTCGCGCCTTGCATCGCGAGCTCGCGCAGGCGGCCGAGGATCGAGTGCATTTCGCCCAGCGAGGCTTCCGCCGTCTGGGTCATGGAGATCGCGTCGTTCGCGTTGCGCTCGGCAACCACGTATGAACGGATCTGGGTCTTCATGCTCTCGCTGATGGCGAGGCCGGCCGCGTCGTCGGCCGCGCTGTTGATACGAAATCCGCTCGAGAGCCGGTTGAAGCTCTTGGCGAGCGCGGACTGGGTACGGTGGACGTTCTTCTGCGTCTCGAGAGACGCGACGTTGGTTTGGACTACGATGGGCATTTCGGGTTCCTCTGTTGTTTCGTTGCGAGTCGCTCGGCGGCGTGCGCGAAGGCTGCGCCGAGCTCCTGCGCGGAGATCTTGATGAGGCGGCCGAGCTCGGCGCCGTGCTGTACCGCCCAGAGCGCATCGGCTTCGGCGTTCCCGCTCGTGCGCTGTGCGGACTGCTTCTTGTCGTTGAGCTCGGCGAAGCACCAGGTCTCGACGAGCCGTGACTTTCTGGCGCTCTGCTTCAGCTCTGCTTCGGCGCGTTCCAGCGCCGCGAACGTCCTGTTGATGCGTACCGGTTTTCCGCTCTCCACGGCGCGGGCAGCGCGTTCGGCGAGCCGGTGCATGCGCTCCGCGGCTTTCTCCACCTTGCCGGCGAGCGCGCGCTGCTCTTCCAGCCAGGCAAGCACGTGGGCGCGCGGCAGCGGAGAGACCGTCTCCGCGTCGCGGGCGATGGACCCGCTCGTGATGTTCTTCTCGGGCAGCGGCGCGAGCACCTCTGCGAGCGTTAGCTCCTCGAAGCCGTCGAGGTGCGCGCCGCCTTCGGTCGCGTTGACGAGCCGTACCTCCGGCAGCGCGTCGTGCAGCACGCCGGCGGCGTGCTCGAGCCACATGCGAATCGGAGCGAAGCTCGGGCCCGACCAGACGCTGGGACCGCCGCCCCAGGCCGCGATCTCCTCGAGCGGCTCGCGCTGTCTGAGCTTCGATTCAGCGCGCTCGTGTGTCCCCTTGGCGGTCTCGCACCAATCCAGGACGAGCTCGGCCTTGTCGTTCAGGCGCACCCTCGAGTCCTCGTAGACGGTGCCGCGCGCGTAGGCGCGTCCGTCCGTGTATGCGAGATCCTGACCCACCAGCACGATCGGCGAACAGCCCAGCCGCTGCGCCAGCGAAAACGCGACCGTCGAGATGCTCGCGCACACCGACAAGCCCTGTTGCCCGGTGAGCTCCTCCAGCGCCGCGTTCATTTCCGGCAATGCTTCATAGAGAGGCAGGAGCGGTCCGCGGCCGATCTGGAACGTCTTCGGGCTCGCGGTCAGCGCGAAGGCGCGCACCACGCGATCGATGAAGGGCAGGTCCGCGATCAGATGCGAAACGTCAATCGACTCCATGCACGCGAGCACTTGAGGCTCCACGCCATAGCTGGCGAGGGCGCGTCCGCTGGAGTTGACTGCGATGACAATACCCTTCTTCTGAGCCTCGGCGAGCAGCTCGCCGTTCTTGCCGAGCGACGGTCCGGCCCCGACGATAAAAGCCGGCACGTTCTTGTAGCGCCCGGCGAGGGCTTGAAAGAGAGGGACCTCACACAGGACATCGAGGTTATCGAGGACATCTTGGATCCAGGTGCGCGCGCGGGCGCGATACGTGTTGATGTTCACGCCCGACCGCGAAACCAGGCGCGTCACGGCTTCGGTGAGCTGCCGCTCGTGATCAGGGAACGCTTCTGCGTAGCCGGGTGTCTTGAAGAGCGTGGCGTTGACGCGACCGCGGCTGAAGTCCGCCCAGTGCTCCGCCAGGTCCGACAGCGTGCAGACGATATCGACGTCACCCAGATCGGTCGGGCCGGACTCGAGCGCCGTGCGCAAAATGCCCGGATCGGGCTCGTAAACCAGGATGCGCGTGTCGGACACCGAACGCAGGGCCCGCACGGTGTGACCCACGCCCAAGCCGAAGACGACGACCGCGGCACCGGAGTCGGTGCGCGTCAGATCTTCGTTCGGCATGCCCAGCAAGCGGCCATCGAGGTCGAGCACGGGTGTGCCGTCCCACAGACGACCGACACGGCCGCGGCGGCTCGCGCCCTGAACGAGCTCGCGAGTGCGCGTTCGGAGTCCGAGCGCGTCGAGGTTGTTCGCGAACACGGATGCGTTCAGCTCCTCGGCGAGATCGGGTGAAGCGCTGGCATTCATGGCGGCTCCTGACACGGCTGGGTTGCACTATTCACGGGTCGTGCCAGCTCGTTGGAACAGCGCGCGCTCACGGCGCAGGCGTGCGCGGGAGCTCTTCGCTCGGCGCGCATAGCTCGCCGTCGGCCGCTTGACGGGCCTGCGAGCCATCGCTTTGACGGACCGTTCCTGCCTTTGGCAGATGAACGGGGTCGAGGTCGGCGGCGGCCGCTTCACGATTGGCGGCCCCGATCGCCTCGTGGACCTCACCGCGCAGGATCGTGTGCGAAGCCGGCGCTTGAATGCCGAGCTTCACGCCGCTGCGCGAGATTTCGGTGACGACGACCTCGATGTCGTGACCGATGACGATGCGCTGACCTTTACGTCGCGAGACGATGAGCATGCACCCAGCGGCTGCATGCAGCGTGCCAGGCGCTGTTCGGCTGTAGCCGCTAGAACCGCTGATCTGCGCCGAGATCCAGGATCTGGCGTGAAACCGTCACGGCGCGTTCGAGCGCTTGGGCGAGGCTCGACATCCTCGCGTATGCTTCGAAGGGATCGGCGGCGCCCACGGCCTGCTCGCGTTTGCTCAGCGACAGCTCGAGCTGGTCGAGCGAGGCGTCGCTGGTGTCGAGCCGATTGATGGTCAGCCCGGCTTGCGTCTGCTCGCGGATGACTTGCTGGCGAGAGGTTTCGATGCTGCCGAGGGTGGCGCTCACCGCGCTGCCGTCGTCGGCCGCGAGACCCGCCTGGAGCGCGTCGAGGTCGGCGAAAATGTCGCGTCCGCCGGCGCTGGTGAAGGCGCTGGCGCCGCTCACGCTCACGCGCGTGGGGCTGCCATTGCCGAGCTGAATGCTGTGCTCGAGGTCATTGCCGCTGAAGGTCCCGTTGGCGTCGAAAGGCGCGACGTCCGTCTGGCTGCCGCCGAACAAGAAGCCACGCGAACCCTTGGTGTTGGCCAGCGACACGAGATGCCGTTTCAGATCGCCGACCTCGGTCGCGAGCGCGGCGCGGTTGTCCGCGGACAAATTGCCGTTCGAACCCTGCATCGCGATTTCGTGCGCGCGCTGGAACAGCGTATTGACCTCGCTCAGCACGCCTTCCGCGAGCTCGACGTCGCCGCGCGCGTTCTTGATCGCGTCGCGCTGCGCCTGAGCGCGTGAGAGCGACGAATGCACGCGCAGCAGCTCGGCCGCGCCGGACGGATCGTCCGAAGGAGCGCCGATGCGGTTGCCCGTGAGCGCCTGCTGGGACGCCTTGGCGTGGCGCGCCCCGAGCGACGTCAGGTTACGGAGCACGGAGCCATACTTCATGCCGTCGGTGATGCGCATCAGCCGAGCCTCGCCATCAGTTCCTGCAGCATTTCATCGACGGTGCGCAGCACGCGGCTGGCGGCGTCGTAGGCGCGCTGGTACTTCGTGAGCGCGATCATCTCTTCGTCGAGCGATACGCCGCTGACGGACTCGCGCATCGCCTCGGCCTGCGCCAGCAGACTGTCGCGGATGGCGACGGCCTCCGACGCTTGCGACTTGCGGGAGCCGACCTCGCCGACGATGTCGCTGTACGCCGCCATTGGGCTGCGCGTGTTACCGGTCGCCACGTTGCTCGAGCCGAGCTTGAACAGCGCGGCCGCGTTGTCGGAGCCGCCTGGCAACGACGCCGCCGATCCCGCCGCCGCGATGTTCCGCGGCTGGCCAGCCACGCTGCTGTCGAGAGCCAGCGTGCGCGCCGCACCCGCGCCGGTGGTGAAGCTGAACAGGTTACGTCCCGCGCTGCCGTCGAGGCCGAAGCCTGCGGCGTGTTGCGCGTTGAGCGCTGTGGCCACGTCCGTGACGAAGTCGTCTAGCTTGGCGGAGATCGCCTTCAGGTCGACGTCTCGGGCTTCGCGAATGCCGGCGAGCTTGCCGCCGGTCAGAAATTGCGTGATCTCGCTCGGCTGCGAGTTGCCGCGCTGCGCGAACAGGCGGAGAGAGCCGTCGGCAGCGAGATCGACACTGAGGCTGCGAGCCGTGCCGCCCTCGACGAGCGTCGTACCGCTGGCCTGGACGACCAGCGCACCGCTGCCGTCCTGGAAGGTCCGCACGTCCACCAGCTGCGCGAGGCCGAGCAGGACCTGGTTGCGCTGGTCCTTGAGATCGGCGGCGTCGTGACCGCCGGCTTCAGCTTCGGCGATGCGACGGTTCAGGTTGGCCACGGCAGTAGCCCGTTGGTTGACCTCGGCCGTCGTCTCGCGCGCCTGCTGGAACATGGCGTCTCGCGTGGTGCCCAGCGCGTCGCCAGTTTCGTTGGCGCGCGTCGCGAAGGCCTGCGCGCGTTCGAGCACGGCAGCGCGCGCGCTCGGATCGCTCGGATTGGTGGAGAGCGCGGAAAACGAGTTGAAGAGCGCATCGAGCGAGCTGCCGAGCCCGCCTCCGGCCATGTCGTTGAACAGGCTCTCGACGCTGGCGAGCTGGTTGTCGCGTTCGCCGGCGGCGGCCGCGAGCCCGCTCGACTCGAAGTGGCGCCGCTCGGTGTAGACGTCGCTGGCGCGCTTGAGCCCGGCGATCGAGATGCTGCCCGTGGTCTGGTTGCCAAGCGCGTGCGTCTCGAGGATGGCCTCGCGGCGCGTGTAGCCGGGCGTGTTGACGTTCGCGATGTTCTGGCCGGTGACGCTCACCCCGAACGATTGCGCCGCGAGTGCGTCGCGCGCCGTGTAGAGGAGGCTAGTCAGGCTGGCCATCGATCACCCTCGGACGTTGACGCGCATACCGCCGGGGGCAGGCGGGGGCTTCGAAGGTCTCGTGCTCGCGGGCTCACCGGTGAGCAGCGCGAGCGTGCCGCGCACGCTGTCGCGCGCATGCACCAGGAGCAATTGATTGTGTAGAGCTGCCTTGTGCACGCGTTCCAGCTGTGGCCAGTGTTCGGCAGCGGCAGCACCGTTCGCGAGCAGCGCCTGCAGGTGCTCGTAGATCTCGAGCTTGCGGGTGGCGCTGGCGTCGATAGCGTCTCGGTCGAGCCGTTTGAGCGCAGCGCTCTCGTCGGCCAACAGGCTTTCGAGCTCGAGCAGGCGTTCCGTCAGTTCACGATTGGGCTGTGTCTGGTGCATGACGAGGTGTCCCGGCTTTCAGCCGGATGAGCCAGCGGCTGCGCGATCACGCGAGGTGATCGAGCAAGCGACTGGCGACTAGTTTCGTATCGACTTGGTAGCTGCCCTCGGCGAGCTTCGCCTTGAGCATTTCGACCTTTTGCATGTCGACCTGTGTATCGACGGCGCTGGCGCGCGTCCGTGCTTCCGACGAGATGCTGACCTTCGCAGCTTCCGCCGGAGGCGCCTCTGCTCCCGTTGCGACCGGCGCTGCACGCCGCGCGCCGCTGACGGGCGAGACGGCCATGCGCTGGTACGCATCGAGGGCTGGGTTACCGCTGACTCCCTTCATGGAATCCTCCACAGAGCCCTGGACCCGGGGTGAGCCCTGGCTCTCAATGAACATGGAACGGCGCTCCGCTCGTATCCTTGAGCGAAAGTTCTTCTTCGAATTGCCGTAGTCTGCGTGCGTTGTGACAAAATCTTAGTCATTTCGCGGTTTTGGGCGGACTTTCCGCAGGCGCTTCTCGCTGTACGGAGTCGCTCACGCGGTCCGCGAGCATGCCGTCGAGCGTCTTGGCCAGCCCGAGCCCGCCGGCCTGCGCGATGGCATCTGACAGGGCGTCGACCATCATAGAGCTGTAGGCAGAGCTCCCACCCAGCGCGCCCTTGGAGCTCGAGAGCTGTGTGGTGCGCTCGAGCGACGTGAGCATCTGGCGGATCAGCACCGCTTCGAACTGCTTGGTCGCTTCCGTGAGCTTCTGCTTCTGCGCGGCGTCCGCGGGCTCCGGCTTGACGGGCGCGAGCGCGTTGATGGCCGCGAGCTTCATTGTACGATCACCTCGGCGCGCAGCGCGCCTGCAGCCTTGAGCGCCTGAAGGATGCTGGCGAGCTCGCGAGGAGTCACGCCGAAGGTCGAGAGCGCCTGCGCCACGTCGGCGAGAGAAGCCGCGCCGTTCACGTAGGTGAGCGCTGGCGGCAGCTTCTCCTCGGCTTCGACGGTGCTCTGGTCGACGACCTGCGTCTGTCCGTTGGCGAACGCGCCGGGTTGCGACACGGCGGGCGCTTCACGGACCGAAATGGTGATGCCACCTTGAGCGATCGCGACGGGGGACAAGCGAACATCACCGCCTGCAACGATCGTTCCAGTGCGTTCGTTGATGACGACGCGCGCGAACGCGGCCGGCTCGACTTCCACTTCCTGCACCTTGGCCAGGAGCTCGACGGGTTTGGTCGCAAGCGCCGAGGGCGCGCGCACGAGGACGGCGCCGCCGTCGAGCGCCTGAGCGCTGCCTTTGCCGAGCGCCTTGTCGAGCGCCTCCACGATGCGCTGCGCCGTTGCGAAGTCGGGGTTGCGCAGGGTCAGCGTGACCTTGCCGGCGTTGGCGAAGAGCGTCTTGATCTCGCGTTCCACGAGCGCTCCGTTCGGAATGCGCGCCGTGTTGGTCATGTTTTGCTGCACGGAGCTGCCGGAGCTACCGCTCGCCGAAAAGCCGCCGAGCACGAGCGCGCCTTGACCAACGGCGTATGTCTTTCTGTCCGCGCCGCGTAGCGGCGTTTGCACGAGCACTCCGCCGCGCAGCGAGCGCGCGTTGCCCATCGAGGAGACCGTGACGTCGAGCCGCCCGCCCGAGCGCGAAAACGCCGGAATCGTGGCCGTGACGATCACGGCCGCGACGTTGCGCAGGCGGATCTGGCGCTGATCGACCTGCACGCCGAGGCGCCGCAGGAGCGAGCGCAATGACTGTGCGGCGAACGGCGCCGAGACGTCGTCGCCCGTGCCGTTCAAGCCGGTCACCACGCCGTAGCCCACGAGCTGGTTGTCACGAGCTCCGAGCACGTCGCACAGATCGCGCAGCTTCTCGGCGCGGGCGCTGCCGCTGAGCGCGGACAGCAGAGCGAGCAGCAAAGCCGAGAGGAGCAGGCGCGCGCGTGAGCGAGGGGAGGTGTGCATGGCGCTCGAGGGGGATCAGAACGGATTGATGGAGTCGAGGATCTTGGTGAGCCAACCGCGCTCGACCTGGTCGTCGATGTCGCCGCGGCCGGTGAACTCGACGCGCGCGTCGGCGATCAGCGAAGAGTCGATGGCGTTGTTCTGCTCGATGTCCGCCGTGCGGATCACGCCCGAGAGATACAGGTGATACTCCTCGTGATTGATCATCACGACCTTGGTGCCCTCGATGTACAGGTCGCCGTTCGGCAGCTCTTTCTTCACCTGCACGCCGATCGAGCCGCGCAGCTTGCCGGCGCGCTGCGTCTGGCCTTCGCCGGTGAAGTCGTACTGAGCGGCCATCGACAGCAGGTTCTTGGGGTCGATGTTCGGGTAGGCCTTCTGAATCGCGGGGACCAGGCCGAGCAGCGCGTCGACGCTGGCTTCGCGGCTCGTGCCCTTACTCAAATTCGTGGTGGCGCCGCCCTGCGCGTCCGCCTCTTCGTTGATGCGGATCATCACGATGTCGCCGACGCGGAGCGCGCGCGTGTCTTCGAGGTACGCGGCCTGGGCTTCGGAGTAGATCGAGCCGGTCGAAGGCCTCGCGTCCGCGTGCTGCGCGGCGTATTCGCCGGGTTCATACTTGCGCTTGCGCGGCGTGAACGGCCGAATGTGCGACGGGCCGCAAGCAGCGATCAGCTCGGTCGAGAGCAGGATGGCCAGAACGAATCGATGCTTCATCAGTTACCCACGACCTTCGCCGTCGTGCGCGACTCGATGCGCGCGCGCAGAACCTTGTGCGTGTTCTGAACCTTGAATGAGACGACGTCGCCCACGTCGCCGGACGAGAGCGCGACGCCGACGGCGCTCACACGCGCCGCACCACGCTCGATGACGAGGTGCACGGCAGCGCCCTTCTCCAGCACCGATTGGCTGGCTAGCGCGCCGAGATCGAGCTCGACGCTCACGGGCAACCGCACGCTCGTGTCACCGTCGGCCACGAGCTCGACCATGGCGGTCGTCTGATAGGAGCCTTCGCGTTTCGGCAACTTCCCGAAGGTGACGCGGCCGATTTCACTGCGCGGGGAGAGCGCGTAACCTTTTCGAACGCGAAGCTTCGACAGCCGCGCGCCGCGGGGTAGCGCGCGTTCGACGGCCGGCTGAACCAGAGTCTCGAGCTCGGCCACGCTCCAGCGCTTGGCGGCGCTGGTGACACGAATCGAGGCGGGCAGGCGGAGCAGGCTCGGGCTCTGACCCGCTTCGCGCAGCTGGCGCTCGATCTCCTCGCGCGACAGCAAGCGTGAATTGCCGGGCGCGGGAGCCGCACCGAGGTCCACGTCGTGCACCACGCGGGGCGCTTCGGGCAGCACGTCGCCGAGACGGATGCGGGCCGAGTCGATGAAGCGCTCGCTCTGCGCCACCCCTGGCGCGGCCAGGAGCAGGAGCAGGGCGGAGAGGCGCAGCTTGCTCAGGGACTTCATGGTCAACGCAGCTGCGTCGCGGCGCGCAGCATTTCGTCCGCCGTGGTGATGACCTTGGAGTTGATTTCGTAGGAGCGCTGCGCGGCGATCAGGCCGATCATCTCCTCGACGATGTCGACGTTCGCCTTTTCGATCGAGCCCTGAAGCAGGGTTCCGCGACCGTCGCTGCCGGGCTCACCGACCTGCGGTTCGCCGCTGGCCGCCGAGGCGAGCAACAAGTTGTGGCCGATGGCGTGGAGGCCAGCCGGATTGACGAACGTAGCGGTCGTGAGCTGTCCGAGCTCGACCGGCGCGGTTTCACCCTTGAGAGTCGCGCTCACCGTACCATTGGCGGCGATCGCCACGCTGGTGGCGTCTGCCGGAATCGTGATGGGCGGATCGAGCGGCATGCCTTCCGATGTGACGATACGGCCCTCCGAATCGGTCTGCAGGGTGCCGCAGCGCGTGTAGGCGGGCGTGCCGTCCGCTTGCTCCACGACGAAGAAGCCGTTGCCTTCGATGGCGACGTCGAGCGGGTTGTTCGTGTTGTACAGCGCGCCTTGTTCGAAGGAGCGCGTGGTGCCCACTACTTTGACGCCGTTGCCGATCTGAAGGCCGGTGGGCGACTGCGTGGTCGGACCCGTTGCTGTGCCGGCGGCGCGCACCGTCTGATACAGGAGGTCCTGAAAATCGACGCGCTGTTTCTTGTAGCCGACGGTATTGGCGTTCGCGATGTTGTTGGAGATGCCCTCGAGGTGCGTCTCCTGAGCGGCCATACCCGTCGAAGCGATGTGCAGTGAGCGGAACATGTTTGGTGCTCACGAGAGCAAGCTCGGTGCCACCCCCTTTGCCCCCTCGGCTTGACCACCACACTGGCGCTAGAGACGCTCGGCCCGCGCGGCGGCGACATCTCCACCAACGGCGCTATGACGGTGTCAAATCGGCGGCGCGATAACGTTTTACAGGAAGCCGCGAAGCCGCGAAGGGTTCGGAACCGCAGCCAGCCGCGGCAATCAAACGACCAAGCACGCCGCGACTACGAGAATAACGCCGGCGTAGTCGGTCTTTGGCGTTTGAGCGCCGCTGCACGACGCCCTGAGTTGAACCCGAAAGTCATCGACGAAATACGGCGTTCCTGGGAGTCCCCCTTCGCGGCTTCGCGGCTTCCTGTGAACCCGTTGCAGAGCCGTATTGCGAGTGCGCGAGGGGCGGGTTGCGGTTACTCGGGTGACGAATCGTTGACGCTGGAGCCGTCAAATTCTCCGTTGCCGGCGTCGGGCTTGGGTTTGGGATTGGAGGCTTTGCCCGCCATGCAGGTGCCCGAGTGGCAGCTTTCGCCCGAGATGCAGTCCGTGTGGCGCAGGCACGAAGTGCCGTCGCTGCACGCGGCAGCGAGACCACAGCCGAGGACGACCGCGAATACGATCGTGAACGTGAGCTTAGAGGCCAAGACGAACTCCTGCGGACAACAGCGCCCACATCAAAATCGTATCCCCTGGCAGATCGCTGCCGAGAGGCAGAGCGCTGAACGACGGTTCGACGTAGACGCCCACGCGCCGGCCGAACGGAATCACGAGCGTCGCGCCGACGCCTGCGCCGAAGAGCGTTTCGGGTGCGACCGTGCCGATGATGCCGCCGTGCACGCCGATCGAGCGCGACATCCAGCGCAGATAGCGCGCTTCGCCACCGACGCTGCCGCGCTTCTCGACCTCTGCGAAGGCGCGGAAGCCCACGCCCTCCGATTCGTCCTCGTCCACGCGCATGTCGAGCCCGGCGATGACGCGCAGGCGAGCGCGCTGCCATTCGAGGCTGCCGGAGCCGGGATCACCGCCTTCGAGGCCAGTACCCAGGCCGAACTGACCGTCGAGCAGCCAGCCCTCGGCTTTGGCTGGTGCTGCCAGGAACATGGCGGCCCCCAACGTCGCCACACTGACAGCTCGTACGAGGAGAGAGGGAATTTTATGGCGAGTCACGTCGTGTGGACGTAACCCTTCGCAAGGCCCGGGCCAATGCGCCGTTCAGGCGGCCTTGGGTGCGATGCGCTTGCGCTTGAGCATCTCGACGAGCGTGGTGCGGTTCAGACCGAGCAGGTTCGCCGCCTGCTTCTTGTTCCAGTTGGTGCGCTCGAGCGCCTGGCGGATGAGCTGATTTTCGAAGTGCTCCACGGCATTACGGAGGTCGATGCCGCTGTCGGGCAGCTTCGCCGCGACGCGCTTCTCGGTTCCCAGACCGCAGACGCGGGCAGGCAGATCCTTCGGCTCGATGGTGCCGGTCGGGCAGAGCAGGACGGCGCGTTCGATGGTGTTTTCCAGCTCGCGCACGTTACCGGGCCAAGGGTATTCCACGAGCAGCTGCGCGGCGGCGCGCGACACCTCGCGCACTTCCATGCGGCCGGTCTTCTCGCGCGCGCGGGCAAGGAAGTAGTGGACCAGGAACGGCACGTCCTCGCTGCGCTCGCGCAGCGCAGGCACGGTCAGGTGAATGACGTTCAGGCGGTAGTACAGATCTTCTCGGAAGGTGCCGGCCTGCACCGCAGCTTCCAGGTTGACGTTGGTGGCCGCAACGATCCGCACGTCGGCCGCCATCGTGCGCGTGTCGCCGACGGGCGAGTATTCGCGCGACTGCAGGATGCGGAGCAGCTTCACTTGCAGACTGAGCGGCATTTCGCCGATTTCGTCCAGGAACAGGGTGCCGCCCTGGGCGAGGGCGATGCGTCCCACCTTGGTGGCGTGCGCGCCCGTGAAGGCGCCGCGGGCATGGCCGAACAGCTCGCTCTCGAGCAGCGCTTCGGGAATCGCTCCGCAGTTGACGGCCACGAACGGAGCGCGCACACGGCGGCTCGTGTTGTGGATGGCGCGCGCGACGAGCTCCTTGCCGGTGCCGCTCTCGCCGGTGATGAGGATCGTGCAGGTCGTATCCGCCACGCGGTCGACCACGCGGTAGACGTCGGTCAGCGGATCGGATTCGCCGATCACGCCCAGCATGCTGCGGGGGCGTGGTGGGAGCAGTGGTGCCGGAGCTTCGAACGCATGCGCCGTGAACGCGTCGGAAGGTGGAGGCGCACTCGCGCGAAACACGCCCGAATGTTCTTCTCGTCCAAACTCTGAGCTGTCCATGCTGATGTGCGCCATGTGTGTTTTGCCCTCGGGGAACTTACGCGAGGTGCGCCTCAGCAAGCTGTGAGCCAAGCCGTCGGAACTCTGGCGCTCCGTCGTCGTATTCTTGGCAGTCCGCGATTTAATTCACATTTCTAGGCCGACCAGACTTCCCTACCTGAAGTGCGCCGGGTCAAATATGACCTGGACTCATCGGAATCCGGGTCAGTACGTGGGGCGAATCAGCCCGCCCTATTGAGGTCAAGTTTGACCCTGAGGGTAGTGAATGACCCGGAAGAGGGATGTCAGCAGTTTGGATCGGTCCTACCCCGTGGACCTTGAGCGATTTTTCTCATGGCACGTCGCGTGCTCTACGCACGTCGCGTGTCCGACCTGTTTTCTCGCATCGCCCCACTGCACTCGTCGCTCGACTATCACCTGTCGCGGCATAACGTGCTCGCGTCCAACGTCGCGCACGTGGACACACCTGGATACCGCCCGAACGACCTGGCGCGCGTGCAAGAGGCCGGCGAGTTCGCGTCTGCGCTCGGGGTCGCGATGGAGCGCACGTCCGAAGCGCACCTCGGGGCTGGCGGCGCCGGTGAGCTCTCGCAAGCGGGCCGGGTGTTTCAAGATCTCTCTGCCGGCGCAGGGAATGACGGCAACTACGTCTCCCTCGACCGCGAAGCGGCGAAGCTTGCGGCAAACCATCTCCGCTACGACGTGGTCTCTGCGATCGTGTCTGCGGAGCTCCGCCAGCTGTCTTACGCCGCGTCGGATGCCAAAGGCTAAAGGAAGGAACGGCGCTTAAATGTTGGGTGTATTCAGTGCTCTCGAGGTTGCTGCATCGGGCTTGTCGGCCGAGCGCACGCGCATGAACACGATCGCGGCGAACCTGGCCAACGCACGCACGACTCGCACCGAGCAAGGCGGACCGTATCGCCGGCTCGATCCGGTGTTCGAAGCGGTCGCGCTCGAGAAGTTCCAGAGCATCGACGGCGAGCGCGGCGTGTCGCAGGTGAAGGTCAGCCGCATCCAGGAGGACCAGCGGCCGGGACAAATGGTCTACGAGCCCGGCCACCCCGACGCCAACCCGCAGGGTTACGTCGAGTACCCGAACGTCAACGCGGTCGAAGAAATGGTGAACATGATCACCGCTTCGCGCGCCTACGAAGCGGGCATCACGTCACTCGAAACCGTCAAGCAGATGGCCCGTTCCGCCATCGACCTCGGCAAATGACCCCGATAAACGGCGCGTTCCCGCTCATGCAGCCTCAGGCGCTGGGCGAGGTAAACAGGGCCACCACCGTACGCGAAGCGACGGGCGCAGATGGCGCGTTCGGAGCCGTTCTGGAGCAGGCGCTGGTCAACGCGAACACCCAGGCGAACGCCGCGCAATCCGCTGCCGAAGCCTTCGCCGCCGGCAGCCGCGACGACATCCACGGCACCATGCTGGCGCTGAGCAAGGCCGACATCGAGCTGAAGGTCGTCGGTAACGTGCGAAACAAGATCGTCGATGCCTTCTACGAACTCTGGCGCATGCAGGTTTGACGGGACGTAGACCATGCCCGACAAAGCCCGCGCCATCCTGAAACAAATCGCCGATTTCTGGCGAAGTTTGCCCACGCCCAAGCGCGTCGCGCTGCTCGTCGTGACGAGCGCCGTGCTCGTGGGAGCGCTCTCCCTGGCCGCCCTCGGCACCCGCGTCGAGTACGGTTATCTCTACACGGACCTCGGCACCGACGACGCGGCCGCCATCGTCGAGAAGCTGAAGACGCAGCAGGTCCCGTACAAGCTGGAAAATCAGGGGACCGCGATCCAGGTCCCCGAAGAAAAGATCCACGCCCTCCGGCTCGAGCTCGCCTCGGGCGGTCTGCCGCGCGGCGGCGGGGTCGGCTTCGAGATCTTCGATAAATCGCAGATCGGGGCCACCGAGTTCGAGCAACAAGTCAGCTTGAGGCGCGCGCTCGAAGGCGAGTTGACGCGTTCGATCATGACCGTGGCCGGCGTGAAGGCTGCGCGCGTGCATTTGGTGATGCCCGAGCGGCGCCTGTTTGCCGCCAAAGAGGAGAGCGCGTCCGCGTCGATCGTGCTTCGGCTCGAAAATTCACAGAATTTCGGCAAACGCGAGGTGGCCGGCGTGGTGCATCTCGTGTCCGCGGCGGTGCCCGGTCTGGCGAAAGACCGGGTGAGCGTGGTCAGCACCGAAGGCGTGACCCTGCACCGGCCGACGAGCGACAGCCAGGCCGTGGAGCTCTCCGACGTACAGGCGGAAAACGCCCGCGCCATCGGCTCGCAGATGGAAGCCGAGGTGCTGGCGCAGCTCGAACGCGTGGTGGGCACCGGCAATGCCGATGTGCGCATCAACGTGGCGCTGAATTCGGCATCGAGGGAGCGCACCGAGGAACACTTCGAGCCCAGCAAAACGGCGCTGCGCAGCGAACAAAAGACGGAGGAATCCGCCGGCGGTGAGGCGCCGGGCGTGGCCGGGGTGCCGGGCGCGACCAGCAACCTGCCCGACGCCAATCCCACGGGCGACGACGCGCAAGAGACCCCGGCGGGCGGCGGTGGCACCCTCCGGCGCAGTCACACGCGAAACTGGGAAGTCGACAAAGTCACGCAGAAGACCCTGCTGCCGCCGGGCGGCATCGAGCGGCTGTCCGTCGCCGTGCTGCTCAACGGCCGCTACGAAACCCGCGGCCAGAACAACGTCTATGTGCCGCGCTCCAAGGAAGAGGTCGCGGAGCTCGAAGAAGTCATCAAGCGCGCTGTCGGCTTTCATCCGGAACGCGGGGACACGGTGCGCGTCGCGACGAGTCGCTTCGCGAAGGTGCCGGGCATAGACGAGCTGAACGCGACTCCGACGGTGCCGGACTGGATGCGCTGGGCGCCGTTTGCCGCCGCCGGCCTCGGGCTTTTGGCGCTGGCCGCCGTCGTGCTCGTGTGGCGCGGAAAAAAGCAGAAAAGGCAGCGTAAAAAGGAGCTCGCGCAGCTGGCGGCCCCGCCATTCCCCGCGGCGCTCGCCGGGGGCGAGCAGCCGAGCGCCCGCCTGCTGGAGGAAGCCGTGGCCGATGCGGTGGACATGCGTGCACGAGCGCTGGAGCTGGCCTCCAAAGATCCCGCGACCGCTGCCATCGTGCTCCGCAAGTGGTTGAACGCGCCGCCCTCTCCCGTCGCCGCGGCACGCTCCTAGCAAGACGCAGGCGTCATGGAGCTGACCGGGCCGGAAAAAGCAGTGCTGATGCTACTGTCGCTGGACGAAAGCGCCGCTGCGCCGATCATCAGCGAGCTCGACCCGGCAGACATCAGAAAACTGCGCGAGGTCGCGACGTTGATGCGGGCCGTTCCTTCGAGCGCGCTCGAGCACGTGTACTCCGAGTTTCTCGAGCGCAGCCGCGAAGCGGTAGCGGTGCCGCGCGGCGGGGTGCGCTACCTGCGGCGTGTGGCGATGCGCGCGCTCGGCGAAGCAAAAACGCAGGAAATCTTCGTGGATGCGCCGCAGTCGGCGATGGATCGGCTCGCTTCCTCGGACCCGCTGGCGCTCGCCGGCGTGCTGGAAAATGAGCACCCTCAGCTGGTCGCGGCGATCCTCTCGCAGCTGGATACGGACAAAGCCGCTGACGTTTTGGCCGCGCTGCCGGAAGCCGTGCGCCCGATCGTGCTCGAACGACTGGCGACGATGACGGAGGTCCCCGCGGGCCTGCTCGAAGAGGTCGCGGCTGCGCTCAGCGCAGAGCTTCCCACCGCGGAGGCAGAAGCCTCCATGTCGGTGGATGGCGTCGCGCGCTCCGCAGCGCTGGTCAGAAAGCTCGGACGCGAAACGGGAGAAGCCTTGCTCGGCTTGCTCGGTGAGCAAAACTCGGATTTGGCGAGCGAAATTCGCCGCTCCATGTACTCGTTCGAGGACCTCAAGGTGCTCGACGCGCGCGGTATTCGTGCGCTGCTCGAGGCAGTGCCGGCCGACCGTTTGACGATCGCGCTGAAGACGGCTTCGGACGATCTCCGCGCCCACATTTTCTCCAGCATGTCCAAGCGCGCCGCGGAGCGCATTCGCGAGGACATGGAGGTGCTCGGCGGCGTACGACTCGCGGATGTCGAGGCCGCGCAACGGGAAATCGTCGAGGCCGCGCTGCGGCTCGACGCCGACGGGGTGATCTCGCTGGAGGGCCAGGGCAATGTCGTCTGATGGCAGAAGATCCGAGGCTCCCGCGGCCCGCTTCGCGGACGTGACGCCGCGCAAGCTGCGCCCCCCTTCATGGGTGTCAGCCCAACGCCTGCCCGCCAATCGCTTGACGGACACCCCGTCGCTCAAGCCGCCGCGGCTGCCGGAAGAGTTCGTGCACGCCATCCGCCAGGGCATCGAGCACAAGACGGCTTCCCGCCACCCCGCGGCCCCGAGCGTCCTGGCTCCGGCGCCTGCCGCGGCCGCCGAACACCTCGTGGAACGCGCACCCGCGAGCTCGCGCACGCAACCAGTCGCCGAGAAGCTGGCGCCGACGGTCGATCCACAGCTGAATCAGGCCTTTCAGGACGCCATCGAAGAGCTTGCGCGCACGCGGAGCGAGATCGTCGAGCACACGGCCGGCCAGATCGCCGAGCTTGCGATCGCCATCGCGCGACGGGTGCTCGCGCACGAGCTCTCGATCGAGCCGCGCCTCGTGCTCGGTCTCGTGAATGAGGGGCTCGAAGCGCTGGGCGACTGGGACCGCGTGCGAATCCGCCTGGGCTCCTGCTTCGCCGACGTGGAGCAAGAGCTCGCACAACGCATCTCGCGCTCCGGGCAGCGCTGCGAGGTCAGGATCGATCCGACGCTGAGCCGCCACGGATGTGTGGTGGAGACCGACCTCGGCCGCGTGGACGAGTCGGTAGAAGTGCGCCTGGCAACGTTGTTGCAAGCCCTGAAGCCCGACTCCGACGCGCCCGTATAGCTGAGCGCTGCCAGCGTGCGATGCGCGGGGGCCGGGAATTCTCATGCTGGAACGACTCCTCGAACGCTGCCAGAGCGCCCCCGTGCATACGCCGATGGGCGTCGTCCTCGAAGTCGTCGGACTGATCGTCGAAGTAGGCGGCATTCGCGCGGCAGTGGGCGACAGTTTGGAAGTCCAGACACACGCCGGCTCCGTGCTCGAAGTCGAGGTGGTCGGCTTTCGCTCGGGGCGCTTGTTGACGACGCCGCTCGGACCGCTCGCCGGTGTACGCCCGGGCGCGCGAGTGATTCGTACCCTGCGTGGCGCGAGTATCGGCGCTGCCGAGCAACTGCTCGGCCGAGTAGTGGACTCCTTTGGCCGTCCCCTCGATGGCGGCCCTGAAATCGAAGCGGAGAAGACCTGCGCCGTTCAGGCGCCGCCGCCGCCGGCGTTCGCGCGGAGGCCCATCGATAAGCCGTTCATGACCGGCATCCGCGCCATGGATGGCTTCACGCCGCTCGGTATCGGGCAACGCCTCGGCATCTTCGCGGGCGCGGGGGTGGGTAAGAGCACGTTGCTAGGTCACATCTGCCGCTCCTCTCAAGCAGACGTCAACGTCGTTGGACTGATCGGCGAGCGCGGCCGCGAGCTGAACGACTTCATTCGTGCCTCGCTCGGTGCGGAGGGCCTGGCGCGCTCCGTCGTGGTCGCCGCCACGAGCGACATGCCGCCGCTAGTCCGCGCGCGGGGCGCGGAGTCGGCCACCGCGATTGCCGAGTTCTTTCGAGATCGCGGCAAGAGCGTGCTCCTGGTGATGGACTCGGTGACGCGCTACGCGATGGCGCTGCGCGAAGCGGCCCTGGCGGCGGGCGAGCCGCCGGCTACCAAAGGCTATCCGCCGTCCGTGTTCGCGGCCTTGCCGCGCCTGCTCGAGCGCGCGGGCACCTGCGGCGGCGACGGGGTGATCACGGCCCTGTACACCGTGCTCGTCGAGGGGGACGACATGTCGGATCCCATCGCCGATGCGGTGCGCAGCATCCTCGACGGCCACGTGGTGATGACGCGCGAGCTCGCCGAACGCGGGCACTTTCCGGCCATCGACGTGCTCAAGAGCGTGTCGCGCCTGGCCCCAGAAATCGCGTCCGAAGCGGACCTGAAGCACATGGCAGCGGTGCGCGACATGCTCGCGGCCCACCGCGAAGTGGCCGATCTGATTCAGGTTGGCGCGTACGTCGCAGGTAGCGACGCGCGCGTCGAGGCCGCGTGCGCGGCGATGCCGCAGATCGATGCCTTTCTGAAGCAACGCGTTTCGGAGGTGACCAGCAGCAATGAAACCCGAGCTCGAATGCAGGTCCTGGCACGGCTGCGCGAAAGGGCGCGCCCGGCGGCAGGGAGATGATCATGGCCGGTATCCCAAGAGGCAGCGACGCCCGGCGATCTCGAGTTTTGGCGTCGTTTTCGCTGCGCTCCGGTGCTCACGTACGAGAGTACGCTCCGCTCCGGTGCTCGCGAAAGCCTCGCCAAAACTCGAGCTTGCCGGGCGGGCACGCTGCTTGAGGTATCCGGGATGGGGAGATAATTCGTGAGCCCGCGTCGCAAGCGCATCCGCAAGGTGGTCGACCACCGTGCCGAGCAGCTCGAAAAGACCGTGACGGAGCTGGCTGCGCGCCGCATGCGCGAGCTGGAAGCCGCCCAGGCGCTCGAAGAGCAGCGCGAGAAGCGGCGTGCCGCGGCGGAGGCGCGCGAGCGTCTGACCGGCGCCGCAGCCACCGTCGAACACTGGCAAATGGCCGACGAGTGGCTCCGCACGCAGGACGCCCTCGAGCATCTGGCGCTGAACAAGGCGCGCATCGCGGGCCACGCAGTGGAACAGGCGCGCGTGCAAGTTCTGAGCGCCCGCACCGACCTCCGCCGCATCGAAGCGCTCGATCAGCGCCTCGAGCTCGAGGAGCGAAAGCAGGCGGACCGCGCGGAGCGGCGCCTACACGATGAGCTGGCCGCGCAGCGTTTCGCACAGGCGAGCAGCCAAAGAAACGACCGATGAGCGTCAACACATCGTCGCGCTTCGGCGTGTACATCGAGCCACGCCGCGACCAGAGCGAAGAAGAGCGTGCGCGTACCGAGCAATGCGAACAGTGGGCGCACTTGCTGGCGCAGTCGGTCGTGACGCAAATTCCCGTGAATTGGGCGGACGAAGCCGGGTCGCCGAACGCTTGGCGCACGAGCGACAGCGCGCTGACACTCGAAGCGCCGGTCACGAAGGCAGGCGAGGGGAAGACGGCCGGCGCGGCCAGCGCGCAGGCCAGCGGCGCCGGTGAAACGGGCGGCGCTGGCGGCGATGGCGCGCGGCTCGCGCTCAGCGTGGACGCGGGCGATCTCGGAGAGCTCTCACTAGTCGTCGATCGCACGAAACTCGGTATTCGCGTGACGATCGGCGTCGCGGACGCTGCCGCGCTGAATGCCGTCGGCCCCGAACGAGCGGCTCTGGAACGCGCGCTCGCCGCCACGGGATTGTCGATCGAGTCCGTGCGCGTGGTGGCGCAGAACGGTGCCGGCACCGTTCTTGCTCCTTCGCACAGAGCCCGCTCATCGGATCCGGCTCAGCGGGGCGAGCAGAACTCACAGTCGGAAAACAGCCGCAGGCGCAACGCGCGCAAGCTGAACCTCATCGGATAAACCCATGGTCGACTCAATCTCAGGCTCGGGCACTACGACGGCAGCACCGCTGACCTCGTCGCTCGCCGGCAACAAAGCCATGGGGCGCGACGAGTTCCTGAAGCTCCTGGTCGCGCAGCTTCGGAACCAGGATCCGCTGAAGCCGCAGGACGGGGCGCAGTTCGTCGCCGAGCTCGCGCAGTTCTCGTCGCTCGAGCAATCGATGGGCATCAACGAGCGCCTCGATTTGATGATGGCCCAGACGCGCGGCCTCGCGAACACCGAGGTCGTGTCGCTGGTCGGCAAGCAAGCCACCGTCAAGGGCTCGATCCTCACGATCGACGGTGGCGGCGCGGGCGCGCCCTTGAACTTCACGCTCGCCGGTCCCGCCGAAGAGACCGTGGTCAGCATTCGAGACCAGAACGGCCGCCTCGTGCGCACCCTGGACGTTGGCGCGAAGAGTGCAGGGATGGTTCGCATGCAATGGGACGGTCGCGATGACACGGGTGTAGTGCAGCCTGCGGGCGCCTACGTCGTGACCATCGACGCCAAGTCGAGCGCCGGCACTGCCGTCAGCGTGACTCAGGAAACTACCAGCGTGGTCGAAGGCGTGTCGTTCGACGCCGGCTATCCGGTGCTGCACCTCGCCAACGGCGTCAAAGCTCCAGTGAGTGACCTGCTCAAGGTCGCCACTGCCAAGTAAGTCAATCCATCAACATCTCGAACTCTCAACTCACCCAAGTCGTTTCAAGAAAGGCTCTTTAGGAGGGCATCATGGTTCTTCGAGCAATGTATTCAGGCGTATCAGGCCTCCGTGCCGAAGGGGAAGCCCTCGGAGTCGTCGGCGACAACATCGCGAACGTCAACACGGTCGGCTTCAAACAACAGCGCGTCGTATTCCAGGACGTGCTGGGTCACTCGATTCTGGCAGGCCAGTCATCGGCGCTGCCCGGCTCGGGTGTCAAGGTCGGCGACATTCAGCAGCTGTTCAACCAGGGCTCGCTCGCCAACACGGGCGTCTCCACGGACCTCGCGCTGAACGGCGACGGTTTCTTCGTCGTCAAGGGCGCGGTCGAAGGCGTGAGTGGCAACTTCTTCACGCGCGCTGGCCAGTTCACCTTGGACAAGTCGGGCTTCCTGGTGAATCCCTCGGGTCTACAGGCGCAAGGCTACGCAGCGAACCCCGACGGCACGTTTGCCGCGTCGCTGTCCTCGATCAAGGCGCCCACGGCGGCGATCCCGCCGAATGCCACGACGGCCATCGAGATCACGGCCAACCTGGACTCGTCCGAAGCGGTCCTCACCGACCCCTGGGACGACCAGAACCCGAGCCTGACGTCGAACTTCTCGACGACGATCACCACGTACGACTCGCTCGGCAACGAGCACACGATGGACGTGTACTTCCGCAAGACCGCCGACAACGCGTGGGACTATCACGTGCTTGCCGATGGTGACGAGCTCGACCCGCCGCAAGCGGGCCTGAACGTGGAAGTGGGTAGTGGAGACTTCACGTTCACGACCAACGGTGCGCTCGACACCTTCAACGAGGGCACGCCCATCACGGCAGACTTCGCGGGTGCCACCGCGGGCCAGGCGATCACCCTGAACTTCGGCACCTCGATTGCCGACGGCGGCACGGGCCTCGACGGCCTTACTCAGTTCGCGTCACCGGAGAACGTCTCCGCGCAGTCGCAGGACGGTTATTCGTCCGGTGACTTCTCGGGCGTCGCCGTGGACGGGACAGGCGTCGTCATGGGCCTGTACACCAACGGGCAGAAGCTCGCGATCGGTCAGCTCGCGGTCGCCAAGTTCCGCTCCAACGACGGCCTCGGCCGCGCTGGGCAGAACCTCTGGATCGACACGCGCGACAGCGGTCCGGCCGCCATGGGCACCGCCGGAAGCGGTGGCCGCGGCGCGCTGAGCGCTGGCGCGCTCGAGAGCTCGAACGTGGACTTGGCCGAGGAGTTCGTGGGGCTGATTCAGCATCAGCGCTCGTTCTCCGCGAACTCCAAGACCATCACCACAGCTGACGAGATGCTCCAGGAGCTCATCAACATCAAGCGGTAGTGAAGTCGTGACAGCCGCGGCCGTTCGGTAGCGCGAGAGAGTTCGAGATGGATCAGCAGCCCGAAGCCGTCGAAGTCCCGACGCCGCCGGTTCCTCCCAAAAGGTCCGGCGGCAAGGTCCTCCTCATTCTGGTCACCGTCGTCCTCGTAGGAGGTGCGGCGGTGGCTGGAGCGACTTTCGGTCCGAAGCTCTTACACCCACCCGCACCCGCGGCGGCAGCCGAAGGGGAGGGAGAGGAGCACGAAGGCGCAGCCGGCGAGGAGGCCGCCGAAGTAGAAGCCGAAGGCGAGCCGGCGGCACCCACAGGCGGCCCCCCTGCGATCACGACGCAGTTCAGCTCGATCGTCGTCGACATTCGCAATGGCCAAGGCGACCTGCACCATCTCAAGGTCGGCTTGTCGTTCGAGCTCGCCGACAAATTCACCGAAGACGATTTCAAACGCTGGACTCCGCGCGGGCGCGAGGCAGCGCTGACTTATCTGCGTACACTGGACTACGAAAGCGCCACCGACCCGAAGCGCTTCGAAGCCATACGCAAAGAGCTGTGTGACCGGGTCAAGATCGCTCTGGGCAAGAAGAACATCCGCCGCGTACTCGTGACGGACTTCGTGGCCCAATGAACGGCGAAGCTCAAAGTTTGCGGCCCTATCCGGGGATGAACCCGCTGCGTGGTACGCGGCCGGGCATAGGCGATAAAGACGCCCCGCGTCCCCTCGATTTGACCGGCCGCGAACGCCAGCTGCGCGGAGCAATGCAGGCCATGTCGCACGTGGCTGCGCGCTTCGCGCGCGCCGCGCGCCGTACGTTACCGTTTCTCGTGCGCCGCCGGGCGCGCCTCGCTCCGGAAGCCGTGTACATCTGCGATACCGGAAGCATGCGCGACACCGGTGAAGGACCGACGTTCGAAGTGATGCTCGAGTCCGAAGAGCTCGGCGCTTGGGGCAGTTTGTCGCTCAACGCCGATGCCATCGCCCTCGTGCTCGAAGGCTCCCTGGGCGGCCGTGAGGGCGCGAGCCTCAGCGCCCTTGCGAACGAGCTGACCCTGGCGCAGCGCGCGCTGGTCGGCCGCATTGCGCGTTCCCTCGCCGAGGATTTCGCGAGCGCGGTGCGTGAAGAAGCGGGGCTGTCGCTCGCCATCATTTCCTGCCATGCGCTCGCCGCGGGGGATCCGAAGGATCAACCCGGCCCGGACGGCCTCGCCGTCGATTGCCTGTTTCAAGGCATTCCCGGAAGTCCCACCATCACCGTGTCCATCAGCGCCGAAGCCCTCGAAGCCGCGGCGCGTGAGCACGAGGTCGAGCAGCCCGCGTCCGCCGATCCGCGCATGACGGAAGCCGTCCGCGACGTGCCGGTGGAAGTCGTGGTCGAGCTCGGACGCATCACGCTCGGGCTGCGCCGCGTGCTCGGTCTGAAGGTCGGCCAAGTGCTGCGGCTCCCGACCGCCGTGGACGACCCCGTTACCGTGCGCGTCGCCGGTATCAACAAGTTTGCCGGCTCGCCCGTGATCAGCCGCGGACAGCTTTCGGTCGAGATCAAAGGTCGGCACGGAGAGTGAATAGGGATCGGTCACGATGACCGACCCGAACGCCCGCTCCGTGTATCCCAGCTTCGACAAAGGAGCTGCCGCCTCAGGCGATGTGGCTCCCATGCCCACACCGAACGCCGATCCTTCTCCCGCACCCATGCCCCGGGCCATCGACAGCCTGGGTTTCGTCATGGACGTGCCGGTCGAGCTCACCGTCGAGCTCGGCCGAAAAAGCGTGCGAATTGCCGATGTTTTGCGGCTCGGCCCCGGCTCCGTCCTGGAGCTCACCAAGGCCAACGGTGAGCCGCTCGACATCTTCGTCAACAATCGCCTGGTCGCGCGCGGAGAAGCCGTGGTCGTGGGCGAACGCTACGGCATCCGCCTCACCGAGGTCCTGGTGCTCGACGACACACGCAAATCGGGAGCCTCCGAATGACTTTCGCGACGCGAAAGGTCGTGGTTTTGGCGCTCGGTCTCGTCAGTTTGCTGACGGTGCTGCCAGCTGGCGCCGATGTTCTGGACAAGCCGGACGCTTCCGCCGATCCACCGGCCTGGTTGTCGCAACGGGGCAAGGCCCGGGCAGAGCTCGGCACGCACGACGATGGTCCGAGCGGCTTTCGCAGCTTGCTGCTGGTCGTGCTGGTGGGCGGACTCGGCGGCGGGGCGCTCTACATGAAGAAGCGACGCCAGGCGCCCAAGGCCGCTCCGCTACCGGCTAACCTGCGCGTGATCGCATCGACGCGCCTGACGGCAAAGGCGCAGGCGATCGTGGCTCAGGTGGGTGGCCGCACGATTCTGCTCGGCGTCACCGACACCAGCGTCCGGCGCCTGGCGTGGCTCGACGACAACCCGGCGCTCGCGGCCGCACCCGAGGCCGAGCACAGCGATTCGGCGCCCGCTCCCTCGGACATGCCCCTCAACTTCGAAGGTCGTCCGATTCGCCCGCTGCTCCGCGAGCGCGCTCCCGTGACGCGCACGGCGCAGGCCGCCGAACGCTTCAGCCAGGTGCTGTCGGCGCGGCTCGGCGAAGACGACAAGCCGGGGGTGCAGCGCGAACGCAACGCGCCGAGCCCTGCCGAGACGCTCGCTCAGCTCACCGAGGACGTCTATCGCCCGTCTCGCAGCCGTTCACGCAAGGGCTCGCAACGCAACAAGACGACGCCCCTGTTCAACGAGCCCGAGGACACGCGACCTGCGAGCGCCACGGTGCCGAGCGCCTACGAAGGGCAAATCGCCGGTCTGAGCGCGCGCCTGCGAGGCAACGTCGCATGAACATGAGTCAGAGTCTGCTGGAAGGGCAGTCGCTTGCGCCGTCGCTCAAGCTGCTGCTCATCTTCACCGTCCTGTCGCTGCTCCCGGCGATCATCCTCACCACCACGTCGTTCGTGCGCACCGTGGTGGTGCTCAGCTTCGTTCGCCAGGGTATCGGCACGCAGCAGACTCCCCCGAGCCAGGTCATCATCGGCCTGTCCCTGTTTCTGACTCTGTTCACCATGGCCCCCGTGATGGACGAAGTGAAGAAGGTCGCCATCGACCCGTACAGCGAGGGCAAGATCACCGAGCTGCAGGCGCTCGAGCTCGGCAGCGCGCCGGTCAAGCGCTTCATGCTGCGTCAGACACGCGAAGCCGACCTGCGCATGTTCTATGCGGCGACCTCCACGCCGCTGCCGCGGACGCCCGATGAGGTGTCGATGCGCATGGCCATGCCGGCGTTCGTGATCTCCGAGCTGACCACGGCGTTTCAAATGGGCGTGATCATTCTCCTGCCATTCTTGGTCGTGGATCTGGCCGTCGCCTCGCTCCTCATGAGCATGGGCATGATGATGGTCCCGCCCGCGACGCTGAGCTTGCCGATCAAGCTCTTGCTCTTCGTCCTCGTGGACGGCTGGAGCCTGATCGCCGGCTCACTACTGCGGAGCTTCGCATGACCACCGACGGCGCGCTCGAGCTGTTTCGCAACGCCCTGATCATCGGGGCCAAGATCACGGGCCCGATGTTGCTCGTGGCGCTCTTGATCGGGCTCGTGGTCGGTGTGCTTCAGGCCGCCACGCAGGTGAACGAAGCCAGCATCAGCTTCGTGACGAAGCTCTTCGCTATCGGTGTGACGGCGATCGTCCTCGGTAGCTGGACCCTGCGTCAAATGGTCGATTACACGTCGCGCACCATCTCGTCGATCTCGGAAGTCGTGCGGTGACAGCCCTCGACGCCCTGCTCCGCGCAGAGGCGGGTAGCTTCTTTCTGGAGACCGTGCGCATCACCGGCCTCATCATCGTCGCGCCGCTGCCCTGGACCATGGCTCCGGCGCGGTTCCGGGCCGTGCTCGTGCTGCTGCTGACCCTCGCCGCGCACGGCGCGAACCTCGCGCCCCAGCACGTGCCGGCGTCGAGTGAATTGATCGCGTTCGCCGTCGCGAGTGAGTTCGTGCTCGGCGCGGCGCTCGGTTTCGTCGTGCGCCTGCTCGTCGCCATCGCCGAGATGGTCGCAGACGTGATCGCGCCGCAGATCGGCCTCGGCGCAGCGCAGATCTTCGACCCGCAGACGTCCGCCAGCGCGACGCCGCTCACGGGGCTGTTTCGAAACCTCGCCGTGTTCCTGGCGCTCATCGTCGGGGTTCACCGCGTCGTCATCGGTTCGCTGCTCGTGAGCTTCAAGCTGATCCCGCCGGGCGCCGTCGCCAGCGCCGAGCAAAGTGTCCCGGTGATCCTGCAACTGAGCGCTCACGCCCTGGCCGCCGGCGTGCGCCTGGCGCTACCCGTGATCGCGATTCTGTTCATCACACAGGTGGCCCTCTCGTTCATCTCCAGAGCCGCGCCGGCCATGCAGATTTTTTCGGTCGGCTTTGCCGTCACCCTGACGGTCGGCATGCTCGTCGTGTTCCTGATCTTGCCGGACTTCGGCCACGAATTCCTGGCTGAGGCGTCCCACGTGGGCACTCAGCTCGAGACTCTCCTCGTCGCGTTTGGAGGGCGCCCATGAGCGAACACGACGACAGTGACAAGACAGAGGAACCTACCCCAGAAAAGCGGAAAAAGGCGCGCGACGACGGGCAATTTGCACGCGGCAAGGATGCGGGCGCGGTCGCGGCGTCGGTGGCGGTCATGGTTGCTCTGGTCGGGATGGCGCCGCAGGTCGCCGGGCTAATGCGCGAGCTCACGCAGAACTGCCTCCGCAATCCGCATGCGTTCATCGGTGGTGACATCCGCAGCATCGTCCAGCAGGCGCTCACGACCCTCGCCATCCTGTGCGTCCCGGTGGGCGTGGTCGCCGCGATTGCCGGCACCGCGATCGGCTTCGCCGAAGCCGGCTTTCATCCGAACAGCGATCTGGTGATGCCCAAGTTCGAGCGGCTCAACCCGATCAGCAAGCTCGGTCAGCTGTTCTCTCCGAAGTCCGGCTCCGTCAACGTCGTGCTCGCGCTTGGCCGCGTCGCCGTCGTGGGCTGGGTTACGTACAGCGTCGTCAACGAAGCATTCCCCCGCCTCACACGCCTGTCGCGCACGCCGCTCGCCACCGGCGTCACGCAAGCGCTCGAGGTCACGCTGCGCGTCGCCATGTGGGCCACCCTCGCGCTCGCCATCCTCGCCGCCGCGGACTACGCCCAGAGCTGGTTCAAGACGGAAAAACAGCTCAAAATGTCGCGCGAGGAGCTCAAGGAGGAGATGAAACAGCAGGACGGCAACCCGCAAATCAAGGCCCGCCAGCGCGCCAAAGCGCGCGAAATCCTGCGCCGCGGCATCGCCAAGGAAGTGAAGAACTCCGACGTCGTGATCGCCAACCCGACGCACGTCGCCGTCGCCTTACGGTACAGACCGGAAGAAGGCGCCCCCATCGTCGCCGCCAAGGGCTACGACGAAGTGGCGCTCTACATCAAGAAGCTCGCCGCCGAAAACAACATACCCATCGTCGAGAACCGCCCGCTGGCACGCGCGCTCGCCGAGAAGGTCAAACAGGGCCGTTCGATTCCCCTGGATCTGTACGCCGCCGTCGCCGAAGTGCTCGCCTTCGTCTACCGCCTGAAGCACCGCCGCCGCCGAGCGTGATCGAGAGCCTCTCAGGCACGCGGCTGGTGCAGCGCCAAGCGGAGGACCTTCGCGTAGTGAAGGAAGTCGTCGTCGGTCGCGTAGATGGTCAGGTCGCGACGGCGCGCCGCCGCGCAGATCAGAAAATCCGTATTCGAGCCCTGGATACCTCGCTCGCGGCAACGGTTGAAAGCGAGCGCCGCATCCTCGTAGTCCATGGACTCGAGCTCCAGGTCTGGGAACGACCGCAGATGCTCGCGCAACGACTCGAACTGGGCCTTGATCTTGATGCCCGACAGCAGTTCTTGCCGGACGGGCCCGAGCATCACCACGCGGCCCTCACGAATGAGCTCAGCAAGCTCGTTCGGATGCGTGTCGTCGAGTCGCTTCGCTCGTCGCAGTGCAAGCGACCACACCGAGGTGTCGATAAGCACGTTCACGAACGGCGCCGCTGCCTCTTGTAGTTGTAGGACGAGTCGAAATCGATGCTGCCGAACAGGTCGACGACGCGCGCCTGCTTTCGGCGCTGGATGTACTCGCGGAGCGCCTCGTTGACCGTGTCTTTCTTCGTCCGGTGGCCGCCAACCTGCTGCGCCTCGGATAACAGGCCATCGTCGATCGCGAGATTCGTCGGCATGCGTGACAGTCTACACATGACGGTGTGTGACGCAAGCGACAGCGGGGCCCCTGTCGTTTGATCCACACGCATCCGAGCGTCGCACTCGCGATATCAGCCCACGCGCCTTCTGCTGAGCCGAAAAAACCGAGCGCGCGCTCTGGCAGCGCCTCGCGGTGGATTTCCGTCGCCCGTGTGCTTAATGGCGGAGCATGTCCCGCTTGGCTCGCCCGTGCATGGCGCTCGTCGCCGCGTTCGTCTGTCTATCAGGCCCCGCTGCGGCTCTGGAACACACGTACCAGAGCTGGGCGTCGGGTACGCAGCAGCTCGCAGTCGCGCCCAGGCTGGAGCTTTGGCTCGACGAGCACGCCCGGCGACGCGCGGGCTCGAGTCTGTTCATCTTACGGCCCGGTTTGGGCTATCGCATCCTCGAGCATCTCACGCTCCACGCCGGCTACGCGTGGATCCCCGTGCTCGAAGACGGGACGAACGCCGTTTTCCACGAACACCGGATCTGGCAGCAGCTGCTCTGGTCGACCGATGTGACGGATACCGCTGCCATGACCCTTCGGCCCCGCCTCGAGCAGCGTTTCTCGGACCAGGGCGCCGAGGTGGGACATCGGGCGCGCTTGTTCGCACGCTTGAACGTCGGCGCGAAGGGTCAGCCGGTGCTGCTGGCGATCTGGGACGAGCTGTTCTTTCAGTTGAACACTACCGATTGGGGATCACGTTCGGGGTTCGATCAGAATCGCTTCTTCGTGGGCCCCGGCTTTCCGACCGAGATCGGGATGCGCTTCGAGGTCGGCTATCTCAACGTCTACCTGCGCGGCGCGCCGGATCAGATGGCGCACGTGCTGGCGGTGAATGCCTTCTTCGCGCGCTGACCGCTGTCCGGCAAGAGCGGCAATTGGCCGGCTGTTGCTGGGCAGTCGCTCCCGGAGGCGCTGGCAACGTCCAAACTTAGTATGCATTCAAACTAAGTCTTCTAACAGGAAAGGGTCTCTCGGACGGTGCACCGAGCGCGGCGCCAGGCGCCACATCTTCGCAGCGCTCGTCAGATGCTCGTCAGCTCAGTTGGTCGCAGTTCGCGGAAGTTTCGCGCGCGCCGCTTGAATGGCGCGCTTCAGCTGGGCGAAGTCTTGCTCGAGCTTCGCCTTGGTCTTGCCGAACGTCTCGAGCGTGGCGGAATCGAACGCAGCCAGATCCTTGACGACCGCCTTGAGAAGGCCCTGGATCTCCTTGAGCGATTTGCCCGCCGCGGCTTTGACTTTGGGAGACGCTTTGTTGGCCTTGGCGGTGAGCTCCCGCACTTCCCTCTCGAGCAGCGACAGCTTGGTGCGCGCCTCCGCCTTGTAAGCATCACGTGCGCGCGCGAGCGCCTGCTCCGCAAGCTTTGCGTGCTCTTCGGAGCTGGCCTTGGCTTCGCGAATCGCGCTTTCTGCTTCCGTTTTCGCCTGCGCCGCGGCGTCCGCAGCTTCGGCCTTCAGCGCTTCGATTTGTTTCTCCATGTCCTGGAGCTTGCGGTGGGCATCGCGTTCCGCCCTGGCCACGCGTTCGTCCGCGAGACGCTGGATGTCACGGATCTTGGCGTCGTCCTCGCAGCTGGTGAGCAGCAGGAATGCAGCGCAGGCCAGCGCTGCAAGGCGTGAATCGACCTGGTGCATGCGCGGGACAGTACACCGGCCGCTGCCACTCCCGAGCGCATTTCGCAGCGTGCTCGCCGCTCACACTTCCACTTTGTAGTCCAGCTGATGCTCGTCCCCCGGCAGTCCGCGAAACGCCCAGTCGTGTTTCGGACTCTCGCTGATGGTGATCTCGAGATCGTTGGGAGCGATTCCGAATGCGGCGTTCACTCGCTCGAAGAGCAGGCGCATCAACGCCTTCTTCGTGGCGACGCTGCGACCCTCGAACATGCTGATTTCGAGGATCGTGTACCGGTCGGAACGGCCTCTGGGATAGAAAAAATCGGACTCGTCGAGTGGAAAGAAGCGGTGCGCGCGTTTGTCGCGCGGGTACTGAAGCGCGTCCACGACGCAGCCGTGAATGACGTCGGAGAGCTCGCTCTTGATCGGGTCGAGTCGCGATCGAAGGCCGTAAATTTTTATCTGTGCCATGGCGCGCCAACTTTCGTACCCGAGAGACGCTGCGGGAGTCACGCTTCAAATGGCGCGGCGCGGCGGCTCATGACTCACTGCGCCGTCCGTCCGCGCCTGTTTTTTCGCCAGGTCCGCGTGTATTCTCGGGCGTAGCGCGTCGGGACGGAAAATCAGCACATGGCGTACTTCATTCGCGTGCTTGGCAAAGATGCGCACGCCGTCCCGTTGCACGTGCTCTGTGAGGCGCTCGCAGGCAATGATCTGCCGTTCGAGCTTCGCCTGGCTGACGGTCAGGAGAAGTCTTGGCTCGCCCTTTCGCTCTGCAGCAGAAACCGCAAGAGCGTCGCGCGCATCCGTCGCATTCCGATGCCCGATCCGCCGCGAAGCGCACCCGAGCTCCGGGTACTGCTCGAGACCCTGGTCGGCGAAGAGCCGGCGAGCGCTGCCGAATGGCTGAGCGAGTACCTGTGCGCGGTGCGCGTGATCTACGAGCTCGAAGTGCTCCCCACGATTGACGAGGTCTCGGGGTGGGGTGCGCTTCACGTCGTACAAGGCGCCATCTGGGAATGGGCAGGCGGAATTCTGCACTCGGATGGTGAAGGATTCACGAACGAGAACGGCTACTTCATCCTCTGGCGTTTTCACGACGACGCGCACGGTCTCGGCAACATGGCAGTGCTCTGCGACGGCGACTGGATCGAGTTCGAGATGGATCTCGGAAATCCGGAACAACGCGCGGCCTTTCTCGAGGGCCGCGTACCGGACGGTGCGCAGGAAGGCGCCTTGTCGTCACCTTAGGTCAAGGTGCGATCTGCTCGAGCTCGCGGCGCGTGGTTTCCGGAAACGTCAGGAGCAACAGCGCCGCTCCCACGACGGCAAGGGCGGCGAGCGGCACCGTGCCGGAGAGGTGGTCTGTGTTCTCGCTCCGATACAGGTACACGACGAACATACCCACCACTGCGCCGAGCGCTTCCATGACCGCGAACAGGCCCGCGGCTGCGCTCCGGTACGCCGTCGGGAAGAGCTCGGCCGAAAGCGCCTTGAGGATGACCCTTCCGCCCATGAAACAGAACACCAGTGGGACCCAGGCGATCGGTACGACCCAGGAGGCGCTGCGATAGAACGCGAACGACGCCACGGGAAACAAGACCAGCAGCACGAAGCCCACGCGCTTCCTGCCGAACACGTCGCCGAGCCTGCCAGCCGCGATGTTGCCGAGGATGCCGATGGCGCCGCCGGCGATCACCATGATCGAATACTGGGACGGCTTCCAGCCGAGGCGTTCTTGAGTGAAAAAGCCACTGAATTGAAAGGAGGGGAGGGTGGCGCCCGCCAGCAGCACGCCGCAGAGCGCGAGCACTGCCGCGCGCTGTGGATGCGTGACGAACAGCGCGCGCATCGGGCCGAACACGGTCGCGACGAGGCCCGTGGCGACCACACCGAGCTCGCGGCGGTGCCGGCTGAAGCGGTCGCTCTCCTGAATTCGCTTCAAGAACAAGGGCAGGCAGAACACCGGCACCACGCCCACCACGTAGAGTGCTCGCCACCCGAACGGTAGGCGCTCGATCTGCGAAAAGAGGATCGCGCTCAGACCGTGTCCCAGAGCGCCGAGCGCGGCGAGCATCCCCGTGCCCCAGCCACGGTGTTCCGCGGGGAACTCTTCGGTGACGATCACGAAGCCCGCGGTGGTCCCGGTGATGAAGAAGGTCCGCGTGAGCGCCTGCAGTATGACGAACTGAGTGGCGCTGCCCGCGAACGCCGTGGCAAACGTCACGACACCGAGCGCCACGGTGGATGCGATGAACACCGGTCGCCGGCCAAAACGATCCGCCAGCGGCATGCAAAAGAACGCCGGCAACGCGCCGAGGCGAATCAGTCCCAGATACAGTCCCAGGTCTGCTTCCGCCATGCCGAGGTCGTGCGCGATGTGTTTCAACGCGGAAATCAGCATCGCCGAGTCGTATTCCTCGAACAGAAGCGCGAGCGAGACCACGCCGAGCACGTCGAGATGGCGTCGTTCGAGCTTCGCCGGGACTTTGCCGAGGAAAGGCGGAATCCACCACGGACGACGCTGCGTTTGCGGGACTCTTGCGTGCATGAATGGTTCGCTGCCGCTCAGGCCTTCCTCCTATACGCGCGCTCGTCGAAGTCGTGTGGGATTGACGCTGTAGGTACGGGTCGTTCTTTGGTGACGGCTGACCCCACCGTCCTCCCAGAGGTCAGCAGTTTGACACCGAGAGTCGGCTCGCTGGCGCCGGAGGGCTGCTTCGGACCCCTGCAAAGCATGACCGAACGCGGCAAAGTTCAGCGGCTTCGACGACTTAAGCGCTGGCACCGTTCTGGCATAGCCAGCGCTCCGTGTCCGCGAGCACCGCCACGACCGACCGCGCTCCTCTGAGTGAGCTCGCGGTCCCGCTCGGCATCGTCTTCATCGTGTTGATGATGGTGCTGCCGCTGCCGGCGTTCCTCGTCGACGCCATGCTCGCCGTCAGCCTCGCTGTCTCGATCGGCGTGTTCTTGATCGGCCTGTTCATGGAGTCGCCGCTCCAGTTCAGCGCGTTTCCCGCCGTCATTCTCGTGGCGACCTTACTGCGCCTCAGCCTGAACGTCGCCACGACGCGGCTGATTCTGCTCCGGGGCCACGAAGGGCATGGCGCGGCGGGACACGTCGTCGAGGCCTTCGGCAAGTTCGTGGTCGAAGGCAACGTCGTCGTCGGTCTCGCCGTCTTCCTGATCCTGGTCGTCATCAACTTCGTCGTGATCACGAAGGGTGCGGGCCGCGTCGCGGAAGTGGCCGCGCGCTTCGCCCTCGACGGCATGCCCGGCAAACAGATGGCGATCGACGCCGATCTGAACGCTGGCATCATCAACGCCGAGGCCGCTCGCGATCGCCGGCGCGGCCTGGAGCGCGAGGCCGACTTCTTCGGCGCGATGGACGGCGCCAGCAAGTTCGTAAAGGGCGACGCGATCGCGGGTCTGCTCATCACCGCCATCAACCTGGTGGGCGGGCTGCTGCTCGGCCTTTCGCGCGGCATGGACCTCAGCGCGGCGGCCGAGACGTTTTCGATTCTATCCATCGGTGACGCGCTGGTGTCGCAGATGCCGGCCCTGTTGATCTCCACGGCGGCCGGCGCCGTCGTGACCCGCTCCGCAACCGGCGATCAGCTCGGACGCGCGCTCCGCCAGCAGCTTTTGGGAAGCCGCCGCGCCGTGGGCGCGACCGCTGGCGTCATGGCTTTGATGGCGCTCTTGCCGGGCATGCCCGCGCTGCCGTTTCTGGCGATCGCCGGCGTGCTCGCGTACAGCGCACGCTCGCGCCGCCAGCAAGCCGAAAAGGCGGCTGCAGAAGCGGAAAGTCAGCCACAGGCGGCCGTGAAACCCGGGGGCACGGAGGACATCGAAGCCGCGCTCCCTCTCGACGTGCTGGCCCTCGAGGTTGGGTACGAGCTGGTCCACGCCGTGGATCCGCAGATGGGCGGACACCTCGTCGATCGCATCGCCGCGCTTCGCAAACAGATGGCGCTCGATCTCGGCATCGTGATTCCCCCGGTGCACATCCGCGACAACCTGGCGCTCGCGCCGGGCGCCTACCGGTTCCTGCTGCTTGGCACTGAAATCGCCGAAGGGACGACGCGCGCGGGGCGACTCCTCGCCATGGACTCTTCCGGCAGCGCACCGGCCATTGACGGCGAGAGCGCCAAAGATCCGGCGTTCGGGACGCCAGCGCGTTGGATCGTGTCACGCGACCGAGAGCTCGCCGAAGCCCTGGGTTACACCGTGGTCGATCACACGACCATCATCGCGACGCACCTCGCGGAGGTCGTTCGCACGCATGCCCACGAAATTCTCGGGCGCGGCGAGCTCTCGCACCTGTTCGAGGTGTTCTCGCGCGTCACGCCGAAGCTCATCGAAGAGTTGGTTCCGAATTTGCTCTCCTCTGCCGACGTGCTGAAGGTCATGCGCAACCTGCTCCGGGAGGGCGTCTCGATTCGAGACTTGCGCACGATCGTCGAAGCGTTGATCGAGCTCGCGCCCGCGACGCGCGATCCCGAGCAGCTCACCGAGTTGATGCGCCAGCGCCTCTCACGCCAGCTCACTGCCGCCTATAC
Source organism: Polyangiaceae bacterium (assembly GCA_036520475.1). GTDB lineage: Bacteria > Myxococcota_A > Polyangia > Polyangiales > Polyangiaceae > DATDJP01. The sequence continues at coordinate 15,080 of DATDJP010000121.1, read as the reverse complement.
CGACGGCGAAGGCGTGCTCGCCACGCTCGTGCTCGAGCCGCCAGTCGAAGAACTGTTCCGCCGCTCGCTGCGCGAAATCGCGGCGGGCACCGGTGGCGCGCTCGACCCCGAGCAAGCGCGCCGGCTCGGCATCTCGCTCGAGGCCGCCGTGAGCCGCATGATGGCCAGTGGCCGCGCGGCGTGCGTCATCACGAGCCCGGACGTGCGCCGCTACCTGCGCGCGTTCGCCGAGCGCCGCTGCCCGAACCTGGCGGTGCTGTCATTCCGCGAAATCGAGGCCGACGCGACGATTCGGCCTTTCGCTTCCGTTTCATTCGCCCCGAACGGGGCACCCGGCTGAGCCCAGGAACAGCGAGGAGTAGAGAACGTGCAGTATCAGAGCTTTCGTGGAGCAGACGTCAAACAGGCGTTGTCCGCGGTCAAGGCCGCCCTCGGCCCAGACGCACTGATCGAGTCGACGCGGCGAGTGACCAACGGTCGCGGCGGAGCTCTCGGGCAAACCTACGTGGAAGTCACGGCGGCGGCCGCCAGCGAGGAAGGCCTGCGCCGGCGCCTGCAGCCCGCACGGCGCGAGTCCGCTCGCAGGGGTTGGGAAAATACTCCGCGCGACGGGCTGACCCCCGAGACGCCGCGCACACCCCAGCCGGCACCGCGCGCGCAGGAGCTGAGCGTTCCGGGCCTCGACGCGCAGTCGATTCAGCGCGAGCTGCACGCGCTCCGCGGCATGCTCGAAGAGCTGAGCGCGGCGCGTCCGGTGAAGGAACGCGCCGTTTCGGTGCTCAACGCCGTCGGCATCGAAGGAGTGCTGGCCAAGGAGCTCAGCGTCGGCGCAGCGCGCATCGCGCGCAAGGGCAACGACGCGCTGCGTACGTGGCTCATGGGCCGCGTCGCGGAGCGAGTGCGCACCGCGACCAGCCCCATCACGCGCCCCGGCCGGCAGGTGATCGCGTGCGTCGGGCAGACCGGCGTAGGCAAGACGACGACACTGGCGAAGCTCGCCGCACGCGCGCGTCTCGATTTGGGCCGTAGCGTCGGCGTCATCACGCTGGATACCTTTCGCGTCGGCGCGGTCGAACAATGGCAGCGCTACGCAGCGCTCCTCGGCCTGCCGCTCGGAGTCGCCCACACGCGCGAAGAGTTCGCGCGGCTCATGGCCGAGAGTCGCTCCGAAATCGTGCTCGTGGACACCGCCGGCCGCGGCAACATGACCTTGCCCGGCACCTGTCCGCTGACAATCTGTCTGTCCGATGTACCGGATCGCGAGCGCCACGTCCTCCTGGTGACGCCCGCGTGGCTGCGCGCGCGCGACGCGGAGTCGGTGGTCGAACAATACGAACAGCCCGCCCCGACCGGCCTCGTCGTCACCAAGTTGGACGAGACCTTACATGTCGGTGGCGTGATGCACGCTGCTCTACCGAATGCACTGCCCATCACTTATGTCTGTGACGGACCGCGCGTTCCGGAAGACATCCACGACGCATCCATCGACATAGTGTTGGACGCGCTGTTTAGCGGCCAGCCGTGACATCGAGAACTGCACCCATGCTTGCCGTGCCCGTGTCACACCCGGCTCAGAGTTCGGCTGCCGAGCGCGACGCCTACGAGCGTTACATGCCGCTCGTGCGGCGCATCGCCATGCGCACCGCGCGCTCGATGCCGCCCAGCGTCACTCTCGATGATTTGATCTCCGCGGGCTGGGTCGGCATGGCCGAAGCGCTGCGCCGCCGCACCTCGGGGATGGAAGAGCAGCACTTCGAGGCATACGCCTCGTACCGTGTGCGCGGCGCCATCCTCGACTACCTGCGCATGCTCGACCCGCTGACGCGGAAGCTGCGCGGCGCTTCACGCAAGATCACGGAAGCTGCGGCCAGCCTCGGCGGAAAGCTCGGGCGCGCGCCGTCGGAGGACGAAATCGCGGGCGAGCTCGGGGTAAAGCTCGGCGATTACCACCAGCTGCTCACCGAAATCTCCGAAGCGGGCTTCGCGCGCCTCGAGCTGTCGGCGGCCGCAGAAACGCAGACGGACGACATCAACCCCGAAGCCCAGGCCAGCCGCAGCGAGCTCATCGAGCTGATCGCGAACGCGGTGGACCGGCTACCGGAACGGCTCAAGCTCGTGCTCGGCCTGCACTATCAGGAAGAGTGCACTCTGCGCGAGATCGGTGAGGTGCTGGGCGTGACCGAGTCACGCGCCTGCCAGCTCCACGCAGAAGCGGTGCACTTGCTGCGCGCTCAGCTCGAGCGCCCCGCGCGGGGTCGCGGACAGGGCGCATGAGGCTGGCATTTCTCTTGCAAAGAACTGGCTCGCGCCTCTCGGATTGCGCGAGAGAACGTGACGGAATTCAAACGTACCGCGGGACGCGGGATTTTCGGGTGAGATCATGATGATTCAGAGTGAACGCTTTGGCACAATCGAAATGGCAGACGAGGAGCTCCTCCATTTCCCGGCCGGCGTGGTCGGTTTTCCCGCCGAACGCGAGTTCGTGCTGGTGCGTCACGGTGAATCGTCGGTCGTGGCGTGGCTCCAGTCGATCAAGACGCCGGGGCTCGCGCTGCCGGTCGTCTCCGCGCACGACCTGAGCCCGGAGTACCCGGACGTCGCGCTCGAAACGCTCGCCGAACACGCGGGTCTGGGATCCAATCCGGACGAGCTGGCCGTGGTCGTCGTGCTGTGTGCGCCGCGCGGGCTGCCCGCCACCGTCAACTTGCTGGCACCGATCGTCGTCAACGCGACGACGCGCAAGGGCGCGCAGATCTTCCTGGAAGGCTCCCGCTTCACGACCCGCGAGCTGTTTTCGCTGCCGGGCGCACAGCCCGCCGCAGGGCCTGCTGCCGAAAACGCCGCGGCCGCCGGTTGAGCCAGGCGCCGGTCCATTCACGTGGTCCCACTTCTGCCGTTCATTCTAACGTGTTCGCAATAGACGAAAATCTCTGGTTCGGCGAAACCGATGACGCCGTCGCTGAACAGAACGCCGCGGACAGTCTGGCCGCGCGAGTGGGACGGATCCTCGGGGCCAAGCCGTTTCCCGTCGCTGCCAAGCGTCTCGAGGAGCTCACCCGCAACCCGTCGACGCGCATCGAACAAATCGTGCGCGTGCTGGAAGGCGACCCCGCGCTCTCGGCGCGCTTGCTTCGTCTGGTCAACTCCGCCGGTTACGCGCTGCGCCTGCGCTGCACGTCGGTCCGGCACGCTGCCGCGCTGGTCGGCATGCGCCGCCTGCATCAGGTCGCCACCACCGCTGCCGTGCTCGACATGTTCGACGCCAACAGCGAAGCGGCCATCGAACTCCTGGAGCACGCGGCCGTCGTCGGCTCCTTCTGCCGTTATCTCGGTGTTCACCTCGGGCTGCCCCGGGACGAGCTGTTCACCTGCGGTTTTCTCCACGACATCGGGAAGCTGATGTTGCTCGAGACCGAAGGCGCTGCGTACGCCGCGCTGCTCGATCAGCATCGCGGTCAGCCCGACGTCCTGCACGTCGTCGAACGCGAGCGCTACGGCTTCGATCACGCCGTCCTGGCCGCCCACGTGTTGTCGGCGTGGAACATCCCCGACCCTGTGCCAAAGGTCGTCGCCTGGCATCATCAGGTGTCGCGCGCTTATCAAGCCGGAACGACGCTCTCCGCGATGGTGCAAGCCCTGCGGCTCGCGGACGCCCTCAGCTACGTGGTCGGCAAAGTCTCGAACTATCAGGCCGTCGTCGAGCTCGCGCAGAGCGAAGCGGCGCTGTACCTCGAGATCTCCGAGCCACAGCTGGCCGCCATGTGGGACGATTTGATGGCGCTGCGCCAGCAAGGTCGCGTCGGCGCACGCGGCTCGGACGTCTCCGAGCTCGTGATCATGCCGAGACGCGAAGCGCTGCCCGCGCCGCGCGTCGAAATGCAGCCCCGCGCCGCCGAGGCCCCCAAACATTTTCCCTGCGTCGCCTGCAAGAAGCCCAGCTTCGGCAACACGTGTCCGTGCTGCGCGGGCCACGTCTGTCCCGAGCATCAGACGCGCGCCGGCGAGTGGTGCGTGCTCTGTGTGCGAGAATACGAGCGCAGCCGAACCGCGGCGCGTCTCGATACGTCCGGGCAGTTCAAGATTGGTCTACTGGGCGCGCTGATCGCGGCGCTAGCCACCTTCGGCGCCACATCCGTCCCTGACGCCCCCGTGTACGAGATGATCCTCGGCCCGCTGTTCGTCGTGGGTCTGAGCGGCTTGCTCTACGTCGTGGCGCGACGCTGGCGCTTGCGAACGCGCTTCTTGCGCATGCGCCGTGCGCGGCCGCGCACGATCGAAGGCACGTTGCCCAGCGACGGCTCGTCCACGACCCGAAACGCCGCGGCCAGCGATCGCGACGACGAGAGCGAGCCCGAGCTCCTGATCATCGACAACAGCATCCCACCTCCGAATTCACTGCTGCCCATGAACAGCCTGCGCGTCCAAGCGCCGGCGCCGGCTCCCGTGCCCAGCGCGCGCCGTCCGGAAGCGCCAGTGAGCGTAGACACGCGCGTCTTCCCGAGCATTCCCTGCGTCGCCGGCATGCCCAGCAACGTCCCGGCGCGCGCCCGCACCGCATTCGAAACGTATGCGAGCTGCAGCGTGCGGCCACCCGCTCACGTCGGTCAGCGCACGCAGGTGATGCAGGCCATCGTGATGCCCCCGGAGTCCGCGCCGGAATCGGCACCGGAGTCGGCGCCGGAATCCACGCAGCACTCGGCTCCCGCAGAATCCGGCGTGATGCCGTCGAGCCCGCCCACGAGCATCAAGCCCGACCCCATCCTGAGCATCCACGTGCCGTCAGCAGGCCCGGTCCCGGTCATCCTGATCAACGACCGCGACCACTACCCGCTCTCGGATCACGGACGCGCTGCGCCGGAAGTCATCGTCGCCTACACGAGCATGATTCCGGAATCCGACGCACTGGCCGCGACGGGCACGGAAGATCCCGTCGCACCTCCCAGCATCCGCGTGTCGACCTGGGAAACGTCGTCAGACCGTCCCTGATTCGCTAGCCGTAGCCGAACAGAGGGCGTCCCGCTCCAGGCAGAAGAGCTCGAGCAAGCGCGCGATCTGCTTCTTGGTGACTTCGTGAGAACGGGACGTGCTCATGATCTCGAGCGAGCCGCGCAGGTACGTCATGCGCATGCCACCGCTGTCCACCGCGTCGCGCAGGGCGACGTAGGCCGACCACGGGACGTTCTGTAGGAGGATGCTTTGTTCCTCCTCGCGTGAGGGGAACGTCACGGGAAAGACCGGCGCCGCGGCGACCATGGGGACCAGGTTAGCACTTGCGCGCGTGATGGGTGCCTTCAGCGGCTTACAGCAACGGTACGTCGCCGAAAGTCGCAGGGTGTTCGCTGGAGCCGACGGAGCCCACTCCGGGGTATCCATGAAATGAGCCGCCCCAACAGCGTACGGTGCCTCTGCTGAGCAGGGCGCACGTATGTATTTCACCCATCGCCAGTTGTTGAACGGTGCCGCCGACGTCTACGACGCCAGCTACAGCGGGCACCTCCCTGTTCCCGATGGTATTTGTGTTGCCGTAGCCCAAAAGACTGCCTTGGCCCCAGCAGCTGACGGCGCCGCCCGCCCGCAGGGCACAGGTGGAAAGGTACCCAGTGGCAATCTGTTGAACGGCGGCACCGACATTCACGTTGGCTGCGGGCACCTCATTGTCCCCAATGTCGTTGATGTTCCCGTAGCCGAGCCTGCCACCGCTGCCGGCTCCCCAGCAGCGGACACTTCCATCCGTCAACAACGCACACGTGTGTGACTGGCCGGCGGCGATTTGCTTCACTTCAGCGATGAAAACTGCGGCTGGTGGTTCGTTGTCTCCGACGTTCTCGGTGTGCGCCAAGCCGAGAACGCCGCCGTAGTTGTACCCCCAGCATCGAACCCCGCCGTTCGTTAACACAGCACAGGTATGCTCCTGGCCCGCCGCGATTTGTTGCACGGCGCCGCCCAGGTTCACCTCTCCGGCTGACGCAGGGTCCGATACCGCGGCGGTGTTTCCGTAGCCCAACTGGCCCTGGGGGGACACACCCCAGCATCGCACCGCGCCGCTCGTCAGAAGCGCACATGTATGGTGAAACCCGAGCGCAAGTTGTTTCACCGTCCCACCGACGTTGACGTTGCCGGCTGTCGCGGGCGCCTCATCATCTCCAATCGCGTTACCGTGCCCGTATCCTAGATGCAGGCCCCCATTTCCCCAACAGCGTACGGCTCCGTTAGTGAGTAGAGCACACGTGTGAAAGCCTCCGGCGGCAATCTGCTGGACTGTGCCGCCTACGTTGACATTCCCGGCTGTTCGCGGCGCTTCGTTGTCACCGATCGCGTTCTTGTGGCCGTATCCAAGCTGGCCGGAAACATTGCTCCCCCAGCAGCGAACGGCGCCGTTGCTGAGGAGTGCGCAGGTGTGTACCCACCCAGCGCTGATCTGACGCACGAAAACGGATCCCGCATCGGAGCTTGCTTCAGCTTTCGCGTCTGCTGCGGCGTCGGCGCGCGCATCCGATCTCGCGTCAAGGCGAGCGTCCGTGCTCGCATCACCGCTGCTGTCGGCCGCGGCATCGTTAGTTCCGCCACTGCCAGCGCTGCCCCCTGCATCGGCACCGCCGCCACCCGCCGCGCCCCCCGGCAGCGTCGGGCGAGTGGATGGACTCCCCAACCGAGCACGCCGCGACCGTCGCCAGGCCGGCCAAAGCAATACTTCCGAGGTGATTGCAAGTCAGTCGTGACATCAGAAATCCAAGCCTTCCCACTCTTCAGCCAGCACGGTGCTCGTCGATCGGCGGTCGCATGTCAAAGACGTTTTCGGGGCGGAGCGTTAATGTCGGGGTGGCTCTCGACGCGAAGTCGTTCGCACGCCGGCCTAGCGTCCGAAGGTGGTGCTCGATGTAAGACCCCTTTGACGCGCTGTTGCGATCCGTTGTAAGGCGACTGTTCGCTTTAACGGGGGCCGAGCTTTCACTTCAGGGTCTGGCGAGTCCGCGGTGTTTTCTCCGCGTGCGTCGCCTAACTATTTTTTGCCGCCTGCCGTTCAACGTGATGTGAGCACTCAGTCGCCCCACAACTCCCTGAACCCGTACCCGTTCACTGCGCCGCGCATCGTCGAGGTAGGGACGTCGCTGCAACCGGCTGCGCACACCAACCCCCCCACACCGGAGCCGCCGCCGCGCCGGACCGTGCAGCGTCGTTGGCTGCTGCCAGCCGTCGCCGGTGTGCTCGCGGTGGCTGGTGTCGTGAACCTGGGTTTGCGCGAGCTCCGCGGTTCGGAGCCGCTGGCGCCGCAGGTCGTGAGCGGTAAGGCAGGGCTCAAGCAGGCTACTTCTGGCAAGTTCCAGCGCTGGCGAAAACAGAAGGTCGACGTGCTCATCGATTCTTCCGTGGATACGCTCGGAGCCGGAACGCGCGACGCGATTCGGGGTGCGTTCGAGTCGTGGGACAGCGCGGGCATCACCCTCCCCGAGGTGCGCTTCCGCAACACATCTGGCGTCAAGCTGAGCGCGAAGCCGGACGGCGTGAGCACGGTGATCTACGCGCCCATCGACATTCCGGGGCACACCAACGACCTGGCCGTCACCATCGCGTTTTCAGACCCGGTCTCCGGCGAAATCGTGGAGGCGGACGTCGTCATCAACTCGCGCCATGAATTCGCGGCGCTCCAGAATTCCGATGATGATCGCGATGATGATCGCGATGATGATGGCCGCAAACAGCCGCGGACCGAGGAAACGGCAGAATCGGGGAAGCACGCGGGCCGCTGCGTGACCTCTTCCGACGGCAGCCAGTGCGGTCGCAAGTACGACATTCAGAACGTCATGACTCACGAGGCGGGCCACTTCTATGGCCTCGCCGAGGACGTGCACGAGCCCTCCGCGACCATGTACGAGTGCATCAGCGCCTGCGAAACACGCAAGCGCGCGCTCAGCCTCGAGGACCAGGACGCCGTCACCGAGCTCTACGCCGACGGCTTCGACGCCGAGACGGAACCAGAGGCGGCGGGCTGCGGGGCACACATCACCCCCACTGTGCATGCAGGCGCGGGCAGTGTGGTTGCTTCGGTCCTGTCGGTGCTGGGTGTCGCTGCGCTGCGACGGCGTCGCCGCGGCCGCTAGTTAGCTCGCATCTCGGGCACGGGGTGACTTGACCCCGCGCGCGGATTTCTGAGAAGCGCCGGGCCAGGACGGTTCGAACTTGTCCCAGGGCGGCGAGTCGAGAAAGCTAGGGGACCGTGACGCCGCCCCCCAAACCCGAGCCCCAGCAGACCCAGGAGTCTGCCGTCCCGACGGAGACGCCGACGGACCCGGGCGTCACCACCCTGAGCCGGCGGAGCCATCCGGATTCCGAGGTCGTTCCCAGCGCCGTGGCGCACCAGAGCACGCGTCTCATGGCGTCCCTCGCGCCGCCGCCGGCGGCCAACACGGACCTGCGCCTCAAGCCGGGCGCTGAGCCCCACACCGGGCCGCCCGCCTCGGGCGAGCTCCTGCCGGAGGAGTCGCGACCCCCGCCGCTCAGCTCTTCCGCCACCTACCTCGGCTGCACCATCGACGGGCGTTACCGCATCGAGTCGGTGATCGGGGAGGGGGGCATGGGCTTCGTGTACCGCGCTCGTCACCGCGTCATCGACAAGCTCGTCGCGATCAAGATCCTGCGCCCGGAAGTGGCGCGCCATCACGACGTCACCGATCGCTTCTTGATTGAAGCGAAAGCTGCGACCGCGGTGGGCAATGCGCACATCGTCGATACCCTCGACTTCGGCCACTTGCCGGACGGCTCGACGTACCTGGCAATGGAGTACCTCGACGGTCACGCCTTGAGCCGAGTGATGGAAACCGACGGCCCGTTGCCGATGGAACGCATCATTCACGTCACGAAGCAAATCGCCGAAGGGCTCGGCTGCGCGCACGACGCTGCCATCGTGCATCGCGATTTGAAGCCGGACAACGTGTTCCTGATCGATCGCGATCGCCAAAAAGACTTCGTCAAGATCCTCGACTTCGGCATCGCCAAGGTCGGCAGCTTTCAGAACAAGCTCACGCGCGCGGGCAGCGTGTTCGGCACGCCGCACTACATGTCGCCCGAGCAGGCCAGCGGCATGGCCGTCGATCACCGCTCGGACATCTACTCGCTGGGCGTGATCTTGTACGAGCTCTGCACGGGCCGCGTACCCTTCGACGCCGAAGCTCCGCTCGCGATTCTGGCGCAGCACCTGAACGACGATCCGATGCAGCCGAGTCTGGTGCCTGGCTTGAAGCGTCCGATCCTGCCGGGCCTCGAAGCGGTGATGCTGAAGTGCCTGCAGAAGGATCGCGCACGCCGCTATCAATCGATGGCGGAGGTGTCGAGCGAGCTCGAGCGCATCGAAGCCGGCATCGTGCCCGTTGTCGTCGAGGAGCACGCGCGGGCGCGCGTCCTCGCCGAGATGCGTTCCGTGGAAGAAGCGGAACGGGCCGCTCCGAAACGGCGCCGCGTTTGGCCGTGGGTGCTGGCGGGCGGTGTGGGCGTCGCCGCGGTCTCTGCCGCGCTGATCGCAGCGGCAATGCCCGAGCCCACGACCGCGCAGATCGAGCCGATCGTGGCGGTGAGCGCGCCCGGGCCGATCGAGGTGCCGGAACCGGTGAAGAAATCCGCGCCGCGCACGACCGCTCCCGTCTCCAACAAGCGATCCGTCGCGCTGGTGCTCTCGCCGATCGACGCGCGCGTGTTCCGAAACAAAGTCGATCTGGGCCTGATGCCCGTCACCATTCAGGTGGCTCCCGGCGAAAGCGTCGCCGTCGAAGTCCGGCGCCCCGGCTATCACACGCGCAAACTCGTGATAGACGACTCGCAGCGGCGCGTGATCGTACGGCTCGTGCGCGCGCCGGGTACGACCGCGCCTCCCGTGAAGAAACCCGAAGCGCCGGCTGCAGCAGCCTCCGTGCCGGCTGTGCCGCCGGCTTCAGCGCCGGGCGCGATCGATCAACCCGCGGCGCCCGTGGTCGAGGCGCCAGCGAAAGCCGCACCCGCGGCTGCAGAAGACAAACCCGCGGAACCCGCGGCGCCCACGAATGAAGCACCGGCTCCGGTGGAGCCCGGCAACGCGAAGCCCGCGGAGCCGCCGGCGGAGAAGAGCGAATAGAACACGACGCGCCACTTGCCCTGACCGAGAGCGAGTGGCGCGTCACATTTCAATCCTTACCCGACGCGGAACGAATCCGGGTCGCTCGTTCCGCGTCGCTGGCAAAGCTTCTCAGTCCGTCGATGCGTCTCCGGCGCCGCCATCGGTGCCACCGCCGTCGCCAAACGGGCACGGGGGGCATTCGTTATCTACGTAAACACACACGCTGAGAGCAGAGGCAAGGGAGACACTAGTACCCGTGTCTTGAATCACAGGTAAACATGCATTGGTGCAGTCTGGAAGATGTCCACAGACGTCGACCAGCTGCGGGGGACAGCAGCCGGTATCGCGAACGCATTCGCGGATTCGCACACATCCGGGGTCTGCATAGCAGGCCTCCAGTTCATCCTTGCAGTTGTTGCAGCTGCACTCTGCGAGTGGCTGACACGTGCCAAACGTGCTCTGAGCGCGCTGAACGCACGCTGCGATATCCCCGCCGTCACCGCCGCCCGTGCCAGCGTTACCACCTGAGCCGGCCTTGCCGCCGCTGCCGCCGCTGCCCGACGTCCCAGCAGCGCCGCCGGTACCACCACGGCCGCCGGTGCCGTCATCATCCTCGTCATCGCCGCACGCCGTCACCGCGAGCGCCAGAATCAAACTGCTCGTAAGAGCTGTCGTAAGAAGCCTCATTCACCGTTCTCCCTATTTCGGATTGTAGCGGGTGAACGGTATCTCAAAACCAGCAGCAGCAAAACTGCTATCTGGTTCGCCAAACCGCTTGGAATATACGCAGATTCTGCTCAAATTTGCCCCACCCGCTGTGCGGACCGCCGCGGCACTTTCGCATTCACTCCCGTACGCCGTGCGAATCGACCTGGTGCCAGGGTTTGCGCTCAGCACGATTAACCGCAGATACCGCGGGTAACTTCGTGAGTCGTCGCTCCAAGCGACAGCCACACGCGGGCAGCGACACATGAGAAGCGCCCGCGGCCCACAGCAGTGACCCCGGCGCCGCAACAGCGCATGCCGCCGTTTCAGCGGATAGGTTCGTTGCTACGGCACGGAATCTTCACCGTTAAACCAACGCTCTCGCATGCAGATGTCTCGGCAACCTGAGCAAGACAAGCGTGAATTCGGCGCGCGATGGGCATGATTGGCTCGTTCGCGCGCCGACCCCGAAGTCCTTGACACGTTCCAACGAGCACAGGATAAGTGGCCGCGGTGCGCGCTCGGGCAGCTGAAAGGCCGCGGTTGATGGTGCTTCAGAAAACGCTGATCGCAATCTTGGTCTTGGCGGGAGCGGCGTCGGCTGCGAGCTCCGCTTTGGCCAATCGACCGCGCGACGACTTCTTCAACCGCCAGCCTCCCGGAGCGCGGCTCAAGCTCTTTCCGTTCTTCGGTCCTGGTTTCCGCGGCATCCTGGAGCACCGTCTGCCCATCGAGCCGGATATGAGTGAGCTGCAGACGCAGATCATCGGCGACGTGAATCCCGGGTTCGCCGAGAGCAGCTTGAACCTCGATGCTCGCTTTTTCCTGGTGTCGTTCGGTGCCAGCATCGGTGTGCGGCGCGACTATCACATCTTGAAGTTCGAGCCGGACGAGAACGGGCTCGACCATGGGGAGCGGGAGCTCAACCGCCATGCGCGCTGGCTAAAGGACAACGATCAGGATTGGCGTCGTCACACCTGGCCCTGGTACGAGGGGCGTCTGCGCGTGCTCGCGCCGCTCGAAGGCTTCATGGGCGTTTCAACGCTCCACGTGCGGTACCAGGATCGGAGTTACGACAATGGTTACGACTGGCCGCTCGCCACTGTATTCGACGAAGGTCTGTACGGTATGGTCGAAACCTTCTTCGTTGCGCGTGACAAGGACTGGGGCTTCGCAGGTCTTGCCGGGCGCGTGCTCTACGTTCCGCGTGGAGACGACCACGAAGTGGATGTGCACTACGGCGTGCTCGCGGGTACGCAGGTGGGGGCCGGGAATCGCGATCTAATCCTGCTGCGCTTCTACACGACGCTCGGACACAAGGACGACCTGATGGGCACGCACGCTTTCCACGCTCCCATTCAAATCGTCCTCGGGTACCAGGCAGACTTCGAGCTTTGGTGATGACGATGCGGCGCCTCTCTTCTCTCGGTCAGCTCGCGCTCGCAGCGTCGGCGGCTTCGGCCTGCGTTGCCCTCACGTTGCCGGCGTTTGCATCCAATCCTCTCGAGTACCCGGACAACGGTGCGGCAGCGTTCTCGCGTGGAGGCGCGTGGCTCGCGACCGCCACGGATCCATTGGCCGCCCACTACAATCCTGCGGCGATGGTGACGCAGGGCAACGGCGTGTCCCTCGATTTTCTGTTCGCCTACAACCGCGTCTGTTACTCGCGCCGCAATCCCGGCAATCAGTACACCGGTCCCATGCAAAGCACGGCGCCTGACACGGGTGCTGCGGCTCGTTATTCGCCCGTTTGCAACGAGCAGACGTATCAGCCCCGCATCATCCCGTCGCTCGGCATCGTGTGGCGCGCAGCCGATCGACTGGCGTTCGGCTTCGCCGTCGTCGCCCCCGCCACCTACGGTTCCACACCCGGCGAATGGCCGTCGGTTACCGAAGGCAAGTTCGGAAACGGAGAACGCACGACGGTTCCGGCGCCGTACCGTTTCATGAGCGTCGGCAACCGCTCGACGATTTTGCACCCGACCCTGTCCGTCGGCTACGAGCTCGCCAAGGGCCTGCGCATTGGCGCCGGTTTCATTTGGTCGGTCGCGGTCATCGACGTGCAAAGCTTCGGAATGCGCACCGTCTACGCGGACGACCGGGGCGACAAGTCGGACGTCGACAGCTACAGCCACCTGCGAACCAAAGACATGTTCGTGCCGGGGGCGGTTGCGGCGATTCACTGGTCGGCGACGGAAAACTTCGATGCGGCGATCTGGGGCCGCTGGATAGACGCGATCGACTCAGAGAACGGCTCGCTCGATTTGCTCGGCGAGTATTACAACACGAGCCAGACGACCACGAACCCCGTGTGCCTGGATCAGCCGCAGAACTGTCCGACATCAGGGCAGGCGATCCGCACGCACTTCGGCGACGACCCGGACGTGTTCAAGCAATTCCGCTTCGTGGCCACGCCGCCGGAGGTCCGCGCTGGGATCCGTTTTCACATGCCGCGCGGCAACGCACCGGCAGTCGCGGCCACCACACGCACGATTCGCGACCCGCTGAAGGACGACCTCTGGGACGTCGAGCTGAACGGCAGCTACACGCTCAACAGCGTGGCCGACGAGATTCGGGTTCGTTTCCAGGGCTCGCCAGACGGCAAGGCCATTCATCAGGTGTACCCGAACGGGCGCCTGCCCCCGCGCGCCGATCGGTTCACGGGCTACAAGAACTCCTACGGCGTACGCTTGGGCGGTCAGTACAACCTCGTGCCCGAGATGTTCGGCGTTCGCGCCGGCGGCTGGTACGAGACAGCCGCGGCGGATCCCGAATGGCTTCACATTGCGCCGGTTCCGGCTGCGCGCGGCGGATTCGGCGGCGGGGTCGTCTACCGCGTTGGGGCCTTCGACTTCTCCGTGGGTTATCAGCGGCATCTCAGCCGTCCACTAGACAACAAGGGGCGGGGTGCGCTGCAGGTGGGCGCTGGAACGTGGCAAGGCGACCCAGAGTTCAGCACGCAGGATCCCCCGCCTGGACAGTCCAAAGAACAACAGTTCCGGACATTCCACGCCGTGAACGGTGGCAAAGTCATCCAGAGTGCCCACGTGTTCACTGCGGGCGGGGTGTTCCGGTTTTAATACGCGCACGCGGCGGACGGCACTGAGCCGTTCGTCACGCAAGTGCTGGGAGAGACAAGCCGTAGCGCCGCGTCTTCTCGGCGAGCGCTACGGTCTCTTGTATCGCAGAATGATTACGGCAGCAGCCCGCAGGTCCCGTCTTTGATCTTGAAAGCCTGCCCCGTGCTGTAAGACTCGCTGAAATAAGCGTCGTGGCAGGTGGCAGTTGCCGGTGAATTCGTGCGCGAGCACCAATCCCCGCGGGGCAGCCCCGTGTCATTCTCAGCCGCGGGATCCCACGCTGGGGCCCCACGGCAGTTCTTGCCCCACAGAGCTGTATTGGACCAGCCTTCGGCCTGAGACACCGATTCGCGAGGGTAGGAGATACACAGCGTCGAACCGAGCGTGCTCGAGTAGACGCGTTCCAGATCAACGATCAAGAAGTAGCCGCGTGTGAGCCCAGGAGCGGTGCCCGGACCGGTATCCGGACTCGAATCGGCTGTTTTGACGTTCGGCGGCGGGCATGCCGCGTCGTCTTTGCAGCCCCACTGCGGGTTCGTTTGATTGTTGGCCGAGTCGCACTGCGTTTGTTCCTGGAGCGCTTCTGCACGGAAGCGGCCGAGGCAATTGAAGCTGCCGTCGTTGAACTGGAGCCGCTGTTCGACTTCGCGAATCGGAATCGCGAGGCCGCCTTTGGCGCTGTCCAGCACGGAGACGTAGCTGTTGGGGAAGTACACGTGCATCCAGCCCGTCGTCTCGTTCGCGTAGAAGATGCCCTCCGAGCCTTCCGGTAGCGTGGGTTTCCCAGCCGTGAGGTCGAAGTCCTCGGCGACACGTTTGACGGTGATAGGTTTCACGCTCCAGGGCTGCGCCAAAGCCTGGGGCCAACGGTCCGCGGGTGGCGTGAACGCCGGCAGGTTGACCCTGGGCTGGTAGCTCCAATCGAGCATGCAAAGGCCGTCGCGTACCACATCCGCGACTGGATACGCGGCGTTCTTGGCGTAGCTGGCGTAACCGACGCGCATGGTCTGTTCGGTTTCCGTCGAATTCGAGCGGTCCCAGTCGAACAGTTGCATGTAGCCGCCGCTCCCGTTGACCATGTTGCACTGACGCAAATCGAGCTGAGCGCGCCCTTTGAGTGTCCCGTACACGATGTCTTCGGCGTTCCCGAGCGGCTTGAGACTGCGATTCCACGTTTGCCGGATCTGCACGCGGCTGGCGCTCGTGTTGTC
>DATDJP010000120.1:0-3142 GCA_036520475.1 Polyangiaceae bacterium | reverse complement strand
GATCATCGAGATGGTCGACGGCAAGATCCGAAGCGACCGCTAAAGCACGTCGGCCTTCGGATGTACCCGCCGGACGCTGCGGCGCGAGGAGCTTTCACATGAGGTAGAAGCCGTCTGGCGGCTGCGGCGGCGGCACGTCTTCGTTGCCGATCAACTGACGGAGGTTGATCTCGATCGTCCTGGCGATCGCCGTCACCGCCGTGTCGGTCGGCCGATCGCTGAACGGATCCCTCGCGCTCGTCCACCGCCACTATGACGCCGCCCGCTAAGTTACGCCTTGCGAAGTCGCTCGACGTCTTCGCCCGTGAACAGGGCCGCCTCTTCGTAGAATTCGACGAGCCCGGTGTTGAGGTCGTGCATGGCCCCGACCACGCCAATCTCTTCGGCGATCACCATGTGCTCGAGGATGAAGCTCCTCTCGACCGCCGCGCGGACCGACCGATGCACGTTGATGCGCGCGACGTTCTCCACGAACTCGCGGTTCTTCGACGCGCGTTCATCGGGGTCGAGGAAGGTGCGCTCCTGATAGACAGCCGGCTGCAGCTTCGCGAGCAGCTCGGTGAGATTGCCCATCTCTACGTGGTCACAGGCGCCCTTGACGGCGCCGCAGCTCGTGTGGCCGAGCACGACGAGCAGCTTGCTGCCGGCGACCTTACACGCAAACTCCATGCTGCCGAGTATGTCGGTGTTGATGACGGTGCCGGCGATCCGGATCGAGAAGATGTCGCCGAGCCCTTGATCGAAGATCAGCTCCGCCGATGTGCGGCTGTCGATGCACGAGAGGATGGTCGCGAACGGCCATTGACCCTCTCGCGTCTCATTCGCCTGTTGCAGCAGCTCTCGGTGCATCCTGAGGTTCTTGACGAAGCGCTGATTGCCTTCACGCAGGAACTCGAGTGCGCGGCGCGGGGTAGTGCTTGCCTGGGTTTCCTTCGAATGTGTCTTCATGATGCTCCTCCCGATGGTGATCCCCAGACCACGGGGCTCGGCCCCCTTCGCGGCCTCCCACGTCCTGTCGCCGAGTTTCCGAGTGTTCGCGCCGGATTGGTAACGCGCGCCGGTCTTCCAGCTGCAGTGCCGTCGAAAATGCAGCTTCACGTCAACGTTTCGGTTGAGGTGGGCATGGCACTTGCTCGAGCCGTGCATACTCATGGAGGGATGGGTGATGCAAGAGCTCAGCACCCGCAGCCCGGTGACAGGAGAAGAGTCATGGCCGACCTGCGATACGGATTCGAACGACGCCTGGATGGAATCAGCTTCGAGCAAGCGCTCGAGCGAGTCACCGCCGCGCTGAAGAAGGAAGGGTTCGGCGTCCTGACCGAGATCGACGTCAAGGACACGCTCAAGAAGAAGCTCAACGTCGATTTCCGCCGGTACGTCATTCTCGGCGCCTGCAACCCACCGCTCGCGCACGAGGCGCTGAGCGGTGAGCCGCACGTCGGGCTCCTTCTGCCTTGCAACGTGGTGGTGCAGGAGGCGTCGGACGGCGGCGGCGTTGTCGTCTCCATCGCCGATTCCCAGGCGATGTTCACGCTGGTAGACAACCCCACGGTCAAGCCGGTGGCGGAAGAGGCGGACAAGCGCTTGAGGAGAGTCATGGCGTCGCTCTGAGGGCGCCGCCTAGCTAGGCGGCTGATTCCGCGCGCCCCGTTAAGGCGTGCCGTTGCCCCAGCGAGCCCTGCGGACACGCAAGTCACCACAGGAGCACGTGCGGCGCGAAGATGAGCAGTGCTCCCAGAAGAAGAATGACCGCGCCGCTCAGCAGCTTCAGCCAGCGGCCGGCCCTCTCCTGGAGCTTGCGCTTGCCGAGCGTGACCACCGCGATGCCGACCATGATCGAGTCGTCGAGCATGTAGGCGAGGTTGTAGAGCGCCAGGTAGCCGTAGCGCTCACCGGTCGAGACCCCCTGTTGAACGAGCACCTGTGTGTACAGCGCCGGCAAACCAGCCGTGCAGACCAGCTCGATCACGTTCACCAGCACGGCTAACACCGTGGCACCCCCGATCGCGGCCGCCACACTTTCGGCGCGCACGATCGATCGGACGCGCGCGTAGATGCCGGGCTTGGCTCGGTCCGGAATGCTGAAGCTGATGCCCTTCTCGAAGGCGAAGAAGTCCTTCACGTTCACCACGCCGATCACGAGCGCCATGACACCGAGGACGATCTGCACGACGCGCGAAAGCCCCACGAGGGTGAAGACGTTCAGCCACGCCGCCATGAATGCGTAATAGGCGATGCCGCTCACGAGCACGAAAGTGCCAGCGATAGCGAGCATCCGGGGACGGCTCTTGATGTTCACGAGCAGCGACAGGAGGAAGAGCAGCACCCACATGGCGCACGGGTTGAATCCGTCGACGAGACCGATCGCGATGGTGAAGAGCGGGAGTCCGAGCTCTTTCGGGCTCACGCGTCCAAAGACGGGAATCTGAACGGTGCCTTCCGAAGGGGCTCCTCGGCTCTCCGGCACACGCGGGGTCTCGGATCCTGGGGCGTGCGCGGGCCCATGCTCGACCGCCGATGGCCGTCGCGTCGGTGCGAGCAGCGCCTCGATCTGCCGCCCGGTCGTGTCAGCGGTGTCGAAGCCCACCAGAAAGCGCCCGCGGACGACGAAACTTGGCAAGCCAACCATGTCGAGCCCCGCCTGCTCGGTCCGCGCTCTGAGCTCCTCATAGCTCTCCGGAGCCTGCGTCACGTCATGCTCGACGATCTGAAGATCGGGCCGTCTTCCTCGCATTCCGTCGAGGAACGCGTGCGCGGCTCTGCAGTGCGGACACGCCGGATGACCCCACATGACGATGTCTGGGTCAGCCGCTCGCGCCGGGCTGGCGAGTAGGCCAACGAGGAGGAGCAGTGCCACGGCGAGCGGGCGGAATAGCGCCCGCATCCTGAGCGACGCCGAAAGGTCGAGCAGTGCGGTGCCGGCCTGGCACTTCATGTTCGCTCGCTCAGCGCTTCAGCCCAAGCGCGCCGCCGAAACCAGGACCAACCCGGTCGTCTTCTTGTCGTCGCTCATGACTCTCCCCTCCAGCTGTCGCGCGCTCGCCAGCCGTCGAGCATGCGTGTGTAGTTGAGGCGCTCCCAGGCGTGTGGATCGGGGGCGGAGCGCAGGTCGAGCACTCCGCGCGCTTCCGCGCTGGATCGA
>DATDJP010000119.1:0-5831 GCA_036520475.1 Polyangiaceae bacterium | reverse complement strand
GACTGAGCGCGGCGGTCTGAACCGAGCCTTCCCCTTCGTCGCAAAATGCGTGCTCAAAATGAGAGGCTCAGGCCGCGCGCACGCACCACGAATTTTCCAACGTGGCCCATATTCCAGGGTGCGCGGCTTCGTACGAGCGCGCAACCCGAGTGAGCGTCGTCGTGGGCGGACACCGACCGAAGACTTACCCAACATCTTCGAGCCAGTCTTCGACGCTTAGCCCAGCAATCGCTCCGTCCTTCAATGCCGCATCGTTCGTGATCAGTCTCGCCCGAACCTCGAGCGCGCTCGCCGCGATGACGAGATCGAAGTCACCCTTTGGGCGGCCCTGCTTCGCCAAGCCAGCACGGACCTCTGCGTATCGTTCTACAATCGCCGGAGTCACGGCGATCACGGGAAATCGTGAGCGGAGAGCTTCGACCTTCGCGATGTTCTCAGCAACCCTGCGCGAATTGTAGGCGCCGTAGAGCAACTCGCCAACAGCGAGCAAGGGGATCCCGACGTCGTCCAGCGCAACGGCACGCAGCCGGGTCATCACCCGCTCGTACCCGTTCAAGGCGGCCACTATGATGTTGGTATCAAGAACGTACTTCAAAGCTCGGGTACATTCCGACTGCCGCCCTGCCGACGCGCCTTCGAAAAGAACGACAGAAGCTCGTCGAGCGATTCGCCCTCCCAGGGGCCGATTTGAGCGAACACGTCCGCGGCCGATCTCTGCGGGCTACTGGTTGCTTCGCCAGCAACGGCGCGAAGCTCGACTGTCAGATCGTCGACGCGCGCCTGAACTGGTCGTGCTGGGTCACGCTTAAGTTCGGCAACGGCTTCTTCGAGCGTACGAATTTGCATCGGGCTTCCTAAGCGTAGCCGTTTTCCAACCGGCTGCCCACGCGGCGTCGTGCGCCGTCGCTCAACGTCTGCCAGCGTCGAGCGTGCTGGGTAGCTCGTCGCCAGGAGCGCTGCACTCGGTGTAATTGCGTGACTTGACTGAACTACCTGGCCGGTAGCGCACGCTAAAACGCCGTTTGGGCGCGTTCGGCGCACTGTTTACGCGTTCCTGACCCCTCATCGCTGACTGCGACCGTGCGCGCAGTCAGCTCGGGTCGACCTCGCCATTCAGGATGCGTCGGTAGAGCTCGGCGTCGAGCGCCTCGTAGCCGGTGCCGTGCCAGAAATAGAGCGGGACCTTCACACGCGCGGGATCGAAGCCCTCGGCGCGATACAGATTCTTCTGATGTTTCAGCGTCGAGGTGGTGGTGAGCTCCGCGTCGAGGCGGACGAACTGCGGCCGCTGGTAGCTCGCCAGGTGCGCGCGAACGTGGCCCGCGAAGCGCTCGAGATCGAAGCCGTCAGTCGCATGCAGGCTGGCCATGCCGACGCGGCCTTCGACGCCTGGCACCTGGACGCCGTAGACGATGCTCTCGAGCACCCCCGGCGCGCGGTTGAGCACCTCGGCGACCTCGCTGGTCGAGACGTTTTCGCCCTTGTAGCGGTACGTGTCCCCCACGCGGTCGGCGAACGACACCCAACCGTCGGCGTGGAGCGTCATCAGGTCCCCGGAATCGAAATAGCTGTCGCCCTTGCGAAACACGTGGTGCAGCGTCTTTTTGCGCGTGTCCCGCTCGTCGAGGTATCCGTCGAAGCGCGCGAGCGGATGGATACGTCCGACGAGGAGTCCCGTCTCACCCTCCTGCACGCGCTCGCAGAGACGACGCGAGTTCCTCCGCACCTCCCCTGTTTCGGAATCGCAACGCACGATCGCTTGACCGAGGCGCAAGGTACCGACCATGCCCGGGCGACCCTCGTGATTGAAGAGCGGCGCGTTCCCCTCCGTGGCCCCGTAAAACTCGCGCATCACGGGTACGCCGAAACGCTCCTGGAAGCGGTGCCAGATGTCCGGGCGGAGGCCGTTGCCCACGCCCATGCGCAGCGTGTGCGAACGCTCGAGCTCGTTCGGAGGCTGATTCAGCAGATAGCGGCACAGCTCACCGATGTAGAGAAAATGCGTCGCGCCGAGCTTGCGCACGTCTTCCCAGAACCGCGACGCCGAGAAGCGGCTGCGTAGCGCCAGCGTCGCTCCGCTGTACAAGCAGGCGCCGAGCCCGCCCCACTGGGCAGACCCGTGGTAAAGCGGCAGCGTGGAGTAGACGACGTCTCCCGGGCCGCACTCGAGCGCCACGCGCGCGAAGGCACAGGACGCAAGCAGAGCGCGTTGATTGGTGATGACCGCCGGCTTCGGTAGCCCCGTGGTACCCGAGGTATACAGGTAACTCATCGGGTCGGCCGTGCTCGGCCAGTGCACCGAGCGCGGGTTGGCGACCGAGCACACGTCGACCTCCGCGTCGATCACGGGCCAGCCGCCGCCATCTCCCGTCTCGCCGCTCACTACCAAAATTCCGCGTTCGCGGCCCGCCAGTGGCAGCTGAGGCACGACGTCTCTGAGCTTTTCGGTGTGCTCAGAGCCGACCACGAGCCGGCGCGGTCGCGCCGCGTTGATGGCGTGTGCCAGGGGCTCGGCCGAAAGCTCCGTGTTGATCAGCGCGCTGATCGCGCCGATCTTGTTCAAGCCGAGCTCGATGAACAGAAAATCCGCCCGGTTGTCCATGAGCAGCGCGACGACGTCGCCGCGCCGCAGGCCTTGCTTGAGGAAGAAGGCCGCGTAGCGGTTGGCCTCCATGTTGAACTCCCGCCACGTGAAGCGCTCCCCGCTGAACAGGAGCGCGGGCTCCTTCGGCAGGCGCTCGGCGTTCAGCTCGAGCAATCGCCCTGAGTGCCATTTTCCGCCGGGGAAGAGCCGCGGTGCATCGCGCAAAATCTTGCTGGTGGCCCACAGATCCTGAGCGATACTCTGCGCGCGTTGCCGGATACCCACGTGCCCTCTCGTGCTCGGTTGCCGGAAAAAGCTCGGCAGTACGTGGGGTATCCTAGTCCACCCGGCAGCGCAATCCGACGCCGAAAGCTGGCTTTGCTCGCTATATTGCTCTCGAGCACGCCCGCGGCGTTCGCTCAGAGCGAGCCCGAGACGGCTCTGCCCAATCGCAACGGATTCTTCGTGCGCATGTCGACGGGATTCGGTGTGAGCGAGCTGAACATCGATCGCGGCGCGGTGACCACCGAGGCGCGCATCCCCGGACTCGCGCTCGATTTTTCGCTTGGAATCCTGGCGTGGCGGCGCCTCGCCGTCGGCGGCGTGATGCTGCTCGACGCCGGAAGCCTCTCTCTCGAAGACGCCGATCCGTTCTTCGAGGATGGGGACGGCGCCTCCATCAGCACGTTCGGCGTCACCGCGGCGGTGTATCCATTCGAAGGCGCCGGCCTGCACCTGGGGACGGCATTCGGTTACTCGCTCTTGAATGTTAGCCTCGACGAAAGCGAGCGGGAGAGCGTCCGTGCTGACGGCGTCGGCGGAGCGCTGTGGCTCGGTTACGACGCGCGCTTTCTGAAAGAATGGTCCATCGGCAGCGTACTCCGTGCGAGCGCTGGGCGAACTTCGGACGGTGACGATTTCGTCGTGACGACGCGCGCCATCGCCGTACTGCTTACCGCGGTGTACCAATGAGGGTGAGTCGGCTGTCGCTGGGCCGTTGTGCTTCACACGGGGGGGCGACTGGGGTAGGTTGAGCGGCTTCGGGCGCGGGAGGATCTAAAATATGCGACGACTAGTAAGTTCCGGTTGGACGATGTTGGGCTCGGCTCTGGTGCTGGCGGCGGCGTGTTCGAGCACTGGCGAGGAATCCCAGTCAGAACCGGTGTCCAGCGCGACGAACGCGCTCGAATCGGGGGTCGATGGCGGGGCTTCGAAGGTCCTGCTGAACGAAATCAAGGTCAACCCGAACGGCACCGATCCGCCCAACGAGTGGGTCGAGCTCCGTGGAACGCCCGGGGGCCTGCTAACGAACGTGCACTTCGTCGTGCTCGAAGGCGAATTCGACGCCGTCGATTCTGGATCCGGGCCATCCGGCGAAGTCGATTACACAATCGACTTGGGCACCGCCTGCGGAGGCAATCCCTGTGCGCTCGGGAGCAACGGCCTCTTGCTGCTCGGCGCAGCTGCCGTCCACACGCCCCCCGTGCCGGGCACGACACATGTCACGGATGCCAGGTTCGCCGTCGAGGACTCACAGGTGTTCGAGAACGGGTCCGCGTCATTCGCGCTTATCTACAGCGAATTTCCGCTCGAGCCCCCCCTGAGTGCCGACGGTGGGCCCGTCGCATTCGATCTCGACATGAATGACGACGGGACGCTGGAGCTACCTCCCGGCGCTTTCGTGATCGATGGCATCGGCTACGCCGAAGACAGCGCCGACGTGGTGTACGGCACGGAGCTCGAAATCGCCGGCGATGGGCCGGCTGCCGCCACACGCCTCAGCGCCAACACGATGGAGAACTCCGCCTCAGCCTGGTTCTACGGCGATCTCGCATCGGGTGCGGGCAACAACGTCTACGCGCCCGCCAGTGGCATACCCATCGACGCGCGCTTGACGCCCGGTGCACCGAACGTGTTCGGGACGACGCCAGATGCCGGAGGTGACGCCGGGGGCGGCACGGGCGGCAGCGCCGGTGATGCCAGCGTCGGGACCGGCGGCACTGCAGGCAGCGCAGGAACTGGCGGAACGGGCACGGACGCTGGGCGTGACGGAAGCGCTGGAACAGGCGGCACAGGCACGGACGCTGGGCGTGACGGAAGCGCTGGAACAGGCGCCGGCGGCACCGGGGGCAGCGCCGGCTCTGCCGGAAGCCCCGGCACCGGCGGCAGCGCGGGGGCAGCCGGAAGCCCCGGCACGGGCGGTAGCGCGGGGGCGGCCACAGCCGGCACCGGCGGCAGAGCGGGCAGCGCGGGCGCGGCTGGCAGAGACGGCGGTCGCGCGGGTTCGGCGGGGACGCGCGGCGGCGGGGACGACGATGAGGACGACGGCTGCAGCTGCAGCACGCCGACCGCGTCGCACACGCCGAGCGGCCTATTCGCGATGCTGGCAGCGCTGTCGCTCCTCGGCTGGCGCCGCAAGCGGCGTTAGTCGCATCAAAACCGATCGGACTGGTGCGTCTGAATTCAGCCGCGCTGGTCCGAGGTCGAGCTAGCCGCCCAGGTCCGGTCAAAAGGGCGAGCGCGTGGAAACGTCTGATCGCACGGCGGGCCTATCGAGGGAACCGCGCTATAAAGCGAGCAGTGTTACATCGATTGCTGCTTGGCGGGTTGCTACTGACCCTCGTCTCGAGTTGTGGCGACGACTCCGAGGAACCTGCTGCTCCACCGCGCTGCATCGAGCCGCCGAGCGTCGAGTGCGACCCCGCGTACCCGCCCAGGTTCGAGCGCATTTTTAGCGAGACGCTGGAGCGAGGTTGCTCGCAGACGAACAGCTGCCACAGCGCGGACGGCAGGCAGGGCGGCCTGAGCTTCACGGACCTCGACGAGAGCTACGCGCTGCTGCTCGGAGAGGTCGACGGCAAAGCGCGCGTCATTGCCAATGACGCAGCCTGCAGCGAGCTGATCGTGCGGACTCACGGTGTCGGCAAGGCGTGGCAAATGCCGCCCGGCAGTGCGCTGCGTAGCGGTGAGCTGTGTGCGCTACGGCAGTGGATCCAAAACGGAGCCGAGCCGCCGCCTGACCCTGAGCCCCAGTGAAAAGAGTATGAATCAGCGCCTGACTCTGCGATCTCTCGACCGGCATAGAGCCACTGTCGCCACCCTCGCGCTAATGCTCCCCCTCGGTCTGAGCGCTTGCGGAAGCGATGAGAAGCTGCCGGAAGCGGTGAGTCTGACGCGCGACGAGCTCTTGAATCCGGAGACGTGCAAGGAGTGTCACGCCACGCACTACGAGGAGTGGGCCGGCAGT
>DATDJP010000118.1:0-12129 GCA_036520475.1 Polyangiaceae bacterium | reverse complement strand
AACGAGTCGCTCGGCAGCGGCAGCACGACAACCACGCTGTACTCGACCAACGGCACCTCGTGGACCAAGACGAGCTGCGGCACCTGAGCTAGCGACGACTAGTTAACGTCTCAAGCGGCGGGCGGCACTTCCGAGTGCGCGCCCGCCGCGTCGTTTTGTGGTCGCTGCCCGGTGCCCGCACGCTGCCGCCGAGTGCGCACTGGGCTGTCGCGCGTACTCGCCATGGCGCGACACGCCATCTGAGATCTGCTCGCGGGCAGCGTGTCGTCGATGGGCTGGGCGTCTACGGCAACCGAGACGGCGAGTGCTTCGAGCGGGTTGATGTGCACCTCTGCGGGCGGTAGCGCGGCTTTGGGCGGGCCGTTCGGGAAGCGGGCCGGGTGCACTCGGGCGCGTGCATGACGTCGACGATGGCCTGTCGCTCGTCGTCACTCAGCCGGCGAGGGCTGGGCGCTCGCTGGCGCACCATCGGTGGCGTTGACGGCGCAGCGTTGCGCTTCGTGAGTTCCACGTTACGTCGCTCGCCCTCGGTGAGACGCGGCTTGCGACCTGGCTTCTTCGTCGCCAGACCGACCGCACCATGCGCGCCGAGCTGCGTGCGCCACGACGACAGGAGCGAGCTGTAGATGCCCTCCCGGCGAAGCAGCGCCTCCAGATCGCCGCGCTTGCCGCTCGCTAGGCAGGCATCGGCCTCTTTCACGATGCGAAGCTTGTCGGCAGCGCTAAAGACTCGGCGGGTCCTCTTCGGCACGGTCTCGAGAGTAGCGCTGCTTGGGCGGGTCCGTTGGCGCTCGCTCTCCGGCGAGGGGTCACGATCAGCAATACGGGATGGTTTCGGCACAATCTGCGATCCATTCTCCGCCCATCGGTACTTAGGTTTCGAGGGGGAGCTGTCTCAGACGACGTTGACACGTGGGGGACCTGCGAAGTCCACCGCCGGATACGGAGTGCTTTGACGCAATACTGGGACTGGGCGGTCTTGCCGCGAGCAGTGGGATTTTTTGTAATAACGAGTCGGCGATGTGTTCCCGATCCAGCAACTGGCGCAACTGCTAGCTCGTACAACTACGTCGTTCGCCCGCGGACCTTTCCCGGCGATATCGCTACCGCTAATGTGCGCGTGTCGGGCTCGCCCATGGTCGTGTGTGCCCGCACAGACACCAGCGGCACCGTCCGCCCCACGTTGGTCAAAGTGACCGCGGCAGGTGCGCCAGGTGTGGTCGCGCGGCTGGATGCGTATCAAGGGCACGACGACCGCAAAGTCGTTCGCGCGTCAGTTAGCGCTCAGTTTCCGGATCGCGACGACCCAATCGTCGACCTGCCTACATCTTATCCGGCGGGGGCTCTCGAGTGGGTGCTTCAAATGTACGATCTTGGCGCTCAACGCTGGGTCGACTTGAAGTCCATTCGATCACGTCCAATCGAAGAAAACTCGTGGGAACGCGCCGTTGTGGAGGGGCAGCTCACCGCAGAGGTTCCTGGTAACACCAGTGTGCGACTGGAGCTGCGTTCGAATGGAGCCGGACGGCGCGTCAGAATTGACGACGCGCGCCTCTTCGCACCGATCTGCGTCCGCGACCAGGTCAGCGGCAAGTGCCAGTAGCGGAGTCGCTGTTGCTCGTCCTTTTCGGTCTTACGATGTGGGTGCTCAAGCTCGGTGAAGACCTTTCCCCGCTAAGACTTGTACGCCGGCAAATACGGCGCGAGCCGTTTTCCCATCTCGTCTCCGAGAGCCTGCAGGGCGTTGAACGGCCGCACCATCACTTCGAAATCGACGATGCGGCCGGCGTCGTCGAAGCGAATCAGGTCTGCGCCCTTCAGCGATTTTTCGCCGACCTTGGCGCTGAACTCGAGCACCACGTTCAGGCCGTCCGGCGTCGCGAACTGCCGGTGGTACTCGAACTCGGTGAAGACTTGCATCACGTTCTCGAGGATCAGACGCACGGCTGCGGCGCTGGCGTACGGTTTGAACGCCATCGGTGAGCGGAACACCGCGTCGTCCGCCAGGATGGTGGGTAAACGAGACAGGTCGCGCTGAGCGACCATCTCGTGCCACAGCGCCAGAGATGACGTGACCGCCGGGTGCAGGTGTTCGCGCAATTTAGTCATGGAAGGTCAGTCGTCCTTTTGCTCTTTGGCGTGGGAGCAGTCTTTCAAGAAGCTCCGTTCGAGCTGCACCGCGACCGCTCGGTCGTCCACGACCAGCGTGACTTCTTCGAGCTTGCTCAGCGAGAGCGGATCCAGATTCGCGGAACCGATAGTGACGAGGCGCTCGTCGACCAGCATCGTCTTCGCGTGCATCATCGACGGTTGATACTCCCAGACGCGCACTCCCTTCTTCAGGAGGGCGCCGTACTCTACGTGCTGAGCGCCAAAAGACGTCTTCGAGTCGCTCTTCTTGCCGGGAGCCAGGATGCGCACGTCCACGCCGGCGGAAGCTTTGCTCGCGATCAAGTCCAGGATGGCCTTCGACGGCACGAAGTAGGCGTTGGCGATCCACAACCGGCGCTTGGCCGCGGCTATCATCAGCTGGGTCAAGCGCTCGGAGCGGGTGAGGACGGGGGAAGCGGTGCTCGACACCAGCGCGGCGAAGCTGTGCCCCGCTCGCTTCGGTGCTGGGAAGTCGTCAGCTGGCAGCAGCGGTCCTCCCGCTTCCTGCCAGTTCTCCGCGAAGGCCTGCTGCGCCAGCTGTACGGCGGGCCCGGTGAAGCGCACGTTGTCGTCACGCCAGCCCTCGTTGTGAACACCATCGCCCAGCCACTCGTCGCGGACGCCGAGGCCGCCGGTCACGGCGACCGTACCATCGACGACAATGAGCTTTCGGTGGTTGCGCGCCAGCTTGTCCACACCGGGCATCGGACGAAAGTGGCGTACGTCGCAACCGGCCTCGGTCAGTGGCCCGGCGACGTCCTTCGCGAACGCGGGGCTGCCGA
Source organism: Polyangiaceae bacterium (assembly GCA_036520475.1). GTDB lineage: Bacteria > Myxococcota_A > Polyangia > Polyangiales > Polyangiaceae > DATDJP01. The sequence continues at coordinate 9,196 of DATDJP010000118.1, read as the reverse complement.
AGTCGTCCACCAGCACTCGGCAACGAACCCCTGCACGTGCGCGTTCGACAAGGGCGCGTGATAGCCGCTGGGATGCGGCGCCCTTTTCCCAGATGTACATCACGATGTGAATGCTCGAACGGGCGGCGCGTATCGATTGCTCGATGCCAGCGAATACGGCGCCATTTTGCAGCAGCTCGATGCGGTGTCCACCCTCCATGCGAACGCCCAAACTTTGATAGATGGCCGTGGCGAACCCGGTCGAGTCCGCGGGAACGGCGGCGCGGAGGCGGAAATGTTCCGGATCCCGCTTCGTGCTGCGCCAGTACACGAGCACGATGGCGGTTACGATCGCGAGCAGTAGCAGAGCGGCCATCACACTTCGCTTGGGCCGCCGCTTCACCCAGGCGCCCGCCCCGCGCAGGGCGCGGTGCAAGGTGTCGAGCAGCTGCACGGAGCTGCGCTGCGCGCGCGGAGCGGATTCAGACCGGAGCGACCATCGGCGCGGCCCATCGGAGCTCATGCCCAGCCAAGGTGATCATCAATCCGCGTCCGGGTAGAGCGTAAAGATGAACGGCGCAATCTTTTCGCGTCGTCAGAGCGCGTCGGGGGCGCGGCCCAGAAAGTCGAGCTGATGCGCGATGTAGACGAGCTCAGCGCGCTCGATTTGCGAGAGGCGCAGCGCCGTCCACTCTGAAAGCACTTCTGACGGCACTTCGCGGTGTTGGCGGAGCTCGTCGTGAATCGTCTGCACGATGCAGCGCAGGAACTGAGCTTCGTCGGCGTGGTAACGGCCATCGCTGCCGAACACGATCCAGTCCGACGCGCCCACGGCAAGGGTGCTCGCTCCGACGTCCTTGAGGTGCCGGAACAGGCGTTGTCCCGTCTGTGAATGGCCCGCTCCGCGGCCCGTCGTGGGGCGATCGTCCATGCTGCGATGATAAACGCCGAGGAGCGCCGCGTTCGCGGGGTGCTCCGGGCAGAAGATCGTCTCGCCGTCGAAGTTACACGAGAACCAGTACAAGGCTCGCGGCGCCAAAACGCGGAGCAAGCCGGGCAGGACAGCGGGGACGTCCACGATGTCGAGGACGGCATTGGCGATCATGAGGTCGTAGCTCCGGCCGCTCTCGCCGAGCTGGGCAATGTCCGCCTCTCTGAACGTGACCGTCACGTCGAGGTGTTCTCGTCGCAGGTGGAGACCATGGGCCGACGTCGTGCACACGTAGCCTGCGGCGCGCGCCCAGTCCGAGAGCCACGCATGCGCACGGGTCAGCAGAGCCGGGTCCCGATCGAGCAGCGTGTAGTGAGCCGTTCGCAGCACGCCCCAATCGAGGAGCCGGGCGACCATCGTCCCGATGCCGCCGCCGACTTCGAGCACGCGCAGCACGCCGCCCTGAAGCGGCGCGAGCTCCCGCCGCAGCCGCTCCACGACGTCCTTGTTGAGGGCGCGGTCGTCTACGGTGCGCTTGGCGAGCAGATAGCGGTCGTACGCGAAGCTCGAGGACAACTCACGCCGTCACTTCTTCACGATGATGACCTGCACGCGGCGGTTGCGGGCGCGGTTGCCGTCGGTGGTGTTGGGGACGACGGGCTTTTCCTGGCCGTAGCCCTTGGCTTGCATGCGCGACGGATCGACGCCGAGGCGTTGTAGCGCGTTGACGACGGCTTGCGCGCGCTCCTGGCTCAGGCGCATGTTGTAGGCGGCGTTGCCGGTGTTGTCGGTGTGGCCTTGCACTTCAACGGACTGGATCTCGGCGCGCTTCTTGAGCACGTCGGCGAGCTCTTCGAGGATCGCCGCGGAGTCCGGCAGGATTTCCGCGGAGTCGTGCTGAAAGTGCACCTGCTTGCGGAGGCGGACCTCGGTTTGCGTGACGACGACGTTGGCTTGAGCGGGGCGCTTGTTGATCGCGATGCGCGCTTTCACGTCTTCGCGCGGCTGGATCTCGAGCTCGGTGACGCTGGTCAGATAACCCGGCGCTTCGACCGTGATGCGCACGGGCCCAGGGGGTACGTTTTCGAAGCGGAATGCGCCGGCCGCGTCCGCGGTGAGCTCGAGCTCGCGGTTCATCCGGTCGGCGATTTTTACCCTGGCTTGCGCGACGGGGGCGTTCTTGTCCGCATCCACGACTGCGCCGATGACGTTGCCGACCTTGGGCAAGGACTCGAGCACGCACTGCACCGTCACGATGGTGCCGCCGGCCGCCGTACGGCTGGCTTGCCCGCCTGCGGGTGGCGCCGGTGCGTCGCCGGAGTCGGGGTTCGGGTTGGGGTTGGCCGGCGGGCGCGGCCTGTACGGGGAGTTCTCGATGTACGGGTTCTGTAGATCGGTGCCGGTGGGGGGCACCAGGACGGGGCACTGGGCTGCCTTGTAGCCGGGTGCCGCGACGTTGAGCGTGTAGCTGCCGGGGTCGAGGTTCGAGGTCTGGAACGTGCCGTCCTCACCGCTGATGAGGCCGGTCAGGTTGCGGCCATCGAAGCGCACGGTGGCGTTGGCGACGGGCAGGTTCGTGCCCTTCTCGATCACGACGCCATGGATGACGCGCTCGACCGCCGCGGGCGCCGTCGAGGGTTTCTCGACCTCGACGCGCTGGATGACGGGCGTGGGGTTCGTGTCTACGGCGTAGGCGATGCCAAGGTACGCGTTCCACGGTAGCTCCGGCGCCACTTCTTCGAGAAAGTCGTAGGTCGCGCCGGTGCCGATATCCACGGCGGCGAGCAGGGCGAGGTTCTCGTTCCACGGGTAGAAGCGCGCTCCCACGGAGAGGCGTGACGGGATGGTGCTGAGGCTGGCGTCTTCGCCGAGACACTTGTCTCCCGCGTCGGCGGCCGTGTCCGGGTCGCAGGTGTAGCCCTGGCGGTTGACGGGGACGTCGATGGTCCACTCGATGAAGGGGCGTACGATCTCGAAGGTGCCGTCCACGCCGACGCCCATTTCGAGGGCATCGGTGCGGTTGATGTTCAGGCCGAAGCGTTCGATGCGCGAGATGCGCGCGTTCTGCGCGTCTTCCGCGTCGGCTACGACCTCGGCCGAATTATCGAAGAGGTACCCGAGGTTGGCGTGGATGCGCAGCGGGATGCGGTCGCGTGCTTCGCGGCGATTGTACAAGTCGATGGTCGCGAGCGCGCGCAGCGAGACGCTCGTCCCCGAGCCGTCGAGGCCGACGGAACCGGTGCCGTTCAAGAGCCAGAGCTGTGCTTCGCCGCCGAACGAAAGCAAGCTATCGGGCTCGCTCGGCATGAACGCCTTGAGGCCGAGGTTCGTGTCTCCGAGCGCCTGAAGCAGCTCGGGATCGCCCTGGTCGTTCGAGGTCGCGTACGAATGGAAGCCGAACGACGCTTCCAGAAAGCGCGTCAGAGTGGCGGACAGGCCGATGTGCACGCCGACGCGACTGACTTCGTCCGAGGTGCCGCGGCGACCCGCGGGCGTGGGACAGTCCGAGCCGTTGCACAGGTACTCGGAGCCGCCGAAGTAGCTGCCGAGCAGCGACATGCGAAATGTCCCGGGCGCACCGGAGCCCGATTCGACGATGCGCAGCAAACCCGTGGAGCCGTAGAGTGAGTTTTGCACGCGCAAGGACAGGCGCCGCTGATCCGGAGCCGCGTCACGGGCGTTGCTCGTGGACGCGGCCCCGCCCGAAAATCCCAGCTCTCCCGAGGCGTAGACTGCCGGCGCTGGCTCGGGCGAGGGCGGCGGTGCCGGCGTGTTCGTGCCGGGAGGCGGAATGGGTTCGCCGGGCGCAATCGGCGCCGGCGGAGGCGTCATCGGGTCGCCGGGCGTCACGGGTGCGGCGGGTGCGGGTGCGGGTGCGGGTGCGGCCGGCGCGCCGGGGGGCGGCGCGGGCTCCGCTTTGGGTGCGGGCAAGGGTTGAGCGAAGGCGTCCACGCTGAAAGCAGCGCAGCCGAGCACACACAAACACGTTAAACCGAGCCTCGTCATATACCCTCGCATCGTTTCCCCGCCTTCACTTTGCAGGTTGCGCGGCCGCAGGGCGGCGCCGGACGTCGGTTCCAACAAGCACGTCACTCTGCCTCGCTTACAACTTTTACAACAAGTTGTGGCAGTTTGGAGCAGCAGAAACCCACAGTCCTCGGGTGAAGCTATTCTCGGATTGGGCACGCGCGCGGCGCGGGCTATGTTCTCGAGACACGCATGAACGACGTTTTGATCGAGGTCGACGGCTTGCGTAAGGAGTTCCGGCACGGCTTCTTCAGGCGCCGCGTGCAAGCGGTCAAAGGTATCTCTTTTCGCGTGCAGCGCGGCGACATCTTCGGATTTCTCGGTCCGAACGGCGCCGGCAAGACGACCACGATCAAGATGTTGACTGGCCTGATCGCCCCGTCGGGCGGCTCGGCGCGCGTCTTCGGCGATTCGATCCCGAGCCCGCGCGCCCGGCAAAAATTGGGGTTTTTGCCAGAAAATCCTTACGTATATCCTTATTTAACCCCGCGCGAGTTCGTCGAGATGTGCGGGCAGCTCTCGGGACTTGGTGTGCGTGCTGTTCGCGATCGCGCGAGCAGCGTGCTCTCTCAGGTCGGCATCCTCTACGCTGCCGATCGTCCCGTGCGTCGCCTGTCGAAGGGCATGCTGCAGCGCACCGGCCTGGCCGCGGCGCTGGTCTCCGATCCCGAGCTCTTGATCCTCGACGAGCCGATGAGCGGCCTCGATCCGGTGGGACGCAAGGAGGTCAAAGACTTGATCTTGGACGAGCGCAAACGCGGCCGAACGATTTTTTTCTCCACGCACATTCTGAGTGACGTGGAGGTGATGTGCGACGAGGTGACCATTTTGAGGCGAGGAGAAGTCGTCGTCAGCGGCAAGCTCTCGGACCTGCTGCGGAGCGAGGTGCAGCGCACGGACATTGGCGTGCAGGGGGCGGACGAAGCGTTCGAAGCGCGCTGCACGAGCGTGGGGCACCGGGTCTCGCGCCTGGGTGCGCGCGTCGTGGTCGAAGTGGAAGGCGCAGCGCTCGTGGAACAGGTGCTGAGCGACGCGCTCAGGAGCGGCTTCAGCGTGACGGAGGTGATCCCGCGTCACGAAACGCTCGAAGACTTGTTCGTGCGAGAAGCCATCACCAAGGACGCCGGGGGCGCTCGCAGCGCGAATCCCGAAGCTCCGAGCGGAGGACGTGATGGGTAAGGTGTACGAAGAAATCGACGAGCGGCTGAGCGAGTTCATCCAGGCTCAGCAGGTCTTTTTCGTCGCCACCGCGCCGCTCGAAGAGAAGGGGCACCTGAACCTGTCTCCAAAGGGGATCGCCGGCATTCGCGTGCTCGCTCCCATGCGCGTGGCATACCTCGACTACGTCGGCAGCGGCGTCGAGACGATCGCGCATTTGAACCAGAACGGCCGCATCGTGTTGATGTTCTGCGCCTTCGATGGGCCGCCGAAGATCGTGCGTCTGCACGGTCGGGGCCGCGTGGTGGAGGCGCCGGACCCGGGGTTCGGTCAGCTGGCGGAGAACTGGGACTCCGCGATGTCGGCGCGCGCGATCGTCGTCGTCGATGTGGAGCGCATCTCCGACTCCTGCGGCTATGGCGTGCCGCTCTACGACTTCAAAGGCGAGCGCGAACAGCTCTTCAAGTGGGCCGAAAAGAAGGGCCCCGAAGGCGTGCGCGACTATCAAGTCGCCAGGAACGCCGCCAGCATCGACGGGCTGCCGGGTCTGCACTGGGTGCAGGCAGAGCGCGGCCGCGAGCGCTAGCGCTTCGCCGCGTGCAGCACGAGCTCGGTGCCGGGCGCTGCACCCACGATGCGGACGCGTTCGCCGTGCGTGAGCGGCTCCGGATCGATGGCGACCCCGAGCAGAGCCCGCGCGCGCCACAGCGTGATCTCCGTGATGCCGCCGTCTTCAGCGCGAGGCTCGATGGCGATCTCCAGGTGTTCCTGGTTTCCTGCATCGTGCGGCAGCCGCCAGGACCCGAGCACACGTTTCGAATCGCTCTTGGTACGCCAGAGCTTCAGCTCGAGCTCGGCGCGTGACAATTCCAGCACGTAGTCCGCTTCGCCACTGGAAAGCACTTCCACGCGCGTCCTGGCGCCTGCTGCGCGTCGTACCCAGCGCGCTGGCGACGCCAGGGTGAGCTCTTCGGGATAGAACGTTTCGGCGCGCCGGATGAATCCTGCCAGGTAACTCTTCAGCCCGCCGGGTCCGAGCTGAGTCTGGTACTCGAGCAGCGCCAGCGCCTTGCGATTCACTCGCGGATCGCTGGCGAGCATTTCTTGGGGTACTTGGCGCGCCTCGCGCGGTACATACGCGGTCAGGGGCGGCGGGAGCGGCGGCAGCGCAGCACGCGGATCGAAGATCGCTTCGGGACAGGGGTCGCGCAGCGCCGTGCCGGTCGGCCAGCATCCTGCCGTGTGCACGAGCGCGCGATGCAGTCGTGGCGCTTCCGGCTGGCGATCGAGAGCGCGGCGGAGCAGCGCGTAAGTCGTGGCGTGATCGGGGTGCGTGTCGTGGGGATGGGTGACGAAGACGTCGCGTGGCCGGAGCTCGGCCACGATCGCGGCGAGGTCCTGCACGACGGACTCCGCGGTGTACGCGCCGGGCTCACCGAAACGCATGCGGTGAAAGTCGCGGGAGCCCCGGCCGCGCTGGCCGTACGTGGTGTTTCCGCGCTCACATCGGCCGCTCACGAGCCGCTTCACACCGGGGAGCGGCGCTCGCCCGAGGTGTGCCAGATACCCGTCTGGGTAACCCAAGAAGTCCAGCTGATCTTCGCGAATTCCGAGCACTGCGAGGGCAGCGACGGACTCTGCCTGTCGCGCGAGCCCGTCCACGATGCAAGCGTAGTCGCCGTTGGTCACGATCACGACGTGCGCGCGCTGGCCCGTCGCCACGGCGCGGGCGAGAACGCCGGCTGCGATCAACGTCTCGTCGTCGGGATGCGGCACGACCACGAGCACATCGCTCTGCTGAGTGACATTCACGGGTGCGTCGCCAGGCGCGCGACGTACCTCATAGACGTGACACGGATCCAGCGGGCAGCTCATCACGGGCGCGAAGTGCGCCCGGTCGGAGACGATGCGATCGCGCAGCGGGCCGGTGTTCGCGACGGCGAGCAGCCGCACGCGTTCGCGCGCTATCCAGGCAGGCAAATCGCCCGGGCGCACGTGCTCGTCGTCGAGATACACGACCCGTGTCGCGCCGTCCGCACGGTACGCGCGCCCGGGGGTCGCGAAGCTGCGGTCGTACGCGAAGGCCTCTCCCGGCGCGAGCCGCGCCTTGATCGAGTCCCATTCGCCTTCATGGCCGTCGATTCCTCCGAAATACCCGCCGCGGGCGATCGCCATCAGCGTGCGCGCCCCGGCCGTAAATCCCGGGTAGGCGCGGAGTACTCCGATCGCCGCGGCGGCCGCGAGCGCAAGATCGAACAGCCTTTGGCGCCAGCGCGGGTGACGGCTGACCTCGGCGGCAGATAGGGCCAGGAGCGCCGCGGGCAGGGCCAAGCTGAAGCGCAGCCACTGCGCCATCGGCGAGGCCAGCGCACACGCCGCGACGAGCAGCGGGCCGAGCGCGTTCTTGCGCACGTCGCGGGAGCGCAGCGATACCAGGCCGAGCGGCAGAAGCAAGAACGGCACGAGCGGCCAGAACCCCCCGTAGCGCATGTCGTAGACGTACTGCGCGGGATCGGCGATGAGCGACACGAACACGCGGTACGCCCACCCGCGGTTCAGCTCCTCCGGCAGGCCGCGCACGAGCATCGGCCCGACGGGCTCGAGCCCCTGGAAGTGGAGGGGTCCGAGCGAGATCGTGATCGGCCAGAGTGGGTTACCAAACTCGATCAGGTTCCGGATGTAACTCCAAGAGCCGCACGCGACCAGCGCGGCAGCGAGCAGCGCCAGCGGTAAGCGGCGCGCGCGCAGGCAACGCACGCCGAACGTCAGCATCAGAAGCACCACCGTCGGCGGCGCCGTGGGCTTCGTCGCCAGGAGCAGGCCCGCGGCCATTCCGAACAGCGCGGCTCGTCTCGGCTCGAGCTGCCCGGTGGCGAACAGCGCGGCCAGAATCAAGAAGCAGGCATAGATCAGATCGACGTAGCCCGTCGGGATCTGGAGCGCGACGACCGGCACGGCGAGGTACGCGGCGGCGTAGCCGATGGCGCGCGGAGCGGCGGCAGAGGCGCGTCGCGCGAGGCTCGCGGCAGCGACGCAAGCCGCGATCGCAAACGGCGTTTGCGCGAGATCGAGATAGCGATCGTGACCGAGCAGCGCGCGACACCACACGAAGTACATCTCCCCCGCGCGCGGATACACGTTGATGTACCAGCCGTGCGTCGGCACACGGCGCAGGTGTCCGACGTCGAGCGCGTCCCACACGACTGGCAAGTGATAGCCGAGCGAATCCCAGGCCCAAAAGGGCAGAAGCAGGGCCGCCCACGTGGCCAGACCGAGTGCCACACAACCCACGACCAGGGGCAACACGGCGGTCGTGCGCGCCGTCTCGAGCAGCAGCAAAACGGCGCGCGCTGCGTCCGCGCGTGCCGCGGTTCGACCCGCCCGGCCCGCCGCGAGCAGGCCTGCGAGTGCGACCATCGCGCTCGCGATCACGAGCGGAGCCGGCCTCAGCCAGGACCCCGCGCTGAGCAATGCCACCACTCCGATCGGCGTGGCCAGCGCGAGCAGACACGCGGCACTGGCGCGCTCAGCCAAGCGTGCATCTTCGCGCAACCAACGCGCGCCGAGTGCCCAGCTGGACGCCAGCAGGGCGCTCTGGGCAAAAATCCAGACCAGCATGTGCCGCGCTCACCGTCTCGCTTCGTGCGAGAAGGTCCGGCACTACTCCAGGAAAACGCGACCAGGCAATCCGCCAAAAATTCCTTGTCCCGGCCCGGAAGCGGTACTAGAGCGCAGCGATCTTTCACAACCGGAAACAATCGCGATTGCGCTGACAGATTGTCATGCACATGTGGCTCGCACGCGCGTCGTAGCGGTTTGCCACAAGCAATTGTCAATAAGTTGTAATCGCAGGCAGCGCGTGAGCTGAATCGAATGGCTCGCGCGTCGATACGCCGAACCTATGCGCGCGCAGCAGCGATTGTTTTTGGCGTCTCGCACGCGGCGAGGGAATACCTCACGGCGCGCGGACGTATGCGTTCATCGCAAGTCGCTTGCGCGTGCGCAGGCATGAAACATTGATTGTCGTGACGATATTCGGACCTAGCGCATGCATTCCGGCGGACCCATTGTGTGGCCCGCATGGAAACTTCCGCTGAGTCT
>DATDJP010000117.1:0-32637 GCA_036520475.1 Polyangiaceae bacterium | reverse complement strand
TGGCGAACTGGCTCATGAAGCACGGCGTCGATCGCAAGCAGCTCACGTCGACCGGATTTGGATTCGACAAGCCGCTCGACACGAACGAAACCGAAGAAGGTCGTGCCAACAACCGCCGGGTCGAATTCCACATCGAAGGCGAGGGCAAACCGAAGCCCTGAATGTCACGGGGCGCTGCACCGAGGCATTTCACACTACTCACGGTAACGCAGGCAGGGTCGTGTCAGTCGCTAAGTCTGCCACAAGCTGTTGTGCGTGGCATGGGGCCAGCTACCGCGTCCCATCGATGAGCTGAGTTGGAATGAACCGCGTCCAGCTCCGGGTACCTGGTTGCCCGACGTGCCAGCGCTCAGTTGCGAAGGCTCAGCCGACCGCAGCGGAGCGCCGCGCGGCCCTTCGCGCAGTTCAGACGATCGCGAACGAATTCGACCAAAACGTTGGCGAGCGTCCAGAAAGCGCGACCCCCTCCGGCATCGACGCGCAAGTCCGGACCGCGTCGCGCCGCACGAGCGCGCAGGAGACATGGTTCACGGCAACGCTGCAGAATCGTGCGATTTCGCATCGGGTGATCGCCATCCGTCGGACCAAAGTCGCTGTCTGGGGTTTGCCGAGCCGCGGCGGGCAGACGACGAATGTGTTGCTGCAACCGTCGATATAGCGGAGTCGTCCGCGGGCTTCGATAGGTCCTCCGATGCACTCGAGCCAGTTCGCGTCCGAGGCGCAGAAGTGGCTCCAGCCCGATGAAATCCGCAGATTGTCGCCCCAGCACTGCACGGTGCCACCTTCGATGAGCGCGCAGGCGTGAAAGCCACCGCCCACCAGATCCACCACGTTACTCAGTCCCATCGTTCGAGATGAACGCAATCGCATGGGAGCAGAGCACGTGGCGGCGCATTCCGGACCTGGACGGAGCGCGTCAGATCGCTCCGTCCGCCTCGTTTTTCTCCGGGCCGGGAGTCTGCGGGTTGTTCTCTGATGGGCGCATTCTTTGCCCCGAGCGCGAGGCAGAGTGACTCGGCGCCGAAGCCGGACAATGCTGTAGAGTGGCGCATGTCCATCCTCATATTTCTCATCGTCGTACTCGTGGTGCTGGCGCTCGCGATCTACCTGATCGATCTCCTGCCCATCCCCAGCTCGACCATCAAGCGGATCATTCAGGCGCTCTGCGTGCTGGTGGCGTTGTACGTGATTCTTGAACGCACCGGGGTACTGCGATAGCTCGCCGTTACAAGCTGCCATGATTCCTGCGCTGACAGGTTGACCGGCGGGACCATGTGCGGGCGTGTGCGCAGTAATCGCGCCGAATAGACGCTGTCACTTGCGGGTGCACGCGAGAGTCCGCACGTTGCATGGTTATCTAACTGGTAACTGGCTCCAAAGAATTCATGCATCAGTCTTTTTACATTTCGCGTCTTGGCCGTCTGACCGTGAGCAATCATGGATGAGCGTGCTCCGAGCGCCAGAGATGCATTGGCGCGTGGCATGGCTGCCACAGCGCTCAAGGATGGCGCCTCGATCACCGGTGTGCGCAGCACACCCGAGGCTGCCGGGACGATCGAAGCCTCAGGCCACAACCGAGAAAGTTTCCCGCACGAATCCTGGGACGTGGATAACTCGCTCGAGACAGTCGCCCCTGTTGTCGCGGGCGAGCTACTCGGGGGTAAGTACGTCGTCGAAGGCCAGTTTGCGGAGGGCGGGATGGGCATCGTGTGCCTCGGTCGCCACTTGCAGCTGGATCAACCGGTGGCCATCAAATTCCTGCGCCGAGCGCTCTCGGGCAAGGACTCGGTCATCGAGCGTTTCCTGAACGAGGCCAGGGCGCTGGCCGCGTTGCGTAGCGAGCACGTGGTGCGGGTGATGGACGTCGGGCAGCTCGAATCGGGCCGTCCTTATCTCGTGATGGAGCACCTGGACGGAATCTCGCTCCGTGGGTTGCTCGAGCGCGACGGTCCCCTCGGCATCGATACGGCCGTCGGCTACGTGCTGCAGGTGTGCGAGGCGCTTGGCGAGGCGCACGCCCTCGGCATCGTCCATCGGGACATCAAGCCCGAAAACCTATTCCTGTGGTCGGGTGGTCCAGGACAGGACATCGTCAAAGTTCTGGATTTCGGCCTGGCCAAGCAACTCGACTCCACGCGCTCACTCGGAGCGACCGGCCCTCAAGACAGCATCGGTTCACCTTCCTATATGTCGCCTGAGCAGATCCTGACGCCGCAGCTCGTCGATTCGGGGACTGACGTCTGGTCGCTCGGTGCCGTGCTCTACGAATTGCTCACCGGTGCGGCCCCATTCGACGGCGCGGGCGTGACCGAGGTGTTCGCCCAGATTCTGACGGCCACCCCGCGATCGATCCTCGACGCGGTCCCGAGCGCAGGCGCGGAGCTAGACAATATCCTCGGACGGTGCCTGCGGAGAACACCAGCCGAGCGCTACCCCACCATGGCCAGCCTCGGCGAAGCGCTGACCAGCTACATCGCGCATCGTCGAGCGGGCGCGGAGCCAAACGTGCTGCCAGGAGCTTCGCCAACGTCAGAAGGCTCGACCGCGCTGCCGACGATGGAGAAGGACGGCGCGAGCATCCGCATCCCAGGAGTGCGGGCGCGCTGGCCGGCTATTCTGGCCGTACTGATCTTGCTGGCTGGTGCGGGCATTTACCAGGCGAACAGAACGGGGTACGTGCGTGTGCGTAACTTGACCGACGGATGGCTTACTCCTGCACGCCTCGGGACCGGGGCGCCGCTGCCGATGCGGCCGACGACCTACGAGACCCCCCTGAATGTGACTCCTCGGCCGTCCGCCGTCGCTCCCGCGATCAACGCTCCCGTGATCAACGCTCCCGTGGTCAAACCGAGTCGAAAAGCAACCGTTGGAGCCGGCCGGAAGCCGGCGCGAAGTCCGGAGAAAACCGCACTTCCTCCCGCGGCCGAGGTCGATCTGCAGAGTGACGCGGAGCGAGCGGAGCAACAAGCTAACCAGGAGGGCCAGGGTCTGACACCCACTCCTGACATCGTGGCGGAACCAACGGATGCAGTCCCCGTTGAAGAAGCCGCTGACTCGACGAAGTCAGCGCCCCTTCCGACAGTGCCGGCCGATCGCTGACTTCAAGAGCTGCGCGCGCGAGGTGCTGTTCGACGCGGGCGACATCACTGGAGAGCGACACACTGCCGTCTTGTCATCGCAGCGATCCACGGATGATGACTGCATGGCTGAGAGTCCGAGCGCGGCCCTTGCCGAGGATGCCGACGTGGTTACGCTGTTACAGGGGGTCGAGTACGCAGCGTGAGCCGCATTCGGTCACCGCCGACACTGCAGCAATTGTCGTCTGGCTTCGCGCGAACAACGTCTGTGCGCCCCGTCGCCCGCATTGAGGAACCCGAGCGGGAAGCCTGCGCCCGACTGCCATTGCGATTCAAACACCGTCCAGGCTGAACGCCAGGGCGCCGGCTCGAACCGGCGGCGTGCAGATCATTCGAATGCGGTCGCAGCAGTCGTCGAGAATGGATCGAACGACAGAATGCCGCGCAGATCGTTGACGAAGATACTGACGGGGATACGGGGTTTCGACGAGATCACCGGGGGCGGGCTGCCGCGTGGACGCACCACGCTGGTCATGGGCGGGCCAGGCTCTGGAAAGACCGTCTTCGCGCTCCAGTCGATCGTCCATGGCGCCCATCGCATGAAGGTGGGGGCAGTGTTCGTCGCGTTCGAGGAGAGCACGGGCCAGATCATCGCCAACGCAGCTACCTTCGGCTGGGATCTGCCGGCTCTCGAGAAGAAAAAACTCTTCTTCTTCGATGCGCGCCTTTCTCCAGATGCGGTGAACGGTGGGGACTTCGACCTGACCGGCATGCTGGCTCTGCTGCGCGCCAAGGCCAGGGCTATTCGGGCGGAATGCGTCGTCTTCGACGGCATCGACGTGCTCCTGGGCCTGCTGGATAGTCCGGCCGCCGAGCGTCGTGAAATTTATCGGATTCGAGACTGGCTCGCAGAGACGGGGCTGACGGGCATCATCACGCAAAAGGTCGGGCTGGTGGAAGGGGACCAGCGCTACAACTTCATCCAATTCATGGTCGATTGCGTGGTCGTTCTCCGGCATCGGGTCGTGGACGGCTCGGCCTTTCGCCATCTTCGCGTGATGAAGTACCGCGGCTCGGGATTCTCGGGCGACGAGTTTCCGATCACGCTCACGAACGAAGGCCTGCAGCTCACCAATCGCGGCCCGGCCGAGCTCGAATACGTTGTCAGCAATGAACGCGTCTCGACGGGGCTGCCGCGGCTGGACCAGATGCTGCGTGGCGGCTACCACCGCGGTAGCAACGTGCTCATCTCCGGCGCACCCGGGACCGCCAAGTCAACGCTTTCTGGACTCTTCGCCGCCGCCGCCTGCCAGCGCGGCGAGCGCACGCTGTACGTGAGCTTCGACGAAGGCGCAGCGCAGATCGTGCGCAACCTCGGGTCGGTTGGCATACGGCTCGGGCCGCACCTGAAATCCGGTGTGCTGAAGATGTTCTCGACACGCACGCGTGGACCCAACGTCGAAGCTCAATTCGGCGATGTGCGCGCGCAGGTGCGCGCGCATCGTCCGACGTGCCTCGTCGTCGATCCTCTGTCGGCGCTCTCGACGAAGCTCTCGCCTCTGGCGTCCGACGTCGCTCAGCAGTTTCTGGATTCTTTGAAGGGAGAAGGCGTCACGGTCGTGAACACCTCCTTGATGGACGGCGTCAGCACCGACGAAGGGACGGTTACCGGCATTTCCACCGTCGCGGACACATGGATTCACCTTTCGTACGTGGTGCAGGATGGCGAGCGCAACCGTGCTCTGACAATCGTGAAGTCGCGCGGAACCGGGCACTCGAACCAGGTTCGAGAGCTGACCCTCTCCGATACGGGAGTCAGCCTCACGGATGTGTTCGTGGCCGATGGAAAGGTGCTCATGGGCGTCGCCCGCTGGGAATGGGATCAGGAACAGCAAGCGTCGAAGAGGAGCAGCAAGGTTGCTTCTGATCTGAAAGGAGTGCAGCTGCAAATCGCGCAAGCCGAAGCCGCCGCACGACTTCAAGTCGTCAAAACCGAAATGGAGGCGCGCAACGCCGAGATAGCGGTCCTGGCCGACGCAACGGAGACAGCGTCGCAGCTGGTGGTCTCCGATCGAGCGGTGCTGCACAAGATGCGTCACGCCGATGCGGAAGCGCGCGTCCCGGCTCGAATGGGCACGAAGCGCCGCGTTCGAGCGAACGCCGCGCGCGGAGCCCGCTCGAGATGACCAGAGTCAGAGCCAAAGAGCCGGCCCTGCGCCTGCGTCTCTATGTGGCGGGAAAGGCTCCGAATTCGGTGCGAGCGATCGCCAATGCCAGGGCAATCTGCAACGAGCATTTCGCGGCGCAGCATGAGCTCGAGGTGATCGACATGCTCGAACAGCCCGAGCGGGCTCTTGCAGACGCGATCATCGTGAGCCCGACGCTCCTCAAGCTGCGGCCGCTACCGGTTCAAAGAGTGATCGGCAATCTCAGCAACACGGACCAGGTGCTGCTGGTCCTGGGCACCAAATGAGCCTCGCCGAACAGGCGCGCACGCGCGAGCTCGAGCGGCGCCTCGCGGAGGCCGAGGCAACGATTGAGGCCCTGCTCTCCGGTCAGATCGATGCCGTGGTGGACTCCACGAGCAAGACGCCGGTGCTGCTCTCCAAGGCGCAGAGCGCACTGCGCCAGAGCGAGGAGCGCTATCGCACCATCGTCGAGACCGCGAACGAAGGAATCGGGACACTGGACACCCAGGCCGGGATCACTTTCGTGAACGAACGCTTCGCCGAAATGTTCGGTTACCCAGCCGAGGAGATGCTCGGAAAACCCCTCACCGACTTCATGTCAGTGGACGCCGGCGCGACGACGACACGGCACATCGGGCGCTTCAGCCAGGGCATCTCGGAGGAGAACGAAATTGCGTTCGTACGCAAAGATCGCTCCGAGCTGTGGACGCTGCTGAAGACGAGTCCAACGTGTGGCAGCGACGGACAGCGCGCCGGCACACTCGTCATGGTGACCGACCGCACCCGACCCAAGCAGGCTGAAGAGGCCCTGCGCACCAGTGAGGAGCGCTACCGTCGTATCGTCGAGACCAGCAATCAGGGAGTCTGGACGGTCGACTCGGAGGGCCGGACGACGTTCATGAACGGGCGCATGGCCTCCATGCTGGGTTATGAGTGCGACGAGCTAATCGGTATCTCGCTGCTCGAGCTCGTGCCCGAGGGCTGGCGTGATGCCGCGAGCCAAAATATGGCGCGTATCCGCGTCGCTCCCCTGCAGGTGGAAGGCAAGCTCGAACGCAAGGATGGCACCCATATCTGGGTACTTCTGGAGACGGCGCCGGTGTTCGGCAAGTCCGGCGCCTTCGAAGGTTCCTTCGCGATGGTGATGGACGTCACCGAGCGCAAAAAATCAGAAGAGGCGCTGCGCGTGAGCGAGGGCCGTCTGATGCGGCTGTGGGACTCGGGTCTCGTCTTGCTCGGAATTTTCGACGTGGCGGGAGGCATTCGCGACATCAACGAGGTGGGCGCACGAATGCTCGGATACTCACGTGCGGAGCTGGTAGACACCCAGGTGAGCTGGAGGGACCTCACCCCCCCGGAGTGCTGGGCAGCGGATGACGCCGTGAGAACGGAGCTCCAGGCCCATGGCGTGGCATTGCCCTGGGAGAAGGAGCTGATCAGGAAGGACGGTACCCGGATATCGGTGCTCGTCGGCGCCGCGATGATCGACGCTTCGGAAGGCATCGCGATCGTGATCGACGTGACCGAGAAGAAACGCGCCGAGACCGATCTCCTCGAACGCGTACGGCTCGCTGCGCTGACCGCAGAAGCGGGGATGGCGCTCACCTTGGGCGACGCGCTCCCCAGCATGCTCCAGCGCTGCGCGGAGGCCATGGTCTCGCATCTGGACGCGGCGCTAGCTCGGATCTGGATACTGCGTCCCAGGACGAACGAGCTCGAGCTGCAGGCCAGTGCCGGGACGCAAGCGGAAGCGCCGCGCGGCGCCCCTCCTGTACCCCACTTCGAGCTGGGCGCGATCGTGCGAGAGCAGCAACCTTACTGCACGAACGATGTTTTGAGCGATCCACGTCTAATGGATCCGGTATGGGCGCGGCGCGAGGGGGTCGTCAGCTTCGCGGGACATCCGCTGCTGGTTGCGGGGCAGCTAGTTGGAGCCGTCGTGATGTACGGCCGACGCCCTCTGAGTAAGCCGGTGCAAACGGGGCTAGGTTCCCTCGCCGATGCCATTGCCGTCGGCGTTCAACGAAAGATCGCCGAAGAGGCGGGGGCGTCACTCGAGGCGCAGCTTCGCCAGGCGCAGAAGATGGAAGCGGTCGGGCAACTGGCCGGAAGCGTGGCGCACGATTTCAACAATCTGTTGTCGATCGTCCTCAGCTACAGCGAGCTGCTCGCGACAGACCTGAAGGAAGGCGATCCGATGCGCGCCGACCTCGAAGAAATCAGGAGAGCAGGTCTACGCGCGGCGGACCTGACCCGACAATTGCTCGCATTCAGCCGCCAGCAGGTGCTGCAACCGCGTACCGTAGACCTCGGCGAAATCGTGAGCGGCATGGAAACGATGCTGCGGCGCCTGATCGGGGAGGATGTGGAGCTGACCGTGGCGGGTGGACGCCCGCTTGGAAAGGTCGTGGTGGATCCGGGACAAATGGAACAGGTCATCATGAACCTGACGGTCAACGCTCGCGATGCCATGCCGCAGGGTGGAAAGCTCACGATCGAGACGGCGGAAGTGGTCCTCGACGAGGCCTACGCCACGGGGCGCGTGGGCGTGAAGCCGGGACCGCACGTGATGCTGGCGGTGAGCGACACCGGCACCGGCATGGACGCGGCGACACAGGCGCGCATGTTCGAGCCTTTCTTTACGACGAAGGGCTCCGGCAAGGGCACGGGTCTCGGACTCGCCACCGTTTTCGGAATCGTCCGGCAGAGCGGCGGAAGCATCTGGGTGTACAGCGAGCTCGGCAAGGGAACGACCTTCAAGGCCTATTTCCCGAGAGCGGAACCATCCAGGCTCCCGCTCGTCTCGAACCCTTCAGTGGAACGGTCAGCGCTCCGCGGCTTCGAAACCATCCTGCTCGCCGAGGACGAGGAACGGGTCCGGATTCTGACGCGGACCATACTCCGCAAGTATGGCTACAACGTGCTCGAAGCGCAGAGCGGCGGGGATGCGCTCCTGCTCTGCGAGCAGTACGAAGCACCCATTCACCTGTTGTTGACGGACGTGGTGATGCCCAGAATGAGCGGCCGGCAGCTGGCCGAGCGCCTGAAGTCTATCCGACCAGAGATGAAGGTGCTGTACATGTCTGGCTACACGGACGACGCCGTCGTGCGCCACGGCATTCTCGAGTCGACGGTCGCGTTCGTGCAAAAACCGATCACACCGGAGGCGCTCGCACGAAAGGTTCGCGAGGTGCTCGCATGACGTGGAGGGGAACGCGATGAGCGATTTGGCCGGGCTCCAAACCGGTGTCTCGAGCACAGGCGAAACTGAGCTCGCGGACTTCTGTTCGTTCGCGTCCCAGCTTCCCGGCGCGTGGTGGTCCAAGGACGCCGCGGGCAGGTACGTGTACGTAAATCCTGCGGCCGCGCGCTCGATCGGAAGGCCAGCACTCGAAATTCTAGGGCGGACGGACGCCGAGCTCTTCCCGAAGGACGTAGCAGCCGCTCTGAGCGCTCACGACGAACGGGTCCGCCGCACCGGCGAGAACCTGGAGGCCTTCGAGGAAATTCCTGACGACGATGGCGACACACGCCACTGGTACTGCGCGAAGTTTCCTCTCTTGGCGCCGGACGACAGCGGGGCACGGGGCACCGCGGGATTTGCGATCGACGTGACCAGCGTCATGCGCAGAGCCCGCGATGCCGAAGCCATGCTGCAACAGATCCTGGACGCGATGACCGACATGGTGCTCGTGAAAGGTGAGCATTCACGCCTGGAGTGGGCGAACAAGGCCTTCCTCGCGACATACGGGATGAGCGCCACGCAGCTGCACGGCATCATCGACGCGCCGTTCACGGCGACGGATCACACCCAGCAATACGTCAAAGACGATCTCTACGTGTTTTCGACGGGACGTAGGCTGGAGATTCCGGAAGAGCCTCTCACATGCCACGACGGCAAGGTCCTGACCGTTCACACCGTCAAGGTACCGATCTTCGACAGCAACGGTCAGGTAATAAAAACCCTGGGAGTGAGCCGCGATATCACGGATCGGAAGCGCATGGAGCTCGAGCTGCGGCACGCGCAAAAACTCGAATCCGTCGGGCGGCTCGCGGCGGGGATCGCTCACGAGATCAATACACCAATTCAGTTCATTGGTGACGATATGCACTTCATTCGCAAGGCGTTCGAGGACGTGCTGGCGTTATGTGACACGTATCAGCTGTTCGTGCAGCGGGCCGCTGGCGGCGCCGTGTCCGCCGCCGACGTCGCGGAGATACGTGACGCCGAAGCAAGAGCCGGTCTGGCGTTCGTTTCCAAGAACGTGCGACCCGCGCTCGACGCCGTCCAGGAGGGCATGACACGCGTGACCACGCTGGTTCGTGCACTGAAGGAGTTCGGCAACCCGGACCAGGGGGAGCGCTGTGAGGCGGACATCAATCTCGAGCTGGCCAACACGCTCAGCGTGTCGAACAACGAGCTGAGGTGCGTCGCGGACGTCGAGCTCGACTTGGGGACATTGCCAGGCGTTCTTTGCTGCCCAGGGGACCTGAGACAGGTTTTCTTGAATCTACTGCTCAACGCGGCGCACTCGATAGCAGATGTCTGCGCGCGTACCGGCCAGCGCGGCCGGATCAAAGTCACCACGCGCGCCCTGGAAGACAAGGTGGTGGTGAGCATCAGTGACACGGGAACCGGCATACCCGAGGATCTGCGTTCGAAGATCTTCGACCCTTTCTTCACGACCAAGGAGGTCGGCAAGGGTATCGGGCAAGGGCTGACCATGGCCCGGATGATCGTCGTCGCGAAACACCAGGGCAGCTTGACATTCGACACAGCGATGGGCGTTGGAACGACCTTCCACGTCGCGCTTCCGCACGCGGGCGAGACGCCTGAAACGCAAGGCTTCAGCTCACCCGATGCTCAGGGGGAACCAGCATGACTATGGGCAGCATTCTATGCGTCGACGATGAGCCCAGGCTTCTCGAGGCGCTCGAGCGTATACTATTCGGCAAGTTCGAAGTCACTACTGCGGCCAACGGCGAAGAGGCGCTGCTCCGTCTGGCGCGCGGCGAGAGATTCGACGTCGTGCTCTCGGATATGCGCATGCCGGGGATGACGGGCGCCGCACTGCTGGCCGAATTTCTCAGGCTCGCACCCGACACGGTGCGGGTCCTGCTCACCGGCCAAAGCGACATGAACGCGGCGATCGCAGCGGTGAACGAGGGCCAGATTTTTCGCTTCCTGGCCAAGCCTTGTAGCCAGCACACGCTGATTTCGGCGCTCGAGAACGCGGTCGCGCAGCACCGCCTGATCACCGCCGAGAAGGTCCTGCTCGAGCAGACCCTCGTCGGCAGCGTGCGCGCGCTAACCGAGGTGCTCGCGCTCGCACATCCAGAAGCGTTCGGCGGCGGACCGCAGCGCTACGAGCGCGCCCGCGCTATCGCCGAGCGACTGGGCGTTCCTGATCCCTGGCACGTCGAGGTGGCGTGCATGCTGGCCACGGTCGGCTACGCCGTCTTGCCCAACGACGTGACGGCAAAGCTGAACCGCGGCGAGGTGCTCGATTCTGCGGAGGTCGAGATGCTGGCTCAGGTGCCAGCCGTCGCCGAGCGCGTGCTCGCGCACATTCCTCGGCTGGAGCGCGTAAGAGACGTACTCGCCTACCAGCGCCTGTGGTTACCGGGAGCCGAGCGAGGACAGGGCTCGAGAGCACCACCTCCGATCGGCGCGCGAATTCTACGCGCGCTTCACGACTTCAGAGTCGCCGAGACCCGCGAAGGCTCGCCGGAACGCGCGCTCGAGATCCTGCACCAATGCGCCGCCCTCTACGGCAGCGATGTCGTGGAGGCCTTGCGCAAGGAATGCGAAAACGGCGCCTTGAGAGTTCGGTCCCTGACCCTGCGGGACCTGCGGCCCGGGATGATATTCGCCGCGGACGTGACGCTCGAGTCGGGCACACTGCTCGTGAGCCGTGGTCAGCGCGTCACCGTGCAGCTCTTGCAGCGCCTGATGAATTTTCGAGCTCGCCGCATCAAAGAGCCGATTCTTTGCGCGATGCCGCCGGCGCACGGGGCCGAATCGACGGCGAGCTGATATCGGAGAGGCGCCTCCGCGCGCCCAACGTCGATTTCGCGAGAATCGGGAGGTAGTCGATTTCTTGCGTCCATTCTGCCGGAATGGAGCGCGAGCTGCGGCTCGGTGTCGACTCTGCGCTGGAGCGCACCGAAGCGCTGGCGCCGCTCATCGAATCCCGCGGAATCGGAGCGAGTTGGGGAAGAGCGACGTCGCGCTGCCCATGGTAAATCTGGCGCGCATGCCGTGGCAGGAAGACCCTGAGCGCCTGAGCCGTTCCCAGAGGGGCGCATGACGCTCCTGCCATGGTTCGTCGTCGGCCTGCTCGTCACCGTCAACGCCCTTTATGTTGCCGCCGAGTTCTCCGCGGTGGCCGTGCAGAAGAGTCAGCTCGCGCCGCTTGCTCGAGGCGGCAACCGTCGTGCTGCGGGCCTGCTGGCCGTGCTGGAAGACGGGGCGCAGCTCGACCGGTACATCGCTGCGTGCCAGATCGGCATCACCGTGTCGAGCTTGGTCGCTGGAGCGTACGGGCAGGCTACGATTGGCATGGCGCTGGGCCCGTTGATCGAGAGCGCGTTTGGCGTAGCAGCCGATGACGCGCAGTCGTACGCGTTCATCGCGGTCTTGCTCGTGCTCACGACGCTGCAGGTCGTTTTGGGGGAGCTGGTGCCGAAGTCTCTCGCCCTGCAGTTCCCGGAGCGTACGGCGCTGGCGACCTACCTTCCGACGCGCTGGTCGGTATCGCTCTACCGGGGCTTCATCTGGGTGCTGAATGGTAGCGGCTTTCTCCTGCTAAAGCCGTTCGGCATCAAGCCCGGCGGACATCAGCATGTCCACTCGCCCGAAGAGATCCAGTTCTTGCTGGCAGAGTCTCACCGTGGGGGCGCACTGAGTCCCGAAGCTCACCGCCGCCTCGAGCGCGGATTCCGACTGTCGGCGCGAACGGTTGGACAGATGATGACCCCACGTAGCGAGCTCTACGCCATCGAAGTGACGACACCCGCTGCGGACGTGATGGAGAGAATCCTCGAGAGCCCGTACAGCCGATTGCCGATTTATCAGGGCACGCTCGACCACGTTCTTGGAGCCGTGAACACGAAGGACGTGGCCGGGGCCTTCGCGATACGAGGCGAAGTTCCCCCGCTTGCTCAGATGCTGCGTCCGATCCCGTTCGTGCCGGAAACCCTGGGCGCGCACCAGTTCGTGCGCCTGCTCCAAAGGCAGCAGAGCTCGAAGGCGATAGTCATGGATGAGCTCGGGAAGGTCCAGGGAATCATCAGCATCGAGGACGTTCTGTCCCAGCTGTTCGGAGACATCGGGGACGAGCTCAAGCAACCCGAGTCGGGTCCGGAGCGACTCGCCGACGGGGGCGCGGGCGCCGAGCCCGAGGTGCGGCGCTGACATGCTGGTCGCCAGTGTCGTGCTCGTGCTGGTCCTGCTGAACGGCCTGTTCGTCGCCGCCGAGTTCGCGATCATTGGCGTGCCTCGGCCCGCGATCGAGCGCCGTGCGCTTCAAGGAAGCAGCCGAGCAAAGGTGGTGCTCGATGTGCTGCGCGATCCGAAGAAGCAGGACAGGTACATCGCCACGGCTCAGCTCGGCATCACGTTTGCCAGCCTCGGGCTCGGTATGTATGGAGAGCACCAGCTTGCACAAGCCCTGGTCGAGCCCCTCGGCCGTCTCGGCATCGAGTCGTGGGTCTCGGTTCATGCAGCGGCCAGCGTGCTTGCGGTTGCTGCGCTGACGTACCTGCATATCGTGCTCGGCGAGATGGTGCCGAAGACGCTCGCACTTCAGCACGCCGAGGAGACTGCGCTGTGGATCAGCACTCCCATGCGGTGGACGAAGGTGGTCCTTTGGCCCCTGGTGGTGGGTCTCAATGCCACGGGCATGGGCGTGCTTCGGCTCCTCGGCATCCGTCGCGACTTGGCTTTGAAGGCCCCGACCCCGGAGACACTTCGCTTCGTCGTTGAAGACAGCATCGCCAAAGGGGAGATCGACGCGGAGGCAGGTCAGGTGCTCGGCGAGCTGTTCGAGTTCGGGGAGCTGACCGCCGCCGAGGTCATGACGCCGCGGGTTCGCATTGTAGGGATTCGCCGGAATGCGTCGGTCAACGAGATCCGTGATGCCGTGCGCAGCGCCAGGCATGCGCGTTACCCAGTCTACGAGGGAACAGTCGATCAGATGGTGGGCATCGTACTCGTTCGCGACCTGCTTCGCTTGCTGGTGGAAAATCGCGCTCTCTCCGACCAAGTCGTGCGCGCGGTGCCATTCCTCCCCGAGACGACCAAGCTGGATGCCGTGCTCGCTCGTATGCGGCGAGAGACGACGCAGCTCGTCGTGGTCATGGATGAGCATGGCGGAACCTCGGGCATCGTGACGGTCGAGGACTTGTTCGAGGAGATCGTCGGCGAGTTCTCGGATGGTCCTGCTCTTGCCCAGGCGGTCTTCGAAGCCGAGGGTGAGCTGCGCGCTCAGGGCGTTGCGCGCATAAACCAAGTCGGGGAGCAACTCGGTGTAGAGCTCGAGCACCCCGACGTCGATACTGTGAGCGGGCTCGTTCTGACGCTATTGGAGCGCCCGCCGGTCGTTGGCGACAGCGTGAGCTATCGAGGGGTCGACTTCTGCGTGCGTGCCGTCCGGGGCCGCGGCGTTCGAGAATGCGCGCTTTCGGTCGGGCCAGACGCCGTCAAGGTTCCGATCGCTTCGAGCCGCCCTCCCGAGGCATGACAGATATAGGTGCCGGACTCCGCCACCGACACGATCATGTCGCCCCGAATGCGATCGAAGCCGGTCCTCGCGCACTTCGATCGCTCATCTTCGTGGGCTGCGGAGTGGAAGGTGTCCTTCAATATTCCACGTGAACCACAATACGGACGCCGGATTGTACTTGGTATCGTGGACGAAGCGCGGCGAGTACACGCTGTGGCATGTCGCAGCGCCGCGTCCGCGCGCACGAAAGGCGCGCGCGCGCCGACACACGCAGCATGGGGCGCATTCACGCCGCTTTGAGTCGAAGCGACAGCGCACAAAGCAGCGAACTGCGAAGAACGTTTGGCGCACACTCACTCACTGACTCACGCACACGCTGCCTGTGCCGACGCGCATCACAGTGTATGACGATTCTGAGCGTGCGACGAAGCGCGCGCCTGACGAGCTGCGCGCCGCATGTTAAAGCAGGCCGGGCGTCGTAGCGAGCTCGCTCACGAGAAGCGCCACGGAAAGGTACTATGGACCAAAACTTTTATAGGCGGAGCTTGAATGTCACCCTGCTCGGCATCGTCGTCTCGGGCCCGCTCAGTGGCTGCGGCAGCTCTTCCGAGCTCGGCCAAGACGCCGAAGGCGAGACCGCTGCGCAGTCCTTCGAAATGGCGATTCCGATTGACGCCCGCCGATCCTTGGCCATCACCGATGAACAGATTTTGGCGCGGTTTTCCTTCAGGCGTGTCCTGGACCAGCTCGTGAGCCAGAGCGGCGTCCCGGGTCTGACTGCGCTGTCTCTGTTCCAGCAGTGGTGGGACACGCAGAATCCTGGACCGGGTCTCGGTCTCGGACCGCATTGCGACGACACTACCGACGCGAACGGATTGCCGACGTTGAACGGGTTTCCGTACGATTGTCGCCCGGCGCCTTCAGAGGGTATTCAAGCACAGGCCGATCCATTCGCCGAGCCGCTGGCAACCAATCCGGATGCTTACATCCCGGTCGGGCTGTTCATGCGCCCCGACCTGGCGCGGCAGAGCGCGCGTTCCTGCGGCGAGTATCGTATCGTTTACGCCAAGCGCTCTGGCATCACGAATAACCGCGACCGGAACCTCATCATCTTCGAGGCGGCTCTGTCGAATCCGCGCCCGGACGGAGCGTTGCTGGGTTGTAAGCCGCTGGCTGCGTTCCTCGCGAACCTCAGCAGCAAACCCCAGCTCAACGTTCGCGCGACAGACCTCGAACGGCTGTTTTTTACGGGCGTGAACGGGTTCCCACCGGCGATACACGTGACCCACTTCGGCGACAACGCCTTCGATCTCGGCCAGATCCGGACCAACCAGTTCATCAACATCACTCCCTCGATCTGGACACTCCGCGAATTCAAGCTCGTACGCCACTTTACCGGATCGACGCCCGACGCACTGCAGATCGTGCCCGTGACCGTCAAGAACAACCCGTTCGGGCCACTCATGGGTGCTAGCGATTCGCACGCTCTCACACCTGAGTTTCAAGAGAGCCAGGCGAGCCGCATGGTGCACCACCTGAGCGTCAGCAACTTCGCCGCGGAGAGCTTTGCGTTTCCCGACCCGTTCAACTCTGGCCAGAGCCATGCGTCGGCTTCAACCGAGAACAACTACGTTCTGCAGTTTGCGTCCGCACCGGAAAGCTTCCGCAGCGAGCTCGATGCCGCGCTCGCCGCCAGAGGGAGCACGCTGACTGCAACGAATATCATTCAGCGCGCGCAGGCTCTCTCGTGCGCGGGGTGTCATCGCCTCAACAACAACATGGACGTTGGCGGAGGCGTGACTTGGCCGCGTTCCCTGGGCTTCACACACGTTACTGAGAACGCAACCGAGATCGTTGGTGGCAGCCAGCGTTTCGTGTTGTCCGAGGCCATGGTCAACGCCTTCTTGCCGGAGCGCGTTGCTCTGTTGAAGCGCCTCGTGACCGAAGTGGATCCCAGAGCTCGCACACCGCAAGCCACGTTCAGCGGACGCGAAACGCATTGATCGTGCACGACACGAGAGTTGCCACCGCTGCTCTGGCGCACGATCAGTGCTGGTCGTGCGTGAAACTGCCCTCTACGAAGCAGGAAGGGCTTACGCCCGACGCCCGAGGAGGGCGGTGTTGGCTGAAACTGTCAACACGCTGTAAGCTCGAATGGTGACTGCCGCGCATCGAATACCGCCAGATCCCGGTGACGTGGACCAGTTCGTCTACCTGCGCAACGTCTCCTGGAAGGAGTACGAGGCGGTGCTGGCTATGCGAGGTGAGAGCGCGACGCCACGCATAACCTACTTGAAGGGGGTGCTGGAGCTGATGTCGCCGTCCCGCCATCGCGAAATGGACAAAAAGCGCCTTGCTCGGTTGCTCGAGGCCTGGGCGGAGGCGAAGGGCATCGCGCTCGAAGGCATCGGTTCGTGGACGCTCAAGAACAGTCGCGAGGAGCGAGGGGCGGAACCAGACGAGTGCTATACGGTGGACCGCGTCCCTGAAAGTGACGACGACCGCCCCGATATCGCGATCGAGGTCGTATGGACCTCGGGGGGTATCGACAAGCTCGAAGTGTACCGCAAGCTCGGGGTTCGCGAGGTGTGGTTCTACGAGAGGGGGACGCTCCGTTTCTTCGCATTCCGCGGCGAAACGTATGTGAGCATCCCCGTCAGCGCTGTCCTGCCTACCATCGATGTGTCGCTGCTTCTTGCGTGCATGGAGCAGCCCACTCAGCTCGATGCGATCCGGACGCTGAGGGCCGCGCTCGGCTGACGGCGCGGCTGGCTGGCTCGCCCGCTCATGGGCACAGCGCGCCAGGGAAGTGCCCGATCCATGCTGGCCGTAGCCGACGATGGGCGCCAGCGCGAGCAGCAGCGGCTTGCTCGTCACGGTCGCGCCGGCGACCGCCCACCGTGCCATGGGGGTTCACTGGCGTTCGACATTTCCAGCGTTGATGTGTCGCACGGTGGGTGCACCGTGCGCGAACCGTGCGACCAGGAGAGGTCTCGCTGAAAAAACCGCGTCGGGTGCGCATTGCCGCCAGGGAACCGACATGCGAATCCGGGTTCATGCAGTGGACCACGAGGGAGTGGTGTCGTGCCGGCGCGGTCATCGCGCTGGCGTTGTCCGGAGCCGCCTGCGACTCGCCGGGTACGTTCGTGGTCGGCACCACGAGCGATAGCGGCGATGACTCGCTGCGCGCGGCGATCGCTTGGGCCAACGCGAGCAGTGAGCGCAATGTGCGTATCGAGCTGCCGCAGGGCGAATACGAGCTCACGAGCTGCGGTTCCGACGATACGAATGCGCGCGGCGATCTCGATCTGACGACGGAGAGGTCCGTCACTATCGTGGCCACCGCACCCGGCGTGGTGATTCGTCAAACGTGCTCGGGCGAACGCGTGCTTCACAGCTTGGGAAGCGGACTGCTCACCTTGAGCCGCGTTCAGCTCAGCGGCGGTTCGGTCGTCGGCAGTGACCCCGCGAAGCCCGCTCAGGGCGGCGGCCTCCGAGCGCGCGGCTCGGTGAGGCTCGAGCAGGTCACCATCGCCGAAAATAGCGTCACGGGAGCGCCAGGACAGAGCGCGCCCGCCGGACAAGCTCCCATCACCGGCGGCCTCGCCCAGGGCGGCGGCGTGTTCGTCGAGGGGTCGCTGTATGCAGCGAGCACGACTTTTTCGTCGAACACGGCGCGCGGAGGCGCCGGGACGGACGCGCCGAGCAACGATGGCGTCGCGAGCGGCGGCGGCGCCGCGGAAGGTGGCGCCGCTTACGTAGCGGGCATCGTGAATATCGAGGCCGGGATGCTGACGCAGAATGGCGCCGTTGGCGGCGATGGCGGCCGGGGCCCGGCGAACCCTGGCGGCGGCGGAGCGGCGCGCGGTGGAGCGGTCGCACAGAGCGCAGCGGTCACTCTGCCGGTCACGCTTGCGAACGTCACCCTCTCCGCGAACAGCGCGCTCGGCGGTGCGTCCGGCTACGGCACCGGGCCCTCTTTTCCTCCGGAGTCCGTGCCGCCCGCAGCCGGCGCTGCCAGCGGCGGTGCGCTGGCGTGCGCCGGGCCCTTCAACGCGACGGCCATCGACGCGAGCCAGAACACCGCGCACGGGGGCTCCAGCGGACTTGGCGGGTGTCCAGCAGACACGCAGTGCTTGTCGAGCGCTGAGCCAGGGGCGGCGCGCGGCGGTGCCATCGCCGCGGGGCGCGCGACGGTGCGTGACGGGACTTTCGCCGCGAATCGCGCCGCGAGCGGCAATGTCGGGTGTTCCGGTCGTAACTGCTCGGCCTTCGGAGCTCCGGCAGAGGGTGGCGGGGTGTGGAGCGCTAGTGAGCTGTCGCTGACCGACGTCGCTTTCACGGACAACGACGCCTCGCAAGGCACCGGCATCGCGCCGAGCTACGGAGCTGGAGGTGCGCTAGGCGGGGGCGCCGCCAGCGCAGGCGCGCTCGCCGTCGAAGGAGCCACGTTCAGCGGCAATGCCGCGACGCAGGGGCGCGGCGGCGCCCTGGGCGGCAGCTCGGTGACCGTCCGGGCCGCGACCTTCACCAACAACGAAGCGGACGGCGGCGGAGGGGCCATTCAGGCTTCGGAGCTCGACGCGTCCGGCGTGACCGCCTCCGGAAACACCGCCGGTGGCAGCGGTGGCGGCGCCATCGGCGTCTCGGGCGACGCGCTCGTCTCGCAGTGTCGCATTGTCGACAACAGCGTCGACTCACAGGCCGGCCCTGCCCGCGGTGGCGGCCTCCTCGTGACTGGATCGCTCGCGCTCCGCGACACGGAGGTGAGCGGCAACCGCGGCCGCTCGATCGTGCGGCTCGGAACGTTTGGCACGGCCCCGAGCGTCTTCGCGGGCGGCGGTGTCAGCGCCGGAAATCTGAGCGCTGAACGGGTCACGATCGCGAAAAACGAGGTGTTCAGCATCGCCGTCGCGCACCCGGCCTTACCGGGCGGCCCCAGCGGCGGCGGCGGCGTTCACGCGAGCGGCGTTTCGCTCGTGAACGTCACCATCAGCGACAACCTCGTCAACGAAGCGCCGCCCTCCTCCGGCACCGCGACGTTTGCCCCGAACCAGGGCGCGGCGGTGTTGGGGCAATCCATCACGCTCGAGCACGTGACTATCGCCGACAATCGCGGGGCGGCGAGCCTGAGAGCGTCGCAGCTCACGAGCCACCGTTCGGTGCTGGTCGCCGCGTCCGGACGCAGCGCGTGCGAGGCGAGCGTCACCGTACTCGCGGCCACGTACAACCATTTTTCGGACGCGAGCTGCGCGCTGAACGGGACCGGTAATGAACAAAGTGATGCGCCCTTTTTGCTCGGCCCCGTCGCTGACAATGGAGGCGCAGTGCCGACGCGCCTGCCAGCGTACGCCAGCCTGCTCGTCGATGCCGTGCCGCCGGCAGCGTGTCCGGTCACGGAAGACGCGCGCGGCGTCGCTCGGCCGCGCGGCGTGGGGTGCGACATCGGCGCTGTCGAGCTCCAGCCGTTGAGCGGCACCGGCAGCGCTGACTTGAGCGTCGCCTTCACCGTTCCTCCAGCCAGCGTGACACCGGGTGACGCCGCCACCTGGCAGCTCACCATCCAAAACCAGGGTCCGAACGCCGCCGCACCTGCCGTGCGCATCGCGGTTCCGGACGGGATCACCTTGACGTCCGCGTCGGCGACCGAGGGTGGAGCGTGCACGGTGTCGAACCCGGCGGAGTGCGTCTTCGGCAGAGCGCTCCCACCCGGTGGCACGGCGCAGATTACCCTGGTGGCGCAGATCGACGCCAGCGCGAGCGCGCCTGTGACGTGGAGCGCGGAAGTGTTCGCCAGGGATTTGCGGCCGCCGTTCCACGACGATCGCGCCGAGCTCACGACGCCGCTCGCGCCGCGCAGCGGTATCAGGATGACTGCCGGCCCGCCTTGACCGCGGCGGTCAGCGGGGTATCGTACATCTACGATGAACGAACGGTTGGCCCCGGAGTGCTGTCCCGCGCCGAGCGCCGAGCCCGATCTGCGTCCGGTCGAAGGGAAGGAAGCGGACGAGGAGCTGGCGGCGCTCGCGAAGGCGATCGCTCATCCTGCCCGCGTCCAGATCCTCCGCATTCTGGTCCGCAAGACCGCCTGCGTCTGCGGGGACATCGTGGACGAGCTGCCCCTGGCCCAGTCGACCGTCTCGCAGCACCTCAAGGTGCTCAAGGAGGCGGGCCTCATCCGGGGCGACGTGGACGGGCCGCGCGTCTGCTACTGCATCGAGCCTCGTGCCCTGCGCCGCCTCAAGGTGCTGGTGGCGGGCATGTGAGAGAGTTCGTGTGTCTATCCAATCGGCTATCGCCGATAAACGAAAGGAAGCTTCAATGACTGCCATTCGCGTCTTCGACCCTGCCATGTGTTGCTCCACCGGAATCTGCGGCCCCTCGATCGACCCGCAGCTCGCTCGCTTCGCCGCGGACCTCGACTGGCTCAAGAGCCAGGGTGTGTCGGTCGAGCGGTTCAACCTCTCGCAGCAGCCCGCCGCGTTCGCCGGCGATGCGGCCGTGAAGCAGGCGCTCGAGACGAAGGGCGAGGCGGGCCTTCCGCTCGTGAAGGTGAACGGCGAGGTGAAGAGCTGCGGCACGTACCCGACGCGGGACGAGCTCGCGGCGTGGGCAGGCATCGCCGCAGCCATCGCCTCGAACGGCTGCTGCGGTCCGGCGAAGTCCGCCGTCAGCGAGCCGAAGCCAGAGTCGAGCGGCTGCTGCGGCCCTTCGACGAGCAGCGAGTCGTCGCCCGCGAAGAAGTCCGGCTGCTGCTGAAAGGAACGTCCATGCCCGCGCTGATCCAGAAGCCGACGCGCATCCTGTTCTTCACGGGCAAGGGCGGCGTGGGCAAAACCTCCTCGGCTTGCGCCACCGCCATTGGCCTCGCGGACGCGGGCCAGCGTGTGCTGCTCGTGAGCACCGATCCTGCCTCGAACCTGGACGAGGTGCTCGGCGTGAAGCTCTCGTCGACGCCAACGCCGGTTCCGAGCGTCCCTGGTCTTTCCGCGTTGAACATCGACCCCGTGCAAGCCGCGCACGACTACCGCGAGCGCGTGGTCGGTCCCTATCGAGGCGTGCTCCCGGCGGTCGCGGTCGCCAGCATTGAGGAGCAGCTCTCGGGTGCGTGCACGGTAGAGATCGCCGCGTTCGACGAGTTCTCGAAGCTGCTCGGTGACGAGGCGGCCACCGCCGCGTTCGACCACGTCATCTTCGACACGGCGCCCACCGGTCACACGCTTCGCCTCCTGGAGCTGCCGGCTGCGTGGTCGAGCTTCATCGACACGAACGTGGGCGGCACGTCGTGCCTCGGCCCGCTCTCGGGCCTCAACGCTCAGAAAGCGCTGTACGCGGCGTCGAACGAAGCCCTACGCGACCCGGCTCGGACGACGCTCGTCTTGGTCGCTCGCCCGGAGCCGTCCTCGCTCACCGAAGCAGAGCGCACGCGCGCCGAGCTCGCGCAGCTGGGCGTGGCCAATGTCCAGCTCATCTTGAACGGCGTGTTCCAAGTCCGCGATGCGAGCGATCCCACGGCCGTCGCGATGGAGGCGCGCGGGCGTGCGTCGCTCGACCGCATCCCCGCAGGCTTGCGTGCGCTGCCCAGGGTCGCCGTTCCGCTGTTGCCCTTCGGGCTCGTGGGGATCGAAGCGCTGCGGAAGATGGGGGACGGCGACGCGTCAGACGGCGCGAGCGCGGCCCCGCCAGCGTTCCATGGCGACAGGCTCGACGCGCTCGTCGAGCAGCTCGCCAAGCACGGCAAGGGCGTCGTCATGACGATGGGCAAGGGCGGCGTCGGGAAGACGACGGTCGCGGCCCGCATCGCGAGCGCGCTCGCTCGTCGCGGCTTTCCCGTCACGCTGACCACGACCGATCCCGCCGCGCACGTGGAGTCGGCAGCCCGGGAGCTGAGCGCCGACGCATCGAGGTTTCGCGTCACACGCATCGACCCCGCCCTCGAGACGCGCCGGTACACCGAGGAGGTGCTCGCGACGGCCGGAGACGGCCTCGACGCGCAGGGCAAGGCGCTCCTCGAAGAGGACCTTCGCAGCCCGTGCACCGAGGAGATCGCCGTGTTCCGCGCGTTCGCGGCCACTGTGGCAGAGGGCGAGGATCGCTTCGTCGTCATCGATACCGCGCCGACCGGTCACACGCTGCTGCTCCTCGACGCCGCAGAGGCTTACCACCGCGAGGTGCTGAAGAAGCCCAGCGGTAGCCCCGAGGCCGTGCAGCGCCTGTTGCCGCGGCTGCGGGACCAGGACTTCACCCACGTGCTCCTCGTGACTTTGCCGGAGGCGACGCCGATCCACGAGGCCATGCAGCTCGAGCGCGACCTCGCGCGCGCAGACATCCGGCCCTTCGCCTGGGTCGTGAACCAGAGCCTGACGCCGCTCGACGTGAAGGATCCGGTCCTCTGCTCGCGGAGGGCTCATGAGGCAATTCATCTGCGCGAGGTGCGGGACCACGCAGCGCGTATCGTGATCGAGCCGTGGGCCGTAAGGTTCCTTACGGATGAGACAAGGAACTGAACGCTCATGACCAACGCGAACGCGGGCCTGCTCGGCAAGCTCTCCTTCCTCGATCGCTACCTGACGCTCTGGATCTTCCTCGCGATGGGTCTGGGCGTCGCTCTGGGCTTCGTCGCGCCCGGCTTCACGACCGCCCTCAACGGCATGAGCGTCGGCACGACGTCGATTCCGATCGCGGTTGGGCTGATTCTCATGATGTACCCGCCGCTAGCCAAGGTCCGCTACGAGGAGCTCGGCAAGGTCTTTCGCAACAAGCGCGTGCTCACGCTGTCGCTGGTGCAAAACTGGATTATCGGGCCGCTCCTGATGTTCGCGCTCGCGGTGATCTTCCTGCGCGACAAGCCCGAGTACATGCTCGGCCTGATCCTGATCGGCATCGCGCGCTGCATCGCGATGGTCATCGTCTGGAACGATCTTGCCAAGGGCGACACCGAGTACTGCGCCGGGCTCGTAGCCTTGAACTCGATCTTCCAGGTCCTGTTCTTCTCGCTCTACGCGTACTTCTTCGCGACGCTGCTGCCGACCTGGCTCGGGCTCGAGGGTACGGTCGTGAACATCAGCATCGGCGAGATCGCGAAGAGCGTCGCCATCTACCTCGGCATCCCGTTCGCCGCGGGCTTCCTCACGAGGCGAGTCCTCGTGAGCGCGAAGGGACGGGACTGGTACGAGAAGACCTTCGTGCCGCGCATCGGACCGATCACGCTCGTCTCGCTGCTCTTCACGATCGTGGTGATGTTTTCGCTGAAGGGCGAGACCATCGTTCAGTTGCCGCTGGATGTCCTCCGTATCGCGGTGCCCCTGCTCATCTACTTCGTCCTGATGTTCGCGGTGTCGTTCTTCATGAGCAAGCGCGTCGGCGCGAACTACAAGCAGTCGGCGACGCTCTCGTTCACGGCGGCGTCCAATAATTTCGAGCTCGCCATCGCGGTCGCTATCGCCAGCTTCGGTATTCACAGCGGCGCGGCGTTCGCGGCGGTCATCGGGCCGCTCGTCGAAGTACCCGTCCTGATCGGCCTCGTGAACGTCGCCCTCTGGGCGCAGCGACGCTTCTTCCCCGAGACTCCGCTCGAGGTCGCGGCACCCGCCTGCGCCGTCCCGAGCAATCCCGAGAGCAAGGCCTGACACGATGAACCCCGACAAGACGATCCTGTTCCTGTGCGTCGCCAACTCCGCGCGCAGTCAGATGGCTGAAGGGCTTGCGCGCAAGCTGTTCGGCTCGCGCATCGCCATGCAGAGCGCGGGCAGCGAGCCATCGACGGTGAATCCGTACGCGATCGAGGTGATGCGCGAGGTCGGCGTGGACCTGACGACGCACCACTCGAAGTCGGTGCAGACCATCGACGCGGCCACCGTGGGCACGGTCATCACGCTGTGTGCCGAGGAGGTCTGCCCGGTGTTTTTGGGCAAGGCGCGTCGCCTGCATTGGCCCATTCAGGATCCGGCGAGCAAGGATCCGTCGATCCCGCGCGAGGAAATGCTCGTGCGGTTCCGCACCGCGCGGGACCAGATCCAGGCGAGGCTCGAGGTGCTCGAGGCGCTGCTCGACCTCCCCGAGGGACCACAGGCGCAGGAGTTCCATGCCAGCGTGCGCGTGAAGGAGCTCACCAGGAGCACGCGTTTCTACGCGTGGCTCCTCGGCGCGGAGCCGAAGGAGTGGACGCATCGCTACGCGACGTTCGTTCGGCCGGAGCTGCACACGAACTTCGTGCTCCTCGTCTCCGACGGCAAGGAGCTGCACCGAGACACGCTGTACCACCTCGGCATCGCCGTCGCCGACAAGGCCGCGGTCGTTCGCTCTTACGAGCTTGCGAAGGCCGCAGGGCTCGCGGTGAGCAAGCCGCCGCGCACGACCTGGCGGGGCACGCCGCTCCACGAGCTGTGGCTCGAAGATCCCGACGGCAACCTCGTCGAGATCTACGCCCGGCTCACGCCGGAAGAGCTCGCCGAGAAGCCGGAGAACCTCGAACCCACGACGTTGGCGTAGCGTATACGGGGGAGGCGGGCCAGGCTGGTGGGCTGCGTCCTTCCGACGAGGTCCTCGTCTTCGCCGCGAGTTCATCCGCGACTGGCTGCCCGGCTAAGGGCTCACGCAGAAGCAGCCGGCCGAGATGCTCGGCGTTTCGCTGTCGGGGAGCTCGCACTGATCGGCTTTCGTGTGTAATAGCGAGAGCTATTGCCGATGAACGCAGTAGCGACGCCCCCCGCGGGTTCACAACGTACCTTCACCGCCGACCTCACGTCCGGACTCGTAGTTTTTCTCGTCGCTTTGCCGCTCTGTCTGGGGGTGGCCCTCGCGTCGGACGCGCCGCTATTCGCCGGCATTTTGGCCGGTATCGTCGGCGGTCTCGTGGTCGGGCCGCTGAGCGGCTCGCACACCAGCGTCGCCGGACCCGCAGCCGGTTTGACGGCGGTGGTGGCGACGCTGATCGGCAAATTCGGATCTTTTGAAGGATTTTTGGTGGCCGTCGTGCTCGCGGGCGTCATCCAAGTGGTACTGGGAGTCGCGCGCGCGGGCGCGATCGCGCACTTCATTCCCTCGAGCGTCATCAAAGGTCTGCTCGCGGCGATTGGCCTGATCCTCATCTTCAAACAGATCCCGCATCTGCTCGGGCACGACAGCGACCCGAGTGGTGAGATGTCGTTCGAGCAGCCCGACGGCGAGAACACGATCTCGGAACTCCTCCGGACAGCGGGGGACATTCACCTGGGCGCGGCTCTAATCGGATTGAGCTCGCTCGCCTTGCTTCACTATTGGGGCAAGCTCGTGAACGGCAAACGTTTCGCTGTTCCGGCACCGCTGGTCGTGGTGTTGGCGGGCGCTGGTCTGAGCCTCGTGCTGGAGGCGATCGGCAGCGGCTTTGGCTTGAAGGCGAATCAGTTCGTGCAAGTTCCAGTCGCCGACGGCCCGAGCGGTTTCATCGAGCTGCTGCAGCTCCCGGACTTCCGCCAGATCTCCCACCCCGCCTTGATCAGCGCCACGATCACGCTCGCGTTGGTCGCATCGCTAGAAACTCTGCTGAACCTGGAGGCGGTGGACAAGATCGATCCGCGCAAACGTGTGTCGCCCCCCAATCGCGAGCTGATAGCTCAGGGCGCCGGGAACATCGCCGCTGGGCTGATCGGAGGTCTGCCAGTGACCTCGGTCATCGTCCGCAGCTCGGTGAACATCGACGCTGGCGGTAAGACGAAGCTCGCAACGATCATACACGGCGGTCTGCTGCTCCTGTCGGTGGCGGTCGTTCCCACGCTGCTCAACCGGATCCCGCTGGCGTGCCTGGCGGCGATCTTGATCGCCACGGGCATGAAGCTCGCGAGCCGCAAGCTGTTCCGCGACATGTGGCAGCAGGGCCGCGGAATGTTCGTGCCGTTCGCTGCTACGGTGGTCATGATCCTGCTCACCGACTTGTTGGTCGGGGTGCTGATTGGTCTGGGCATCGCCGTCGCGTTCATTCTTCGCCGCAGCCAGAAGCAGCCGCTGTATCAGATAGTAGAAAAACATCTCAGCGGAGAGTTGCTTCGGGTGGAGTTGCCGAGCCAGGTGAGCTTCCTCAACCGTCTCGCGCTCTCCACGCTCCTGGACAAGATTCCTTCGAACAGTCGCGTCCTGCTCGACGCGCGGCGCACGCACTACGTCGATCCCGACGTCTTGAGTCTGCTCCTGGAGTATCAGAACGACATCGCGCCCGCGCGCAATGTCACGTTCAGCTCTCTGGGGTTGAAGCGCCAGTACGCCGAAATCGAGAACCGCGTTCAGCTCGTGGACTACTCCACACGCGAGCTCCAGGAACGGATTTCTAGCGACCAGGTTTTGGAGTTGCTGAAGGCGGGCAATGACCGATTTTGCAGAGGTGTCCCCATTTTGCGCGACACCGTGCAGCTTCGAGTCAGCACGGCGGATACGCAACACCCGCTGGCGGTGGTCTTTGGAGGAACCAGCTCGCGCACTCCGATCGAAGCGGTCTTCGATGTCGGGCTCGGTGATATTTCGTGCGTACGCACTACCGGCAACTGGTGCGGCGAAGCCGTGCTGGGAAGCCTCGAATACTCGGTTGCCGTCGGGGGCGTGAAGCTCTTGGTCGTGCTCGGCCACACGCGAAACGTGGCGTTGCGGCGCGCGATAGAGGCGCACGTGGGGAACGTGGAAGTTGAAGGTCTCTCGAACAGCGCGTACGCCCGGAGTTTAATCGAGGGCCTGCAGCGATCCATTTCGGAGGACGTCGTGAGACGCTGGGCGAGTGCCACGGCGAGCCAGCGCTCGGACCTCGTCGATGAAGTGTCCCGCTCGCACGTACTCCGCACCATCGAGACGCTGTTGGACTCCAGCGCGTTGATCGCGGAGCGGGTGGCTCGACAGCGGATCAAGATCGTCGGCTGCATGTACGAAGTGCAGACTGGACGCGCCGAGTTCTTCGATGGCCCTGCGCGGTTGGATGGCACGCCCCGGGAGACGGCCGCGGCCACGTCGCTCGTGAGCGAGCCATAACGTAGTCACTCTTCTCAATCATTTTAGAGTGCACGCGATGCGGCGGTCGCCATTCCTTCGCGTGATTCTAGTGGCGACGTATCGCATCACGTCTGATCAGGAGGAGTCATGGATTTCGATTTCAGCAAGCTCGACTGGGAGCAATACGCCGTCGCCGGCGGCAGCGCCCTCGCCATCCTCGTCATTGGCTGGATGATCGCAGCATGGGCGGGAAACCTCGTGCGGCGCATGACTCAGCGCAGCGGGCGCATCAGCCCCACGCTGATTCCCCTGTTCTCCAAGTTGACGCACTTGACATTTTTGATGGTTGCCATCCTTGCCGCGCTCGAAAAGATCGGTGTGCAGACGGGCGGCTTTTTCGCGATGATCGGCGCAGCGGGTCTCGCCATCGGTCTGGCGCTCAAAGACACCGTGGCCGACGTGGCAGCAGGGGTCGCCTTGCTCATTCTGCGACCCTTCGATGTCGGCGACGCGGTGAAGATCGGTGACACCGATGGATCGGTGACGGCTATCGACATGTTCCAGACCAAGCTCACCTCGTTCGAAGGCGTGCCGATCGTGCTCAACAACTCCGCGGTTCGCACCGCGGTCATTCAGAATTTCACGCGCGCACAAACACGCCGCGTGGACCTCGAGGTCGGCGTCAGCTACAGCGACGAAATCGGCAAGGCCCTCGCGGCAATCGAAGCGTTGCTCGACGCCGAGCCGCGCGTACTCAAGGATCCTGCCAAGCTCGTGAAAGTGAACGCGCTCGGTGATAGCGCCGTGGTGCTACTGGCTCGCTATCACACGCAGGCGACCGACTTCCTGGATACGAAGCTCGATTTGACGCGCGCCCTCAAGGAGCGCCTGGATCGCGAAGGGATCAGCATCCCATTTCCACAGCGCGATCTGCGTATCGTCAGCGCCGCTTGAGAGCGTGAGGTCGCAGTGCGCGTTTCGGCTGACGCCGGGGGAAGATCGAACGTGCGCCTGCGCCCCACTCGCGCTTTGGTTGCGCTGGGGCATTGCGAAACACCGCGGGTGAAACGCAAGCTCTCAGCCGGTCGCGGCACTGGACGTGTCGCGCGCTTGCGGGCGGGCGAGCTCGCAGACATCCGTAGCGAGCTCCGGGCCGGTAGGAATGAGTTGGCTGCTACGTGGACTGTAGACGAGCGCAGGAGTATCGTTCTCGCTTGCCGTCATCCGAAACGACGAAGCGTTGCGCGCAGTCTACGGCCGCGATTCGCCTGCGCGTCGTATGGGCGTTCAGGAAAATCCTGGTCGCTGTCGGCGTGTTCGCCGTGCTGTGCAGCGTCGCTTCGAGCGCGAGGCCCGCACCTGAACCCCGAAAGCTCGTTCTGGTCGCTCCCATCGAGGGCATGATCGACCTCGGGCTGGCGCCGTTCGTGGAGCGGCTCCTCGAGCAAGCCCAGGAGGAACGCGCCGCGCTGGTCGTTCTGGACGTGAACACGTTCGGCGGACGAGTGGATGCGGCCGTGGCAATCAGAGACCAGCTGCTGCGGAGCCGCGTACCCACGCTCGCGTTCGTCAACAAGCGCGCCATCTCGGCTGGAGCGTTGATCGCGCTCGCGGCCGAGAAGATTGTCATGGCCAAGGGCGCGACGATAGGCGCCGCCACGCCCGTGCAGATGGGGGCGCCCGGCGAAGCGGCCAAACCCGTCGAAGAGAAGACCGTCTCTTACGTGCGCAAGGAGTTCCGCGCCACGGCGGATGCGCGCAAACGCCCCGGACCCATCGCCGAAGCCATGGTCGATGCGGACGTGGAGATCCCGGATGTCATCCAGAAGGGCAAGCTCCTCACGCTGACCACCGAAGAAGCGCTGAAGCACGGCGTCGCCGATTTCGAAGCCGACTCTCTGCAGGAGGTACTCGAAAAATCAGGCCTGCGCGGAGCCGAGATCCGCCCTGTGGAAGCGAACTGGGCGGAGCAGGTCGTGCGCTTCTTGACTCACCCTGTCGCGGCATCCTTGTTGATGAGCCTCGCCATGCTCGGGCTCTTGATCGAGCTGCGCACGCCCGGCTTCGGAGTTCCTGGGATCGTGGGCGTGGTCAGCTTGGTGGCGTTCTTCTGGGGACACTCTTTG
Source organism: Polyangiaceae bacterium (assembly GCA_036520475.1). GTDB lineage: Bacteria > Myxococcota_A > Polyangia > Polyangiales > Polyangiaceae > DATDJP01. The sequence continues at coordinate 3,568 of DATDJP010000117.1, read as the reverse complement.
GTCGACCTCGTGGGGTGGGAGCAAGTTCTGCTGGTGCTCGTGGGGCTGATCTTGCTCGGCCTCGAGATGTTCGTGATCCCCGGCTTCGGAGTGGCCGGCGTGCTCGGGATCTTGGCCGTCGTGGCCGGCCTAAGCTGGAGCTTGTTCGGCGCTGGAGCTTCGGCCAGCGCTATCGTGCTCGCCATCTCACGCGTGGCGATTTCAAGCGCCGTCGCGCTCGTGGCCGGGCTTTTCTTGATGCGCTTTCTACCCGCGCTGCCCGGAGGGCGGAAACTCGTGCTCGCCACGGCGCTCGCTCCTGGGGGGCGTTCTGACACCGAGCAGCGCCTCGCGCGCGGGCTCGTCGGCACCACGCTCACGCCACTTCGCCCTGCTGGCATGGCGTCATTCGAGGGACGCCGGGTAGACGTGGTCTCGAATGGCGAATTCATCGAACGAGGGCAGCCGGTCGAGGTCTTGCGCGACGAGGGCACCCGAATCGTGGTGACCCTGCATGCTCCTAATCAGCCGAAAGGGTCCGGGGAATGAATCAAGTAGACAGTAGCATCGTGGGAGCTGGGCTCATCGCAGTCGCCATCGTGGTCGGCCTCGTCCTGGTCATGTACCTGATCCCGCTGCGACTCTGGATCGCGGCTTGGTCATCCGGAGCGTACGTCGGCCTGGTCACGCTCATCGGCATGCGGCTCCGGCGCGTGCCGCCGGGTACGGTGGTCACGGCGCGCATCAGCGCCGCCAAGGCGGGCTTGCCCATCTCCATCGACGACCTCGAGGCGCATTTCTTGGCTGGAGGAGACGTCGTGCGCGTCGTGCAAGCGCTCATCTCCGCCGACAAGGCCAATATCGAGATGCCTTTCAAGCGCGCGGCGGCCATCGATCTCGCCGGCCGCGACGTGCTCGCGGCTGTAAAAATGTCCGTGATACCCAAGGTCATCGAGACCGCGCGCATCGCGGCTGTCGCCAAAGACGGCATTCAGCTGATCGCGGTATCCCGAGTCACGGTTCGCACCAACATCGATCGCCTCGTGGGCGGCGCCGGTGAGGAGACCGTGATCGCCCGCGTCGGCGAGGGGATGGTGAGCACCATCGGCTCCGCCGCGACCCACAAGGACGTGCTGGAGAACCCCGATCACATCTCGAAGAACATCCTCGCCCGCGGCCTGGATGCTGGCACGGCGTTCGAAATTCTTTCCATCGATATCGCCGACGTGGACGTGGGCGAGAACATCGGCGCCAAGCTGCAAATCGATCAGGCGAACGCCGACAAACAGATCGCGCAAGCCAAGGCCGAAGAGCGGCGCGCGATGGCGGTCGCCCTCGAGCAGGAGATGCGCGCGCGCGTCGTCGAAGCGGAAGCGGAAGTGCCGCGCGCCATGGCCGAAGCCTTCCGTCAAGGCAACCTCGGGATCATGGACTATTACCGCATGCAGAACTTGCAGGCCGACACCGGCATGCGCACGTCCATTGCCGGCCCGGACGACCCCAACCGCACCGGCAGATGAGTCCATGTCGATCGAGAACATCATCATACTCATTCTGCTCGTCGTTCTGCCGTTGCTGCAGGCGGCCGGCCGCTGGCTCAGCAAGCAACGCGCCATGGGGCTCGAGCGCAGCATGGCGCAGGACACCACTGCAGACTCGAACGAGCTCGAGCAGACAGAGCCCAGCGACGACTGGCGAGCCGCTGAGCCGCCGGTCTTCCCTTTGCCGGCGATCGTGCCGCCGCGACCACCCGCTGCGCCGCCTCCGCCTCCGCCTCCGCCTCCGCCAACCGCGCGAGCCGCGCGTCTTGTGCCAGCTCGGCCCGTCCGGCGACACTACGTTCTGCCCCGGGATCGTGAGGGGTTACGGCGCGCGCAAGCGCTGGCGGTTATCCTCGGCCCGCCCCGCGCCCTGAAGCCGTCCGATCACGAGCCGTGATTTGGGCCGAGCTGACCAACAAGGTCGTACGCGCTTGGCTAAAGCGCGCGCAGCGGGCGGCGGCTATCCACGTGACGGGAGCGATTCATCGCTTGGCCCGCTCCGCTCAGAATTGAGCGAAGAAGTTCCAAATCGCCTCGCTAGCGAAGCTCGGGCGCGACAACCCGTGCAGTTCGCATGAGCCGACCGTCCGATTTTTCTCGTTGGCGAGCCACCCGCCGAGCCGGCAAATCGTGCCTGTTCTCGCCATGGTGGCGATTTACAACGACAGTGAGTCGACGTTCTACCGCGTCCTGCTCAGGGCTCTTTCAGCTCGTTTGCGGCGTCTTCGTGGGGCGGAACCGGAGCAGCGTGCAGTTCTGCGGCAAGCTCTCCGTTCCTAGCGGCTCCAGCTGCAGCTGCAGGCCAGCCTCGAAGTACGGGGTACCACCACCCAGCACCACCGGCATCACGTAAAGCCGAAACTCGTCGACCAAACCGAAGCGAATCAGGCATGCGGCCAGCCCTGCGCCGTTCACCTCGATTTCCCCGCTCGTCTCCGCCTTCAATTGGCGGACCGTGCGCTCCACGTCGGTCTTCACGAGACGGGCGTTGGGGCCCACGCTGTCGAGCGTCGTGGAGAAGACGACCTTGGGCGTTGCTCGCCAGACGCGCCCGTACGCAAGCTCGTGCTCCGGGCCGTCCGCCGGAGGGTCGTCCCAGTAGCTCATGACCTCGTACATGCGGCGGCCGTAGAGGTTGAGCGCGATGCGCTCCTGCGCTGCGTTGAAGTGGCGGTGCAGCGCTTCCTCCGGCACCGGCAGGCCGATGTCGCCGTGCGAGTTGGCGATGTAACCGTCCACCGACACGGCGAAGGCATAAAAAATGTAACCAGCCATTGGCTTGCTCCTAACTGATTGTGCTCTGCAACCAGTTGCTAAATACAATCAGAAAGGATAATTTTCAAGGCACATTTCCACCCCATGAACGACCCGCACCGCTCCGGCTGCCCCATCAACCTCACCTTGGAGGCGCTGGGCGATAAGTGGAGCCTGATCGTCGTGCGTGACATCGTCTTTGGCGGCAGGAGGCGCTTTCGAGAGCTGCTCACGGCGTCGGAGGAGGGCATCGCCTCCAACATCTTGGCGGATCGGCTGCACCACTTGGTGGAGCTGGGCGTGCTCACGCGCGCCGCGGATCCTAGCCACAAGCAAAAGCAAATCTACAGCTTGAGCGAGATGGGTCTTCAGCTGCTGCCCGTACTCGTCGCGCTCGGCGCGTGGGGGCGGCGGTTTTTGGCGGCGAGCGAGGCGCTCAGTATTCGTGCCGAGCTCTTGGAGCGCGGCGGCAGCGAGCTGCTGGAGCGCTTCATGGCGGAGCTACGCGCCGAGCATTTGCGCGGCCAGAACGCGGGCGCGGTGCGCGAAGAGCTGCGCGCCGCGTACGAAGCAAAGCTCGCAAAGACCCGCAAGCGAGCGCGTCGGCCGGCTGCTTCACGCAAGTGAGCGGGCGTACACGCGCTGCACCTTAGCGGCCGCGCACTCCTCGAGCCGCGTACGGCGCGCTGGGGGAGAACGACCGTTCACGCGCTGTTGCTGGGCTTCACACCCAGGCAGGCCAGAAATGCGCGGAGAACTTGCGAGCATGGGGCTGGCTCGAAGAATGCTAGTCG
>DATDJP010000116.1:0-18223 GCA_036520475.1 Polyangiaceae bacterium | reverse complement strand
GGGGAGCCGGCGAGCGCCGGCTCCCGCTTCACCCTCATTCAAGACGCTTGTTGCTGTCTGGGAACAACTGCCGATCACGCGTCGGCCGGGCTCGGACGAAATTTAGGACCCCCATGCACCGCAATATGACGCTGGTAGCCTTGCTGGCACTCCTCTCCGCCGTGGGCTGCCACCGCGACCATCACGAGCATCACGCTCAAGGCAAATTCCTCGTCACGAGTCCTCAGCGAACGGACACGGAGCTCACCACGGACTACGTCGCCCAGATCCGCGCCATCCAGCACATCGAGCTGCGGGCCCTCGCGCGAGGCTACGTGCAAGGCATCTTCGTCGACGAGGGACAGGCAATCGCGAAGGGCAAGAAGATGTTTCAGATCATGCCCACGATCTACCAGGCAGAGGTGCGAAAGGCGGGCGCCGAAGCGAGCTTGACGCAGATCGAGCTCGACAACACGAAGCTCCTCGCCGACAAAAACGTCGTGTCTGCCAGCGAGCTCGCCCTGGCGAAGGCGAAACTCGACAAGGCGAAGGCCGAGGTGTCGCTCGCGACGACGCATCAATCCCTCACGCAGGTACGCGCGCCGTTCGACGGCATCATGGGTCGCTTTCACGTGCGCATGGGCAGCCTGGTCGATGACGGAGAGCTTTTGACTACGCTCTCGGACAACAGCACGGTTTGGGCCTACTTCAACGTCAGCGAAGCGGAGTACCTCGCCTACAAGGCCGAGCCGGAAGCCAGCAGGATCACGCGCGTGAAGCTCGTCATGGCCAACGGTCAGCCGTTCGATCAACTCGGCGAGGTGGAGACGATCGAGGCTGACTTCAACAACGAAACCGGCGCCATCGCGTTCCGCGCGAAGTTCCCGAATCCCAGAGGGCTGCTCCGGCACGGCGAGACAGGGAAGGTCGTGATGACCGCACCGCTCAAAAATGCGCTGGTCATCCCGCAGAAGGCAACGTTCGATATTCTGGACAAGAAGTACGTCTTCGTCGTCGACGAAAAGAACGTCGTCCGCTCGCGCCCCATCACCATCGGCGCGGAGCTGCCGCAAATTTACGTGATCAAGTCGGGCGTGGGTGAGAAGGACAAGATCCTCGTCGAAGGGCTGCGAAAGGTCCGAGATGGGGCCACGATCGCGGTGAACTACAAACCGCCCTCGGAGGTGCTCGCGCAGCTGGAAGTGGCGGCCGAATGAGCTTCACTACCAAGTTCATTCATCGCCCCGTGCTGGCGATGGTGATGTCGATGGTGATCGTGCTCCTCGGCGCGCTCGCCATGCGCACGCGTCCAGTGTCGCAGTTTCCGGAGATCTCGCCGCCTCGGGTGATGATCTCGCTCGCCTTCCCCGGAGCCAGCGCGGACGTCCTCGTCCAGTCCTCCATCATCACGCTTGAGCGCGCCATCAACGGCGTCCCCGGCATGAGCTACATGACCTCCGACGCGACGAGCGCCGGCGAGGCGACGATCCAGATCGTCTTCGATCTCGGGACCGATGAGAACGAAGCCGTCGTCAACGTCAAGAACCGCGTCGATCAGGTGATGAACCGCTTGCCGCCGCTGGTGCAGCTGGAAGGCGTGATCGTCAATCGCGTGCAGCCCAGCATGCTCATGTACGTCAATCTCTTCAGCTCGGAGAAGACGGCGGACGAGAAGTTCCTCTACAACTTCGCGAACGTGAATTTGCTGCCGGAGCTCACGCGCATCAAGGGCATTGCACAGACGCGCATCCTCGGCTCGCGGCAGTACGCCATGCGCATCTGGCTCAATCCGGACCGGATGCGGGCGTACAACGTCTCGACCGACGACGTCATGAAGGCCATCGACGAGCAGAGCGTCATTGGCCGCCCGGGGAGGCTCGGGCAGGCGACGGGCAAGCAGGCGCAGGCGCTCGAGTACGTCCTGGTCTACGAGGGCCGCTACAACAAGCCCGAGCAATACGGAAACATCATCCTGCGCGCCAATGGCGACGGCGAGTTCTTGCGCCTCAAGGACGTCGCGACGGTCGAGCTCGGCAGCGAATTCTTCGACATCTACTCCAATCTGGACGGCCATCCTTCCGCAGCCATCGTGCTGAAGCAGACCTACGGAAGCAACGCGAGCGAAGTCATTGCCGACGTGAAGACCAAGCTGGAGGAGCTCAAAGCGGCCTCCTTTCCGGCCGGGATGGACTACGAAATCAGCTACGACGTCTCGACCTTTCTGGACGCGTCCATCGAGAAGGTCGTGCACACGCTGGGTGAAGCCTTCGTGCTGGTGGCGCTCGTCGTGTTCCTGTTCCTGGGAGACTGGCGTTCTACGCTGATCCCGATCCTGGCCGTTCCCGTGTCGCTCGTCGGCGCCTTCATGTTCATGCAGGTCTTCGGCATCAGCATCAACTTGATCACTCTGTTCGCACTGGTCCTCGCGATCGGCATCGTCGTGGATAACGCGATCGTGGTGGTCGAAGCGGTGCACGCCAAGATGGCCGAAACGGATCTGTCGCCGTACGACGCCGTCGGCGAAGTGCTGGGCGAGATCAGCGGCGCCGTCATCGCGATCACGCTGATGATGACCGCCGTCTTCGTGCCCGTGGCGTTCATGACCGGACCCGTGGGCGTGTTCTACCGGCAATTCGCCATCACGATGGCGACATCGATCGTCCTCTCGGGCGTGATTGCGCTCACATTGACGCCAGTGCTGTGCGCGATGATCCTGAAGAACGAGCACGGAAAACCCAAAAAGCGCGGCCCGATCACGAGGCTTCTCGATCGCTTCAACCGCGCCTTCGAGCGCGGGACGGGAGCGTACGTCGGCCTGCTCCGGCGCATCGTCGATCGCAGACTCGTCACGTTCGGGATGTTGCTGGTATTTGGCCTCGGCATCGTCGGAGTGAACAAGGTGCTCCCGGCTGGCTTCGTGCCCAACGAAGATCAGGGGATGATTTACGCGATCGTCCAGACGCCGCCCGGAACGACCCTCGAGCAGACCAACGACATCTCGCGACGCTTGCAGGGCATCGGCGAGAAGGTGGACGGGGTCGCGTCGATTTCCTCTCTGGCGGGCTACGAAATCCTGACGGAAGGCCGCGGGTCGAACGCGGGAACCTGCCTCATCAACCTCAAGAGCTGGGCTGAACGCGGGCGCTCCGTGACCGAGATCGTCCATGAGCTGGAGGCGAAGTCGAAAGACCTAGGCGCCGTCATCGAGTTCTTCGAGCCGCCGGCCGTCCCCGGTTACGGCGCCGCGAGCGGCTTCGCCCTGCGTCTCTTGGACAAGAACAACGAGACGGACTATCAGGACTTCGATCGCATCAACAAGGAGTTCATGGACAGCTTGCGCCAGCGCAAGGAGCTCACTGGACTCTTCACGTTCTTTGCGGCCGACTACCCGCAATACGAGGTGGTGATCGACAACGAGCTGGCCATGCAAAAAGGGGTCTCCATCCGTTCCGCCATGGAGAACCTCGATATTCTGATCGGCAGCACCTACGAGCAGGGTTTCATCCGCTTCGGCAACTTCTTCAAGGTATACACACAGGCGGCCCCCGAGTTTCGGCGGCTCCCGTCGGAAGTGCTGAAACTCTTCATCAAGAACGATCACGGCGAGATGGTCCCGTACTCGGCGTTCATGTCGCTGAAGAAGACACAGGGTCCGAACGAGATCACTCGCTACAACATGTACAACTCATCGGCCATTCGCGGTGAAGCTGCGCCGGGCTACACGAGCGGAGACGCGATCAACGCAGTTCGCGAGGTCGCCGCAATGTTGCCGCGCGGCTACGACATCGCGTGGGAAGGTCTCTCGTTCGATGAAGCGAAGCGCGGTAACGAAGCGCTTTACATCTTCGTGATCGTGCTCGTCTTCGTGTACCTGGTGCTGGCCGCGCAGTACGAGAGCTTTTGGCTGCCGCTGGCGGTCATCCTGTCACTGCCCGCCGGTGTGTTCGGATCGTTTTTGCTGCTGAAGGCTCTCGGTCTGGCGAACGACATCTACGCTCAGGTGGGCCTGGTGATGCTCGTGGGCCTGCTCGGGAAGAACGCGGTGCTGATCGTCGAGTTCGCGGTGCAGAAACATCGAGCAGGAGCGTCCGTCGCGGAGGCGGCGGTCGAGGCGGCGAAGGTTCGCTTTCGTCCCATTTTGATGACGTCATTCGCGTTCATCGCGGGGCTCATCCCACTGGTCCTGGCAACGGGGCCGGGCGCAGTCGGCAATCGCACGATCGGCGCCTCGGCGCTCGGCGGGATGCTGTTCGGCACCGTGTTCGGCGTGATCATCGTCCCTGGCTTGTATTTTCTCTTCGGAACGCTCGCGGCCAACAGGAGCCTGATCCGATACGAAGAAGACGAACCGCTCACCGAGGACATGGCTCACCATGTTTAGGTCGAACCTGTCATCCAAGGTCGTCGCGCTGGCGTGCGTCTGCTTCGCCGCGACTGGCTGTATCCCTTCGCTGGAGGGGAACGAGCCTCGCGAGCCCAGGCGCGCGCTCCCGGCGAGCTTTGGCGGTCCGGGCGACGCTGCGGCGCAAGCTACAGGGTCGGCACGGCCCAAGTGGGGTGAGTTCTTCCAGAGCTCCGAGCTGAGAGCGCTCATCGCAACGGCGCTCGAGAACAATCAGGAGCTGAACGTACGCTCGCAGGAGATCGTGATCGCGCGCAGCGAGGTCTCCGCGAGGCAAGGTGAATACCTTCCGAAGGTCAACGCTCGAGCCGACGCTGGCGTCGAGAAAGTGGGCCGCCACACCAGCCAGGGCGTAAGCGATGAAGCGCACGGTTTGAACGAGAACCTGGCTGACTTCCGGTTCGGGCTCACGGGCTCATGGGAGGTCGACATCTGGAAGAAGCTGCAGAACGCCGCAAAGGCGGCCGACCTCCGTTACCTCGCTAGCGTCGAGGCCAGGAACTTTCTGGTGACGCAGATCGTCGCCGAGATATCGCGGTCCTATTACGAGCTCATCGCGCTCGACAACGAGCTCGATATCGTCACGCGGAACATCGCGATCCAGGCGGACGCGCTGGCGATCGTCAAGCTCCAGAAGGAGGCAGCGCGGGTGACCGAGCTCGCCGTCCAGAGGTTCCAGGCCGAAGTGCTGAAAAACAGGAGCCGTCTCTACGATCTCCAGCAGGAGAGGGTCCAACTCGAAAACCGCATCAACTTCCTTTCTGGTCGCTACCCACAGCGCGTAAAGCGCAACGCTCGGCAGCTGGCTGCGCCGTTGCCGAACATCGTGCGTTTGGGAATTCCTTCCCGGCTGCTCGTGAACCGTCCGGACGTGAGGCAAGCGGAGCTGGAGCTCGCGGCTGCGAAGCTGGACGTCAAGGCGGCGAAGGCGGCGTTCTACCCATCGCTGACCATCGATGCGGACGTCGGGTACAGGTCATTCAACGCGGCGCACCTGGTGGACACACCGGCATCACTGGCCTACGGCATGGCGGGTGGTTTGACTGCACCGCTGCTGAACCGAAGCGCCATCACCGCGCAGTATCGATCCGCGAACGCGCGGCAAATTCAGGCCGTGTTCAACTACGAAAAGACGGTCTTGCAGGCATTCACGGACGTCGCCAATCAGGTGGCCGTGATCGAGAACTTGCAGAAGAGCTACGAGCTCCAGTCGAAGCGCGTCCAGGCACTCGCAGAATCGGTCGACATCTCGAACGTTCTCTTTCAGTCGGCCCGCGCCGACTACATGGAAGTGCTGCTAACGCGCCGAGATTCGCTGGAAGCAGAGATGGAGCTCGTAGAAACGAAGAAACGGCAGCTTCAGGCCATGGTGAACGTGTATCAGGCGCTCGGAGGTGGCTGACACGCGTGCCAGCCCCGCTCGCCGCACAGACAGGCAGTTGCAGCAGATCGAGTCCGTGCGCAGATAGCAGATGCGGCCAGCTGCTGCCGTCTATCGACGGTGAGCCGTAGTCTCTCGAGTCGATACGCGAGGCAACCACGAAGCATTGGCACGACATTCCCATCTACACGATCGGCCATTCGACACGAACGCTCGACGAGCTGGCTACCCTGCTGCGCGCGTCGGACGTCTCCGTGCTGGCGGACATTCGGACGATTCCCCGGTCACGTCACAATCCGCAGTTCAATGGCGATGCGCTGGGCCGCGCGCTGCGGCCGCGGGGGATTCGCTACGTCCAGCTGCCGGAGCTCGGAGGTCTTCGTCACGCGCGTAAAGACTCGGGGAATACCGCTTGGCGCAACGCCAGCTTCCGGGGCTACGCCGACTACATGTTGACCCCCGATTTCGCGACCGGGCTCGCCAAGCTGCGCGATTTGGCGGGCGAGGGAACGGTAGCCCTCATGTGCGCGGAGGCAGTGCCGTGGCGCTGCCATCGGTCCCTCGTAGCGGACGCGTTGACGGCCCGCGGTGCGCACGTGAGCCACATCACGAGCGCCAAGCGCGCGGCGCCACACCGCATGACGTCGTTCGCCGTAGTGAGCGGCACGAGCGTCACCTATCCGGGAGAAGACGGCGCGGGCGTTCCACTCGCGACTCGCGCGCCGTTCCATCTCGAGGCGACGGCGCGCGTGCTGCAGCGCCGTCCGTCGAACCGAGTCGATGTCTGGGAACAGGACCACTACCTGCGAGTGCTGTCGACGTCGGAGGGGCTCGCGCTGGTCGAGGTGGCGAATCACGGAACGATCGACGCGCCGGACGTTCGGTTCAGCGTTCGACATGGCAACCTTTCGACTGCCGCGCGCGGCCAGCTGGGGCTCACGCTTCGGACGACGCTCGGCCTGGATCTGGACCCCGAGCCTCTGCAAGGTCTGGCGGAGGCGGAACGCAGACTTCGCGCTACCGCGCTCGCGCTGCGAGGGATGCGGCCGCCGCGCTTCGCCGACTTGTTCGAGGCGTTTGCCAATGTAGTGCCGTTCCAGCAAGTGAGCCTCGACGCGGGTGTCGCGATCGTCGGCCGGATGGTAGAGCGCTTCGGCGATTCACTGGAGCATGACGATCGTCGCTTCTATGCCTTTCCGACGGCTCAGGTCATCGCCGACGCGCGCCTCGGCGAGCTCAGAAAGTGCGGCCTGAGCCTCCGGAAAGCCGAGACGCTGCGTCAGGTCGCCTCTGCCATCGCATCGGGCGAGATGAGCGCAGCGCAGCTCACCCGCTCGAGCAGCGAGGAAGCGATGCGGGAGCTGCGACGGCTCAAGGGTATCGGTCCCTGGAGTGCCGGTCTGGTTCTGCTACGGGGCATGGGCCGCTTGGACGTGTTTCCTCCCGGCGATGTTGGCGCAGCGCGGGGTCTCGGTACCCTGATGCGCGTCGAACCTGGACCGTCGCTCGATCGTATCATCCGGCGCTTTGGTGACCAGCGCGGCTACCTCTACTTCTGCTCCCTCGGTGGCAGCTTGCTCGCCAAAGGTCTCATTCATGCCGCTCCACTGCCTGCGCAGGATGCGACCATCAAAACGCGCTCGCAACGCAGAGTTACGCGCGGGTAGCCTTCAGTTCAACACACTCACGCCGTTTTCCACCCGAGCGTCAACATGAAGAGGCTGTCCGTCTCGGCGTACACGTCGTGCTGGAGACCGGAGCCGAGCACGAGCAACTGCCCAGCGGGCAAGTCCACGTTCCGATCGGCAAGCTGTAGACGAATCTGCCCCGTCAGGGTGTGCACCGCGGCGGTCACGTTGGCGTGGTGCTCCGAGATCCTCTTGCGGGCCTGGATGGCGATCAGAACCACGCGCAGGTCCGACGTCCGGACCAGCGTGCGTGCGGTGTGACCCTCGCGCGCGTACGCGGGCTCCCGCAGTAGCTCTTCGGCGACGACGCTGAGATCGTGAATTGCGCCCTGGTCTGGCGAGGCCGGTGTCGGCATTGTCTTGTCCTCCGCTCGGGTTTCAGCTCTTCGTTTCGTCGAGTAACGGGCCAGCCGTGGTGCGCGAGCTCCGGTTCGAGGCGGCCGGCGCAGTGATCTGACGCCTGGCGCGTAGCTCCGCGACGATCTGCGCCTGTTCGTCCGGGGTGAGCAGGTCTTCGACTGCCGGAAAGATCAGGTTCTCTTCGCTGTGCAAGTGACGCTCGAAATCCGTCCTCAACTGCACCGCGGCCGTCCGAACGCGCTCGCGTTGCGCTGTATCCTCGGGGTTCTGCCGAACTTTCGCGAGGCCGTCGAGTAGCTCCCGCAGGCGTGCCTCGTGCTCCGTGTGCTGTGCGTGCATCGTCGCGAACGCGGCTTCGAGCTCTGGACTTCGGCTGCGCAGCCTCGGCAGTAGACTCTCCTCCTCGTCGGCCACGTGCAGCGGCAGCGCCTCGACGAAATAGCGCTGGCACCGCGCACAGGCGTCGGTGATGTGTGCTGTAGGCGCGTCCATGCGTTCCCCGATGGCGATCGCCAGATCGGTGAAGGTACGGATGCGGTCGTGACACTCGAGCAGTAGCCCGACGAGACCCTCAGGGCGCGCGCGCGCGCCGATGGTGACGAACATGGCGAAATCCTTTAGCGCGTCACGAGCGTAACATCTCCTGGACAGCGAGCCAGTGACGGCGCGCGGCGTTAAGACCGGAGAATGACTGGCACGCGCGCGTACCCGCTCACTGGCGGTGTTTCACGCACACAGGGCTCGTTGCTCGCGAGCGCGACAGTCGTCGTGGCTCGCAGCAGAGCTGCCACGGCCTCGCGCATCTCGTGCGTGGCGAGTCCCCGGCCCGGGCAGACGTGGCGCCCAAGGCCGTACACGAGGTTGTGCGCGGCGTTCGCGTCAGGCCGGTAGCTCACGACTTGATCGCGCACAATCGTGTCGAAGCGCAGGTCGTGGACGGCGTCGATGGTCACGTTGCGCGGCAGAGCGGCGACGGCCTCTTCGCCCACCTGCCGGAAGGACGGGACCAACGCTGCGAGGCGTTGGGGCTCGAAGAACCGATCGATCACGGCACGAAAGCGGCGGTGCTCGTCGCCGTCCATGGAGTTGGGCACGTTACGAAAGCGCGATACGGCGTTCGAGAAGGTCGCGTCATCGAGCGCGGCCCGGCGTACAGGCTCGTGCCCCGTAAGGAGCCACGTGCCGGACGCATCGCGCGCGACCGGACAGCGACTGCGAAGCTCGTCGTACGCGGTTCGCTGGTCCGCGAGCACTCGAGGCGCGGTCGGGTCCCAATCTGCGGGCGGAGCCGAAACCTCCTTCGTCATCAGGGTGTCACCTCACTCCGGCAGCGTATACCGCGCGTGGACGAGCTCGGTGATCATTCTCCGTGTCTGCCACGGTGCCAAGTCCGGGCGCTGCTCGACTCGCTCCGGGCACTGACGTGTCTCGAGATTCAGTGCGAGCTCAGCCGTCTCATCCAGTCGAGCAGCGCGCTCGGGAGCAGCTCGGGGCGTGGCAAGAGTGCGTACTGTGAGGGGCCAAACACGTAAGGCAGGTAGCCTGCGGCGCTCCGATCGATAGTGAGGCAAAACGGGAAGATGTCTTGAAGGCGTGCTTCGATCACCGCGCGCTTCATGTCTTCGACGCCGTATCGACCCTCGTAGTCGTCCTCGTCGTTGGGCTTGCCATCCGATAGCAAGAGGAGCAGGCGGTGCCGCGCGGGTTGTCGCATCAACAGCGCGCTGGCGTGGCGAATTGCGGCTCCAGCGCGCGTGTAACGTTCTGGCTCGAGAGCGGCTATGCGCCGCGCCGATTCGTGCCCGTGCTGTTCATCGAAGCGTTTGATGGCGGAGACCGTGACGGCCGAGGGGCCCTGGCCGGAGAAGGCGAGCACATTGTATGGCTCGTGCATGGCTTCGAGGGCAACGCACACCAGGAGGAGCGCTTCACGCTCGACGTCGATCACGCGCCGGTTCGCGGACACCCAGGCATCTGTGGAGCCGCTCACGTCGATCAATAGACTCACGGCGAGCTCCCGCCGGACTCTGCGCTGGCTTTGATACAGGCCTTGTGGCATCGGGCGGCCTGCCTGGAAATCCGCGTAGGCGTCCACGTACGCTTCCAGGTCGATCTCGTCGCCGTCCTGTTGCTTGCGCAAGCGTTCGCGGTGTGCGCGCAGCATCTCGAAGCGGCGCCGGATCGCATCGTGCATCGACCGGTGCTCGCGGAGCGTGCGTGAAACCCACGCCTCGGATCCGAGCGCTGGCTCGACTAGTCGCACGGTCGCGCCGGGCGTGCGATACGCCTGACTTCGATAATCCCACTCCGGGTACGACAGCTCCGCGCCGGCCTCGTACTGTGCGGCGGAAAATGGCCGACTGCGGTCGTCGAGTCCATCCTCCGCTATCAAGAACTCTTTTGGCTGCCCCGGCGTCGTGACCAGGCGAGCTTCGCGGAGCTCGGACAGTGCGTCGGCGTAATCCTCTGCAGCGTGCTGTTCGTCGCGGTCGGTGGGTCGCTGCATTCCCATGGGGTCCTCGACCTGCTCGTGGGGCGCGTTGGTTTGCACCATCCAGGCGCCCTGATGCGAGTCGTCCTCGTCTGGATTCGGCTCCCGAATTTCGGGACGGCGAGCCAGGTGCGCGCTCCTCGGCTTTTCTCGTGCGTTCGCTGCGTGGTCCTTGGCGAGCAATGCGTCGCCGGCTCGAGCTGTGAGCGAGGGTGGCGTTCTCAGCTCACCGGTCCACAGATCCTTGAACAAGATGCCGAGCTCCGCGGCGCGTCGATTGCTGACGCTGGACAGGAGCTGCGAAGCGAGCTCCTGTGCCTGTTCGAAGGAGGCCTGCGCCGTGCGTTGAAACGGCACGCCCTGCTCGGCAAACACATCGTCTTGCCGTAGAAGGCCGCGCACGAGCGACTCGAGCGCACGCCGCTCGGCAGGAAATGTGTCGAGCGGCGGTCTACGCGCGAGCGCGTCGGCGCGGAACGCGCCCAACGCGGCTTTCATGCCAGGCAGCATGCGAGCCAGCTCGGCGTCCGCCGCTCGCGCCTCGAGGAGGAGATAGACACCTACGACGAGTGGGCTGGCCGTGAGCTGCGCGTGAAGCGCGCTGCCGCGCACGGCTCGCATGCCCTGCTGCAAAGCCATGCAGCGGAAGCGCTGGAGAGCGCCCGCCGGATCGACGTCCTCCAGATGAGCAGGAAGCCAGATGCTTGCGCCGTCCGTGGCAGGTACCGCGCTCGATGGGCGAGGCCGTTCGTCTGGCTTGAACAGCTTGGCGAGGAACGTTACGGGGGCAGGGGGCTGGGCGACACGCAGCGACAGCCGCACGCCGAACGCGCCGCTGACCAGCAAGTCGAGCCGGTCCGCGACGTGACGCAGCTCGACGCCTTGCGCGCGCGCGCTCTTGGGACGATTGCGCGCCCACAGCTGCCGCGCGAAAATCGTCGCGTGACGTGCGGCATCGGTAATGACATCTTCGGCCTCAGGCATCGCATGCTTCTCGCAGCGCTGTCACGGCATGGAGCCGCGCTTACACGAACGTCGCGTCCACCAGATCCCGCATTGCGCCGAGCAGGGATGCCTCGTCGGACAGCGGCGCGACCAGCGCCGCGTAACACGCGGTTCGAACTTCAATGCCGCTGGCCACGAGCCGGGCCGTCGCAATCAGGAGACGCGTGCTCGGGACCTCTGCGAGGCCGCGATCTCGCAGGGCTCGCAGGCGCGTGCCGAGCGAGACGAGCGCGTGCGCGGTGGCGTGATCGGCGCCACTTTCCCGTTCGATGATCGCCACTTCGTGCGGTGCCGAGGGATAGTCGAAGTCGAGGGCCACGAAGCGCTGGCGGGTGCTCGGCTTCAGGTCCTTGAGCATGCGCTGGTAACCCGGGTTGTAGGAGATGACGAGCTGGAACCCGCGCCCTGCCTCCAGCATCTCTCCAGTCTTGTCGACCGGAAGCTTCCGCCGGTAATCCGTGAGCGGGTGCAGAACCACGACCGTGTCTTGTCGGGCCTCGACGATTTCGTCCAGATAACAGATCGCGCCTTGCCGCACGGCTCGAGTCAGCGGGCCGTCCTGCCAGAATGTGCCGTCGTGGCGGATGAGGAAGCGGCCGACCAGGTCACTTGCGGTGAGGTCGTCGTGGCAGGCAATGGTGACGAGAGGTCTCTTGAGTCGCCAGGCCATGTACTCGACGAACCGCGTCTTTCCTGAGCCAGTCGGACCTTTCAGCATGACCGCGAGCTCGCGAGCATGGCACTGCTCGAAAACCCGCACCTCGTCCCCCGTTGGCAGGTAGTAGGGCTCCCGGGCAGCGGAGGGCTGCTCCGGGGGCTGAGGGTCGGCTGAGCCGCGCGCGTCCATGTATCAGGAAGTTTACTACGTCGCGTCTGACACGGCGGGTGTGGCGGCATGCGCGGCTGGTGCCGCGACTTCTTCGCCTTCGGGCGTGATTTCGAAGCGCGGCGCGAAACGGAAAAAGTCCCAGATGAACAGCGTGACGCCAATGGTGAAGAGCGAGCCGGTCGCGAGCAACATCAAGAAGTGAACCTGGATTTTGAGCTGTGCGTCCAGATAGCCGAGCCCCATGATGCGCTCCAGGTACACTTGGCCGAGACCTGCGGCGGCAAACGCCAGCGTCATGCCGAACATGCCCGCGAGCTGCAGCCAGAACGCCCAGTAACCCATACTACTGCCGCCCTCGCGCCGGCCGCGGGTGAGCGAGGGCAGTGCGTACGTGATCATCGCGAGCACGATCATGGCGTAGGCACCGTAAAACGCTGCGTGCCCGTGCATGGCAGTGATGAGCGTGCCGTGTGTCCACTTGTTTACCGACGGCCAGGTGTGCGCGAGACCGAGGAGGCCTGCGCCGAACATCGTGAACAGGGCGCTGCCCAGCGTCCAGTGCAGGGCGAGCGTGTTGGGATGCGAGAGGCCGGAGCGTCGCATGGCGCTGTACGCGTAGATGGCCATACCCACCAATGCAGCGGGCTCGAGCGCACTGAAGATGCCGCCAATTGGCAGCCAGTACTTGGGCACGCCGACCCAGTAGTAGTGGTGGGCCGTGCCGAGAATACCCGCGAAAAATACCAGCCCCACGATCACGTACAGCCACTTGTCCATCACTTCGCGATCGGCTCCCGACAGGCGAATCAGCAGATACGCCAGAAAGCCGCCCTGGATCATTTCCCAGACGCCCTCGACCCAGAGGTGAATCGTCCACCACCGATAAAAGATGGATACCGTGTAGTTTTCGAATTGCCAGAGCGACGGCAAATACAAGACTGCGGCGGAGGCCAGCCCCAGCAAGAGCACGCCCTCCGTCGTGGTAAAGCGCCCCGCCTTTTTGATGGTCATGCCGATGTTGTAGAGAAACATCAGCATCACGAGCACGATCACCAGCTTGTGCGGCAGCGGTTGCTCGAGCAGCTTGTTGCCCGTTCCAAAGCGGAACAGGTAGCCAATCACGGCCGTGACGCCCATCAGCACCCAAAGCCCGAGCTGAATGTACGCGAGCTTCACGCTGTGCAGCTCCGTGCGCGATTCATCCGGCACCATCCAATACGTCGCGCCCATGAACCCGGTCAGCACCCACACGATCAGCAGGTTCGTGTGGATCATCTTCGTCACGTCGAACGGCAGAAGGTAGAGCAGCGGGTCAGGCCCCAGATACTTGGCCGCGGACAAGAGCCCGAACACGAGCTGCAGGCCGAACAAAATCATCGCAACGGCGAAGTACCAGTACGCGACGGCTTGAGAGCGGTATCTCATGTGATTTCCCTCGAAAATGCTTCCGAACGCGGTTCTTGGGCGGTGCGCCTGACCTGAGCCCGAGTCAGCGCAAGGTTGCCAGGTAGGCGGCAAGCTGGTCGATCTGCACGTCCGAGAGATCGGTCGCGTAGGTGTCCGGCATGAACGATTTGCCGTCGGCGGAGTACATAGGGCCGGGCACGATGTGGGCGCTCGGTGTCTTGACCGACTCGCGGATGTACCCTTTCACGTCCGTTGCCGAACCCGCATACCCGCCCGATGCGCGCAGCGTCTCGAAGCGCGCGCTCAGTCCAGAGAGGCTCGGACCAACGATATTGACGCCAGGAGCAATCGAGTGACACGCCGAGCAGCTGGGCGCGACGCTTCGGAAAATGGCTTCGCCCAGCGCGATCGGATCTTCGTTGCCGGTGACGGGACGGGCCCCGGGCGGTAGTCCCCGGTCCACCGCTCCGGCCGCCTTGGACGCGGACTGCTGCGATGACATGTCCGTTCCCGGAAAAGACGCACCGGCGACGAGGATCGGCCGCGGCGGCCAACCCTGGTTGTCGACTTCGCTGATCCAGCCCAAAAACGCGATCACATCCGTGATCTCGTCTTCACTCAGATCCTGCTTCGGCATCAGGCGACGGTGCTTCTGCTCATCGTAGAAACGCGAGGGATCGCGCAGGTACGCCTTCAGGTACTCGACCCCGCGGTGCTTCGTGATCTTCGTCAGGTCGGGCGCGTAGTAGGCGCCTTCACCAAATAGCGTATGGCAGTTGATGCAATTGTACTTGTGCCAGACGTCCTTGCCGTGGGTCACTGCAGGCGTGATGTTCTGGGCATTCGTGAGACGACCGAATTGCCGGTGGCTGTCGATCGTCAGCCCGATGAAAACCATCGCCGCGATGGCAGTCGAGCCAATCGCGAACAGGCGCGTTTGTCGCTTATTCATGCTACCCGCCTCTGGCTAGACGCCGATGCCGTCCCAATAAAGCATGGATATGTAGGCGGAGTAAGCAATGGCCGCGATCATCAGCAGCAGAATGACGTGACTGACTATGCGGACTGGCGTGTAAAACGCTGAGTCGGTACGCTGCATCGGAGTCCCTCTCGCCTGCAGTGAAGAGCGCGCTACGGAGGTAGTCAAGCGCGGAAATTGCGCCTCCCTCCACTCGTATGTCGACTGTTGCAGACCGCCACACACTGCGCGGCCATCGTGCAGGAACGCCAGCAAGCTCTAGCGCGATCCGTCGTCGCCTTCGGGAATTCCAGGCACTTGCCACTCTTCGATCACGATGTCGTCCTGTATCGGCAACCAGGGGCGTTCCCGTTCCGCACGCGGACGAGCGGCGCGCGCGACCACCTCCGCGACGCGCCCGGCCGTGACGAAACGCTCGCCCTCTGGCACCTCTTCCGTCACCCGCGTCGTGACCTCCGTCAGCCGCGCCACGCCGGAAGCCAGGAGCTCGCGCACGCGGCCTTCGAGAACGGCGCGCGGATCTTCGCCTGCGACGTCATCGGGTGGCGCTTCGCGCACGCTGCGCCGGCGCTTCACGGGGGGTCGTTCGGGCGCGACCATGACTTCCCGCAGCACCTGGATGGAGGGCGCACGGGCGACGGTCAGCGAGAACGCTTTGCCCGTCTTGCGCGTCATTTGATCGCGCAGGCGCTGCGTGAGCGCGCGCGACGGATCGAGCCTCACGACGTCGCGCAGATAGCGATGGACGTACTGGTAGTACTCCGACCAGGCGCGCTGGCGCGCGGAGCCCCACGCCGCAATGCGGTCGAGCTGCTCCATGACGCGCGCGGCGGCGTGCTGCGCGACGGCGCTGTCTGACTGTACGGCCGTTTCCTCGATGTCCTGGAGCACGGTCTGGAGCTGGTGCGTGTCGCGCAAGAGCACCTCGTTCAGCTCGCTCAGCGTAGCGCTGGTCTCCTCCAGCAAGTTCTGACACCGCGCTACGGCGCCGAACCAGTCCGCAGCCAGAAGTTCCCCGATCTTCTTTTGAACGGCTTCCTGCTGGAGGTCGAGCCCGCGTTGCCGGCGTTCGATGCCCGACGCGAGATCGCTCACGCTCACCTGCAACGGGCCGAGCACGTGCGTGTGCCAGGCCTCCGGCGAGTCGGCGCGCCGCGCCGCTTCGCGAATCTCGCACAGGCTCGTGAGCAAGCTCTTCGTGAGCACGGAGAGGCTCTCGCGGGTCAGTGCGTCGTCACTCAGGAAGAATTCTGCGATGCCGCTGGCGAGGCGAGTGAGCGCGTACTCCCCGGAGCGCAGGAAGCCCGCGCCATCCACGCGCGCCAGCATGCGTTGATCGCGCAGCCGTTGGATGGCGTGCGTGGCTCGCTTGCGCCGTTGCTCCGCGTTCGGCTCGACGAGCTCGCAGACGGCCTCGAACGCCTCGACGAGCTGTTCTTCTTGAAATCCCGCCGCGGCGCCGTCCTGTGCGCGCAGATAGAGAAGCGCCACGAAGCACAGATCCGGCGTGCCGAGCTCGAGCTGAACGCGCCGATCGGCGAGCGCCAGCAGCAGTCGATTCGGATCGCTCGTGTTGTATTCCGTCACGTGGTGCCTGGGAGAACGCGGGTGCTAGCGGATGCCCGGCGGCGGCGCCAGCCCAGAGCGAGCGGGCCGGCGATGTGACAGGACGAGTCGGTGCTCTTGCGTGGCAGCCCGGTCCGAAAGGATTTTCTGACAGCACCGGACTTTACCGGTCGGGCGACCGTCGTAGCCGTCGGCGATTTTCGACGCCGCGTGCTTCGCGAGGTAGTATCACGACTCGGTTTTGGCCATTCGAAGGTGGAACTCCATGAAAGCTGTCCTCGTCGCTTCGCTCTTGTGCTCCTCCCTGGTCGCTTGCTCGGGAAGCGATGGCGACGACACGCGCGGCAAGGGATTCGAGCTCGAAATTCCTGCGCGAGGCTTCCAGCTCAAGGCCAAGGGCAAGCCGATCCCGGCTGGTGACGACGTCGAGTACTGCGAAGTGGTTCAGATCCCCGGAAGTCCGTCCGACGTCTACTACACGAACCACTTCGAGGCGGCGCTCACTCCTTTCAGCCATCACCTCAACGTGTACGCCGTGGACCCAGAGCACGCGGTGAATGACGAAGTGCAAGTCGGTGATCTGCACGAATGCCTGCAGCCGAACCTCGGCTACAAGACCGCGGGTGCTTTCGGCGAGGGCTTCGCCTACATCGCGGGCTCTTCGAGACCGTACACGGAAGGCCGGCTCCCAGAAGGCGTGGGCAAGAAGCTCTACGGCGGGCAGAAGCTGATCTTCAACTACCACTACTTGAACACCTCGGCCGAGGCGGTGCCCGCCGGCAGCATTCTGAACATCCACACGATCGACGCGGAGAGCATCGTCCATCGCTCGCAGCTATTCGCGCTCTTGAATCAGACGATCGACATCCCCGCGCGCGACAGCGGCTCGTTCACCATGGAGTGCACGATGCGACAGGACGTGTTCGTTTACGGACTGTCCCGCCATACGCACCGCTGGGGCAAAGACTTCGAGACCTGGTTCGTCGGAGGAGATCGCGCGGGTGAGCACGTCTTCACGAGCTCGGATTGGGAAGCGAACACGGGCTACGCATTCGATCCGCCGCGCCTCATGCGTTCCGGCGAGGGCTTTCGCTTCCGCTGCGACTTCGACAACACGACCGACGCTCCGCTCAAGTGGGGCGACAAGGCGACCGAGGAGATGTGCATCCTGTACGGCAGCTGGTACGTCGCCAATCCCGGCGAGGCTCCCGTCGCGCAGAGCTGCATCGCGCTGCCTGGCGTGACCACCCCGGGACCCGACGGCGCCGTGCGCGGCTTCCCGATCGGCTGGCCCTCGCCGGACCTGGAGTAGTCGCCGGGGCTTTTGCGTCTCGCTCATCTCGTCCTGGTCCGGCGCGTGCTGGCGCTCGGTCTGGCGCTTGCGGCCGCGTATCACGTCGTTGCCATCGCGAATGGCAGCAACGGAGCCGACCGCCACGCGCTGTTCGTCGCGATCAATCTGCTGTTCGCAACCGGGTTCTGGCGGCCGTTCCGCGGGTTCGTCGTGCTCGTGGCCGTGCTCGCCGTGCAGCAGCTGGTGAGCCACGGCCAGACGCTGCTGCGTGTGCTCGACACCGAGCAGCGAGTCGACTGGCCTTCGGTGATCGTGCTGATCGCGATGCCGTTGGCGGTCGCGGTGCTCGTCTTCGAGAGCCGCTTGCGCAGAACGGAAGCTTAGGGCTCTCGAAAGGCCGAATCGATCGAGACAGTTGAAAAGAGGTCGATTGGGGTCGACATGGTCGCAACGACATGAATCTACGTTCGCGGTGACGCGGAGCAGTTGGTTCGCCAGAAGTGGCGCCTGTTGAAGGCGACCATGGGGGGAGCGAACGCGCCGGTTTGGGCTGGCCGGAAGCTGACGCGATGGTTACGGTGGGGTGGCTGCTGTGGCTCGCGCGACGGGCATGGCGATTAGCACGCTGCGCAAAGGGCGTGACGAGGCCCGTGCTGGTGCGCTGCCCACTGACGTGGTGAAGAGCTGGTGCAGCAGCGGCACGCGCTCGTACGAAGCCGCGCACCCTGGAATATGGGCCACGTTGGAAAATTCGTGGTGCGTGCGCGCGGCCTGAGCCTCTCATTTTGAGCACGCATTTTGCGACGAAGGGGAAGGCTCGGTTCAGACCGCCGCGCTCAGTC
>DATDJP010000115.1:0-29272 GCA_036520475.1 Polyangiaceae bacterium | reverse complement strand
CTCGCCCCGCCGAAGTGAATTCGGCGGGGCCCCACTCCCTGGTTTGGGGCCCCGGCCCCAAACGCTCGACTCCTGTGAGCTCTAGCCATGCCCAGCGAATACAGCGCGAAAGACATTCAGGTCCTGGAAGGGCTCGATCCGGTCCGCAAGCGGCCGGGCATGTACATCGGCGGCGTCGGCTCGGCAGGGCTGCATCACCTGGTCTGGGAGATCGTCGACAACTCGATCGACGAGGCCATGAACGGCCACGCCAGCGACATCACCGTCACCCTGCACAAGGACAAGTCGAGCATCACGGTGAGCGACGACGGTCGCGGCGTCCCCATCGACAAGCATCCGAAGCACAAGAAATCCGCGCTCGAGATCATCTTTTCCACCCTGCACGCGGGTGGCAAATTCGAGTCGGGGACGTACAAGACCGCGGGCGGGCTCCACGGAGTGGGTGCGTCCGTCGTGAACGCGCTGTCTACGCGGCTCGTGGCGACCGTGAAGCGCGACGGCGCCGAGTGGCAGATGGAGTTCAAGCGCGGCGTCGCGCAAGGCGGCCTGAAGAAGCTGCGCGCCGCGCGCGGCACGGGCACCACGGTGTTCTTTCAGCCGGATCCCACGATTTTTCCGCGCACCGAGTTCGATCCGGCGGTGATCCGCGAGCGCCTCGAGGTCGCGAGCTTTCTGCATCGCGGCATCAAGGTGCGCTTCGTCGATCAGGCCCATGACACCGACGAGAGGTTTCAGCACGCCGACGGCATCGCCGATTTTCTCAAGAAGATCATCGCCGCGCGCGGCCACAAACCGATCCACGACGCGATGTTCTCGCTGAACCGCGAAAACGGCGCGCGTGTGGAGGTCGTGCTGCAGTGGACCGAGGCCACCGACGAGCACCTGCGCAGCTACGTGAACGGCATCCCGACCGTCTCCGGCGGCACCCACGAGAATGGGCTGCGCGCAGCCGTGGGCAAGGCGATTCGCAACTACATCGAGACGCACAATCTCACGCCCCGCGGCGTGACGCTCACGGCGGAAGACATCCGCGAGGGCTTCGCCTCCGTGCTCAGCATCTACATCGGGGAGCCGCAGTTTCAGGGGCAGACCAAGGATCGTCTGAATAACTCCGAAGTGACCGGCCATGTCGACAGCGCCGTGCGTCCGGCGCTCGAGCAGTGGCTGAACTCGAACCGTACCGTCGGCGAACAGATCGTGACGCGCATCGTGCTCGCGGCGCGCGCGCGCGAAGCGTCGCGCGCCGCGTCCGCGGCCGTTTCGCGCAAGACGGCCACCAACGGCCGTCTCACGTTGCCCGGCAAATTGAGCGATTGCTCGAGCACGCGCCGCGAGCAGACGGAGCTGTTCATCGTCGAGGGCGACTCAGCCGGCGGCTCCGCCAAACAGGGCCGCGATCGCGAGAGGCAAGCCGTGCTCCCGCTGCGCGGCAAAGTCCTGAACACCGAGTCCGTAAGCCTGGCAAAGGTCCTCGAGAACAAGGAGCTCGCCGATCTGGTAGTCGCGCTCGGCTGCGGCATCGGCAAGGACTTCAGCGGCGACAAGCTGCGCTACGCGCGCGTGATCCTGCTGGCCGACGCGGACTCCGATGGCCACCACATCACCACCTTGCTCTTGACGTTCTTTTTTCGACACCTGACCGAGCTCATGAAGCAAGGCAAGGTGTACGTCGCGGTGCCCCCGCTCTATCGCATCGACTCCGGCAAGGACACGTACTGGGCCGCGGACGACGCGGACAAGGTCAAGATCCTGAAGCAGATCGGCAAGGACGAGTCGAAGGTCGACATCACCCGCTTCAAAGGCCTGGGCGAGATGATGCCGAAGGTGCTTTGGGACACGACCTTGAACCCGAAGACGCGGCGCCTCTTGCGCGTGGACGTGGGGGACGGTCTCGCGGCCGACCGCGTCATCAACGAGCTCATGGGCAAGGATCCCACGGCGCGTTTCCACTTCATCATGGAACACGCCGAAGAAGCCGTCGAGATCGACGTGTGAGGCGGGTGGCACGGTGACAGCACCGCGCGTCGTTTCGCTCTTGCCCTCGGCGACCGAGATGGTGTGCGCCGTCGGCGCCTCGAAGAGCCTGGTCGGCATTTCTCACGAGTGCGATTTCCCACCCGAGATCGCCGATCGTCCGGTGCTGACGCGCTCGAAAATCGACGCCTCCGGCACGAGCCGGGACATCGACACGGCCGTGCGCAGTGCGCTGGTGAGCGCGCTCAGCGTCTACGACGTGAACGGCGAGCTCCTGGCCGCGCTCAGTCCCGACGTGGTCGTCACGCAGGATCTGTGCGAGGTCTGCGCGGTCTCGCTGGACGACGTGCAGAGCGCGCTCGCTCGCCTGGCAGAGCGTGAATCGGTGCGACTCGTGAGCTTGCGACCGACGCGGCTCGCGGACGTATTTGCCGACGTCGAGCGCGTCGCGGATGCGCTGGGGCTGCTCGAGCGTGGCCGCGCGCTGCGTGAAGAGCTCGAGGAGCGCGTGCGCGACATCCGCCGTCGCACGGCAGAGCTGTCGCCAAAGCCGCGCGTCGTGAGCATCGAGTGGATCGAGCCGCTCATGCTCGGCGGAACGTGGATGCCGGAGCTCATCGATCTCGCCGGCGGCGTCGCCGTCGGCGTGCGCGCCGGGGAAGCGGCGCCGACGTTATCCGTCGCTGAGCTCGCGCAGCTGTCGCCCGACGTCGTGCTGATCAAGCCGTGCGGTTTCGACATGCAGCGTTCGCTGCGGGAGCGTGCGGTCATCGAGCGTCAGATTCTGTCCGCCGTGGGCGCAAAAGCGCGCGTGTACTTGTCGGACGGCAACGCGTTTTTCAATCGGCCTGGACCGCGCCTCGTCGAGTCCCTCGAAATTCTCAGCGCGTGCGTGCATCCGTCACGCTTTCGCGACTTCGAGCACAGGCATCACAGCGCGATCCTGCAATTGTAGCGCCAACTCCGCCGAATTTCGGCGGCCCGCCGGTAATTCACTGGCTTCGCTCGCGAGAGCGCTATAGCTGTCGCCGCGATGGCTGCGAAAGGCGCGCGCACTGGGCTTCCCTACTGGGCGGTCGCCGGCGGGTTCGGCGCGCTGCTCGCGCTCGGCATTGCCGTCGCGGTGGTGATCTACTTCCGCCTGATTCGTTACGAGCGAGTCGCGGCGCAGCACGTGCCCCGAGACGCCGCGTTCGTCGTGCGTCTGGACGTGGAACAGGCCATCGTCTACGAGCCGTTTCGGCGACATCTGCTGCCGCTCGCGGATCGTGGTCGCGCGCCCGCGAACGCCGGGGCGGCGCGCGTGCTCGAGCCCCGGCTAGAGCGTGTCAAGCGCCACACCGGCATCGAGCTCGCCGTCGACATGCGAGAGCTGCTGTTCGCGCGCGGGCCCACCGAGCGCGAGTGGCTGCTCGTCATCGCGGGCAAGTTCCCGAAGCAAGGGGTGGTCAAGGGCCTGCATACGGTCTTGCACGAGGAGGGCGTGCAGGCAGAGCTTTTGCCAGGCGAGCAGAGTCTCGAGCTCCCGAGCGGCTCGGTGCTCGGGCAGGCGGAGGACGGCGCGCTGCTGTTCGCGAGCGGCCGGGCGTGGCTCGATGGCGCGTTGCCGTCGCGGGCGATCCCGCTCGAGCTCGGTCTGAACGTCGGCCAGGCGGCTGCGCTCGCCGCAACGTCGCGGGGACTTGCGCTGCTCCCGGCTGTTTGGTCGATCTTCGATCCGGCCCTCACCGCTGAGCTCCAGGTCCAGCAGCTGAGCGGAGAGCTTGCGCTGGCCGCGGTGCCGACCCTCCGCGCCCGCGTGAGGCTCGCGCCGGGCGCGAGCGCCGCTGCGGCGGAAGCGCGGCTGCGCGATTGGACGCGGGGCGCCCGGATGGCGTCAGCGGAACAAACACCATCCAGTGGCAAGCCACGCGCCGTGAAAGGGCTCGAAGTCAGCCGCGGAGGTGAGGCGGAACTGCGCATCGAAGGGCCGTGGCCGCGAGAGAATCTCGACGGAGCGCTCGAGAGCTTTGGACTTTGGCTCGTAAAGTCCGTTGCCCCCTGAGTGCCACCGCCGGCCAAACGGCCGGGCGTGCGAGGACAGACGACCGATTCTCCTGACGATCTGACGGTTTTTGAGTTTGACGCGACTCGACCCGTGCGCTACCTGACGCGCTCCGTGGCTTGGCGGATGGCAGCGCATGGCTGTGCTCCCATCGACGCCTGCCTGGAAGCATCCCCAAGCGGAGGCATTGGAATCTCTACATGACTGAAACTCAAACCACGACCCCTACCAAAGATAGTTTCGCAGCGATGTTCGAGGCCAGCGAGGCAAGCTCGGCGAGCCTCGAGATTGGCGGCGAAGGACAGATCGTCAAGGGCGTGGTCGTGCAAGTGACGCACGACGCCGTTGTCGTTGATATCGGCGGTAAGAGTGAAGGGGTCATTGCCCGGGACGAGTTCACCGATGCCCAGGGGCAGGTGAACATCAAGGCCGGCGACCAAGTCGACGTATTCATCGAGAGTCGCGAGAGCGACGACGGGATGATCTCCTTGTCCAAGGAGAAGGCCGACAAGATGAAGGTGTGGGACGAGATCTCCAGCGCCTGTGAGCGCGACGAGATCATCGAAGGCACCATCAGCCAGCGCGTGAAGGGTGGGCTCTCCGTCACGATCCGCGGGGGCGTGAAGGCGTTTCTCCCGGGCTCCCAGGTGGATCTTCGTCCGATCCGCAATCTGGAGAAGCTGATCGGGCAGACCTACGAGTTCAAGGTCATCAAGTTCAACAAGAAGCGCGGCAACATCGTGCTTTCGCGGCGCGTGCTCCTCGAAAAGGAGCGCGACGAGATGAAGCAGAAGACCCTGAAGACCCTGGAAGAGGGCATGGTCCTGCAGGGCACCATCAAGAACCTCACCGAGTACGGCGCGTTCGTCGATCTCGGTGGCATCGACGGCTTGCTCCACATCACGGACATGTCGTGGGGCCGCGTGAATCACCCGAGCGAGGTGTTTCAGGTCGGCGATCAGGTGACGGTCAAGGTCCTCAAGTACAATCCGGAAACGGAGCGCGTGAGCCTCGGCCTGAAGCAGACGCAGGAAGATCCGTGGAACCACGCCGAGGAGGCGTATCCGATCGGCAAGCGCGTGCGCGGCAAGGTCATGAGCCTCACCGACTACGGCGCGTTCGTCGAGCTCGAGGCAGGCGTCGAGGGCTTGATCCACGTCAGCGAGATGAGCTGGACCAAGAAGATCAAGCACCCGTCCAAGCTCCTCGAGGTCGGTCAGGAGATCGAGTGTCAGGTGCTCGAGGTCGATTCGCGCGCCAAGCGCATCAGTCTCGGTCTCAAGCAGCTCGAGCCCGATCCCTGGACGCTGTTCACGGACAAGTACAAGCCCGGCGACAAGATCGGCGGCAAGGTCCGCTCGCTCACCGATTACGGCGTGTTCGTCGGCATCGAAGAGGGCGTCGATGGCATGGTCCACAAGACCGACCTGTCGTGGACGGTCAAGATCAACAACCCGGGCGACCTGTACGCCAAGGGCGACGACGTCGAGGCCATCATCCTGTCGATCAATCACGACGAGAAGAAGGTCAGCTTGGGCGTGAAGCAGCTCTACGACGATCCGTGGGGCGACATCATGGACAAGTACAAGCCCGGCACCGTCGTGGGCGAGGTCACGGTCCTCAGCATCGTCGACTACGGCACCTTCGTGCGCGTCGTGGACGGCATCGAAGCCATCGTTCCCTCGAACGATATCCCCGCGGACACCACCCTCAAACCGGGAGACAAGGTGAAGGCGGAGGTCTCGAACATCGATCTCATGGACCGTCGCATCACCATGACGATGCGTAACGTCGGTGAGAGCCCTGCGGCCGAGCAAGTTCAGGTCATGAACCGCGAGAAGTCCGGCAAGGCGGCCACGCTCGGCGACTTGATCAAAGAGAAGCTCGGCGACAAGCTCCAGAGCGTAACCGCTCGTGCGCAACAGCCGTCCGAGCCCGAGATCATCGCGGATTCGTCGTCGGACGAAACACAGTCCGAATAGCATCTCGACCCGGAACTCGTTTCGGGTAGCGCATGAGCCCGCTTGTGGACGAGAGCCCAAACTCCAGCCGCTTCACAGGCGGCTGGACGCGCGGGCGCATCATCTTCCTGGCGGTGAGCGGCACGCTCCTCCTGGCCCTCCTCTGGTGGGCCAGCGAGGTACTGCTGCCGTTCGTGTTGGCGCTGATCATCGCGTACGTCCTGACGCCCCTGGTCGCGCTCGTGGAGCGCGGTCGGGTGCCGCGCGCGGTCTCGATCCTGCTCGTGTACGCGGTCGTGTTCGGGAGCCTGTATTTCTCCATCGCGACGATCGCGCCGCGCATCTACGAGGAGACCGCCAAGTTTGCTCGGGATACGCCGACGCTGGCGTCGCGCATGGTCGAGCAATACGGTCCGCGCTTCGACTCCTGGTTAGCCGGGCTGCTCCAGCGCGGCGCCGTCACGCCGAAGCCTCCACCCAAGGAGCCGCTTCCGGCCATTCAGATCAAGCCGCTGCCCGACGGCTCGTATGCCGTGCACCTCGGCTCGGGCGTGGACGTGGTGCGCGAGGACGAACGGCGCTGGCAGATCGTCCCGGTGCGCCCCCCGTCCGAAGAGAAGTTCAGTCTGGCCCGCCTGGTGCGCGAGGGTACGAACCGGTTCTTCGAGTACGTGCGCAGGAACAGCCTGGAGCTGATCCGATTCGGCCAGGTGCTGGTGAGCAAGGTCGCCAAGAGCGTGTTCCTCTTGTTCATGACCCTGATGGTCGCCGGCTACATCATGCTCACACGCGAGAACATCATCGGCTTCTTCCGTTCGCTGATCCCGCCTCGCACGCGGCTCAGCTTCGATCACCTGCTGTATCGGATCGATCGCGGGCTGTCGGGGGTCGTGCGCGGGCAGCTCTTGATCTGTCTCGTGAACGGCGTGTTCTCGGCCATCGGTTTCTGGATGTTCGACCTGAAATACTGGCCGATCCTGGCGATAGTCGCGGCCGTGATGAGCCTGGTCCCTATCTTCGGATCCATCCTGAGTACGATTCCCGCCGTCATCATCGGCCTGACTCAGGACTTCTGGACGGCGCTCTGGGTGCTGCTCTGGGTGATTGGCATCCACCAGATCGAGGCGAACCTGCTCAACCCGAAGATCATCGGCGTCGCCGCCAAAATTCACCCGGTAATCGTCGTGTTCGCCCTGCTCACGGGCGAACACTTCTTCGGTTTGTGGGGCGCCCTTTTGGCGGTACCCGCCTGGTCGATCGCGCAGAGCGTCTTCCTGCACTTCCGCTTCGAAGCGCTCCCTGACAGCCCGCCCGACAGCCTGCTCCCCCCGACGGCCCTGCGTAGCAGCCGAGGCTAGCTAACCCCCCGCTCGCCTTGCACGCCCTGGGCTGGCAGCGCTATAGCGCCCACGTGGCCAAAGAAGTGCGCAAGCTGCAGCGGCAGGCAAACCGGGGCGAGGGGGCTGCGGAAGCGAAGGGCAAGCGTAAGGCGCTGAAGCAGCCCGCCCTTGCCAAGCCCGGCGCCATGCCGGATCCGCTCGGTAAGGATCAGCTCCGGAGCTTGGCGCTGCGCCTCGGCATTCCCATCGCCGGCGTTTGGCTGATCGGCTTGTTCATTTTCGGGATGAGCTACAGCAGCACCGCCAAGGGCTTCGCTCTGGGCCTGCCCGCCGCGGTGACCTTGGCCGCCGTCGGGCTCGTGCTCTGGGTCCTGCGGCAGGCGAAGAAGGCGCGCGGCGTCGCCAGCATCCTCAGCAAGGTGGAGACCGCCGAGGACCGCAAGGCGGCCATCGGCGAGCTCGAAACGTCGTTCAAGAAGAAGGACCCGGCAGCCGTCTTCGCGAAGGCTCAGCTCGAGCTGCAGGAAGATCCGAAGAAGGCGCTCGCCACGCTCGAACAGATCGATCTGGGCAAGGTGATGGCGCCGGTCGCCGATGAAGCGCGCGCACAGCGCGCCATGATTCACTTGATGCTCGGAGAGGTCGGCCCCGCGCGCCAGCTCGTGGACAACATCGAGCTCAGCCGCCACCAGGAGGCGCGCACGCGCGCGATGCTCGCGGCCGTCGTCGCCGAAGCTTGGGCACGCAGCGGGCAGGCGAAGAAGGCCATCGAAACACTGCAAGTGTTCGACCCCGAAGACGGCGCCTACGAGCAGCTCCGGCCGCAGCTGTACCGCGCGCAAGCGTTCGCCAGCGCGTACACGAGCGACGTGAAGGGCATGCGGCGTGCTCTGAAGCGCCTGATCGATCAGGACGCGCGCTTGCTCGGACCGTTCATGCTGAAAAAGACGCACCCGCTCTTGCAAAAAGAAGTGAAAAAATTGCTCGAGCAAAGCGGCCAAATGCCGCGCAAAATGGTCATCCAACGCCGCTAGTCCCCTCGGCGCCTCACTGCCCGGCCAGGGTGGCGCGGGCGACGGGTTTGATGCTCACTTCCGGCAAGAGCTCGGCGTAGGACACGACGCGCACGTCGGGTAAATCGAGCTCGATCAATTTGCGCACGAAGCGCCGAATGTCCGGCTGCGTGAGGATCACGCGCGACTCCCGGGGCACGGGTGAGCCCGTCATCGAGCGTTGCACGGCGCTCACGATGTCGCGGCCCGCGGCCGGCGCCAAAGTCAAAAAGCTGCCCGCCGGCGTGCGCGAAATGGCGGCGCGGATGGCTTCTTCGATGTGACCGTCGAGCAGGTGCACCGCGAGCTCGCGGCTGCCCAGCGTCAATTGGTGCGTGAGGGCGCGCCGCATCTGGGCGCGCGCGAACTCCGCCAGATTGAGCGGATCCTTGTCGACGTGTGCGACTTGCGCGAGTGCCTCGAGGATCGCCTTCAGGTCGCGGACGCTGACGTTCTCCTCGACCAGGCGCCGCAGAATGTCCGAGAGCAGCGTGACCGTGACGGGTTTGGGAACGACCTGCCGCACCGTCGCCGGCGCGATCTGTTCGAGCTGGTCCAGGAGCGCCTGAGTCTCGGCGATGCCGAGGAAATCGGCGGCGCGCGCGCGCAAGATGCCGAGCGACTGTTCGACCACGTATTCTGCTACCGCCGCGTCCTCGACGTCCGGCGGCACGCTGAGCAAAAGCGCTGGCACTTCGTGGATCGAGAGCACGACGTGACGCTCGGGCAACGACTCGGTATGTGTGACGCGGCAGGGAGGTAGCGGCACGCCGAGCTCGCGGAAAATCAGCTCCCGTACCGCGCTGCCGGCGGAGCGCACGCCCGCGCGACGCAGCTGATCGCCTCGGATATCGTCGTCGATCAGCGGGCGCAGATCCGAGCTGACTTCGAGCGACCAGGGCACGACCACGGGTACGAAGCGCGCGCTCGGGTCGCCGTCACTCTTTTGCACGGGTTCGCTGGCGGCGTGTGCCGTCTCAGCCTCGACGCTGCGTGCTCGCGCGCGCGACGCGAAGAAGAGCAGCACCGAGACGACCAGGAACGGCAGCGCCGGCAAGCCCGGCGCCACGGCCAGGAGTGCCACGAATAGCGCGGCCACGCGCAGCGCGCGCGGCTGTCCGAGGATTTGCTGCGTGAGCTCTTCGCCCAGCGGCGTGTCGGCTTCTTCGCTGGCCACGCGCGTCACGAGCACGCCGGCTGCGGTGGCGATCACCAGCGACGGAATCTGCGTGACCAGACCGTCGCCGATCGTGAGCAGGCCGTAGCGCTTGAGCGCGGCCACCCAGGTCATGTCGCGCTGGCCGACGCCGATGGCGAGACCGCCCAGGATGTTGACGAGGGCGATCACGAAGCCGGCGATGACGTCGCCCTTTACGAACTTCATCGCGCCGTCCATCGCGCCGTAGAACTGACTCTCGCGCGACAGCTGCCGGCGGCGGCGTTTGGCCTCCACGCCGTCTATCGCGCCCGAGCGCAGCTCGGCGTCGATCGCCATCTGCTTGCCGGGCATGGCGTCGAGCGTGAAGCGCGCGCCGACCTCGGCGACGCGTTCGCTGCCCTTGGCGATCACCACGAACTGAATGATCGTCAAGATCATGAAGATGACGCCGCCCACGACGTAGTTGCCGCGCACCACGAACTGGCCGAACGCGCGGATGACGTCGCCGGCGTCGGCCTGGAGCAGGATCAGCCGAGTCGAAGACACGTTCAGCGCGAGTCGGTACAGCGTGCTGATGAGCAGCAGGGTCGGGAAAGCCGCGATCTTGAGCGCGTCGCTCACGTACAGCGCCACCAGCAGGATCGTCACCGACGCGGCGAGGTTCGTGGCTATCAGCAGATCCAGGAGCCAGGTCGGCAAAGGCACGATCATCAGGCCCACGATCGCGATCACGAGCGCGGCGAGCAGGCCGTCGGCGATGCCGAGCTTCCGCCGCCGAGAACCGAGCTTGAGTGCCGCAGGCGTTGCCATGTCGTCGCGCGCTCCCGAGTGCGCGCTCAGCTGAGCGCCGTGAACAGCGCCAGCACGCCGGTGTACAGCTGCAGAGTGGGCGCGCCCCCGTGCGGCGCGATTTCGAAGGACGACTGCATGCCAGCCATGGGAATATCGCCGAAGCGAGCGCGCAGGATGCGCGTATCGACGTCGTACGCGCCGTAGAGCGAGGAGCCGCGGCCAGCGCAGTTGATGTACACCCCGAAGCGCGGCGCCGCTCCGGCGATGTCGCGCTCCAGATCGCGCGTCATCGCTTCGAGATCGGCGCGCGCCGCGTTCGCGTCTCGAATCGCGAAGGCGATGCGCATACCCGGTCGCACTTCGTCGGAGACGAGCAGACTGCGCCGTACCGGATCGACTCCTTGCACGGCGCGCACCAGGAGCTCGGGCCGGCCGCTGCGCTCCTCGCCGGGAGTCTCTTCCGGCGCCAGCACCACGAACACCAGCGGTTGCTCGGCCTGATCCTGGGCCGTGGCGCTGAGGACGTCGAGCGCGGGCTCGTCTTCGATGCTCACGACCATCGAGCCGCGCGTCTCGGTAATACGGGCGAGCGGCATGAGCAGCCGGCATGCCGGGGAGGAGCGGATGGCCGGCGCAGATGTGCCCTTGAGCAGGAGAACCGATGCGGCCCCGCTCTGGACCTCGCCACGGGCATCGACGCAATGGCTGTCCACTCCGCTCAGCGTTCCGGCTCCGAACACGTGGCCGAGCCCTCGCGCGTGTTGCAGCGGCTCGAATGCCTGTGGCCCGAAGCCGTCCGGGCGCGCGAACACGAAACCCGTGAGCGCGGAGCGTCCGGCTCGGTCGCCGAGCACGCGGGCCAGCGCTTCCCCGAGCTCGTCGGCGTGCGACGCCTGAACGGCCAGTGCTTCGGCTCTGCCGCCACACCAGGCGAGCACGGCCGCAGCCGGCTGGTCTTCGAGCTCCCCGCGCTCGGTGAGGACTCCTGCGCCCGCGCTGATGAGGAGTGGCGTACCTCTCGCTACCTTCGCCGCTTCTGCCGACACTTCAGGCAGCCGATGCGCCAGTGCGCCGCTCACGAACACCAGCGCCGCCGAGGGATTTTGCAGCTTGCCGAGCAGCTCTTCGATGCCTTTTGCGACGCGTTCGGGCGATTGTGCCTTCACGGCCAAGCTGCCCGCCGAGGCCCGCATCGTGCCGGGCACAATAGGCAAGCGTCGTGACGAGGACAATGGAAACGCGGAGATTGTGACTTTTGTGGCGGCGCATTATCGTGATCTGGGATGGGAGAACGCCACCTGCAGCTGCGATCGTACGGCGGCTCGGATGTGGGGCGGCGGCGCAAGTCCAACGAGGACGCCTACCTGTGCGACGACAGCCTCGGGCTCTGGGTAGTCGCTGATGGGATGGGCGGTCACGCCGCAGGAGAAGTCGCCAGCCAGGAAGCCGTCGATACGATCTACGGCATGGTCAAGCGGGGCAAGACGACGCTCGATCTCGACAAGGAGTTCAGCGACGACCGCGGGCGCGCGGCGTCGCGTTTGCTCGAGGGTGCCGTGCAAGCCGCCACGTACATGGTGTTTGCCATGGCCGAGCTCGATACCGACAAAGCCGGCATGGGCACGACCATCAGCGCCATGATGAGCTTTTGCGATCATGTCGTGCTCGCGCAGGTCGGCGACAGTCGCATCTACCGAGTGCGTGGTGACGAGGTAGCGCAGCTGACGGAAGATCACACACTGATCGCCTGGCAGCTCAAGCAAGGTCTGATCTCGGCGGAAGAGGCGCGCACCAGCAAGCACCGCAACGTCATCACGCGTGCGGTCGGCAATCGCGACTACGTGCAGGTGGACACGCTCGTGACCGAGCTCATGCTCGGCGACACGTACTTGCTGTGCAGTGACGGTCTGCACGGCTACATGCGACCTGAGGAAATTCCCGAGCTCTCGAACCCCGGAGGGCAGTGGAGCGTGCGCCGTTTCATCGACCTCGCCAACGCGCGCGGGGGGCGAGACAACATCACCGCTGTCGTCGTCGAGGTGTGCTGACGCTCGCGGCGCCCGGCTCCGCGTTTTCAGTTTCTTGGCCGGACGCGCAGAATTTCGCTAACGATGTTGGGCACATGCCGGACAGCTTTCGAGCCGCGCGGCCGCTCGCGTCGCGTGGCTCTTTTCTGTGCTCGGCGCGGCTGAAATCGCGTTAACGCCCGTCACCGGGAAATTGAGGAGCAGTCGTTCATGAAGGCCAAGCGCGTGGGCGTCCTGATGGGCGGAAATTCCGCCGAGAGAGAAGTTTCGATCCGCTCGGGCAAGGCCGTAGCCGAGGCTCTCGAAGAAGCCGGTTACGAGGTCGTGCCGATGCTGGTCGGTTCCGGGGCGGGAGCGGCGCGTGCGCTGTGTCGAGCGCGGCTCGATGCCGCCTTCCTCGCGCTTCACGGCCGCCTCGGCGAGGACGGTTGTATTCAGGGCCTGCTCGAGATGCTCGAGATTCCGTACACCGGCTCGAGTGTGCTCGCGAGCGCGCTGGCGATGGACAAGCTCAAAGCCAAGGAGCTATTCCGCCTCTACAACGTCCCCACGCCGCCCTACTACGAGTTTACGGGGAAACTCTCGGCAGCGGCGGTCGAAGAAGCGCATGGCTCCTTCGGCTTCCCGGTCATCGCAAAGCCGCGCCGTGAAGGCTCCAGCATCGGCGTGAGCCGAGCGGGCAATCTCGGCGAGCTCGTCACCGCGCTCGACAAGGCGCTCTCCTACGACAGCTCGGTGCTCGTGGAGCGCTTCGTGGTGGCACACGAAGTCGCCGTGGGCATCCTGAATGGCCGGGTGCTCGGCGCCATCGAGATCGTACCGAAGAGCGGCATCTACGACTATGAAGCCAAGTACACGCCTGGAAAGAGCGAGTACCACATGCCGGCGCGGCTCTCTCCGATGCGCTACCGAGGCGTACTCAACCTGGCCGAGCGCGCTGCGGAGGCACTCGGCACTTCCGGTGCGCTGCGCGTCGATCTCCTGGTCACCGAGGGGCAGAACGAATACGTCCTCGAGGTCAACACGCTCCCCGGCATGACCCCGACCAGCCTTTTGCCCCGGATCGCGGAAGCTGCCGGGTTCGATTTTCCGAAGCTGTGCGCGGCCATCGTGGAGGGCGCGCGGCTGCACGCCGGTACGGTCGTCCTGGACGCGAGCCGGCCGGGCACGCTCCAGACTGCGCCGGAAGCGCCGGAAGCGCTGTCTGCCGCGGTCTGAAGCCGCAGCCACGACGAGAGGCGCGGCTCGGCGCTCAGCGACCAGTCTGCAAGCGGTGGCAGCGGTCGCGAACGCTGGTGTTGTGCCGCACCACCAAATCCTGAACCTCCGACGGCTCGTCCTCCGGACGGAAGAAGACGTGTCGTGAGGCGTCGGCCCGGGAGCGTTCGACCTGGCTGGGATTGACGGCGATGCCGGCGATGCCGAGCCCGAAGCCGCCAGCGAACACCAGACCGCTCGCGACGGCCCGCCCGCTGTTCAACTCCTGACTCTGCTCCCCGTCCCGATCCCGCTTGCTCTCGAACGAGCTGACGAATAGCAGGGTGCCGACCCCGAGCGCGATCACCCCCGCAGCGCCCAGGCTGGCGGCGAGCAGTCGCTTGTCGTCGTGGCGTTTCACTCCCTGGGCATGGCGCTCCAGCATCTCCGAGTCCGGAAACTCGTCGCGCAATCGCGGAATCGATTCGGGGTCTGAACCGCCCACGCGGTACAGGCCGACCCCGTCGTCCCGTTTCTCGGTCCTGGAGCTGCCCGGCTCGCCAAATTCGGCGCGAGTGGGGGCAATGACCAACCAATCTTGCTTTTCGCAGAGCGTGTTGGCGGGGCCTAGCGCGGTGGGTACCTCTCCGTCGAGGCGATGCACCGTGGAGGCACAACCAAGCGTCAGCGCACACAACGCAACGCAGGCAGCGCGCATACGGACAGCAGGTATCATGCCGGTCT
The DNA here is from genome assembly GCA_036520475.1 of Polyangiaceae bacterium. GTDB lineage: Bacteria > Myxococcota_A > Polyangia > Polyangiales > Polyangiaceae > DATDJP01. Next base: position 14,982 of record DATDJP010000115.1, on the reverse strand, counting down.
CGAGACGTCCATTCCCCTGATTCCACCGGTTCGCTCGGTTCGGTTCAACTTACTTAAGCGTCGGCAGGTCAGGGTGTGATCATGCGGGCGACGGACTCTTCCTCGTGAAAGCGCTTGAGGTCGGCGACGAGTACCTCGCGAGCCGACCAGGGCAACACGTTGCCGCGCGGCGTGGCGTACTCGAGATAGAGATTGTCGTCGGTGGAGACGAGGTTCTCCATGCTCACGCCCGAGCGCGCCGCGGTTTCCTCGAGGAAGCGATCGAGGCCCTGGTTTTCCACGAGCAGGTCGTCGAAGAGCGTCATGAGCGGGCGCTCTTCAGGCACGGTTTCCAAGAACTCGGGCTGCCGCTCGAGCGCGCCAGTGCGGGCCCGCGACGCTCGCAAGGGAGAGACCGAGGCCACGATGATGCCCTGGCCGCCCCCCAGAAACAGCGCCACGTGCGGGAACTCGAGCCGCAGTGTGTGCAGGATCGTGCCGAAGTCTCGCCGGCGGATGTGATGCAGCTGCACCCATTGCTCGAAGACGCCGCCGGGCGCGAGGTTCTTCTTTACGAGTTGGTAGTACTCGCGGCTGTACAGATTGGACGCGCCGGCGAACCAGATACTCGACAGCTCCATGCTGATCAGGTCGTAGCGGCGCTGGCTGAGCAGCATGTAGTTGCGCCCGTCCGCATGGATCAGCTTCACGCGCGGGTCGTCGAGCGCACGCCGGTTCACATGACCGAAATACGTGCGTGCGGCCTCCGCGATCGCGGGTGAGATCTCGACGACGTCGATGTCGCGCCAGGGGTAGGCGTTGACCGTTCCCAGTGTGGTGCCGGTGCCGAGCCCGACCACGAGCGCGCGACCGAAGTGACTGACGAAGAGCGAGGGATAGTGCGCGAAGAAACGCTGCGCCGACATTTCCCAGCCGGTGTTGCCCTGAAATTTGCCGTTCGTGTAGAGCGTGGTCACGGAGTCGCGCTCGACGACCGTGGTGACGCCGCCGTGCACGTCTTCGCGCACCATCAGCACTCTGGCAGGCTTTTCCTCCGCCTCGAAGTACACGTTGGCGCCGAGCGTGAGCCGCGCCGGGTCCCAGCGCGGCATGATCACGGCGATGAAACCCGTTGCTGCGCACAGCACCATCAACCCGCGCCGGGCCACGCACTTTTCGAGGCGCGGCGTGGTGAGCGCTGCGCCTGCGAAAATGAGCGCGACGGCCAGCAGCGTGTTCTGCGATCCGAGCTCGGGCAAGATGGCGTAGCCGGTGAGGAGCGCGCCGGCGACCGCGCCCAGCGTGTTCACCGCCACGAGCCGTCCCACCCAGTGAGGCGCGCGCGGGAACGTCGCCACGCGCTGCAGAAGGAGCGGGAAGGTGAGCCCCATCAGTGTCGTCGGCACGAACAGCACCGTGCACGCGACCAACGCGCGCACGGCTTCACGCCCGGCGAACGATTGCACGACCTTGCCGCTGCCCGCGAAGATCAGCGGCAGGTGGTCCCAGAGCGGCAGCGTGAGCGCCAGCAGCAAGCCCGTCACGGCCAGGCTCAGTGGCAAAGCGTCCGCGCCGTAACGCCGGTGCAGGCGCTCGGCCTGGCTCGCGCCAAGGCACAGACACAGCAGGAATATCGCCAGAATCAGCCCGAACGCATACGCGCTGTTGCCGATGATGACGGCGAGCACGTGCGTGAACACGACCTCGCATGCAAAGACGAGCCAGCCGGAAGCGAACGCCAGCGCGACGAGCACCCAGCCCTGAGCTTTGGCCGGCGCGGGAACGGCGTCTGCTCCCGGTAGAGCGGGCGCGTCCGACTCCGGCGAGGAGTCCTGGACCGCATCCCGTGGCGCGCGGTCCAGCGCGAACGCCAGCACGCCGATGAGCGCGCTGAGGGCCGCAGACACGAAGAGCGTGTTCCGGAGGCCCAGCGCGGGTAGCACGGCATACGCCGACAGCAGCGCACCAAGACCGCCGCCGAGCGTGTTGATCGCGTAGAGCGCTGCCAGCCGCCGCTGGCGCGTGCGCCGCGTCGTGCCTTGCTCGTCCAGACCGACAGCGCGTGACAGGAGCGGCAACGTCGCGCCCATGGCCGTGGTCGGGATGATCACGACGATCATCGCCAGGAGCCAGCGCAGCGCGCTCACGGCGGCCAGTGAATCGGGGAGGGCGTGCGCGAGCGCGACGTAAGCGGGCGTGAGCGCCTTGAACGCAAACGGACAGAGCGCGACCGTGGCCGCGACCAGGAGCTCGAGCACCCCGTAGGCGGCGAGGGGGCGCCGCACCGTGAGCGCGAGCTTGCCCCCGAAGTGCGCGCCGATCGCCAGGCCGGCCATGAACGCCGCCAGCACCGCGCTCACCGCGTGCGCCGTCGAGCCCACGACGTACGTCAGGTATTTAGAGAAGCAGAGCTGATCAATCAGCCCGGTCGCGCCCGACACCAGAAACAGCACGAGCGTGATCGCAAAACGAGCCTGCACGGCGCGTGAGCGAGCCTCGGGGTAGAGGTCCGGAGTGAGCGGCGCAGCGGTGGCGGAAGGGCTCGACACGCGCCGGGAACATAGGCCAAAGCTCGGAGCGCTGAACAGCCGGCAAACTTCAAACGCGCATAACAACACGGCATTTTATTGACACTGCGCGTCAGTCTGAGTAATTTCGCGCACCTCTCGATGGTTCACGCGGAGGCGCAGCTGAGCTCGAGTGGTGAGCAACGTGTGAGGCGAGCTCTCGAGCGTCAGCGCGCGGAGCCGCTCTCGAACATTTTGAAGCGCCGCGGTTTGGGCGAGTACCGCGGTTACGCCGAAATGCTCACCGCGCTGCGGGAGCTCGAGAAACGCGGCGCGCGGCTGGACGTGATCGGCGAGAGCGTGGGCGGCGAGCCGCTGATCGCGGTGACCATCGGCAACCGCAACTCGAAGCGCACGTCGGCGGTGTTGAGCGGTCTGCACCCGATGGAATGGGTGGGCATCGAAACCAACCTGGCGCTCCTCGAGCGGCTCGCGCAGCGCCCCATGAGCGACCGCCGGATTGTCGCCGTGCCGATCGCCAACCCGGACGGCGTCCTGGAGGTCGAGCTAAATTTGCGACGCGGCCGCCGCCGTCTCGTGCGGTTCAATCGCAACGGGGTCGATCTGAACAGGAACTTCCCCGTGCACTGGAACCGTCTCAGTCTGTCCCGGCTCATGCTCGGCCGTCACCGGCCCGGATCGGCACCCGCCAGCGAGCCAGAGGTGCGCGCCATCACGTCGTTTCTGACTGGCAGCATGGTCGATCGCGCGCTGTCGCTGCACAGCTTCGGCGGCGCCGTGCTACACCCGTACGCAGGACGGGTGCGCGCTCCGCTCGACGTCGCCGAGCACCGGCGCTGGGCAAACCACATCGCCGAGCGCGCGGACTCTCGCAACCCGTACCGCGTCGTGCAGTGCTCGCACTGGCTACCCGGGTTCACCGTGCCCGGGATGGAGCTCGACTATTTCCACGATCAGCACGGCGCCGTGAGCCTGCTCGTCGAGTGCACGCGCGGCGGGCTCGGTCCCCGCACGCCGCCGCTCCGTCGCGTGCTCGAGCCGTTCGCCTGGTACAACCCCGAGCGCCTCGACAACTACGCCCCGCAGATCGCGAGCGCCGTGGAGCCGTTCGTGCGCGGTTTGGTGCATCCTTAGCCGGAATCAGCGCGCCGCACGGTGTGGTGAAGTTTCCGACAAAGGCGGATTGTCGAACCGCGATCGAGCGACTATGGTCCCGCCCTGTCTTTTCCGGTCCCCATCGTCTAGCCAGGCCCAGGACACGGCCCTTTCAAGGCTGTAACACGGGTTCGAATCCCGTTGGGGACGCTACGATCCAGCATCAAACCTGCTGGATTTGCGATCCGGGGATAGTCTGCGGGGATAGAAATCCTCCGACCCCTTCCGCCCCCATCGGCGGGATCCGGATCGTCGTCGAGACCGCGCTGCTTGGCGCCAAGCAAGGCCGAGAGCGGCGGGAACGGAGCACCGATGTTGGTGCCCACGGTCTCCGCCGCACGGATGTACGTCTCGGTCGTGGAAACGTGACGGCCTCCAAGGGCCGAGCGTAATCTTTGTCACACCGAGGAGAGTCCCGCGCGCCGAAGCAGGCTCCCGTACCAGTCGGCTCTCGGGTCGCGTCGCGGTGGCGCGAAATTCCCGCGCCACCGGAGTGCAACTGCGACCTCCAGACGCTGCTGCTCCGTCCAGTTGGCACTTGCCTCGTGAAAGAGGTCGAGAGTCGAGACCAGCTCGAGTTCCGGGAACAGCATCGTCGCGATTCGTCGTTCCTTTCTATCATCGGTGACGAGCGGCAACCTGAGCACCCTGGCGAGCGCGATGCATGAGGCATCGGCATCGTTGATATGCTCGACGCAGGCGACGAACGCGTCTGCGAGCTCGTCGGTATCGAGAGGAGTCTCGGTGAGCAGGCCCAGGCGGCGAAGATGGGTCGTGGAGACGGGCTCCTGATGCCGCTGCCCCTCTTCGTCGGGAGGTGTCCACAGCCACAGGCTTTCCTTGCTCGCGAACTCGGTATCAAGGAGCTTCAAATCAAGCGCGTCGAGGATGTCCAACTCGCGGCCGGTTGCGAGCAGGTTCAGCGTGCAGCACGCGTCGATAACGAAGGTGCGCCCCATGATGAACTTGTTCACGCAGAACGTAGATCAGCCGCAGCAAAATCGACGGGAAGCTGAGAGCCGTCCTCCAGAGGAATCCGCTGCCTTCCACTAAAGACAACCCGACTCGATACAACGTCAGTGCCGAGGTACTCGGCGAACTCACGCTCGCTCAAGAGTTCCTGATCGTACGCAGATACCGCGAGCGCGATGTATCGTTCCGGTAGCCCGAGTGGCGGGATGGCGAGCGATTCCTGCTTCGGGTGATGCTTCGACAATTCACTCGGGCGGAGCCGACTGTGAACGATTTTTTCGTACGAACCTCGCGGCAACAGTCGCAACTCTTCGAGCCGTCGCGTCATGGCTTCGAAGGACACTTCAAAGGTCTGTGCGAGTCCGTAGAGATCAATAGGCGTAAATTTTCCCGCGCGGCACCGTTCGGCGAATCGCTTCTGCACACCAGTGGCAGGCAGAAGGAACTCCTTCGTGAACGTTTCCGGGAAAATTTCGGACGGATGCTTCAGGGGCGTCGCATCATCGAGAACGTCGCCGGCTTCGCGGTCGCGAAGGAAGTGTCCCATCTCGTGCGCTAGCGACCAGCGGCGTTTCTCGGGTGGATGCGCGCTATTGACTGCCACGCAAGCGCCGACCTCATCGCTCCAAATGAGGAATGCTGAGACGGTCCCCGGCAGCCTATCCAGGAAGAATATGCGGAGGCCCGCTTCTGCTTCGAAGCGAGCTTCAAGGCCGAGCGCCGGCTCATCGCCCAACCCAAGCATCGCGCGGATCGCCCGTGCGGCGTCTTCCCCGGCGAGCTGAGGGTCTAGAACGCGGCCCCCTTCGAGGTCCGCACGGTATGTTTGAACGGTTTCAAGAGGTGCAGGAGCCCGACGGAGTCCGTGCAGTCTTTCGAGTTCGACGTAACGTGCGGCGAGGACACGAAGGCGCTCGACCGCTTCCGCAATGGCCGGGATGTTCTGGTTGCCACCGCCCAGCCGGAATCGTGGCGATAAGTCCGTCCGAACATAGCTCTCGCGCAACAAGTCGTGGATGGGAATGCCCAAGACCCGGCCGAGCCTCATGAGCTCGTCGTTGGAGGGGCGCCGTTCGCCTTTCTCCACCGCTACAAGGGTCGTGCGTGCGACGCCGACCTGCTCCGCAACCTGCGCTTGCGTGAGCTTCGTCCGCTTCCGGGCGTCAGCGAGCCGTTCACCCAGCTGCTGCGAAGAGATCACGTTCATTCTCCTTTCGGATGTTGATGGGTCTGGGGCGCAAGGTTGGTCTAGAGGTCAACAGGAAGTCCGAGATCTCTTTCGCGTAGGCGCCGAAGAGTGCCAGGGTTCGGGCTTCGGCTTCGTCGCTTGAGACTGGCGGATCAATGGGAGGATTCGATGCGTGTCGCGCATCGGGGTCGAGGGAGATCAAGTCCTCAAAACTCGTACACAGGGCGAGGTCGCGCGCGTGATGCTCGAACGTTCGAAGCTCGTACTCTCCGTGCTCTCGCGATGGAATATCGCGATACTTCGTTGGATCTTGGCCCGTGGCGGCCGCAGATAGCGCGACGCGACGAAACACGCAAGACGTACAAATCCCGCAGTGCTCCATCGCATCCGTCTTGTGTCCCTCACCTTCGTCGCAAGACATGGCGACTGCAGCCAAAGAGGTGAGGGCCGGTCCTGCCGCTCGGCAGAGCTGGCCCTTAGTGGTGAAAAAGAACGGCACCCTGACGCGAACGGGTCGTTCCAGGACAACAGCAAAGAGAGCGTTTACCGCATTGAGCGTAAAGGGGTGCATCGCTTTCGTATCCTGACTGCCGACCTGTGCCGGGGACAGCGGCAGGTTCATGCACCCGATACCAGTCTCGTAGGTCTGAAAGGTTTCCAGGCCGATGGTGGACGCAACGGCAGCTCCCATGGCGAGAAAGAGGACGCTTCGGCTGCGTTGCGAGGATTCCATTGTTCTCCGAGTCCGGTGCGTTCGTCGCAGCTGGTGTTGGAGCTTCACCCACGACGTTCGCACGCCGAGCGTGCGCAGACATTCGAGAGCATCGGCCTGTGCGCGCCCTCGGACGTCGCTGCCACACGCGGAGACGGTTACAATCGTCCCGGTCGAACGCTGGCCGCGCACGTACAGTCCTGCAACCGAGTCGAGGCCGCCGCTGAACAGCGCTATCTCTGCTACGTTCTGAACCTCGGCGGGGAATAACGACTGTTGTAGTGCCACGGATCCGAGCCACGTCGCGTGACCCTGCACTCCGTCCAATAGAATCGACCCGACCGGCCGCGCAAGTTCTGCATCGCTCATACGTGCGCGGATGTTACCCACCGAGTCCGCGTCGTAGGCGTACGTTGGCATGCTCATCGCTCTTCTCCGAGGAGGTTTGCGTCTGCCGTTAGCTTGGGTAAACGGCCTGCAAGCCCAAGGCGCTTTGCGTCAGGGCGTGCAACAAACACCTGCGCTGCGTCGTGCGCGATCGGCTTTAAGAGGCTGCGTGCGAGATCAACGACGCCGTGATCGACTCGTTCGCTCAGTCCACCTCGTGGCGAGATCACCGCGCGATGCAGGACGTGTTCGCAGAATCGCTCCAGAACTGCAGACGGCTCGAACTCGCCGCGGAGGATGCAGACTTGCGCAGCCTTCCCAAGCATCATGTCGAGCATTCCGTGTCCGCGAATGGACGCGATCTCTCTGCATGCCTGCTCACGGAGGACCCTCGCGAAAAGTGGGGCCGACAAGAGTTTGTGAAGAATGTCGACTACGGCTTGAAGGGAAGGGATGCCGTTGGCCGCGGACACCAGCACGTCCAAGGCGCGACGAGCGTAGAAGGGGTCCCACGCTCCCCCGTGGGCCACCCGCACAACGGCGTCGGCAGCGCCGGCGCCGAGTTTCGTCACCCGGCTGAAGATATCACCATCCACTCGTTCAGCTTGAGCGCCGACTTTGACAATGTCAAACAATATGGAGTTATGCGGAAATGCGGACGACATTGTCGCGTGGCCAGCATGCGCTGGCGCAGTAAGTAACAGGCGGAATTAATTAGCGTTTGTGGAACCTTTAAACGATTGCGCTAGGCCGCGGTTCCTATTGGGTTGAGGACGGGAGGGTAGGCCACCGCTTGAGCACGCGGCCTCGCTCCGCCTCGACGGGTCTTTCGGCCCCTCAGGGTCTTGCCTCTGGTTCACCGATAGCGCTCCGGGTACGTAGGCAGCAGGCGCGCGCCGAGCCCGATTTTCGGCTAGTCCGTCGGACCAGAGAGGGGCGCGTACCGCGCGCGTTTGCTGCCGCGGGGACTTCTCCCGTCACGAACGAGCGACGCGGAACGAGCGCGCGGGTTCCGCTGTCGCTCTCAGCATTTAGCATGCCCCGAGTGAGCTGCAGTTCGCTCGTGTCGCCACGCTCCATCTTGTTGCCGTGGTCGTACGAGCCAGAGCGCGCGCGCCGTGTTTCATCGCGGCTTCGCGGCGGACTACTTCGGAACGCTCCGCCCCGTCGCCACGGCCAAGGTGGTCGCTGCGAAGCTAAGCGCTGCTTCCATTGGAGGCGCGCAGCTCCGCGATCACTTCGCGCCTTCCGCGACGTCTTGTTCGCGGCCTGCCGCTCTCTTGTTCTTGAGCAACGCGGCCCGCCCGATCACCGGAATCGGGCGACCATCGAGCTCAAAGTTTGCGCCGTCTGCGATTGCCTCGTCGAAGGTGATGCCGTCGGCGCGGTTCAAGATATCGATGTGAAGGGGCGGCACACCCATCTGGAGCACGCCGTCGTACGTGGCGAAGTCCGCTTCAGCAACCTCGAACGCGGAAAGCGGCGCGCCGAACGCGGCGAGGGCGCGATAGACGCGCGCTGCGTTTTCGCCGTCCGCGCGCACGAGCACGTCCAGGTCTTTCGTCGCTCGGGGATGCCCGAGAAAGGCGACCGCGTGCCCGCCCAGGACTATGAAGCCACGCCTGCGTCGGACAAAGCGTGAAGCAGATCCCGAAAGTCGTCCGGGAGTTCGATCATACCGGGCGCCGAGGCACGAACTTGCACGGGATCTGCTCGCGCGTGTACGTGGCGCGCGCCTGCCCTGCGAGGCTGTAGCTCGCCAAGGTCAGGCGGTAGACAAGGGAAATCGCTTCACTCCCGAAGATGGGGCTGAAGTCGACCTCGGACTCGCCGAGGCGGCCTTTGTGAAGCGTCATCCGCTCTCGTCGCGCTTGCGCCCGTCTCTCCGCGTCCGTCATGACCAGTTACGTCCTGCAGAAATAGACTTCGCACAAAAATAGCTTCGCCTCGTAGAGTTTACAACCGCGGCCCTCGAGTCGCCGTTCTCGAGAAACGAGTACGTTGTCCGCGCCGGCGGAAGTTGCGCCACCTCGACACGTCACGGGGGCCATGACAAACCTTCGGCGTGGCCGCAAACTGGCGTGATCGGATCGAGCTGAATCCGGAGGTTCTCGTGGGCAAGCCCGTAGTGATGGGTACCCGCCTCTCGGTCGAGTTCGTGCTCGAAATGCTGGCGGGGGGTATCGCTGAGGAGGCCATTTTGCAGGACTATCCGCAATTGATCCGCGCGGACATTCTGGCCTGCGTGGCGTACGCAGTGGATCTCGTGAAGTCAGAGCGCGCTGGCTCACGTGCGTTCGGGACGAGGAGCTTGGCGTGATCACGGTCTGGCAGCTTGCTCGCAACGACGTCGCAGGCGCGCTCGCGTACGTCAAGGAGCATCTGTCAGCGTACGGCGCACCGCCCCGGGGGGACTACATGGCCGTCTTGCTCCAGCTGCAGGATGACTCGACCGAGCTGGAACGAGAGTTGGCGAAGATACTCCCGGAGAATCCAGCCCCGCCCGAGTGAGCACGGCTGACTGCGGGATGCCCAACCCCCCGGGTGGCAGTCCGAGCCCATCGCGGCTAGTCTCAGCGTATGTCGTCGCTGGCCCCGACCTGTACTGTTCACGTGGAGCTCCCCGTGTCGGCCGTTCGCGACGCCACCACCGATCCGGCTGCGTTGAGCGAGGAGCTGCGTCTGCTTTGGCTTGTTGAGCAGGTCCGTCTCAAGCGACTTGGGGTAGGGAAGGCGGCGGAACTGGCGGGTGTGCCGCGCGCGGCGTTCATGCAGATCCTCGGCGTACACGGCGTGCCAGTGATCGACCATTCCCCTGCAGATCTCGAACGCGAAGCTCGGCACTAGGGCGCTTCGGCGCTTCGATGATCGTCGTTCCGGACGCGGGGCCGCTGATATACTTGGGCGGTGCGGGTCAGCTCGTCGTCCTGCCGGCGCTGTACGCGGACGTCGTGGTTCCACGTATCGTTTTTGATGAGGTTGTGGTTGCCGGAGCGGGTCTTCCTGGCTCCGCGGAATGCCCGGGATCACGCGCAGAGCGTCGGCCAGTGTGTAAGCATACATCGGACTGCGCTTGCGTGCGTCCGATGAGCGGAGGTGTGGCGGAACGCGGGGCAAATGGCACACTAGACGTTGGCCTCGAGCAAGAGAACGAAACGCCATGAACCAAGGCCCGCAAGAGCAAGAGCTGCCAGAGATATCCGACGAGGAGCTCGACGACGAGATCGCGCGCGCCCTCGAGTCGCCCGATCCGAGCCTCTCAGTGCACGCCGACGCCGGCAATATGGATGCCCTCGAGCCCGACGAGCTCGAGGAGATGCTGCCAAGGGAAGCCGCGGCGCGCCGCCGGCGCCTGAAGCCGTAGCGCGGCGCCCGCCGCTTTTCCGGACGCACACGGCTTCACCCGGCCTCGCTCACGACCAGGTCGAGCACGTCACTCTCGACGCCGTCGCGTCCCAGTCGTCGGCGCCGTATGCCTTGCGCGCCTTGTCGAGCAGCTCACGGATTTGCCGCGTGGTCTCGTACTTCACCTGGACGTGATCACGAAGTATCGCCAGTGTCTGGTCCCGCCGAAGAATGTTGCAGTAGTGCTGGCCAGCCTATTCACGTGAACGTTCGGGGCGCCGCGTCCGTGCGTAGTTTGCGCGGGGGCGAAGACGCAAGGGCCCTTGACGCGAGCAGGGGCCCCTACGAGACAATGTTCGGGAGCCCCGGACTCGGGTCTATGCGAGCTCACTGAGACCAGTGTGCTGCGCGACTGAAGGCTGGTCCGGGCGCAACGTATTTCCGCGTCGGGTCGGTCACCAATCAATTCGACATCGCGGGCGACGTCACGTTGCCTCGGGGCGACGCAAGATTTGGGAGGAATGTCATGCTGTCGAACACGAGCGTCTGGGCGCTGGCACGATCACGCGCCTTTGCGAGATTGACGGTGGTGTTGTGCGCGTTCGCGTTGGTAGCGCCGTCGTGCGGCGACACGCCGCCCATTGTGACCGTTACCAACTACCCCGGTCCAGGTATCCGCTCCCCGTGGGGAATCGCGGCGGGCGCGGACGGGAACCTCTGGTTCACCAACTACTACGACGATTCGATTGGGCGGATTACCCCGGCTGGTGTCGTGTCAAGCTTCACCGATCCGAGTATCAGTCGGCCGCGCAAGATCGTCGCCGGCCCGGACGGCAACCTGTGGTTCACGAGCGACTCGCCCAATTCGATCGGGCGGATGACCCCGGACGGCGTCGTATCCACCTTCACCGATACGAGTATGCGCCCGCGTGGGATGGCGGCGGGTCCGGACGGGAACCTCTGGTTCACCAACTACAACAGCGATTCGATCGGACGGATTACGCCGGCGGGCGTCGTCTCCACCTTCACCGATACCAGGATCGTCAACGCGTGGGGAATCGCGGCGGGTCCGGACGGGAACCTCTGGTTCACCATCACGAACGGCCATTTAATCGGGCGGATCACCCCGGCTGGTGTCGTGTCCACCTTCGCCTATAGAGACATCATGCACCCACGCGGGATCGCCGCCGGCCCGGATGGGAATCTCTGGTTCATCAACGGGAACAGTTCAGCTCAGTGGACCGGGACCAGTTCGATTGGGCGGATCACGCCCGCTGGCGTCGTATCCATCTTCACCGGTGCCGGGATGAATACCCCGACCGAGGCCGAGATCGCGGCGGGACCGGACGGGAACGTCTGGTTCACCAACAACAACGATTCGGTCGGGCGGATCACCCCGGCTGGCGTTGTATCCATCTTCACCGATACCGGCATCGGCAGCGCGTTTGGGATCGCAGCGGGTCCGGACGGGAACCTCTGGTTCACCAACTTCTGGAATAATTCGATCGGGCGGATCACCCCGGCTGGCGCCGTGTGAAATTCACCGCTATCAGCAACGGCATCAGAGGCCCGTATGGGATCGCGACAGGTCCGGACGGGATCCCGACGGAGAAACGGAAGCGTGCAGTCGCTTCGAGTCGAAGCATGCGCATAGCATAGCTCAGCGGTGCACAGGCGCCGCACCACTGCGGCTCTGAACACCGCGAGCTTCGAAAATCTCGTTACGTACGCCATGCTTCGCCGGGTTCGACTACCGTGCCGCTCGTGTGGCTGCTCATCCTCGTGCTCTTGCTTCTGGGTTGGCTGGTGATGCGTCACCTCGCGGCCGAGCGGCGGGCGCGCGAGCTCGAGATGGCGCGCTACAGAGCGGCGCTCTCCATCGAGGTGAAACACCATCGCCGAGAGCTCTCGACGTTCGAGCATGACCAGGACGGCGCGCGCTGGGAGTTCGACTTCGAGAGCATGACGGTCGTGGTGCTATGCGAGCCGCCTGCGCCCGTGGAACTGGACTACCGAACGTACGACCTCAAGCGCGGCGAAGGCGGCGCCTGGCATTACCGCATGCCGGACGCGGTGCACCGGCGGCGGGTCGCCGAGCTCAGTGACGTCGCCGCGGACGAGGCGCACGGCGGCCGAGCGGACGCGCAATTGGAGCTCGAGTCGCTGGGCGAGCGGCCAGAGTGGACTAGGGTTCCCGAGGCGCTGGCTGCGAAGGTCGAATCTCGGTACGAGTTGTTCCTGCGTCACTACAAGGGCTGAGCGCACCCGTTCGGAAGTAGGCCAGGATAAGGCACTCGCTGGGCACCCGGGCCGCCATCTCGCAGACCCCACTTTTGGTCACGAAATGGCGGCCGTCCAAGCGACACGGTGCGGGTTCGCGTTGGGACGTTGCGACCGAGCACCCGACGACTTCGTGAGCGTCGCGCTCAGCGAAGTGATCAGCGCAGTTGCGCGGTCACTGAGGCGTGAGTCTCGACAACACGACGTCGGAGTGACCAGCTGGCGGAGCACCCATGTTCCCAAAGGTGTCGCCAAGGACGTAGCCCTGCCCACTCGGGCTCAGAACCGCATACTCTGCCGAGTCGCTTGCCGGACTGCCCCACGAGGTCGTGAAAATCACCGACCCGTCTGCCCAGCTGACACGATAGAGGTACATATCGCCATTGTCAGTCGAACCGCTGACGAACATGTTTCCGGCAGGATCCCGGGCGCCCGTTAATGGCGCCCGAAAAGGGGGGCCGATTTGTCGGAACAAGGCGCCCGGCCGTGACGGTCGCGGCGGTTAGGTCGCACGTTGACGAGCACGAAAGGCCGCGACCTTGGCACGGTTGCCGCACACGGCGGCGCTGCAGAACAGGCGCCGGTGTGCTTTCGTGCGATCCACGAACCACAGGACGCAATCGGCGCCGGCGCAGCGTTTCACGAGCTCGGGCTCTTCCTGCGTCACGAGCAAGGCGACCTGCAGCAGGAGTAGCGCGAGCAGGTCCTCCGTCGACTCCAAACGAAAACGCTGCGCGAGCTTCAGCCGGCCGTCCTCGAAGGCGAGCTGGTGATACCAGCTGGCGCGTTCGAGCGCGCGATTGATGCGGCGAACCTCGCTGCCGTAATCTGCGCGGGGCGCGACGTGCCAGCGCGCGATCCAGTCGCACGCCCACTGCCGGAGCTTTCGCGCGTCCGCGGCGACGCCGTCCAGCGCCTCGTTGCCGAAGCGTCGCTTCAGCGCGGTCGCGCTGGCGCGGTCGATCAGGCTCGCTTCCACGAGCCACGCAACGAACGCTCCGCCGTCGCCGATGCGTTCGACCTGGCTGCGCTCCGAAAGCTCGAGGAAGGCCGTGTTGACGAAGTCGAGCCCTGGATGCCCCGCTTTGAACGTGAATTCCACGAGTGAATACCTGTAACCACGAAAAAATCAGTTGACAAGTTACAGGCGTGAAGTAACCACTAATGCGTCGTTTACGGGTTACCTGTTCGGCGCGTGCATTCCTCCGAACATCAGGAGAGTCCCATGAAGCTCAGCTTCTCGTTCACAGCAGCGCTGCTCGCTATTTCGTCCGTACTGCTCGTCGCCCCGGTGGCGGCGGCCCGAAGTCCGTCGCAGCAGCGCGTCCAGGTCCCGAAGGACGCCGGGGTGACGCGCTACCACACGGTTAAAATCGACGGCGTCGACCTCTTTTACCGCGAGGCGGGGCGGAAGACGGCGCCTGTCGTCGTGCTCCTGCACGGCTTTCCGACTTCGTCACGCATGTACCGCAACCTGATTCCGGCGCTCGCGCCGCGGTACCGGGTGATCGCGCCGGATTACCCGGGTTTCGGCCACAGCGAATCGCCCGATCGCCAGCGCTTCGCGTACCGGTTCGCGCGCTTCGCGGAGCTGATCGATGGCCTGCTCACGCAGCTCGGCGCCGCGCGCTATGCGCTCTACGTGCAGGACTACGGAGCCCCCGTCGGCTTTCGGCTGGCACTCCGGCATCCGGAGCGCGTGACCGCCCTCGTCGTGCAGAACGGCAACGCGTACGAGGAGGGGCTCCGAGAATTCTGGAAGCCGCTCAGGGCCTACTGGGCGAGCGGCTCGAAACAGCACCGGGACGCGCTCCGTGCCGGGCTCACCTTGGCTGCCACGCGCTCGCAGTATCTGGATGGCGTGCGAGATCCTGCGCGCGTCGACCCCGACTCGTGGATCGTCGATCAAGCGCTGCTCGATCGGCCCGGCACCGACGAGATCATGTTGGATCTATTCAAGGACTACGGGAGCAACGTGGCGCTCTATCCGAAGTTTCAGGAGTTTTTTCGCGCGCGGCGTCCGCCGACCTTGATCGTCTGGGGCAAGCACGACGTGATCTTCCCCGCCGAAGGCGCGCGCGCGTACTTGCGTGACTTGCCCGGCGCCGAGCTGCACCTCCTCGACACAGGGCATTTCGCGCTCGAAGACAAGGGCGACGAGATCGCCGCGTTGATGCGTGACTTCCTCGGCCGCAAGCTGCCGCGCCATTGAGCGGTGACGGCAGCTGACGGCGCATCGGTTGAATGCGCCGTCAGCTCGCGCCGTCGAACGCTCAGCTCGCCATGCGCTTCGCGATGTAGGTGATCGCGTCTTGCACCGTGCGAATGTTTTCCATGTCTTCGCCCGGAATCTCGATGTTGAACGCTTCCTCGAACGCGAGCACCAGCTCCACTCGGTGCATCGAATCGGCGCCCAGCTCGGCGAACGTGGCGTC
>DATDJP010000114.1:0-9324 GCA_036520475.1 Polyangiaceae bacterium | reverse complement strand
CCGCGCGCAGTCCGCAGGGCGAGCATGGCGGGGGTGGGCATCCTGCTAAGATCGCGGCCGGAGGTTTACTTGGCCAAGATCGACATCGCCACAGCGCCCGTGATGAGTGGATCGACATATCCGGCGCCGTTCGATGAGCCGTGTCGCGGGCGGACGAACACCCGGCTCGGCGCGGCGGCGGGGCTGACGCAGTTCGGTGTGAATTTGACGCGGCTGCGGCCCGGTGCTTGGTCGAGTCAGCGGCACTGGCACGAGCACGAAGACGAGCTCGTGTACGTGCTCGAAGGTGAGGCGGTGCTCGTGATGGACGCGGGTGAGCAGGTGATGCGCCCGGGCGACTGCGCGGCATTCAAAGCCGGCGTGCGGAACGGACACCACTTTCAGAATCGTTCGGACGCGGAAGTCGTGCTCCTGACCGTTGGATCGCGGCTCGAACAGGATTGGGGCGAGTACTCCGACATCGATATGGTGTTTCGGCGGAGCAGCGGGTACGAGCACAAAGACGGCACGCCCTACGCGCCGAAACGTGGCTGATCTCAGCGTTCCGCGGCGCTCTTCGTGGCGCCGAGCGCGCGTGCGTAGGCCGCTTCGTCGAAGCCGACGAGGACCGTGCTGCCCAGGTCGAGGATGGGGCGTTTGACGAGCTTGCCGTCGGAGGCGAGCGCCTGGAACGCCTCGGCGTCCGTCAGTGTCTTCAGCCGATCCTTGAAGCCGCCCGCGCGGTAGCTCTCGCCCGAGGTGTTGAAGAAGCGCGGCAGCGGCAGCCCGCTCCGCTCGTGAAGGTCTTTCAGCTTCGAGACCGGTGTCGGTTGTGCGACGAGATCGACGCTTTCGAAGCGCACCCCCTTCAGCTCGAGCCATTTCACGGCTTTGCGACACGTGCTGCACTTTGGGTACTGGTAGAGGCGGATCATCGAAGCGCCGATACCACGAACTTCTCCGGGGCGACCCAGCGTTGCGACGCGAGGCGCTTTCCGGATCGTGTTCGCCAGTCAGTACGCAAACTAAGTTTGCGAAGTGCAGAGGGCCAAAGGGGCGGGGGGGGCGAGGATGCGCCCATCCGCACCCGTAATGCGGCTGCGGTCAGGCTCGTGCCGCGAGCGCTGCTGCGCACTTCGGATGTCGGGCCGGTCGAGCTGCTGGCGGCTTCGGAACCCGCCGCGGTTTGACTCGCGAAAAGCGTGACGTTTCTGTGTCGAATCAGGGTATTCCGGGTCCGGTCGAGCCGCGCCGGTGGCTCGCCCGCTCCCCAGGGAAAGTCACTTGCTTTGAAGCGTCTGCTGTCGCCCCTCGTTTTAGGGCTGGTTGTCGTGCTCTGCGTCGCCTGTGTAATGGCGGTGTTCCGAATTGCCGGCCCGGCGGACGCGCCGGCCGGAATCAAGGCGCGGCCGCCGGCGCACGCGCGACTGAGCGAGCACGTGCTGCTCGTGATCGTGGACGGGCTGCGTTACGACGTGGCGACGGATCCGGCGCGCATGCCGCACTTCGCTCGCGCCATGCGCGAGCGGCGGAGCGCGGAGATCTGGGCGGGCCCGGTTTCGATGACGACGAGCGCCGTGCTCGCGTATGGCACGGGTCAGCCGGGTCGCCTCGAACAGATCGTCTTCAACATCGATCCGAAGCGCACGACTCTCAATTCGTGGCTGGAGAACGCTCACGTTCGCGGGATAGGCATCGCCTTGGCGGGCGACCCGGCCTGGGTGCGAATGTACCAGGGATACATCGGCGCGCAGCGCCTGGATCCAAAGGGCGTGGCGATCGACGTGAACTATGACCGAGACACGTTCGCGGGGGTGCGTGACCTGCGCGCCGCGGCGCCGGACGTCCTGATCGCGCATTTCGTCACGCCCGACCACCAGGGGCATGCGTACGGTATTCGCTCGCGGCGCTATGTCGAATACATTCGGACCTACGACCGACTGCTCGCCGAGTTGCTCGCCGAGTTCGGTCCCGAGTGGACGGTGATCGTGACGAGTGATCACGGTGCTGCCGACAGCGGCACGCACGGCGCGGACGCCGCGGTGCAGCGCCGTTCGCCGATTTTTGCGTACGGTCCCGCGATCGCGCCGAAGACCAAGGCGCACGAAAAACTCGATCAACTGGACCTCGCGGGGACGTTCGCGGCGCTGCTCGGCGTGAGCGCGCCGGCGCACGGTCACGGGCATTTGCTGCTCGACTGGCTGGCGCTGTCTCCACAGGCGCGCGCGCAGCTCGCGTGCGAGGACGCGCTGCGCCTGACGCGGCTTCGGGAGGCCGTCGCTCCGTCGCCAGCGTCGAACAGTCGGGAAATCGCGAGCTGCGATGCAGCGCGCGATCCCCGGCTGATGGAGGCCGATGCCCGCTCGACGGCGCGCGGGGCACAGGCGGTGCTCGAGCAGCTCGGCGATCGGGTGTCGTCGGCGTGGCCGCTCACGCTGTGCGCCGTGCTGATCGCGTTGGCGATCTTGGCAGTGCTGCGTCCCGCGAGCGTGCTACGCGCGGCGCCGCTCGCGAGTGTGCTCCTCGCCGCGACGCTGTTTGGCCTCTATTACAACGAGCGCCTCGACGGCGAGTGGCCCAATGTCGTGCGGTTCACGTTTTTCGTGCTCTGCAATCTGGTGGGTCTACTGGTGCTCTTCAAGCCGGCGCGACTCGTCGCGCTCGTCGACGCGCATCCGGTGCTGGCCACGCTGATGGGCCCGGGCCTTTTGGCGATCACGTACACCGCTCACGTGCAGCCGGAGTCGTACGCAAACATCTGGGCGTGGGCGCTGGTGTTCGTGCTGGGCGGCAGCCTGGGCAGCCAATCCGTCACGCTGCTCAAGGGACGGCTGCGCGTTTCGCGAAGCGACGCCGCCTGGCTCGTGCTGGGTTTGATCGTGCTGTTTCCGGCCGGGACGAAGGGGTCGAAGTTCTTTCCAGCCGTCATCGCCAACGATCCAACCTGGATGCTCGCGTTCGCGCTGCTCGCCATCTTCGCGTGGGTGGCCGGCAACTGGAAGCTGATGCGCGATCTGCCGTGGGCCTCGCTGCTGGTGATGGCGGCGATTGTGTTCAGCCTGCTGTGGCGCCGCTCCTGTGAACCACTGGTCGGACGCATGAGCGTCGTGCTGTTCGCGGTATTGGCGATAGTCGCGCTCTGGCACGGCCGCCGGCCGCTCGCGATCGGTTTGGGTCTGGCCAGCTACGCCTGGGTGTCGCGTGATTTCGAGCTGGTGTTCGTGGTGGCGAGTTTGCTCGTCGCGGCCAAGGTCGGGGCCGCGCTCGAGGCAGAGGGGCGCATCGGGCGGTCCGCGCCGAGCCTGGCTCACGTGCTGCTCCTCTCGATCTTCACGTTCGCGCTGGTCTACGTGCAGCGCATCGGCATTCAGGGAGCTCTGGATTTCGGCGCGATGGACTGGGGGGCAGGGGGGTTCCGCGACAAGGACGTCTCCAGCGTGACCATCGGGATTGCGCTGACGTACAAATACCTGCTCGGCTGCGTGCTGGTGCTCGGCACGTTGCTGCCGTGCTTGTCGGGGCGGGTCGCCGAGCCAGTGGTCGTGACGTTGATCGGGATGTACGTGGCGCGCGCCATGAGCTTGCTGCTCATGCTGTTTTTCTGCGGAGGCAGCTACTGGACGGCGCTGCGCGTGCTCGGCGACCTGCCTTTCGCACTGATCGGCGCGGTCGGCTCGTGTCTGGCCTGGCTCGCGCTCGCGGCGCTGCGCCGGACCTCGGCCACGCAGCTCGAGCCAGGCGCGCTCCTAACTGACGCTCAGTCTGGCAGCTTCGACGAGCGCGTCGACGGCGCTACTTGAGCTGATAGCGCTTCAGTTTGTCGTACAGGGTGCGCAGCCCAATGCCGAGCTTGGCCGCGGCTTCGCGCCGATTGCCGCCGACGGACGCCAGGGTGCGCTCGATCGTTTGCCGCTCGAGATCGGCGAGCGAACCGGCGGAGCTTTCGGACGATGCGGGCTCGAGCGAAGTGCTGTCGGTTGGTTCGAGCCACAGCTGCTCGACGCCGAGCGTGGCTCCTTCCGCGAGGATCATGGCGCGTTCGAGCGCATTGCGGAGCTCGCGCACGTTGCCTGGCCAAGCTTCACGTTGCAGGCGTTCTTTCAGCGCTGGTTCCAGGCGGGGGGCAGCGCGCCTGGCTGCCTGAGACAGCTGCGCCACGAGCGCCTCGGCGAGCGGCAAGATGTCCTCACGCCGTTCGCGCAGCGGCGGCAAGCGGATCGGGAACACCGCCAAGCGGTGATACAAATCTTCGCGAAACGTGCCGTCGCGCACCATGGCGCGCAGGTCGCGGTGCGTCGCGGCGATCCAGCGCACGTCCGCGGCGATCGGCTGCGAGCCGCCGAGTCGCTCGAACACGCGCTCTTCGAGCACGCGCAGCAGCTTGGCCTGCAGCCCAGGGCGGAGCTCGCCGACCTCGTCGAGGAAAAACGAGCCGCCGGCGGCGAGCTCGATGCGGCCTTTGCGCTGCGCGTGCGCGCCGGTGAACGCGCCCTTTTCGTGGCCGAACAGCTCGCTCTCGAGCAGATTTTCGGTCAAGACGGCGCAGTTGATCGCGACGAACGGGCGCGCGGCGCGCGGGCTGCTGTCGTGCACGAAGCGAGCAGCCACTTCTTTGCCGGTGCCGCTCTCACCCTGCAGCAGCACGGTCGCGTCGCTCTTGGCCACCTTGGCGAGCGCCGCTACGATTGGTTTCATCACCGGCGCCCCGAACGTCAGCGCCGTCTTCCCCGGCTTCGGTGTCGCGTCGGGGGAGGCGAGCTCGGCGCGCCGCGCGAGCGCGCCGGCGACGAGCTGGCGTACGGCGGCGGGGCCGGCCAGCGGCTTTTGTAAGTAGTCGTACACGCCGAGCTTCATGGCCTCCACGGCCGTGGCCACATCGCCGTGCGCGGTGAGCACGATCAGCTCGACGTCGGGTTGTTCAGTGCGCAGGGCGCGCACGACCGTCATGCCGTCCATCACCGGCATTTTCAGATCCGTGATCACCACGTCGAACGGCTCGTCGCGTGCCGCACGCAGCGCCTCGGCTCCGTTTTCGGCCTGGGCGAGGTCGTGCCCGTCGCGCTCCAGCGCCTCGGCGAGGAAGGTGCGTACCCCTTCTTCGTCATCGACGACCAGCACCCGCCCGCTGCGCTTCTCGGTCATGGCGACGTATTGGGGAAGCGTAAGCGGAACAGCGCGCCCCCGTCAGGGTGATTTTCACCCGTCAAGGATCCGTCGTGTTGCTCGGCGATGCGCCGCGCCACGGCCAGCCCGAGGCCCGTGCCGCGCACGCGCGTCGTGTAAAACGGCTCGAAAATCTGCGCTTCTGCGCCCGCGGGGATGCCGGCACCGTGGTCGCGCACGTCGATCAGCACGTCTGCGCCGTCGTGCGCAACACCCAGCTCAATCGCCTCAGCGCCGCTCGTCGCCTGCAGCGCGTTGTCGATCAGATTGTGAAGCGCGCGCGCGAGGCGTGCTTCGTCCACGAACAACCGTTCGGGCGCAGCGGCGAGGTCCAAATTCACGCGTTTGGCCGCCAGATGCTCGAGCGCTCGGCTCACGAGCTCACGTGGCGTCACGGCCGCGCGCTCGATCGGTCCGTCGCGCACGAAGTCGAGGAGGCTCGTGGTGAGACTCTCGATCCGCTCGGCCTCCCTGACGACGCGTTCGGCTTTCGCTCTCTGTTTCGGCTCCTCCAGGTCTTCCACGAGCAGCTGCGCGTGTCCCTTGAGCGACGTGAGCGGATTTCGGAGCTCGTGCGCCATGACGGACGCCATACTGCCGAGCGCGACCAGGCGCTGCTCGCGCGCCGCTTTGCGCTCCACGGCGGCCAGCCGCGCCGCGCTGCGCGACCACGCCACGGCGAACGCGAGCAAGACCGCGCCAGCAACCGCTGCGACGACCGAGATGCGGGTCAGATCACCGCGCAGCTTCTCGATCACCGGCGGCTCGAACTCGACGACTAGCAGCCCCAGCCCTGGACCCCGCAACATGCGCACCCGACGCGGGCCCTCCGGCGGCGGATGCGGCGAACCGCGCAGCGGACCACGCGGCGGAAACAGGGGGGCGGTGACGCGTACGCGCCGCCCGAATACGATCGACTCACCCGGGCGAGGCATCTCGTTGCCCAGTTGCGCAGCTCCCGCTTGCGCCAGCGCGCGCCCTGCTCGGTCCACCACGGCCAGGTAGCGAAGCCCGGACTCGCCGTGCGTCGTGAGCAAGGTTTCGAGCTGCGCTGACGTCGGCGGCGCTTCCGCGTCCGACAGCTCGCGGGTCAGCGACACCATCAGCACGTCACCCTCGCCGCGCACCACGATGTCGGACGCATCCGTGAGCGCACGCTGCGCCACGTACACCGTGAGCCCGAGCGACAGCACCGCGAGCACCGCCATGAACAGCCAGGGTTTGTTCGCGCGCGCGGTCATGAGGCCCTGAGCAGTCAAAGTGCGTGCCAGCGTAGTACCTCGATTCACTCGAATCGAGGTACGTCACGACAGTTGGTGCTCGAGTCAGATGAGCCCATTCCCATCGCTTCGATGGAGATGCGGAGTCCGCAGTCGACGAGTGCGGAAATGGCAGTCCATCGCCGCACATCCCGCGAATTTAGCCGATTTGGCGGCCAAAAGCGCTTGGCAAGCTCCTTGCTCTAACCCTTCCCGACACAACGAGCCCCGCACTCGAGCGTGGCCCAACAGGAGTCTAATTCAGTCATGAAAACGTTCCGCACTCTGTTCCCCATCCTCGGCGTCGTGACCGCTCTAGCTGGCTGTGGCGGCGAAGACGGGCCTAGCGATCGCGCGGCGTCCGCCCTCCAGGCGCCGGTTGCCGATGCCGAGACCGCAGCGGCCGATGACGAGCGCGGTCGTCCCCACGTTCGCCGTCACCACGGCGGACCCGACTTTCTCGTGATGGCCGCGCTGCACGAGGACATCAACCTCACCAGCACGCAACGCAGCACCATCGAAGCCCTCGCCCCGCAGCAGCGACCGAGCCACCGACCGCCACGCGACAAGGCGCACGGCGCTGCACTCGCGACCGCAATCCGCGCCGGCAAGATAGACGTCACGGCGCTTCAGAAGCAACCCAACGACGCGGCAATGAGGGAGCGCGTCGCGGCTTCCGCCAACGCCCTGGCCACGCTGCACAAAACCCTGATCCCCGAGCAACGGGTCGCGCTGGTCGACGCGGTGGTGGCGAAGCGCGCCGCAGGTCCGAAGGCACGCGGCGGCAAGCGGCACGGTGAACGCCGCGGAGGCGGCGAGCTCGAGCGCGGCCCGCGTGGTCGGGGCGGCCCGGGCGGCATGCGCGGCCCGATGGGGCTCCTCGAAGACATCGGAGTCACGGAAGCGCAGCGCACCCAGATCGAAGCCAAGCTCGACGCTCAGCGCCCAAGCAAAGCCGATCGCGAAGCCAGGCACGAAGCCATGAAAGCCCAGTTCGAAGCCATGAAGAACGAGAGGGAAGCCAGGCTTCAAACCTTCAAGCAGGCGAGCTTCGACGCGGCCGCGTTCGTCGCTCCTCCGGCGGGCGCGGAAAAGCTCGGACCGCGCGCGCACGGCGACCGCATGCTGACGCACCTCGCCGTGATCGTGCCCCTGCTCACGCCCGAGCAACGCGAGAAGCTCGCTCAGAAGATCGAGCAGTAACGTCCGATCCGGTGCACCTGCGTAGATGCCCCCACCCGTCGCGCTGGCGCGCGCCGACCTCCCCCAAAGCCGTGCTCGGGCTGACGCCCTGCGCGCGGCAGGGGGAGGTACGGCGCGCGGGGCCGTTTTGTTCGTCACCCGTCGGTCTCTTGAGCAAACTTTCACAGCCGCCATGCGACGTCAGAACTACGGCTCACGCGCCGACACTCCTCGTGAGACCTTTCGTACACCATGCGCAAGGTCCTTCGCGTGGGTGAGAACACCGTTCGTCAGGTCGCGCTCCATCCGTGCGCTGCTCCGCGCAGCGTGATTGTGCGCGGTTTATCCCGAGTTTTGCGTGCGGTGCGTCGCGCATTTCGCATGGCCGCTCCCATGCGCTCGCCGCGCGCGGGCCGGCACGGGCGTTGCTCGTCCAGCGTCGCAAAACATGAGAGCACTACCGATCGCAATACTCAGCGCATTCACTTTGACGGCCAACCTGAGAAGCGCCGTCGCGCAATATGTCCCGGGTCAGGGCGCGCTCTTTCCTGCGGAGCCCGCCGTATCTTCGCCAGCGTCGACAGACCAAGATACGAGTGAATCCAGCGGAGCGACCGCGCCGTACGACTGGCGCATGTCCGGCACAGTGGGAGGGTTTTCGGATGACCGCGACGACGGTGGGGTGTCACTCGGGGCAGCCTTCAAGGTGCGTTCGAACCTGCTCGCTGCGGGTGCGCTTCTGGAATTCGGCAGCGCTCTGTTCTCGTACGGTTACATCTCCGGCGCAGCCGCCTTTGGACTGAGCGCTCGAGTCGACCAGAATGTCCGGCTCGAGCTCTTGGGGCTCGGGGGTTACCGACACTATTCTGGAGTTGGGCGGGCCGCGTTTCTCGGAAACGATCCGGGAGCGAGCGGCGGCACGCCCTACGTCGGCGCGCGCAGCGGCGCCAGCTACCTGTTCGGACAGCGCCCGGGTTTGTTCGAGCTCGGCGCGTACGTTGGCGTCGATCGAGACCTCACCAGCCAGCGTGTTCACTACAGCTACGAAACAGGCGATGGATGGTTCGACGGGAGCGGCGAAGGCTCTCAGACAGTCGGCGGACTGTCACGGCTAGCGCTCGGCCTCGAACTTGGCGGCACGCACGAGTGGTTCTAGCTGCGTGTCAGGTGACGAGAACCAGAGCGCGCTCCACGATCCACATCGCAGCGAGCGACCCCGTTACGTAGGCCGCCGCGACGCGGCCGGGAAGGAGCCGCGCGGGGAGGAAGCGGCGCAGCGCCGATGCCGTCGCGAGGGCGCACGCGACGAGGGCCACTTGGCCGATCTCGATGCCCAGATTGAAGCCGAACAGAGCCTCGGGCGCGGCGGCCGCCGGCAGTCCGGCCTCGGCGAGTACAGAAGCGAACCCGAGCCCGTGGACGAGCCCGAAAAAGCCCGCGAGCAGCGCCGGGCGGCGCTCGAGCTGCCCTGCATCGCCGAGCCGATGACGCCGCAGTATCTCGAGCGCCATGAAGACCAGGCTCGCCGCGATCGCGACCTCGACCGGCCCCTGCGGGACCGTTACCAGATCGAACGCCGCGAGCGCGAGGCTCGCGCTGTGACCGAGGGTGAACGCCGTGATCGCGATCAGGAGAGCGCGGCGCCGGTCGAGGACGAAGAGCAGCGCGAGGACGAAGAGGACGTGATCGAAGCCGGTGATCAGATGTTCCACTCCGAGCCGCAGGTAGTCCCGGAATACGG
>DATDJP010000113.1:0-13903 GCA_036520475.1 Polyangiaceae bacterium | reverse complement strand
GTTGCGCATCTTCAACTCGTACATCTGCAGCCGATGAATCTCGCGCGTCGGCATCAGAATCGCGCGCTACCGTCCCGTCTTCTGAGCTCGCGTCCTTCGGAACTGCACCATCCGGCTTCCCGCCGTCATGGTCATCGTCATCCGAGCACCCGAGCGGCCAGCTCGCGAGCGCACCTGCAACCAGCAGCCACTTTCCCCATCTCATTCAAGACTCCTTACGATCTCCAGTTTGCACCCGAGCGGATTCGGACGAAAGCAGTCGTGGTGCCAGGAGCGTTAGTTTTGCATGCGCGAGGCATGCGACAGCTTGGACCTCCGCGCCAAGTTCCGGAAAATACTCGCCAAACCTCCACCACGAGACGCCGACCTCCGTCCCCATCACGTTCCACGATCTCCGTGCGACCGGCTGCGCGTGGATGGCCGGTGCCAGGCGACGACCCGCTCAGGATCCAACAGTGCGCGGGTCACGAGGACTTCGAAACGACGCAGCGCTACATCCGCCAGGCCGAGCTCCTCAAAGGCGTTCGGCGACGTGTTTCCGCCGCTGCCTCCCGAGCTCTACGAGCGCTCCGAAGACGCCTTCCAGGCGTCACTCGCGGGGGAGTTTCGATCACCTCTCGTGATCACAGAGGATCTAACCTCTGGAAATCTTTGCGGGGCGGACGGGACTCGAACCCGCGGCCTCCGGCGTGACAGGCCGGCGTTATAACCAACTTAACTACCGCCCCGAAGCGGTGGCGGGACTTCTAGCACACGTCGCAGTCTCCTCAAGAGCAGAAATTTCGTCGTGAATCGCGGCGCGGCTCGGCGGGACCGGCCCCGCCGCCCGGAGAGGCGCGCCTAAAAAATTGAGCTTGAGCGGTACGCCGGGAAACATCGTGGAAACGCGTACCCGGCATGCTCTCGGACTGGAGCACTCCGTGAACCCAAGCCGTGCCGAAAACTCTGGGGCCGCCGTGTGGAGCTACGCGGAGCAGTCAGCGCCGGGAGCGGCGTCGACGGTCTCCTCGATACCGACGCTGGCTCGGGACAACCCGCAGCCCGCGACCCTGTATGACCTGGCGGTCGTCGGCGCGGGCGTGGCCGGCACTGCCGCTGCGTTGAGCGCGGCTGAGCGCGGCGCAAAGGTCGCGCTGGTGGAACGCGCCGCGTCGGGCGGAGCGGCGCGAAGCCGTGCGCTGTGCACGGGCCTGCTCGAAGCGGCCGGACACGTTCACGCGCTGCGCGCGCGGCTCGCCGGCGTGGAGGGTTCGCTCGACTTCAGCACGCTCATGGCGCGGCTGCGCGAGCGGCCTGCGCAGATTGCTCCGGACGCGCTCAGCTGTTTGCACCATCCTCGCATCGACGTGTTTGCCGGGCCGGCGCGGTTTCTGAACGAAGACACGCTGAGCGTCTCTGGTCTGCGCTTGAAGTTCGAGCGTGCGCTGATCGCCACCGGTAGTCAGTCGGCGTTTCCGGGCATCGAAGGTCTGCACGAAGCAGGCTACCTGACGCGCGACTCGCTGCCTTCGCTCACGCATCTGCCCGCGCGCCTGGTCGTGATCGGCGGGGGTCGAACGGGCTCGGAGCTAGCGCAAGCGTTCACGCGGCTCGGCAGCCAGGTCACGCTGATCGAGGTCAAGGATCGTCTCTTGCCGAGCGAGGACGCGGGCGCCGCCGAGGTGGTGGCGGCGGCGTTTGCCGAAGAGGGCGTGCGTGTGCTGACTGGCACGGAAGTCGTCCGAGTGACGGAGTTGCCGACGGGCGAGCGTCGCGTGTTCTACGAGCGCGGCCTCACGTCGGCGCACGCCGATTGCGACGAGGTGCTGGTCGCGCTCGGACATGCTCCGGTGCTCGACGAGCTGGGTCTCGAGGCAGCGGGCGTCGAATTCGACCGCGACGGGATCCGAGTCGACGATTTTCTGCGCACCAGCAACCGGCGCGTGCTCGCCGCTGGCGACGTCTGCCGGCGGCCGCGCCTGGGCCTGGTCTCGGCGGCGCACGGACGCATCGCGGCGCACAACGCCCTGTCCTGGCCGAGGCGGCGGGCGGCTGGGTTGGTCGTGCCGCGCTTCATTCGCACGGATCCGCAGATCGTCACGGCCTCTGCTGGTGCACAGGATATCGGGCGCGAGCGTCTCACGCGGCTCTCGGTCGCGCTCGGCAGCACTGGGCTGCCCACGTCGCGCGAAGCCGCCGGTGAATTCGTGCAGGTGGACGTGCGCGGCCGCGCTGGCGCCATCGCGCGAGTGCTGCTCGTGACGCGCCGCGCGGATGAGCTGTTCGCGCCGTTCGAGGTCGCGCTGAACACCGGGTTGACCTTGCGTGCCATCGCGCGCAGCGGCTCGGGCAACCCGGGGACGCTGCTCGGACAGATCGCCGAGCAGTTCGTACGTCGCAGCCGCTCACCGGGCTTCCGCGATTGGATCGCGCGTCACCTGCTCTGGTCGCGAGCGCGCGCCTGACCGTCTGAGTCTGAACGAAAGCGCGGGGCGTGGCGGTTGGTGCTACCGCGACGGCTCGGTATCGAGTAAATGGCCGCGCACCATGGCGTTCGTGATCGAGCCGATGTCTCGGCGAGACTGGACCTCAGTCCGGTTCATCTACGAGCAGAGCGCGGCCGAAGGGACGGCCATGCTGGAGTACGAGGCCTCGGACTGGCCGGCATGGGACACCGAGCATCTCGCGAGCTGCCGGCTGGTCGCGCGCTTGAAGGACCGAGTCGTCGGCTGGGCCGCGCTGAAGCCGGCCTCGCCGCAACGGGTGTACCGAGGCGTCATGGACGTTTCGGTGTACGTGGCGCCGACGGCCCGCGGACAGGGTCTGGGCAAGGTGCTGCTGAACGCGCTCATTTCCGCGTCGGAGCGGGAGGGCGTCTGGACGCTGCAAGCGGGCATTTTCGCAGGCAACGAAGCGAGCGCCCGCCTGTACAAGGCGTGCGGCTTTCGCGTGGTGGGCTTTCGCGAGCGGATCGCGCAGGTCAACGGCGGGTTCGAGGACGTGGTGATGCTCGAACGACGGAGCGCATTCCCGGGCGCCGGCACTCCGCCTCCGCCGACATTGCGCTGAGCCTGAAACGAGCGCGGCAGCGTAGCGCGGGCCGGTGCCGCAAAAGTGGTGGCGCGAGGGCCTGTGGGATAAGAAGGCCGAACGCCCCGGCGCTGCCATGAATAAGCCTTTCGCGTCCCTACTCGCCGCATGCGTCGTCGCTTGCTTCACCGGCGCATGCAAACAAAAGCCGGCTTCTGCCCCAACGGCGTCGCCCCAAACCGCGCAGCCGGCTCTGCCCGCGCCGCCGCCGCCACGGCCTGGCTGCGAGTCGCTCGAGGAGCGCTGCCAGGCGCTGCCGGAAACGGAGCTCGAAGTGCCCGCGAGTCTCGCGCGCTTTCGCCCCCCCGCGAGCTGGACATACGCGAAGGAATCCGCCGCCGCCGTCGCGATCGCACCCGACGGCAACGCCGCGCTCTCGTTCGCGGCTGCAACCAGCGCGGACGCTGACGCGATGGCGACGACTCTCGCGCAACTGTTCACGCGCCTGCAGATCACCGGCGTCGATGCTGCCTTCATAAAGACCCGTTTCCAGAAACCCGACAGCACGGTCCCGGCCGAGGGCGGCGAGCTCAAGTTGTGGGAGCTCGAAAAGAAACCGGTCGCTCCTCAGATGAACGGCAAGGCCGGCAGCTTGTTGCTCGTCCACGCGGTGCTCGGCGGGCAGACCCTGGTCGGTGCGGGCTTCGTCGTGAAGCCTGAAGCGGAGGCTCAGGCCGCTCCGATCATGACCGCGGTGCAGAGCCTGCGCGGCGCGAGCGCGCAATGACGCGCTTGCAAGCGAACTCGACATTTGGTCGCTGGCAGGTCGCCGGTTTGATCGGCCGGGGCGACATCGCGGAGGTGTACGAGGCGCGGGAGGCCTCGGGGCAAGTCGTGGCGCTGAAGCTCGTGACGCTCGACCTGTCGCGCGCCATGCTCTCCTGGCAGAACTTCGAGCGCGAAGCGCGCGCTTTCGCCGAGGCAACATCCGGCGCGGCCGCCGCGTTGTACGAGCTCGGTGTAGATCCCGAGACGCACCTCGCGTACGTCATGCGCGAGCGGATCGCCCAGGAATCTCTGTACGCAGAGGTGCTCCGCAGCGGACCCGTCGCGGTGCCGCGCGTCTCCGCCATCCTCAACGCGCTGGCACCCGTCCTCGACGCGGCTCACGCTCAGGGCCTCGCGCACCGCGGCATCAAAGCGCAGAACGTGTTCGCCACCACCGCCGGTCTCGGCGAGCCGGTGACTGTACGGCTGACCGATTCGTCGACGTATATCCTGCGCGGAGCGGTGCCCACGGGAGCAGGCTGGGCCGGAACTCCAGGCTGGATCGGACCCGATGCTGCCGACGCGAGCGCCGTCTCGACGCCGCGCATGGATGTCTTCTCGCTCGGCCTGGTGTGTTTTTTCGCGCTCACCGGCCGTCCATTTTTCAAGACGCTCAGCCGGCCGCAGATCGAGTTCGAAGCGCTCTGGACCGAGATGATTCAGCCCGTGCACTCCGCGTCGCAACAGGCGCGTGACCTCGGGGCAGGCCTCGGCAATGCGCTCGACGGCTGGTTCGC
Source organism: Polyangiaceae bacterium (assembly GCA_036520475.1). Taxonomy (GTDB): domain Bacteria; phylum Myxococcota_A; class Polyangia; order Polyangiales; family Polyangiaceae; genus DATDJP01. The sequence goes on along the minus strand of DATDJP010000113.1, from coordinate 9,329 downwards.
TCAGGCACTCGCCCCACATCCACGCGGGCGCTTCGGCAGCGTCACGGAGATGGCCAACCAATTCGCGACTCGCATGGGAGGACCACCTTTGGCGGCGCGTCCGGCCGCACCGCCTCGCGGACCGGCTCGGGCGTCAGCGACGCAAATGGGCATCGGGCCCCTTCAAGGCTTGAGCGGCGCCCCCACTGCGGATGCTCGGCCGGGCTCTGTCCGCGTTCCGTCGACGAACCCTCCGCCTCCCGATCCGAATCCAGCGGGCGGTCAACAGCGCGGCCCAGGCGGGGGCACCCTGATCATGCAGTTCGGCGTACCGCCACAGCCAGGCGCGCCGGCGCGCGCCGCACCGCCCGTACCGCCCCCGCCCGCACCCCGGACCGTGCCCCAGTTCGGCGCGACGCTGCCCATCGCGCCGCCAACGACACCCGTGTCCGATGCGCTCGGACCTGCAGCCACAGTGAGCTCGGATCAGGGGCCCGTGGCGCTCGCGTCCGGGCAGCCGCTGGCTTTCATGCACGATTTGCCCGCTCCCGCAGCCGGGCCGCAGGATCGCGCGTCGGGCGAGTCGGGCGCGTACGACGCGCGACCGAGCGCTGTCAGTGTACCGGGCAAGCGCAGCATACTGTTGCCACTGTTGCTCCTCGGCGGAGGCGCGCTCCTCCTGCTCGCGGCGGGAGGAGCCTGGCTGGTATTTTCCGGTGATCCCGCCACGAGTGCCGAACGCGCCACGCCATCCGCAGACCCCGTCGCCAGTGCGGCCGCGGCAACGCCTGCGTCCAGCGCGACGGCTGCTGCGGCAAAGCCCGCACCTGAGGCCAGCGAGCCGTTAGATGTCGCCGTCGCGTTCCGGTGTGAACCCGAGTGTGACAACGTCGACTGTGACGGCAGCAAGATCGAACCCGGCGCTGCACGCCTTACGCCGGGTCGTCACGAGTGCCGCTTCGAGAAGCGCGGATTCACGACGCGTGTCGAAGTGTTCAATATTGCCGCAGGTCCTCCTCAGACGCATCGTGTTGAGCTGAAGCGCGCGCCGGCCCCGCCACCTCGCGCTCCTGTTGCTCCGGTTCGCGCTCCTGGTGCTCCGGTACGGTCGAGCGGCAAGAAGACGCCGTGCGGCACCTTCATCAACCCCTGTAAATGACGCACTGAAACGCCGGCCTCCGCCGCGCGCGCTGCGCCTCGCAAACGGCGTTTAGTCTTTTGTGTCTAGACTTCGATTACTTGCCTCATCTTTGCTGACGGGGGCGGAGGCACGAAGTAAGAAGGGGGCGGAGGACTCGCCAATGGCGGGTGGGAACATGAAAATCGCTAAACGATTGAAGGCGCTAAGAGAGCACTTCGGGTGGTCTCAAGCCGACCTGGTAGCTGCGTCTGGCCTTACACGACCAGACGTGTCGAAACTCGAATCGGGCATCAACCGCGCAGGCAGCCTGCGCGTACGCGACGCGCTAGCACGCGCGTACCAACTCAACTCTTCGGAGGTGGGCGAATACATCGACGGTCGCCGGCCACTCGAGTCGTTGTTACCCGGAAAGAAGTCACCCATCGAAGCGGCCATCGCGGAACATCCCGGACGTTGGTCGACACCCACGATCGCGGCTGCGCGCGCGCTACCCTTCGACGATCGCGTCGAAGCCAGCGAGTGGGTCGAGCATCTCGACGAGATGGAACGCGCACTGTCCGAAGCCGCACCCCGCCGGCTCTGGACGCGCACACGCAGCAGCGCGCCTCCACCACGGAGCTCGTCGCGCATCATGACACGCGCGCCGCGCAGCAATGGCAAACACCTGATCCACGACAAGCCGACCAACGGCGTCAAGCACGTCAACGGCGAATCGGGCTTCTCTCGCCGCCGTCGCCCGACCCGCGCCGTCGCGCACCGCCGCTGAGCGGCACGACCCTCGCTGTTTTGCCGAGCGCTGCATGGTTCGAGCTCGCACGCGAGCGTGACTCCCGCAGCGCCCGGCAGCGGCCAATCCGCGCCTTCTAGCTCCGCGCTGGTGCGGGAGTCGCCTATGGGGTAAACACCGCCTGTCCGAGAAACTCGGGCGGGTAGCTCAGCGGTAGAGCGCTGGCCTTACAAGCCGGATGTCGCAGGTTCGAAACCTGTCCCGCCCACTGGTAAAAAGCTCGATTCGCGATCGGAGAGCGGTGGACGGATCGAGTGCTGGTACCAAAGTTCGAGTGCCACGAACCGCCCGCAGTGACACACAACCGATAAGTTGTATCTTCTGGAGGTGTCCAACGCCTAACCTCCGCCGTGTTCGCGCGGCGGCCCCATTGAAGCACCCATGCATTACGTCGCTCACATCTCCCGTGAAGGAAAGCACGTGCTGGCAGAGTTTCCCGATTGCCCGGGTGCCAGACCTTCACCGACAGCGGTGACGATCTTGCAGAAGCAGCGCGCGAGGCGCTCGAAGGTTGGCTCGAAGCGCACCTCGTTGACGGTCAGATCCCTCCCCGCCCCGTGGAGCACACGAGTGCCCCTAAAGGCCGAAAGCTCGCGCGCATCCCCGTCCGCCCGGGCCTCGCCGCAGCGCTTCTCATTCGGTGGGCTCGCGACGAGGCCCAGCTGACACAGAAACAACTCGGTGAGCGCGCAGGCGTGAGCCAGCAACAAGTTGCGAAGCTCGAAAACCCCGACGAGAACCCCACCCTCGAAACGCTCGAGAAGGTAGGCAAGGCGCTCGGTCTCACTGTCTCGGTGGGGTTCGATCGCCCGGATCACCTGTCGATCCCCCCACCCGAACACCCCGCACGACCAGCAAGCGCGCTGCCGGCGGAAGGCGCTGATTTCCGGTCAATGCCTGACGGCCGCCCGCAACGCGCGGCGCGGCCGGCTCCGCGCGTACTTACGGGGACAGCGCTTCTTTGACCAAGTCGAAAAGCGCCCGGACCATCCATGGCTCAATCCGCAACTGGCGCGCGCCGTAGCCCGATAGCTTGCGATGACCCAGCCCATCGGCTCTGGCTACCGCAGCTACGAATATCCAGTCACGAGCACGGAGCAGGCGTCGCTCGACTATTGCCGCGACGCGGACAGCGTGGTCTCCGGCTTTCTGTGCGACGAGCGAAAGGTGGTCTCCGACGCGTGCCGGACGCCGAAGAACGAGCTGGACGCGCTGCTCTGCGATGACGGCCGCATGAAGGAGGCTCAGGAGAGCGCGCTCGCCGTGGCTTGGACGATCTTCAAAGCGTTCGCCTTTGGACGCAGGTGACGTGTCAGCGTGCCCAGCGCTTCAAAAGGCCGCACGCCGCCCACAGGCGGGCGCTGGCGATGCGGTAGTCGCGTTCGGCCAAAATACGCTGTTGGCGCGCGACCTGTTCCAGGTTCTCGGCGTCGAGCAGCTCGAGCAGGGAGGCGAGTCCGGCGCGGTAGCGGCCGTTTTGCGCCTCGCGCGTGACGCGGCCCGCGGCGAGCACGGCTTCGGCGCGGTCGAGCTCGGTCTTCGCGCGCTGAAGCAGGAACGCCGCTTCCACGGCCTCGGCCATCACGCTTTGCGCGACGAGCTTGAGCTGGCGCTGCGCTTCGAGGACGCCCGCTTCGGTGACGCCGCCCTGCGTCCAGATCACGGGATCGAGCAGCGACCAGCGCAGGTAGGCGATGGCATTGCCGCCATACTGGCTGCCGTCGATCCCTTCCCCATCGATCACGGACACGTACGAGAGCGAGCCCGTGGCCGACACGCCGACGGTGGGCAGCCGCTGCCCGATGGCGGTCGAGTGTTCCTTGCGCCGTGACAGCACCACGGCGCGCAGCTGCTGCACCTCGGGGCGGTTCTGGTAGGCGAGCTGCTCGGCGCGCCGCGCGCTCACGGCGCCCGCGAAGGTGTTCTCACTCGGAGCCGGCTGCACGAGCCGTGTCGGCGAGAGACCCATGGCGACGGCCAGCGCCGAGAAGGCCGCCTGCTGATCCGAGCGACGGGCCTTGAGCGTGTACTCCGCGGAGATCATCTCGATGCGCGCGCGCTGCGCGTCGAGCGGTGAGCGCGTGCCGGCCTTGACGAGATCGGAGGCGGCGGCGTGCTGGCTCGTTCGGCGTTCGACGGTGAGCGCAGCGTCTTCGACCAGCGCGGTCGCGGCGCTCGCGCGGAAAAAGAGCTCGACGGCAGCGAGCAGGGCCTGGCGTATCGCGCTCTTGCGCGCGTGACGGGCGGCGCGTGTCCGGGCGCGCGCCGCGCCATGCGAAGCGTCGCGCGCAAAGTCGATCAGAGTCCAGTCGAGGTTGAGCGAGCCCTGAGCGTTGAAGGACTTCGAATCGATGCGCGGCGCGTTGGGCAGCACCAGCCGATTGTCGTACGCGAGGCCGGCCTGCGCCTGGGCCAGGAGCTTCGGAAAGTACGCCGCAATGGCCTGGTCTTCGAGCGCATCGAAGCGATCCAGCGTGGCCTTCGCGAGCAGCACCCCGTAGGCGTCGCGCTCGGCGCGCGCGAGCACGTCTTTCAAGGTGACGCGCTCGGCGGGAAGCGGCTCCTGCGCCAACGCCGTCGCGCTCAGCAGCAGGCAGAACACGACCCAGCGCAGCACCCGCGCGGCTACTTTCCGCCCGGGGACAGTCCCACCAGGGTGAGATGCTGCGAGCCGCTGCCGCCCGCAGCGCTGCCGTCGGCAGCAGTCGCTAGCGTTCCTGCGCTGGCCGGCGTACCGACGAGCGCCGTGCGCCCAGTGGTTTCCGTGCTCGCCGTCCGTCCGGTCGTTCCCGTGCTGCCGGCACGCGAGGTCCGGATGGGCACGGTCATGCCCGGGCCGCGCTCGGCAGGACGGACGATGTCGCCGCCGGACGAGTGCACCAGCGCCCGATAAACTCCGCACTCCGCGAGCAGCTCGGCGTGGGTCCCGATGCCGACGACCTTCCCCTGGTCCAGCACGACGATCTTGTCGGCTTCGACGATCGTGCTCAGGCGGTGCGCGACGATGACGCGCGTGCAGCGCATCCGGCGCAGGTTTTGCTGGACGCGTTGCTCCGTAACGGCGTCGAGCGCGCTCGTGGCTTCATCGAGCACGAGCACGCTCGGCTGGCGCACCAGCGCGCGGGCGAGCGACAGGCGCTGGCGCTGACCGCCGGACAGCGACGATCCGCCGTCCGCGAGCACGGTCTCGTAGCCCATCGGCATTTGCTCGATGTTCTCGCTCAGGCACGAGAGCGCGCAGGCGTGCTTCACGTCGTCGATGGCAACGGCCGGGTCGAACAGCGCCACGTTGTCGCGCAAGGTTCCGGAGAAGAGCCGCGTCTCCTGCGTCACGATGCCGAGCCGCGCGCGCAACGTGCCCAGATCCCAGCACGGAAGCTCCAGGTTATCGAAGGCAATCGAGCCCGACGCCGGCTGATACAGACCGGCCAGGAGCCGCGCCAGCGTCGACTTTCCCGAACCGGACGCGCCCACGATCGCGACCGCCTCACCCGCGTGCACCTCGAAGCTCACGCCGGCCAGCGCCGGGCGCGCTTCACTCGGGTACTTGAACGAGAGATCGGAGACCTGGATCGATCCCGAGAGCTCGTTCGCGGCTCCGCCGGCGCCACGTTTGCGCTCGACCTCACGCGGCGTGTCGAGCACGTCCTCGATGCGCTCCATGTAGCCCTCGAGCTGCGTGAGCTTCATCCCGGTGCTCATCAAGTTGGCGATCGGATCCAGAAACCCCGAACCGAGCGCTGCCAGGCCGAGCATGGTGCCGAGTGACAGCGATCCGTCGAGCACCTGAAAGGCGCCCACGAGCATCAGCGCGATCGGCCCGCAGAAGCGCAACGTGCCGAGCAGCGCCTGAAAGGTTCCGTCCAGGGTGCCCCGCGCGATAGCGCGGTTCAGGGTGTCAACGTACAGGTCGCTCCAGCGCTGCAGCGAGCGATCCGACGCCCCCATCGACTTGAGGGTTTCGATGCCGCCCAGCATCTCGACCTGATAGCCCTCGAGCCGCGACTGGGCGGCGAGGCCCTCGACCACGAGCTCGGTGTTGCGCTTGGCGACGGACAGGTACGTGATGATTTGCAGCGCGGCGAGGGCGAGCGCGACGAGCGCCAGCCAGGGCGCGGCGCCCAGCAAGAGCACGAAATAAACGGTGACCAGCGCCCCGTCGAGGAGAGCCGATAGGGCGCCGGTCGTCAAAAGCTCGCGGATGGCCGTCTGGCTGCTCAGGCGCATCATCAGGTCGCCGGTCGTGCGCTGCTGGAAGAAGCCGTACGGCAGCGCCAGCAGGTGCTCCACGAAGTCGAACGACATGCGCCCCTCCACTTTCGTGCGCAGCTCGAGCAAGAGCCGCGCGCGCAGCAGCGTGGAGAGGAAGTAAAACGATGCGACGCTCAGGAAACCGCAGGCGATGAGCTCGAGGAGCTGCGAGTCGGAGCGCGGCACTACCTTGTCGACCAGCGCGCCCATCAGGCCGGGGACGGAGAGCGCCAGCAATTGCAGGAAGAACGAGGTGGCGAGCACCCTGCCCCACACACCGCGCACGCTGAACATCCAGCGCGTGTAGCGCTTGAGACGGTCGCGTCGTTCGACCTTCTCGCGTACGAAGCCCGCGGCCGGCTCGAGCATGAGCGCGACACCGCTCAGCGACTTTCTGACCTGGGCGAGCGATAGCCGGCGATGTCCGAGCGCCGGATCCATGATCCGCACGTGTTTGCGCGTGATCTCCTGAAAGACGACGAAGTGGCTGAGATCCCAGTGCAGGATGCTGCCGGCGGGCAGGTACTTCAGCTTGCTGGGCTCGATCGCGACGCCACGCGCGCTCAGACCGAACGAGCGCGCCGCTTCCAGTATCTGGCGCGCAGTGACGCCGTTGCGGCCGCCGCCCAGCAAGGCGCGCAGCTCGTGAATCGGTACCTGCTTGCCGTGAAAGGCCAGCACGGACGAGAGACACGCCGCGCCACAGTCCGTGGGCGTGAGCTGCGCGACGAACCCGACCTCGCGGCGGCCGCCGAATGCTCCGAACGCCTTCTCGAAGGCCATGCTACTTCTGCTCCGCGCCGGCCTGCATGCCGAGCGCCTCTTTCACCCAGGCCACGGGTCGCACGCGCTCGGCCCACTGCTTCAAGGTCGGCACGAAGGCGTAGGCAATCGGCTCGTTTCGCACGACCGCTTCGCCCTTGCCGCGCATGCCGCTCGTGACGACGTACTGCTCGCCGTCGACCTCGAACGAGGTGCGCGGCAAGGTGGCCTGCACCAGCACGACGGGGCCGCTTATAGAGAACGCATCGGCCAGATCACGGCCCAGGTAGCGCGCGGCCTCGGACGGGCCGACGATCTGATCGCCCACTCGGCTGACGGTCAGCTCGTGCGCGCGGCGCTGAAATCCGTCGAGCTCGAAGCGCAGTTTGTCCCCGGGGTGCAGCATGGGCCGATAGCGGCCCGGTAAGAGCGCGATCACGGTGGCGACCGAACGCGCCTCTTGCAGCTCGAGGACGCGCATTCCCGGCTCCACGATCTGTCCGGGCCGCACTCTCACGTCTCCGACCACGCCGCGGTGCGGCGCGCGGAGCGTGCGCTGGTCCACACGCGTCTGCGCGAGCTCGCGCCGGCTGCGCAAGGAGACCAGCGCCTCCCGCGTCGCCGGATCATCGGGGCGGAGCAGCAGCTTGGCGAGCTGACTCTCGAACTCCTTGGTCGCCGCCTCGAGCTCCGCGAGCTCATCGGCGGCGTGAAAGCGCACCAGCATGGCTCCGGCTTCCACGCGGTCTCCCGGCGTCACCTTCACTTCCGTGACCAGACCGGAGAGACTCCCGGTGAGCGTCGTCTGGCCGTCCAGGTGCACGAACGCCGGTCCGGTGGCGTACTCGTTCAAACGCCCGAGGATCAGAAAGAGGATCGCGACGCCCATGCCGGCGCAGAGCAGCCAGAATCCCCACGACGTAGCGCGGGGATCGAGCGCCAGTACGTCCGCGCGCATCTCCTTGACGCGGAGGGCGTCGACGGCCTCACGACGAAAGAGCGGGATCGGAGCGACCGACATCAACGCCCTCCTTTGCCGGCGGGTGCCGCGCGGCGTACTTCGACCGACGCGCCGGGCAGGAAATTGGCGCCTTCCGGCAGCTTGTCCGGGAGCTGAGCCGTGGCAAACACGAGCTCCGCGGAGGGATCGAGCTCAGGGCGAATGGCCAACACGCTGGCGCGGATCTCGCGATCCCGGCCCGGAAGCTTCACGACCACCGGGCTGCCCTGCACGACGTTGCGCTCGCTCGCGGGAAACGCGAAGCGGACCTGACGGTCTTCGCTCAGCACCCGCAAGATGAGCTGACCGGCGCGCACGCTGTCACCCGGATCGACGTCCAGACTGACCACGGTGCCCGCGAAGGGGGCCACCAGCGTGCCACGCGCGACCTTGAGCCGCTGCTGGTTCACCTGCGCCTGACCGACGCCGACCGAAGCGCGCCCGGCTCGGAGCTCTGCCTCGGCGACCTTCACCTCGGCCTCTGCCGAGTCCATTTCCTGATGCGACAACCACTCTTCGCCCTGTCGCAGGCGCTCGAGCTTCGTCTTGGCCGCCTCGAGGCGCGCTTCGGCGCGCGAGAGCTCCGAATGACGCTGACGCAGCTCCGCGTCGGCCATGCCGAACGCCGTCGATAGCTCCGCGGGATCGAGCTGCACGAGCGGATCGCCCATGGCGACGCGGGCGCCCGTGCGGGCGAACACCTCCGAGACGCGCCCTTCGGACTCGGCAGCCAACTCCGCCGTATATCCCGCGACGATCACCCCGACCCAGGGCTTTTCGCGGAGAGGATCGGCCCGGTTGGCCAGAGCGGCGGCGTGCGTGGCAGGGCCGTCCGGCAGGCGCGCCGGAGGGGGGCGCTGCAAGAGGCCGACGGCCAGCACCCCGCACAACATCGGGATACCGGCCGCAGAGATGAGAGCGACGTCCGACATGCGTTATTTGAATATCGATTATTGAATGCGTTACCGCTTCACCTGAACCCGCAGCACATCGCTTGAAAGTGAGCGGATTACTGCGGCGTGTAGCAACGTGACGCCGCAGCAATCCACTCGAGCGGGACGAGAAAGCTTACTTGCCGAGGCCGCTGATGAGCTTGCCTAGGCCGCTGATGATGCCTCCGGCAGCGCGCAGCGTGGCGTCGATGGCGCCGGCGCCCAGCTCGACGACGTCGCTCACGATATTGCCCACGGAGCCGATCAGGCCCGTCAGCAAGTCACCAACGCTTCCACCAGAGACTGATTCGAGAGCCGCGTCGTCGATCGGGGTCAGCATGTCTTTGTTCATTTGTCGTTCTCCTGTGATGTCAAACAGCGCACAAGACTACGGATGGCGCACGCGACGCAGCGTCGTCGGTCGGCCGACTACTGCGCCGCGTGCCCCAAACCCCTTCTTGTACTCGCATCTTCGCA
>DATDJP010000112.1:0-23590 GCA_036520475.1 Polyangiaceae bacterium | reverse complement strand
CGGCTCATCGAACGGCGCCGGATATGTCGATCCACTCATCACGGGCGCTGTGGCGATGTCGATCTTGGCCAAGTAAACCTCCGGCCGCGATCTTAGCAGGATGCCCACCCCCGCCATGCTCGCCCTGCGGACTGCGCGCGGGGAGCGGTGGGTCTTAGGGCCGGCTCACACAAGGCACCGAAGCGCTGCAAACGAGTTGTTTGCCGTTCGCTCCGACACTGCCGGGCGGTGCAGGATCCACGCCCAAGCCGATCAGCGAACCGCCTGCGCCGGCGGCGCCACCGCTTCCAGCCGTCAGCGAGTTGTTACCAACCTGCGTCACTGCATTTCCGTGCGACACCAGCGCGTACGAAGCACCGCCAGTGCCGCCTGAACCTGAGCCACCTCCGCCACCCGTGCCGCCATCACCACCACGGCCTCCTGCGGCAGCCGTACCGGCTCCTCTGCCACCAGCACCACCACCAGCACCGCCCCCACCCTGTCCCCCATCGCCGCCATTGCGGCCCACGCCGCCGTCCCTGGCAATCAGCTCACAAGCCTCGATGGTCACCCCGCTCTGCCACACGAACAGCGCGACGCTCGCGCCACCACCGCCGCCCCCCTGACCCGCACCACCGCCGCAGCCGCCCATTCCGCCGGCTCCGCCGCTCGCGCCGACGCACGAGGCATTGCTCTTGCTGGCTCCGCCTCCGCCTCCGCCCTGGCCGGGGGAGCCGTTCGTTCCCGCTCGCCCGGACGCGGGGGCGTAGCCACCGGCCATCCATGTCCCCACTTCGTCAGCTGCCAAGGCGTCCGGACCGGGATTGCCGGGCGAACCTTCACCGCCTTGTTTGTTCGAGCCGCCCGCTGCCTCACCCTTTCCAGCGTTGTCGACGTCGGACCAAGCCAGGTTCGTCCTGGGAAGGCCTGACTCGCCATCGCTTGCCGCTGAATCCACGACTGCGCTAACGCCACCGCCCTTGCCGCCGATTGAGCCGCACGCGGATCCCGGCACCGAAATACCGCCCGGCTGATTCATCCGCAGTGCAGGCTGCAGCCCGGTTGGGCAGTACGCGTCCCTGCCGTTCTTGGCGTCTTCACCTGCTACACCGTCAGCTCCCTTGCCACCAGGCATCCCGGGAGCGCCAGCGGCTCCGCGGCCCGCTGTCACTTTGACTCGCCGCAAGGTGACTGACTGACTGCTCCTCACCTGCACGGCCAGGCTACTCGTACCTAGCTGCGTCGCGTCCGCTGCCTGCACTTCGAAGTCGGCGAGCTGCATGCCGCTCGTCACGCCGTCAACGATGATTGCGTTCGGACTCGAGGAGACGATCTTCGCCTTCAAGGTCGTGGCGTACGTCCAGTCCGCGCAGTTGAATCCGCCGAACAGTGACACGCCGGTGAACGCCGCGTCGATCGTCAAGGTCTGCACTTCCGTGTAGTCACCGGCGCCCGCGCACACGTAGACGTTCTTCTTCTGGACCCTGGCCGTCGCCAGCGCCTTGCCGACGCTTCGGAACGGTTTTTCTCGAGTGCCGTCCGCCGCTCCGTCCGTGTCGCTGCCCGTCGCCGCCGACACGAACAGGCCGCGCGCGTTGCTGATGGCACACGGCTGCGTCGAAGGGTCGGCGCAGGACCCGGCGTCGCCAGCGTCTGCATCGAGCCCTGCGCAGGTGTTCGTGTTTTCACACTTGTCGGACATGTTGGAGCAGCTGCTCGCGAGCGCGCCCATCGGCAACGCGAGCGCTCCGAGGCAGCTCAGCTTGAGCAAACGAAACATCGGATTGTGGAGCATGATGGTAAGAATCCTTGCGAGCACTCGTTCAAAAACCGCCGACAAGGAAGAGCCGCGCGTCGCCTGATGCGAGGGCCGGTACGGGCCGCACGGCAACGCCGTCCTGTTTGCCGCTCGGCCATAGGTAATACACGGCCGTCGCAGCTGCCGCGACCCCTGCGGCGACGAAGCCGACGGTCGCCAAATTGTACTTTTGATCGGCTGACTCGAACTTGTCATGCAGCGCGGAGCAGCGCGGGGAGCCCGAGCTAGTCGCGCACGCGCCATCACTGCCCAGCTCGCGATCGAGCGCCTTCGCGTCGTCTTCGGTCGAGCTCCCTGCGATACGAAATCCGATTCCGCCTGCAAGCGCGAGAGCCGTAATTCCACCGCCCACGATGAGCGGCACGACGCTGCGACTGTCGCTCTCCGACTGATCCGGCGGCAGCGCCGTGACGGCAGAGGAGACTTGCGGAGGAGGTAGAGCGGCGGCCTTCACCTCGCTCTTTGCAGGCGTGAGCTCCACTTCGACGACCTGCTCCTGTCCGGCTCGTGTCGTCACTGTGCGCTCGGAGGTTTCGAACCCCGTCTTCTTCACGGTCACGCCGTGTTCGCCGGGTTCGACGTGCAACGGGTCACTGGCTACCCACGAGCCGACGCTTTCGCCATCGACGCTGACGGCTGCGTCTGCCGGCGCCACCAGGACTTGGATGCGGCCCAGGGCGCGTTCGGCTTTTGTCAGCTCCTTCTCGATGTCGGCGCGTTCGTCCTCAGGGAGGTTCGTCGCGCTGCGAAGGTACTCTGCTAGGTGACGCGCTCCTTCTTTCTTCTGCCCCGACTTGATCTCCGCGGCTCCTAAGTTCCGCAATATCTCCGGCGCCGCCTTCAACGCGTACGCCTGTCGAAATGCCGCCACGGCGAGCTCGTATTTCCCCGCGTCGAAGTGTTTGACGCCTTCAGAGAAGCGCTGGCGAGCTTCGGCGATGGTGGCGCTTTCCGGCTGCGCGTGGGCGAGTGCCGCGGGCAGTGTGAGCGCGAAGAGCGTGACGCTGAGCCGAAAGCGCAAGGAGGGACGCATGATCGATCGCGGGCAACGGGGCTAAGGTGGACGGAGACTAGAACGTCGGGGTGCGGGTGATGAGTTTGCTTTTGGTTTCCGTGTTCGGTGTTACACCGGAGTCGGGCATGGGCTTGCTGCCCGCTGCATTCTGCGGCTGAGAAGGCCGAGGGCCCGCGGCGGGGGCGGCTGGCGCATTCGGGAGCTCGCCGGGTTTGGCGGGCGTTTTCGCGACTACTCGAATGCGGGCTTCGACGGGCGACGCGTGCACGGGGGCGAGCGCGGACGGGCTGGGGGGGCTCGTGCGAACGAGGCCCGCGACGAACAGAGCGCTGGCACACAGCAGGACGAACAGGACACCGACGAGCAGGATCCGGTGTTTGGCGGCTTGCCGCTGACGCGCTCGCAGGCTCGGCTGAGTGGTGAGCGCCTGGAGCTCGCGAACTTCGGCGTTGAAGGGGGTGGTGACGTCTGAATCGGTGTGGAGCAAGTCCAGCGGATTCGGGTCGCTGAACGTCGGTCCGGCATCGATGCCATCCGGGGGCACGGAGTCGATGCGCGGCGCGCTCTCGTACTGGGCGGAAGAGACGAGCTCGGTCGCCAAAACCACCGGCGGTTCTGCGGTGGGAATGTCTTCCGCAGGACGCAGCTCTTTCGGGGGATGCGAGCTGCGCCCGCGACGCTCGTACCAACCCGGCGGCACGGTGAACTCGCGGGCGTGGAGCTTGGGGACGCCTTCCTCCTCGGCGGGCGTGTTGCGGCGAGGGTCTTGGGGATGCCTGGGTGAGCTCAACGGAGCCTCCGCCAGCCTGAAGGACGGCAAACTACAGCGGTACGTGCGCGATCGGCGGCGCTCGGCCCTGAGTTGCGTGAAAACTGCATCTACAGACCCGAGCTCGGAAGAATGTGTTTTGGACGCTGCCGGGTACGCGCGGTCGAGGGAGTCGGGCTCGGTGCTTTGGGCTTGGCTGCCACGCGCGGCGACGGATTGAGTGGCTCCCGACTCACGGGGGCGGCTTTCGTGGTGCGGGCCGCCGCGGGAGCGGCAGGCGGAGCGGTCGCCGGCCGAGCCGGTTCAGGAGCGGGCGAAGCAACGCGCGCCGTGGCGGCCTGCGGGGCGCGCGTTGCGGACTCCGCCAGCCGGTTGCCGGACGGCGCAGTCGGCGGCGCAGCCTTCACCGCAACCGGCTCGGCGACCGTGGACTGCTGCGCGCGCGGGCGCTCGCCCGCACCTTGCGGCTTGTCGACAGTGGCGCTGGCGGCCGGCTCTGGAGCGCGCTGAATGAACGCCACAGCGCCGGCGATCAGCAGGCACAGCGCGACCGTGAGCGCGGCGACGATGGAGAGCTTCATGCGAGCCGCTGGCAGTGGCGGGCTGATGACACCGGAGATGGAGTCGTGGGCGAGCAGGCGCGCGGGGGTGGACATGGTCGCCGGCGTCTCGGTCGACTCGATCGCGGGCTGCGACCAGGGAGCGCGCGCGCCGCGCAGGACGGCGTATACCTCGGCTTGCGCCGCTTCTCGCCCCAGGGGGTCGGCCATGACGGCGCGGATGAGATGGGGACGACACGCCACTTGATCCGGCGACTCCAGGGTCGGGAACGCGACGAGCACGGCAAGGACCAGGGCGCGGGCGTGAGCAGCCGGCTGAGCCAAGGTAGCGAGGGCTGCTACGGCCTGCGCGTCGCGTTCATCGCCGGGTAGGCCCAGCGCGACGCCGTACAGAATTTCGAAACGAAGATCGCCCTCGCTTTGTCCGTCCGCCAGAAGGCGTGACATGCCGGTGCGATCGGCGCGGGTGACGGATGAACGCACGAAATCTAAGACGCTGAGCGCCAGCGCTCGCTCTTCTTCGACCCCGAATGCCAGCGCGATCAGCGCCGCGCGAATCCAGTCGTGCGTGTGTTCGGCGCCGCGCACGAACCCGAGACAGGCGGTTTGAACGAGCGCGAGCGGGGGGCCGTCAGGCGTCTCCGTGAGGGCACTCAGCGCCTGTTCGAGCTGGCTCGGCTCGGGACGCGAGCTCGCAAAGCGCCCAGCGCCCAGGATCCCGAGCACCATTTCGTGCCTCGGGCCGGCGTGGGATGCGTGGCTCTCGTGCGCGGCCGTCGTCGTGGGCAGCGCAGCGCCGTAGACAGGCGGCGGAGGAACACTGTCCAGCGTCTCGGTTTTGACGGCGAGCTCCGGCACGACGTCGACGGTGTGCGTCGCGGCAGCGAGCGGTGCCGTGTCCACCACCGTGGACACCTCTGGCGCCGACTCGAGCGCGCCCGTCGCTTGAACGGCGCCGGCAGGGCGTTCGCGACGGAGACGCTCGCGCGCCGCGTTCAGCTCCGCGATCAGCTCTTGCATCGATTGCTGGCGCTGGCTGGGCTTTTTGGCGAGCGCGCGCTGCACGATCGTCGAGACGTCCAGCGGAGTTCCGGGCTTGCGCTCGGTGAGCGGCACGGGCTCGGCCTGGATCTGCCGGATGCCGAGCTCGTACACGCCCGGCAGATCGAGCGGGCCGGCGCCCTCCGAGAAGCAGTGCACGCCGGACACCATCTCGTACAGGATGTGACCGAGCGAGTACACGTCGCTGCGAAAGTCGACGAGGTTACCGAGCAGGCGCTCGGGCGGCATGTAAGCCTGCGTGCCCATGATGCGCATGCGATCGGTGGTCTGCGCTTTGGCGCTGGTGCGCGTGAACTTGCTCGTACCGAAATCGAGCACCCGCACTTCGTCGCCCGGCTGAACCACGAACACGTTCTCGGGTTTCAGGTCACGGTGAATGACACCGAGCGCGTGCGCCGCTTGCACACCCTCCGCGATCTCCACGCCGAACCGCAAGGCGCGCTCGAGCGCCAAGCCGCGCGCGTAGTAGACCTCGTGCCGCAGCGTCTGGCCCGAGAGAAACTCCATGGCAAACCACACGACGCCCTCGCTGGTGACGCCGCCGTCGAACACCCGCACCACGTGACGGTGTTGAATGCGCGCCAGTGCCTGCGCTTCGCGGCGCATGCGCTCGCGCTGATCGCTGGCGCGGTTGTTCAGGGCCTTGAGCGCGACCTTGGCGCCCGTGAACTGGTGCCGGGCTTCGTAGACGACGCCGACGCCACCTGCAGCGAGCGGTCGCACGATTTCGTAACGGTCGCCGCACACGTCTCCCGGGCGGAACGGATGCCCCTCGGGGAAATGCGACAAACTCGGATCCACCATCACGAAACGCGCCTAGATTCGCAAAATCTGCCGATTGAGCAGCACGGCAGTCAACGTGGCGGCGATTGCCGCACCCACCGCGACCGCCACGAATGCCCATGCCGAAGCTGCAGGGGGAATGCAATAGAGTCCCAGCGAGGCAAACAGGACGCCGGCACAGAGCGCCAAGCCATAGCGCAGCTGAAGCGCGTTCGGCTGGCGAAGCAGCACACGAAAATCACTAGAGAAGCGCCGCCTGTCTCGCGGTTCGCGCAGGTCGGGCAGCGGGCGCGCGGTGTGTGTGGTCAATTCCGCAATTCCGGTCGGCCGCGACGCCAGCTCCGGCAGCACCTCCGTGGGTAACAGGACGGCAGAGCGCTGCGCCGTGGTGCGCGGGACGGGCGCGGTGGTGATCGCGGAGGAGTGCGCCCAAGGAGGCGCGTCGATGAGGGTCGCGTCATCTTCGCTGATCTCCACGGATGGCGTCGGGAACGGGTCCGGCGAAACGTCGGGCGTGAGCGGGGCCGCGGCGGGGTCCGTAGCGCGCGCGCGCGCGCGAAGTGCCGCGAGGGTATCGGCCTCGATCACGTTGGTCGGCAGCGAATGCGGGAATTGCTCGTACTCGCGTGCCACCGTCCCGAGCGCGGCCTCGAACTGCTCCGCTGTGTCGAAGCGATCCTCGGGCCGCTTCTGCAGCGCCTTCATGACGATGGCGTCCAGGCCCGGAGGCACGAAGCCCGGCGCGTAGCGCGACGGAACCTCGGCCATGCGCTGGATGTGCGCGACGACGAGCTGCTGTCGCGGCACGTCGTCGAACGGGCCACGGCCGGCGAGGAGCGTGTAGAGCACGAGGCCGACCGCGTACAAGTCGGAGCGCGCATCGACCGGTTGCCCGAGCGCCTGCTCTGGACTCACGAAACGAGGCGTGCCGACGACGACGCCGGCGGTGGTCGCGAGCGCCGGCGGCGCAGGGGCGTTCGACGCTGCGCTCTGTAGAATCTTTGCGACGCCGAAATCGAGCACCTTGAGCTGCGTGAGCGCACCCGGGGGACGGTGCAAAAACAAATTGTCGAGCTTGATGTCGCGGTGCACGACGCCGAGCGCGTGTGCCGCGGCCAGGGCCGACAGCAGCTCGCGCACGTAGCGCACCACGACGGGAGCCGGCAAAGCGCCGTGCTGCCGGAGCTCCTGCGTCAGCGTGTGACCCTCGAGCCGCTCCATGATGAAATAGGGCCGCCCGTCCGCGGACTGGCCGAGATCCATGACGCTGACGAGGTTCGGGTGAGTGAGGGCGGCCAGCGCCTGCGCTTCGACGCGCATGCGATCGACGAAGCCGGGATCGTTCGCCAGCTCCGGGCGCAGCAGCTTGGCGACGACGCGCTTCTTCAGCTGGCGGTGCTCGACTTCGAACACCTCGCCCATGCCTCCGGCGCCCACGCGGCGCAGAACGCGGTAGGGCGTGCCGCTCAGGGGATCTTCGGACAAGCGCCGCACCCCTTCGAGCGTTCAGAGCAAAGGACGGCGCTCGGCGCGATCCGCACGCCGCCCAATTTCACGCAGAACAGTCCAGTCGACATCGATAGGCGCTACTCGGCCGTCGCCGCGGCCGGTTTCGCGCCACTCTATCCTCACAAGTGTCTAGACGGGAGCACCCCGCGCTTTTCCCGATGATTTGACCATGGAAATCGGCGACGGCCGAGGACGTCGGTGAACCGCCCGGGCGGTACCTGAACATCCGCCGCCATGGCGCCCGGCCTCAGCGCGGGAAGTCGAAGCAAATGAACAGTTTGCCGTCACCAGGGTAACGGTAGATGCCGGCGAAACACATCTCTTCGAGGGTACTTTCGCCGAAGCGCACGGTCTGTGTCGTCGTGTTCTGGTGCGTGCACTCCACTCGGAGGCGGTCGCCGGCCTTGAGCTGCAGCGGTTCCGCGAGGGACGTGAACGACTGTTCGTCGAAGTCGTAAGGAGCGTCGTAGAGCGTGACCTCACCGCCTGCAGTCTCGGCGAAGACGCGTTCGTAACTGCCGAGCTGGTGCATGTGCGGCGCGACCGCGAATATCGTGGTGTCCTGCGTCATCGTGCAGTGACCCGTGGTCGTCGTGGTCTCACCGGGTGGCAGATTCAAGCCGATCGGACCTGCCAGGATTCCCTCGGCGAAGTGCTCGACCTCTTCGACCGGAACGGTGCTGATGCGTGTGCCAGAAAGTCCGGAAATCTCCCCTTCTCTGCCGGTGTTGAACAAGTGGAGATTCAGCAGGAGCTGCGTGCCGGCGGGAATTTTCAGCGCGACGCCGGGCGGGAACACCAGGGGGTTCGTGCCGACGCCGGAAGCGAATACCGCCAGCGTGCCGTTCGTGCTCGCGTTGCATTTCGAGATGCCGTCGGGCTCGCCGCTCTCGGCTCGGCCGCCCATGGTGAGCAGCGTGTGGTGCGTGCCGAGCGGATTGATGGCCTCGAACGCATTGACGTAGAGGTCCTCTTCCACGGTGTGACGCACGCAGGTGTAGCCCTCGCTACCCTCCGGCATCGTCCATTCTCCGGACACGAGCGTCTGCCAGTTGCGTTTTGCCGCGGGCTCTTCGTCGTCCGAGGAGCCGCACGCCAGCGTGCTCAACGCCAAACACGCCATCGCCAAAGTCCGAGCCAGTCTCTGGCTACTCTCGAAAGTTCGCATCGGCGGGCACCCTAACATGACGCTGCACGCGAGCTGCTGCGCTGAGGAAACACTCGCGTTCGGGTGAGCAGCGGGCCTGGATTAGTGCAGCCGAGTCGTGCGAATTGCGCCTCAGAGCCGCAAACGACACGGTCGCTTTCAGGATTTCCCATCGGCCACGCTGCGCTGGGTCATGCCATGCTCCGGTGCATGACCCAGCGGCTGGTGATGACTCGGCAATTCCCTCTCGTGGTGAGCGCGCTCTTGTGCGCGGCGTGCGGTGACGACGAAGCGCTGCGCGGCGGTAGCGGCAGCTATGAAGTCGTGATTCGCCAGACGAGCTACGGCATTCCACACGTCCTGGCTGACGACCTCCCGAGCGCCGCGGCAGGCCTGGGGTACGTCGCCGCGCGCGACTACGGCTGCATCTTGTTCGACCAGATCGTGCGCGTACGGAGTGAGCGCGCGAAATTTTTCGGGCCGGGCAACGGGGACGCGAACATCACCTCCGACTTCGGCATGCTGGCGGCGCGCATCTACGCCGGCGGAGAGCTCGGTCTCGCCGCGCAAACCACGGAGATGCGCCGATCGATCGCCGCGTACGTGGCGGGGTTCAACCACTACCTGACCGATCACGAACCTGCGGCGGATTGCGCCGGACAACCCTGGGTACGGCCGCTGACTGCGCGCGACCTGTTCGCCTACTACTACTGGCTCGCGCAGCTCGCGAGCATCGACCCGCTCCTTGGCCCGGTTGGCACTGCCAGCCCTCCCACGGACCAGCAGAGCGCGGCGCTCGAGGTGAGCGCGCTGCCGAGTTTCAACGCAGGCGAGCTAGGGAGCAACGGTTGGGCGATCGGCGCCGAGCGGAGCGCGAGCGGAAGGGGCATGCTGGTCGCCAACCCGCACTTCCCCTGGGAGGGCAATCGCAAGTTCTACGAGAGCCAGATCACGGTACCCGGCGTCGTGAACGTATACGGCGCGTCCCTGCTGGGCGCGCCCATCATCAACATCGGTTTCAACGAGCACGTCGCCTGGACCCATACCGTCACCACGGCCCGCCATTTCACGCTGTATCGCGTCAGCTTGGTAGACGGGGACCCCACGAGCTACCTCTACGACGGCCAGCCACGCCAGATGGAGCGCGAGACGGCCACCCTCGACGTCCTCGAGCCGAACGGCACGACCCGGAAAGTGACGCGCACGCTCTACCGCACTCACTACGGGCCCATGGTCAACATCCCGGCGCTCGGCGGCTGGTCGACCACGGCGGCGCTCACGATGCGCAACGCCAACGGGGACAACTTCGGCCTCGGCGAGCAATGGTTGCGCATGAATCAGGCAAAGAGCCTGGACGACCTGAAACGCGTGAACGAGGAGGTGCATGGCATCCCCTGGGTCAACACCATGGCCGTCGATGCGCAGGGCACGGCGCTGTACATGGACTCCTCGCGCACGCCGAACTTGAGCGACGCCGCGCTGACTCGTCTCCGCGACGCACTGGCAAACGATCCGATCACGCAGCTCGTGGACGCTCAGGGCGCCACGTTGCTCGACGGCAGTGATTCGAGCTTCGAATGGCAAGATGGCGGCGCCGCGGGCGAGGGCATCGTGCCGATTTCACGCTCACCACAGCTCGAGCGCCGCGACTTCGTGTTCAACGCCAACGACTCGTACTGGCTCAGCAACCCGCTCGCGCCGCTCACCGGTTACTCGATCCTGTTCGGCAACGAGCGCGCTGCATCGACCCCGCGTACGCGCATGAACGCGCTCATGCTGACGGAAGTCTCCGATCAAGGCGCGTCCGGCAGCGACGGCAAGTTCACGTTCGAGGAGCTCGCGCGTGTGGAGTTCAACGGGCGCGCGAGCCTCGCAGAGGTGCTGGTGCCGCAGGTGCTCCCGCGCTGCGGCGGCGCGGCGCCGGTCACCGTCGACGGCCAAGCCGTGGAAATCGCGAGCGCCTGTGAAGTCCTGCGCGGCTGGGATCTTAGACTGAACGTCGACAGCGTCGGTGCGGTCTTGTGGCGCGAGTTCCTGGCGAGCTTCTCGGGCAACACGCGCGACAAGGGCTCGCTGTTCGCGGATGCGTTCGATCCCGAAAGACCGCTCACGACGCCGGCCACGCTGATGCCGGCGCCCGCCACCGGTGACGATCCCGTGCGCGTCGCGCTCGCAAAAGCCCGAATCGCGCTGGAGTCGGCGGGCTTCACCATTTCGACGCGGCTCGGGCAAGCGCAACGGACCAAGAAGGGGACCGAGATCCTGCCCATTCCGGGCGGCTCGAACCTGGAAGGCGCGTTCAACATCGTCGGCTACAGTGGAGACAACGGCACGTTGCTGCCGTCCTGGCAACGCGGCGCCGTCCTGAGCGGGCCGACGGGCCTGACGAGTGAAGGCTATTGGGTGAACGTGGGCAGCAGCTTCATGATGACCATGGAGTTCACGCAGAGCGGCCCGCACGCCGAAGCAGTGCTCTCGTACTCACAGTCGAGCGATCCTACGTCGCCGCACTATGGCGATCAGACGCGCGTCTTCTCGGAGGGCCGCTACCGCCCCATTGCCTTCACCGAGGCGCAGATCGCCGCCGATCCGTCGCTTCAGGTGATCCGGCTCGAGGTGCCTCCGTCTCCGTGACGGCGCGTGCACATTGCGCTGGCGGTGTGACATCGAGACAGATTCGTTTTGCGTGTGCGCGGGCCATCGAGCGGCGCAGCACTGGGCGAAGCGAACGTTCACGCTATACTTCGCGAGCTCCATGCGTGCCTTGCTTGTCTCACTCGCACTCCTCATTCCGCACACTCTGGTCGCCTGCTCCGGCAGTAGCTCGAATGCCGATCCCGGCTCCGGCGGCAGCGGTGGCCAAACGCCCCTGCCCGACGGCGGCAATCAGCAAAACTGCAATCCGGCGGCCACCGCGTTCAACAGTCAAATCAGCCCGATCATCGAGCAGAAGTGCGGCGAGTGCCACGGTACGCAGACCGACTTCGGCGCGCCCTTCAGCCTCCTGAACCACGCGAACCTGGTCGCCGGTAACCCGGGCCAGCGCATCGTCGATCGCATGGTGACGGCGGTTCAAGAGTTTCGCATGCCCCCGCCGGGCAATCCGCAGCTCACGAGCACCGAGCTCGAAACACTGCTCGACTGGGCTTCCTGCGGCACCGCCGAGGCCGATCCGACGCGCGGACTTCGGGCGAGCCGCCCGGTCTGGGAATCACCCCCCGAGCCTTCCGCCGGCCTACGGCGCATCGAACTGACGGCCAAGGAATACGTCGTCGCGCGGGACCTCGGGGAAAAGTACGAAAATTTCTACTTCGAGAACCTCGTCCAGCAGGACCAGTTCATCCGGCGCTTCGACGCCGTCATCGACGAGAGCCGCGTGGTGCATCACATCACCGCGCACTACACGAGCGACGACGCCTATCTGTACGCCTGGGCTCCCGGCACGGGCGCGGTCGAGTTTCCCGATGGCGGCCTGCGGCTTCGCCCTGGGGATCGCTTCCGGATCGAGATCCACTACAACAACGGCGCACGTCTCGAGAACGTGCGGGACTCGAGCGGCATCGTTTTCTACGTAGCGGACCCTGCCGGCACCGAGTACGGCATGGCCGATCCCACGACGTTCAACATCGTGGTGCCGCCCCAGTCCGAACACACCGTCACCAAGGACTGTGTCGCGTCGCGCGACTACACGATCCTCGCCGGCATGCCGCACATGCATCAGATCGGCAAATCGTTCTCTCACGAGATCCTGCGGCAGGATGGCAGCAAGGAAGAGATCATCTCGCTCGACGGCTGGTCCTTCGAGCTCCAGTACTTCTACGATCTCCGGAAGACGGTGAAGGCCGGCGATACGCTGCGGCTCCGCTGCACGTACTACAACCCGACGAGTCAAACCGTCAGGGGCGGCACGAACACCACGAACGAGATGTGTTACAATTTCATGTACGTCACGCCCGCGGACGCGCGCGCCGAGTGCCCTGGCTTGTTTTGACAGAGCGCGCGTAGACCGTCAGAATTCGCCGCGTGCAAAGTCTCTATCGCCGTCCCCTACCCGACGGCTCGATCGCCTTCGCGTCAGCCGATGGTCGCGCGCTGTTCAAAGAGGCGCTCTCTGCCGGCACGCTCGAGAGCTACTTCGCGCTCGCAGAGCAGCATCATACGCAGGCTGACCCTGCGTTTTGCGGCCTGGCGTCGCTGGTGGTCGCGCTCAACGCGCTCGCCATCGATCCCGGCCGGCTCTGGAAGGGCCCGTGGCGCTGGTTCTCCGAGGAGCAGCTGGATTGCTGCGTGTCGCTCGCGCAAGTTCAGGCGCACGGGTTGACCGCTGACGAGCTCGCGTGCCTGGCCACATGCAACGGCGCTACCTCCCGGTTGCAGCGCGCCGAGACCAGCAGCGCGGAGACCCTACGCGCGGTCATCGTGAAGAGCAGCCGCTCTGGCGCGAGCCCGGTGCTGATCGCGAGCTACTCGCGGCGGATTCTCGGTCAGACCGGCAGCGGTCATTTCTCGCCTCTGGCCGGCTATCACGAAGAGCAGGACCGTGTGCTCATCCTGGACGTCGCGCGCTTCAAATACTCGCCGCACTGGGTGCGCGTCGAAGATCTATTCCGAGCCATGCAGGACATGGACCCGGTCACGTCGCGTAGCCGCGGCTGGATCGAGCTCGAGCGCGCACCCTCCCCACGCAACCTGGCGTTCGTGTTCACCCACCGCGGCGGCGGCTGGCAACGCATCGCGACGTTCCTCGAGCACGAAGCGCGCGCCCTGCTCGCGGCGCAAAGACCCCCGAGCGCCGACGCGGCGCTGCGCGTGCTGTTCGGGGCCGCGGAGGCCGCCGCCACGGGCATCGCGCTGCGTGAAACGACGGACGAGCATCATCGCCGCGCCGTGGAGAGCGTCCTCAGCGAGCTGCGCGCCACGGCGCCATTTGCCGTCGCGAGAGCCGTCTGCACGCAGGTCCCGCCGGAGCTCGTCACTGCGCTGTTCTATTTGTTGCCGGACACGACCTGGTCGGGGCTCGAAGCGGATGTCGCTGGCGAGCTTTGCAGAGCGGGCCGCGTCGAGGAGCTCGCAGAGCCGCTCAGCAGCGACCTGTCCGTGCTTCGTCGCCAGCTGCGCGAGCTCCAGTGCAGCGCGGTCACCACGGCGTGTCAGAACCAGTCGTGCGAAGCGCCGAGCTCGACGCCCATCCCGAACCGCGACCAGCCCAACGTCTCTTCGCCGGTCTCCGTCCCGCTTCCGCCGAACAGCCCCTCGTCGACGTAGCTGTAGCGCACGCGCTCCCTGGACAGGTCATGGTCGTAGCTGCCGTAGAGGCCGATCTCGAAGTGGTTCCGACCCCTGCCCGATAGATAGCTGGCGCCGGCGCGCCCGCCGACGAAGGGCATGCCACCGCTCGCGCCCCGGTCGTTCCCCCAAAGGATGTCGCGCCCGACTGCCGAGTAGTGGTGATAGCCGCCCGCGCCCAGCAACTCCAAACGCACGTGCTCGTTGACGCGCGGGCCAATGCCAGCGAGCGCGGCCGCGCCGACGAAGTTGTCCGCAAGGAGCGCTCCGCCGCATTCGAGGAGCGCCCCGACCACGACCCACTGCGATCGAACCTTGGCGTTCACGCCGAGCACGACCCCGCCTCCGTCTTCGTGCGCAAAGCCGCCGAGCACGCCCGAGATACGCCAGTCGTGAGGCGGCACCGCGCTGCTGTTTGCTGTGCTTTCGGAGACGTTCTGCGTGTCCTGAGCTCGCGCCGCGCCGCTTTGCGTTAGCGCGAGGCCGAGCCCGGCGAGCAGCAAAATCGGATTCGAATTCATGTGTTCTTAGAGACGGAGCAAGGCGTATGCCCGCGACGTCGCGGCTGTCCTGATTCGAGACCGAGCGCGAGCAAACGCCGGAGGCGACGGCGAATTTCTGACGAAACCCGAGGCTCCACACGTTGATGAGACGTGCCCGTTTGCGCCCGTTCAGCGTGCCGAAATCACGACACTGTGACGCGGAAGCAGAAGATGGAGCAGAAGACACGAATGACCAAAGCGGCGCTGTGAGCGCGCGTAGGAATTTACTCGGCGAAGGCGGCGGATGTCGGCGGATAGCGCACCTCGATTGGACACGCGATTGACCACGAAATCAGCTTGCGAAGCTGTGCTCGAGAGCATTTTCAACGTACATTGTGAGGACTGTCGACGGGCAGCAGCGAACGCTTTGCGAACGGTGCAAGCGCCTGTGCCCCAGCACTCAGGAGTCCCCGAGGTCACTTATGAAGAAGCTCTACGCAGCCGCCGCCACGCTCGTCATTTCAGCGCCGATGTTCTTTGCCTGCAATGGATCCAGCGACGCCAATGAGCAAGAGCAAGCGATCGGGAACTACCTGCCCTGCAACGTCGAAACGGTGCTGAAGGCGAAGTGCCAGAGCTGCCATGCGGCGACTCCGCTCTACGGCGCGCCCCTGCCGCTCATGACGTACGACGACACGCAGGTCCCGTACAAAGGCCTGTCCGCGTGGCGCTCCATGAAGGACGCAGTCGAGAGCGAAACAATGCCGCAAGGCACGAAGCTCGACGCCGCCGAAAAGAAGACGCTGATGGACTGGTTCGCGCTAGGCGCGCTCGGCGCGGAGAAGTCGTGCAGCGGCGCCTCGGGCGGAGCCGGCGGCAACGGTGCCGGAGGCTCGAGCGGAAAAGGCGGCTCGGGCGGCGCTGCCGGCTCGGCCGGCAAAGGTGGCGCGGGCGGCGCAGCAGGCTCCGGCGGCAAAGGTGGCGCGGGCGGCTCCGGTGGCCAGGAGAGCTGCATGGACGAAAAGTGCCTCGGCTGCGAGATCACGCACCGCATGACCGCGCGTAACAGCCTGGCCAATGACAAGTTCCCCGTGCCGAAGCCGACGCGCGATCGCTACGTCTGTTTCACCTTCAAGTCGCCCTTTGCCGCCGGCGAGCTGGCCACGGCGATGGGCAACATCACCGACGACGCGCGCGTGCTTCACCACTGGATCTTGTTCGGCGTCACTCCAGATCCAAAGGCTCCGCCGCCGGTCGATGGAACATACTTTTCGGATTTCCCCTGTCAGCTGGTAACCGGAACGGGCACGCACATCACCGGCTGGGCGCCCGGTGGCAACTCCACGATCCTGCCGGACGACGTCGGGCTCGAGCTGAACTACCCGTTTTTCCAGCTCCAGGTTCACTACTACAACACCGAATACGACAATGCGGCGGACGCCAGCGGTGTCGCGTTCTGCACGACGAAGTCGCCGAGAACCAATATCGCCGGCATCGTCACGCTCGGCACGACCAACATTTCCATTCCGCGCGGCGCGACGGCGGCAACGGCGACCGGCGAATGCAGCAACCTATCCAACGACGGCACGACGCCGCTGACGGTGATTGGCGCGTCGCCGCACATGCACTTGCTCGGCACCGGTTTCCGCACGGAACACCTGCGCGGCGCCGCAAACCAGGGTGACCTTTCCAACATCCCGAACGGCTCATGGAGCTTCGAGCAACAGCGGCACTACTCGATAAACCGCCGGCAGGTCATGCCCAACGATCTGCTGCGCACGACGTGCACGTACAGGAACCCCGGTACGAGCGCGGTGGGCTTCGGCCCGAGAACGAGTGATGAGATGTGTTACGACTTCATCACCGTCTATCCGTACGCGAAGTCCAAGAAAAAGTGCGGCCCGGCCATCTAGCGCATCACGCGCTCAACGGCTCAACGTGACGCTGAGCGTCTGCTGGTACTGCAGAAAGACGGGCAGCGCTTCACACTCTGCTGCGTGCGCCGCCAGGTACGGGTAGCGCGCCTGCTCGAACAGCTGCGGGTGCGCCTCGCTCAGAAAACGCAGCGCGCAGGCGACGCTGATATCGGCGTGTGAGAACCGGTCACCGAGCCAGCAGCGCGTCGTGCGCCGCGCGCGGTCCTGCTCGAGCAGCTCGACGACGTCGCGTATCTGGTCCTCGCAACGCTTCACCCAGCGCGGCTCGCTGCGCTCTCCGCGCAGCACGTGCTCGTAGAGCAGGCTCACGGCCTTGTCGGCGAGACCCGTCGCGAACGCGCACACGCGCAAACCGTCGCGCCGAACGGCGCCCGTACGCGGCAAGAGCGCTGACGGTTCACCGGCGAGCTCGTCCAGGTAGTCGAGGATCGCGGCGCTCTCGACCAGCACCTCGTCGTTTGCCAGCACCAGCACGGGGACGCGACGCAGCGGGTTGTAGCGCGCGAGCTCCTCGCTATGCGCCCACACCGACCACGGACGCTGCTCGAATGGCATGCCGTAGTGCCCGAGCGTGATCGCCACCCGGCGCACGAACGGCGAGTCGAACTGACCGATGAGCAACATGCCGCGATGCTAGCAAGCGGAGCGCTCCCGCCGAGAATGCCCCGACGATCTGAACGGTGTTCAATCGCGAACGCTGCGCGCTATTGACCGCAACGGACGTTCCTAGCCGTTGACGACACGCCGTTCGTTCGTTACTCGTGGCTCGCCGGTCCAACCACAGGCTCGGTCAGAAGGGGCTCAGGGCCGTCCTCGGCAAGGAGAGTAGACGTGACGAAGCGAACGTTTTTCGTGAATGCTCTGCTGGCGCTCGTGAGCGGCATCGGCTGCACGGGCAAATCCACCAAGGTTTACGTCAGCTTGCACGGCGACGACGCGATCACGGTACTGGACGGAACCACGCACGCGGTCGTCGATACCATCAGCGTCGGACAAGGCCCGGCCATCCTCGTCGAGACTCCCGATCACAAGAAGCTGTATTCGGCGAACTGGGTGAGCAACACGGTTTCGGCCGTGACGCTGGCGACGAGAGCGGTGACATCGATCCAGATGCCCAATGCGGCGCGGCCTTTCGTGATCGCGCAGAGTCCCGACGGCAGGTCCATATACGCGGGTCTCTACGCACCCACGATCGCGGTCATCGACACCGCCACCGACACCGTCGCCCGGACCATCGCCCAGCCGAGCATCCCGATGTCGATCCGGGTGAGCCCGGATTCTTCGACTCTGTACGTCGCCTACCCCGACAACACGCTCGCTGCGATTTCTGCAGCTACAGGTGTTGTGCAGAAAGCGCCGATCTCCGTCGGCAGCTTCCCGGCGTGGATCACGATGTCCCGCGATGGATCCAAGGTGTATCCGTTGAACTTCCTCGGCGGCTCGGTCGACGTCGTGGACACCGCGAGCTGGCAGGTAACCACGACGATGAACATGGGCGCCGGCGCGTTCCCCATCATCGGCGAGCCCACGCCCGACGACACGACGCTCGCCGTTACGAACGTCCAAGCGGGCAACACGCACCTCATCGACACGGCCACGAACACCATCGAACACACCATCGATCTCGGCGGTCGAATGCCCGTCGGCGTCAACTTCAGCCCGGATGGCGCGCGCGGCTACATCACGGACTTCGGCGACGCCAGCATTGGCATCAACCAAGTACAGATGCTGCTGGCCGGCATTGGCGGCGCGCCGTTCCCGTTCGAGCTGCCGGGACGGCTTACCGTCTTCAACCCGACGACCGGCGCGACGATCGACACCGTCACCGTCGGCGCCGCTGCGACCAGCGTGGTGGTCATCCCCGCCGAGTGACCCGCTAGCGCGCTCCGATTTTACGGCCGGGAAAGAAAACTCCGACGCCCTTGTGCGAGCCCCGGGGCGCTGCCGCCCAACGACCGACAGGCCGTTCATTTGGGGCCACTTCCGCGAAATTCCGGCTGTTTACTTGCTGAGCCCGAGCGGCTATTACCTGCCGCACGCGGTGAATACACCAAGCTTGGGAGCCGAAACGCCCGCGTCCACGTCGCCGGCCACTGCCGCCGAAGTGCTCACGACGAGCAAGCGCGATCACGTACCGGAGCTCGACTGGGTGAAGGGCTTCGCCATCCTGTGCGTCGTCTGCATCCACGCAGAGCTCCTGGCAGGATCGTTCGTCTTCCGCCGGCTGATCGATCGAGCGGTGCTGGTGTTCATGCTGCTGTTCGGCATCTCCTCCGAGCTCTGGTGGCTGCGAGAGGAAGCGCGCGCGCCGGAGCGCGCCATCAAGAACTGGTACACAGGGCGCCTGCGCCGGATCCTTCCCGGTTACTGGGCGCTGATCGTCATTTGGTGGGTCGTGGTGGTCCTGTGGCGAACTCCCGACGGTGCCGTCAAGCTGAGCTGGCCGCTCGCCGTCGCGAACCTCTTTGCCTATACGCCGAACATCGGGACGAGCTGGTTCGTCACCGTGATCCTGCAGTTCATCCTCGTGTTCCCGTTCTTACGCATGGGGGTGACACGGGTAGGTTGGCCGATCGCCCTCGCCATCGCTGCGCTCGTCACGTGGTGGACGGGCTGGAAGATGTTCGACATCGTCGACACCGGCAAGGCCATCCTGGGCAACAACATCCAGTGGCCGGGCTTTTTCTATCACTGGATCTTCGGACCGCGCGCGCTCTTCAACGTGGTCACGGGCATCCTGGTGGCGCGCTGGTGGCGCGGACGCTTGAGCCTGCCCGTAACGCTCATCGCCCTGGTGCTCACGTTAATCGGCAATTACGGGGCGTCGCTCGCGCGAGCTCCGGAACATGACGAGATCGGCCCGATTCGAGAGCTCTCCGTCATTTGCTTGGTCGACGTGCCGCTGGCGCTGGCGCTGCTCGGCCTGTTCCGGTGGATTCCCATGCCGAAGAGCGTTCTACGCTTTCTCGCCTGGTGCGGCGTGTGGTCGTGGGGCATCTATCTCGGACACCTGTTGGTTCACGAGCTGATTTGCATCCCCGGCTTCAGGCCGGAGCGCTTGCCGCAACACCTGCGAGCGCTCTACGCCGTCCTGCTGCTCGCGCTGGGAGTACCGGTGGCCGTGTTAGCTTCGCGAATCGAGGCTGCCTTCGTCGAACGCTTTCGGAAGCGCCCTGCGGGATAGGCCGCTCGCACTACTCGCGCAGCGAGCGCATTGACTCAGCTCAGGCAGCAGCGCACTCTAGGCCCACGCCGCGCTGGGGAGGCCGTGTTGGGCCTTGCTACGTGCCGAGGTTTTCCCATGAAAGTGACGCTGACACTCGCTAATCGCCTGCATCGTCACCGAGCGCTGTTGGTCGTGTTCGCAGCCGCTTCGGCCATGACACTCCAAAGTGCCGTCCGTGGAGCGCCGCCAGACACACCGAAAGGTGCGGCTCCGGCGAAGCCGCCGGCACCCGATGCGGCAAAGCCCGCAGCGACCACGAACCGCGCGGCGCCGAGCGCGTCCGAAGTGCCGGCTTCACGGCCCGTCTCCGGCGGCGGCGCTGGCCCGCACGGCGCGACGCCGATGCCCGAGCAGCTTTCGCAAATGCAAAAGCTGGTGCCGAGTTTCCGGACCGACGTGGCGCCCGCGGGTATCGAGCCTTCCTACTGGAAGAGCATCGTGCCCGCCGACAACGCGACCACGGAGGCGCGCATTGCGCTCGGCCGCCGCTTGTTCTTCGAGCCGCGCCTGTCCCGAGACGGCACGGTCGCGTGCGCCACCTGCCACGACGTGAGCCGCGGCTTCACGGATCGGCGCGGCACCTCCGAAGGCATCGACGACAAGCTCGGGCAGAGAAACTCGCCGACTACGCTCAACGCCGCGCTCTTTCAGACGCAGTTTTGGGACGGCCGCGCGAACACGCTCGAGGATCAAGCGAAGTTGCCGATCATCAACCCCATCGAAATGGGGCAGCCGAACGGCGAGGCCGCAATGGCTCGCATCAAGAACGACGCGGAGTACGTCGCGGCCTTCAAGGCCGCCTACGGTCGTCCCGTGAACTTCGACGACACCGCGCGCGCCATCGCTGCGTTCGAGCGCACCATGATCTTCCTGGATGCGCCGTTTGATCGTTTCGTCGCGGGCAATCTGACTGCCATCAACGACGACGCCAAGGCCGGCTGGGTGCTCTACAACGGCAAAGGCCGTTGCAACAGCTGCCATCATATCAGCAGCTCGAGCCCGATCGGCACGGACAATCGCTTCCACAACATCGGCGTGGCGGCGCGCCACCGGGATTTCGAGGAGCTCGCCAAAAAGGGTCTGCAGGCGCTGGCCAAAGATGCGTCGCAGGACGCGATCGATCGTCTCGCTCTGCAGACGGATCTGTCGGAGCTGGGCCGCTTCGTCGTGACGCGCAACCGCTCGGACATCGGCGCGTTCAAGAGCTCGCAGGTTCGCAATGTCGGCGTGACCGCTCCCTACATGCACGACGGGTCGATGCAGACGCTGTGGGACGTGATGGACCACTACAACAAGGGCGGCGAGGCCAACCCGTACCTCGACGGCGGCATCGAACCGCTCGCCCTGAGCGAACGGGAAGTGAATCAGCTCGTCGCCTTCCTGTTCACGCTGACCGACGTGCGACTCGCGCGGGACAATCAGGCGGAGTTCGAGCGGCAGCGGCAAATCGCCGCCAAGCGCCGGCCCTTCCGCGACGAGCAGGCCGCCAATCGACGTGTCTTGACCTTCGAACAGCGCCGCAAGTAACGGCGAGGACTAGCGCATGAGCCAGCACGAACGCCCCAAGTTTCGCAGCATCGAGACCAAGCACATGCAGGAGCGCGAGGAGCTGTTTCGCGCGCTCAAACACCTCGACCGACGCGCTTTTCTGAAGGTGTCGGCGGCGGCCATGGGCGCGGTGTACGCGAAGGGTTTGCTCCCGCCGCATTCGTTCCAGCCCGTGACCATCGCGCACGCTCAGCCCGCAGCGAAACCCGTGGCGGCCAATCCGCCGAGCGGGAAACCTGCCGCGGCGAAGCCGGGATCGTTCACGTTCGCGTACATCTCGGACTCGCACCTGTACGAGCGCAAGCTCAACGACCGCTTCGTCAACGCGCTGATGCGCGCGGTGGACGACGTGAACGCGATGGATCCTCAGCCGGACTTCGTGTTCTACGGCGGCGATCTGGCGCAGCTCGGACAACCCAGAGAGCTCGAGCTCGGCGCGCAGATCCTCAAGAACTTGAAGGCACCGCTGCGCATCATGGTCGGTGAGCACGACTGGTTCCTGGACATGGGCGAGAAATGGCGCGACCTGTTCGGCCCACCCACGTACTCGTTCGACCACAAGGGTGTGCACTTCGTGGTGCTGAACAGCGTCGTCGAGAAGGACTTCTGGACGGCGCGCAAGATGACGCCGATGCAGCGCATGCAGACCGTGGCCGGGCTCGACAACGGCATGCAGAGCTCGTTCATGGTCGGCGAAGAGCAGCGGAAGTGGCTGCAGAACGACCTCAAAGCCGTACCCGCCAACAAGCCGCTCGTCGTGTTCTCACACTCGCCGCTCTACAAGCTCTACAAGCCTTGGAACTTCTGGACCGACGACGCGGAAGAGGTGCAGGCCATCTTGCGGCGCTTCCGCTCGGTCGTGGTGTTCCATGGACACACGCACCAGCTGCTCACGAACCGCATCGGTAACATCCACTTCCACGGGTTCCTCTCCACGGCTTGGCCCTGGCCGTACGCACCGGAAGGCATGCCCAAATTGACGGTGGAGATGGGGCGCCCCGATCCGTTCAATCCGCACGACGGCTGCGGCGACGGTTCGATCCTCATGCACCCCGATGGGCTGGCGGACAAAGTTTACAACCTGTGGAACCGAAACCCCGTGACGATCACCAAGGCGTACACCGCATCGAACGGGACCAGGGACAAGCCCGCCGCGCCGAATCTGCGCACGTACTGACGGAGAAGACATGCAGAAGCACAATTCCAAGTGGCCCGGCCCGGGCGCGCGTACCTTGGCTGCGGCGTTCGCGCTCGGCTCTTGCGCCGCGCTGGTCGCGTGCGCCGGCGGCAAAGAAACTGCCAGCCAGCCCGCGACACCGGCACCCAGTACCGGAGCTCCTCCGGGAGCGAGCTCGCCCACGCTCACTGGCACGTCCAGCGCAGCGGGCGTGGATGTCCTGCTCTGTGACGGCAAGACGAAGCTCACGGTTCCGGAAGGAACACCGGGCACGACCATCGCGGGAGCCCTGATGACGGAGTGGCTGCGCAAGAACCCGAACTCGAATTGGGAAGCCCAAGAGCGCGAACGCCACACGCTGGTGCCCGCGGCCGACAACTCGGACCTGGTGGGACGCGCGCACGGGCAAACCTACGGGCAGGTCAGCGCCCAGGACGTGACGTTGTGGAAATCCGAGACAGAGCGGCTGGCGCTCGCCGGCTCCCGCGTGTTCCACAGCGGAGACGAGCTGGGCAGTACCATCGGCGTGTCCTGCGATATGTGCCATCCCCACGCGGCCAATACGCATCCCGAGACGTACCCGAAGTTTCAGGCGCAGCTCGGGCGGGTCGCCTTGCTCCGCGACATGATCAACTGGTGTCTCGAGCACCCCGTGCGTGCACGAGCTCTGGCCGCTGACGATCCGCGCATGCGCGCGATGGAGGCGTACATATTGGCTCAGCGCAAAGGCAAGGCGCTCGAGTACGGCAAACGCTGACCGTTCTGCCACGACGTGGCCAATTGGAACCCCGCGTGCTCGCGCGGGCTGCGCGGGCTGAGCGCTATCAGCGGAGTTGATGCTGGCCTCAGCGCCGGCCTGGACATTGCACAGCCCTCGGCATGACCTCTTGCCGGAGCGCGCATCGCTCGACCCCGCTGCGGGTGGTCGGTTTCGCTCTGCTCGCCGCGGCGGGCTGCGCCAACGTACCCGGCGTCACGGGCGGCGGACCCGGACCCGGTCCCGGTCCCGGCTCCGGCGACGCGCCCGGCACTCTGGACGCCACCTTCGGAAGCAACGGCTCGGGCATCGCCCGCGTGAGCTTCGGCAGCGACGATCAGGGCAGTTTTACGGACCTGCAGGTGCTCGGTACCGAGCTCGTGGTCGCCGGCACCGGCTACGGCGGGCTCGGCGGCAGCCGTTTCACGGTCGCGCGCCTCACAGGGGCGGGCGCGCTCGACCCCGGGTTCGCCGGCGGTACACTGTTGAGGCTCGGGTTCGCCGGCTCGACGGCCTCGTACGCGCAGGCGGTGG
>DATDJP010000111.1:0-9517 GCA_036520475.1 Polyangiaceae bacterium | reverse complement strand
CGTGCGCTGGCTTCATGGAGCCGCGCCCTTCTTTCAGACTGCCTTCCCAGCGCGCCGTGGCTTTGCTCACACTCATGGGACACCTCCTTGGGCGTTGAACGCCGAGCCAGGAACCTGCGGCCCTGGCGCGCCGTGTCAACCTGGGTCGGGAGCGAGCTTCAATTCTGCTTGCGTCGTGCGCGGTCGTTCAGCAGCGCACGCCACGCGTCGATGCGTCCGAGCGCGTGCGGCGGCCAGGGGAGTCGCGAGAGACGACCCAGAAGGTGCGGCGTGTGATCCCCCACGCGCGAGCGCGGCCCGAATACGTCGGCAGCCGCTTCCAGCGACTCGAAGGCCTTGTCCGGATCGTTGCTCTCGAGCTCGAGCCAAGATTTCGTGAGCAGGTAGTGCTGGCGCGGCTCCGCTTCCTCGACGCGAATCTGGCTGCAGCGTTCGAGTAGGGCCAGCGCGCGATCCAAGTCGTGTCGCGCCAGACTCACCTGACACGAGAGCAACGTGGCTTCGAGAATCCCCCATGGATCGCCGAGCTGGCGGTACGTGCTCTCGGCGTGTTCGGCGTGCAGCTCCGCCATGTCGAGGTCATCCGTATCGATGCCGACCATGGCCAACAGGCGCTCGCACGCCGCCTGGCCGCGCGGCGTGCGCAGCGTTTCGAACGCCGCCAGCGCGTCCAGAGCGCCTTGCTCAGCGCTGTAGAAGTCCATCAGCCGGTGCTCCACGTGAGCCAGCGACGCGTCCGCCTGCGCGATCCCGAGGCGGTAGCCGGCGCGCTCGAACTCGGCCCGCGCTTCCAGCGTCAGGCGGCGCGCGCGCTCCGTGGCACCCTCGGAATGATCGATCCACGACAGTAGCAAGAGACATTGCCCGCGCCCGAGCGGCTGGCCCAGCGCCTCGAAGTGCGCGTCTGCGTTCTCGATGTTCGAGCGCGCGCTCTCGTAGTTGCCGAGCAGATATTCGATCTCGCCGGCGACGGCTTCGCACTGCGCCTGCCCGAAAACGTTGTCCAAGCCCGTGAAGATCTCGTGCGCCAAATTGACGAGCAGGAGGCCCTCGGCCGATCCGCCGCGCTCGCTCCCCAGGTGGCCGATCAAACGCAGGCAGTGGGCGAGGTTCTCCTCGTCGTTCAGCTCTTCGAACGTCGCTCGCGCGATCTCCGCGTGCGTCACGGCTTCATCCGTGCGCCCCACGTGACGCAGCGCTTCGGCCTGCCAGCGGTGCTTGAGCGCGAGCGAACGCCCCGTGAGGTGACCCTTCAACAGCTCGAGATCGTGAAGCGTCGCGAGCGGCTCGCGCGCGCCGTTCCAGGCGTATTGAAGGAAGTCGAACAGCAGCTGTCCCGCGGCGTCCGGCTCCGCCGCGTGGAGCAGGTTCGCGACCTGCTGGCGTACCACGCGCCGCGTGTTCGCCGCCGGATGATGCACGAGCGCGTCCGCCGCAGCGCGGTACACACGCCGCCGATCGGGCCGCTGATCGAGCCGCTCCAGCAGGTGTTCCTGGAGCAGCGCGTGCGGCCAGCTGTAGCGACCTGGCCCGCGCGGCAAGATGATTTCCGCGTTCTGCAGGCTCACGATCGCTGCGTCGGCGGGGACACCGAGCGAGTCGAGCAACGCGCTCAACACCTCACGCCGAATATCCGCGCCGGCTGCCGCCACGGCGAACGCCGCCAGGCGGTGTTCTTCGGGGAGCGCCGCGACACGGCTATCCCAGAGCTCTGCGGTCGTCGCCGGGCGCACCGCGAGCACTTCGGGCGGCACGCGGTACACGCCGTTCTTGAACTCCATGTTGCCGGCCAGCGCCCAGGCGTGGAGCTGCTGCAACGCGAACAGCGGATTACCGCGGCTGCGGCGCGCCGCTTCCAGGACCGATGCGTCGTCGAGCGGGAGGGAGGCGCGCAGCAGCGAAGCCGTCGTGTCGGGATCCATCGGCCGGATCTCGATCACCTGTCCGTCCATCTTCTCGCGTAAGTTGCGTAGACGTTCCGCGGCGGGCGTGCCGAGCTGCACGTCTTCCGAGCGCACCGTCGCCACCATCACGATGCGCTGGTCCGGCTCGTTCTGGTGAATCTTGAGCAGACCTTCGAAGGTCGCTTCCCCGGCGTGGTGCAAGTCATCGAGCCAGAACAACAGCGGACGCATCTTCGAGATACGCCGTAGCGTGTAGCGGGTGACCATGCGGCGCGTCTCGAGCGTGTCGAGCGTGAAGCGAATGCCGCTCGGGCCGACGGGGTGATCCCCCATCGGACCCAGCGGGCGCAGCCACTCCGCCGCGCCGGCAACCCAGGTGCGCCCCGTCTTGTCGTCGCGAGCGACCTTCCAGCGGGAGAGCAGTGAACGCTCGATGGTTTCCCGATCGGAGCGTTCGAAATTCAGATACTGCGTGACGGCACCGAGCATGCCGTCGAGCGGGCTGCGGATGGGCCGATAACGCGCGCGCAACGGCACCATCGTGCCCTCTTCGTGCACGATTTCACACAGCCACTCCGCAATGCGGCTCTTGCCGACGCCTGCAGGGCCCACGAGCAAGACGAGGCGATGCGGCGCACCCTGGCTGGCGATCACGTCTTCGCACGTCTCGCGCAGCAAGTGGCGCACGTCGTCACGGCCGACGAGCGGGCTCGGGCGAATGCTGAGCAAGCCAGGCGCGCGTTCCGGCGCAGCGCTGAGGTCCGGCGTCGGACCGTGCCGTCCGGTTCTCCTGGTCGTGGGTGCCGGTGGGATCGCCGCCGTGACGTTCGGAAAGCGCCACAGCCGCGGATCGACCTCCGCGGTGGGGTGGAATTGTCCCCAGGCCGCGCCCGCGCCCGCAGCAAACTCCCAGCGGTCCCAGGGACGTTTGGCGAGCAGGCGCATCACGAATTCGGGTACGCCTTCGGGAGCTCGTATCGTCGGCTCGCACACGGGCGGCGGATCGAACGCATGCAACCGCAGCAGCTCCTTGGCGTCACCCGTGAACGGGGCGCGGCCGCTCAACAGCTTGTAGAGGATGCAGCCGAGCGAATACAGGTCCGTCGCACCACACACGTGGTGCATCTCATGCTGGATCTGCTCTGGAGCCATGTAGCCGGGCGTTCCGGCACCAGCGTGCGGCGCAAACTCCATCGCTTTCGCGCCGTCGAGGCGCTCGTCGTGGGGATCCTGCTTCAACCAGGCCAGGCCGAAATCGAGGATGTGAATCAGCGGCGCATGCTTCTCGACCGCCTCGACGAGCACATTCGACGGCTTGAGGTCCCCATGCACGATGCCGCGCGCATGCGCGTGAGCGAGCGCAGACAGGATCTGATCGACGATCGACCAGATCAATGGGAAGCTGAGCCTCGTCTGCGCGAGATCGTGGAGCGAGACGCCGGTGGCCAGATCCATGGCCAGGTACGGCGAGCCGTCCATCAATCGCCCGAAGTCGCGCGCGCGCACGATGCTCGGGTGATCGAGGGCGGCGAGCGCGCGCGCCTCCTTGTAGAACCACATCACGTACTCCGCGGCGAGCTTGCCGTCGGGGACGATCACGCGCTTGATCGCGACGCCTTGGTTCGTGGTCTGGTCGCGGCAACGGTACACGATGCCCATGCCGCCTTCGCCCAGCACGCCCAACACTTCGTAACGGTTGGCGATCACGTGCCCGGGCAGAACGCCGCTGAACAACCCTCCGGGGGTACTGCTCGCCGCTTCGCTCGAGCCGACGCTGGCTGCCGATGGAATGCTGGGCGGGCCGCTGTCTACTTCTGATGGGGCGTGTTCAGGATCCAGCTCGGGTTCGACCTCGATCGCTGAGTCTACATCGGCTTCTGGGCCGGCGCTGCGAGAGCTTTCCGACGCTGGAGAAAAATCCCCGCTCTCGAGTACGGGGCGCGGCCCTTGGGCTCCAGACTGCTCCTGCACGGAAACCTCCGCCCTCCTCTTATTGGCATCGGGCAGTTCCACACCCGCCTTGCTCTCGAGATCGAATCTGCCCCCGGTGGCCATAACGGCCGGAGTTTAGCCGTGCAGACCACGGCGTCGAGTGCCGTCGCAGTCTCTATGCGCGGTCTCAAAGTGTGACACTACGTGCTGCCGGCGTTGCGCCTGCACCCGGCCGTGCTGCCTGGCGTACGCGCGAGAAGGGAACTACGCTCCCGCCCCATGCCGGAAACCGCCGTGTTGCGAGACGCCCCACTGTCCGAATCCGATCCAGAAATTGCCTCGTTGATTCGCCAGGAAGAGGAGCGTGAGCACCAGAAAATGCGCCTCATTCCCAGTGAGAATTACGCGTCCCGGGCCGTCCTCGAGGCGACCGGCTCGGTACTGACCAACAAGTACTCCGAGGGGTACGCCGGCAAGCGCTACTACGAGGGGCAGCAGATCATCGACCAGGTCGAGGAGCTCGCCGTGAGCCGGCTCAAGGGCTTGTTCGGCTGCGAGCACGTCAACGTGCAGCCGTACAGCGGGAGCCCCGCCAACCTGGCCGTTTATCTAGCATTCTGTAAGCCGGGCGACCCGGTGATGGGGCTCGCGCTGCCTGCCGGGGGGCACCTCACGCACGGCTGGAACGTGAGCATTACGGGCAAGTACTTCAACAGTCGCGGCTACGGGGTGAGCGAAAAGGATCACCGTATCGACATGGCGGAGGTGCGGGCCCTCGCCAAGGAGCACCGTCCCAAGCTGCTCTGGTGCGGGACCACGGCCTACCCGCGGGTGCTCGAGTTCGACAAGTTCAGGGAAATCGCCGACGAGGTCGGCGCGATACTTTGCGCAGACATCGCCCACATCGCGGGCCTCGTCGCTGCGGGCGTGCATCCGTCCCCCATCGGCACCGCCGACGTGGTCACCAGCACGACTCACAAGACGCTGCGCGGTCCCCGTGGCGGTATCGTCATGTGCAAGAAAGAGCACGCGAAGGACATCGATCGCGCCGTTTTCCCCGGCCTGCAGGGTGGTCCGCACAACCACACCACGGCGGGCATCGCGGTCGCGGCGAAGGAAGCGACGACGCCGCAGTACAAGCGCTACGCACAGAACGTGGTGGCCAATGCCAAGATCCTCGCGGAGGCGCTCTCGGGTAAGGGCTTCCGCCTGATTACAGGCGGGACGGACAACCATCTGATCCTGATCGACCTGACCCCCAAGAACGTCACCGGTAAGGTTGCGGCACAGGCGCTCGACAAGGCGGGTATCGTCACCAACTACAACTCGATCCCGTTCGATCCGCGGAAACCCTTCGACCCTTCGGGCCTGCGCATCGGGACGCCGTCGATCACCTCACGCGGCATGGGCAAAGACGAAATGCTGAAGCTTGCCGAGTGGATGGATCGGGTCGTGCGCGCGCCGGACGACGCCGGTCAGCTGGAGCGCGTAGCCGCGGAGGTGCGCGAGCTGTGTGCCTCGTTCCCGGCGCCAGGCATCCGGCTGTAGTTGCCGCGTCTCTCGAGCTCGTTTCACCGCCAGCGGACGCTTCGCGGGAACGTGCAATTTGTAGGGTTCGTGCTTACCATTGAGCCGAAACACGCTCGTCCGTGCACGGAGAGCTTAGCTAAAGGATAGAGCCATGGCTCACGCTTTACGCACGATCGATGATCCGGAGCGCGCGATGCAGGAGCTCAATCGGCAGCGTGCCTGGAAGCTCGCATTGGCGGTCGTCGCGATGATCGCGGCGCTGGTGGTGATCGCCGTCGGAATGGCCGTCGCCTACTCCGACGCACCCGACGCACGCCCCGGTCTCCAGAGTTATTGACGTCGATGGGTGAGGCGGGCTCGCACCTGCGCGTCGTTCATCCACATTCGCGGTGAATGCCTCACGACAGTTGCGGCGTGGCAATGGATCCGCGGGCGACGGGCGCGTGAATTGAGCTAAGTTTCAGTTCTGAATGGGTGTAGCGCCCGCATCGTCTGTCCCCTGCTTCGGTGAATTCGAGATCCTACGGCTGCTCGGACGCGGCGGCGTGGCGGAGGTCTACGAAGCGCGGCGTCGTGGTGCATACGGATTCGAAAAGCGCTTCGCGCTGAAGCGCATTCTGCCGCACGTCGCGCGCGACGCGACCGTGGTGCGCGTGTTCTCGCATCAGGCGCGCGTGCACGCGCGGCTCACGCATCCGAACCTCGTGGCGCTCGTCGAATTCGGCGAGGTGTCCGGCGAGCTCTACGTCGTGCTCGAGTTCGTCGATGGCTTCTCGTGCGCGGAGCTCGTGAGCGCCGCTGCCGCACGCGGCCTCCGCATGGATCTCGGGCCGGCGCTCTACATCGCGCGCGAAGTGCTGCGCGCGCTGTCCCACGTGCACGCTGCCGAGGATGACGCCGGGGAGCCCCTCGCTCTCGTGCACCGTAACGTGTCGCCCAGCAACGTGCTCATCGCCAAGACCGGCGACGTCAAGCTCGGCGATCTGGGCTTGCCGTGCGGCGCCATGAGGCTTCCGCACGGCAGTCTGGCGCGCAAAGTCGGCTACCTGTCGCCCGAGCAGGCCAGCTTCGGCGCGGTCGATGCGCGGAGCGATCTGTTCTCGCTGAGCGTCGTGCTGGCGGAGCTCTTGATCGGCGCACCGGTTTTTCCGGGCATCGATCAGCTGGAGGTGTTGAGCCAGCTGCACCAACGCGGGCTCGGGGCGCTGCAGGAGCTGGGCGCGGGTTTGCCGCCGCCGCTCTGCGCATTGCTGTCGCGCGGCCTGGCCTACGACCCCGCTCAGCGCTTCGCGAGCGCCCGCGAGTACCTGAACGAGCTCGACCAGGTCGCTGCCGCCTTGGGTTTGCGCCTCCACGCAGAGACCCTCTCGGCGTGGATGAACGAGCTCGGCCTGTTGACGCTCCACAGTCACATCCGCGCCAGCGTGAGGCCACACGCGGCGTCGCTAGCGCCGAGCGTACGGCCGAGCACCGAGCTACTTCGGTCACGCGGCAGCGGTCGGGTGCCGGCGCACGATCCAGAGGAGCGGGTGACCGCGCGGCCGCCGCGCCTGGAGCGTGAGCCCGAGGTCGGCTATCGCCTGCGCCGTGCCGGGGGCACCGTGATTGGACCGCTGCGCCTGGCGCGGTTGCTCGAGATGATCGCGACGGCTCGCTTGGGGGACGACACGCTGGTGGCGCGCAACGACGGCCCGTTCTTGCCGCTCCGTTCCGTGCAGGAGCTCGCGCGTCTGGGTGCGCGCGCCGCGTACCGCTTCGGCGACTTCATCGGGCTCCGGGCGAGCGAGCGACAGCCGCTCTCGCGGGCGCTCTTGCCGCGTTACTTGTTCGATCTGGTGCGGCAAGAACGATCCGGTCTGCTCTGCGTGCGCAGCGCTCGCGAACAGGTGCGCGTCTACTACGAGCAGGGCGCGCCGGTGTTCAGCACCTCGAGCGATCCGGAGGCGCTGCTCGGCGCGCACCTCGTGGCGCGCGGGGTGACGTCGTCCGAGGCGATGGAACGGCTGCTCGAGCAGGGCTTTCGTCGCGGAGAGACGCTCGGCGCTGCCCTGGTCGGCGCGGATATCCTCAGCGAACGCCAGTTGTATGCGCTCCTGGACGAGCAGAGGCAACGACGCTTCGTCACCTTCTGCCGCTGGAATGACGGAGAAATCCTGTTTGCGGACGGCGAGCGCGCCGGCGAAGGCGCGGTGCCGCTGCAAAAGCATCCGCTCGCCATCGTCAGCCATGCGTTGCTCGCGGCGTATGGCGACGCCGAGATCGCGCGGCTGCTGCAAGGCCTGTCGCGCCTGCGCGTGACGATGAACGCGCGCGAGCCCGCGCTGATCTCGAAGCTGGGCCTCGCGGAGCGGGAACACGCCGTGCTCGCGAGCTTGCAAGAGCCCAGGGAGCTGGAGCGTTTCGCCCGGGGCGTGCAGCGCCGAGCGTCCGTGCACGCGACGGAGGTGCGACGAGCCTTGTTCATCGGCCTGGCGAGCGGCGCCATCGAACCTGCGATCTGAAACGCGCCGCGCTGATTCAGGGAGCGCTCCTCTGAAAGTCGTACACCGATCCGAGCGCCAGCAGGCGCGTCAGCTCGTCCAGCGCGCTGTACACCTCGTTCAGGAGAGCGGGATCGGCGAAGTCCGTGGGGGTGAGCCGGTCGCGGTAGTGCCGTTCGATCCAGGCCTTGAGCTCGGCGTAGAGCGCCTCGTCGAAGAAGACGCGGGCGCTGACCGCTTGCCGCTCGCCGTCCGTGAGCGGGACGCGCAGCCGCAGACACGCGGGTCCGCCGCCGTTCTTCATGGATGCGTTCACGTCGATGTAATGCACGGCGCGCACGGGGTTCGCTTCGTCCACGACGCGCTCGAGGAAACGACTCGCCTGCGCGTCGCTCGAGGCTTCGCTGGGCGCGACGATCACCATGGAACCGTCCGCCAGAGACAGGAGCTGTGAGTTGAAAGGGTACGTTTTCACGGCCGTGGCGGCAGCGAGCTCGCCTTCGGTGGCAACGCAGAGCCGTAGCCCGCCTCCGAGCCGCCGCTGCAATTGCTCGAGCAGCGCTTGCGTCTCCACGAATGCCCGCTCGTGCAGCATCAAGAAATTGGCATTGCCGACGGCCAGCACGTCCGTGTGAAACGCGCCGGCGTCGATGCCGGCGGGATCCTGCTGCCAGAAGACGCACTGTTCGGGCAGGAGGCGGTGTAGCCGGGACACGGCTTCGCTCGCCTCGAGGCTCTGGCGTGCCGGGAAGCTGCGCGGCAGCGCTCCGGGTCGGAAGGTCGACCGGCCATACGCGAACAGGTGCACGGTCGCCGCGTCCGTGCACAGGCGCGTGTGATTGGCAGCACCCTCGTCGGAGAGCAGCTCTGCCGCGGGCAACGCAGGGTGCACGGCGAAGCGCTCTCGGTCAGCGAAGATGCGGCGTAGCACCCGCGTCGTGGTGTGCGCTTCCAGGCTGCGATGGAACATGGAAACCAGGTTCGCGACCGTGAGATGGAGCTTTCTGTCCTCGCTGTCGTCAGAGGGGGCCACCGTGGCGGCGTTGGCTGTCCACATGGCCGACGCGCTGCTGCACAGGCGGAGGAGCTGCGGGTGCTCGCGTGCGGCCACGGCGAGCACGGCCCTGTCGTCACCGGTGAGACCCAGGCTACGCAGCGCCGCGACGTCCGGGCGCGGCTGCGGTGGGAGCACGGCCTGGTAAGCTCCGAGACTCGCGACGAAGCGCATCTTCTCCAGACCCTGAAGGGCCGCCGCGCGCGGATTGCCGACGTGTCCAGCGTGCGCGGCGCTCGCCAGATTCCCGTGGCTGAGGCCTGCGTAGCTGTGCGTCGGTCCCACCAGGCCGTCGAAGTTGTACTCCTGCATGCCGCTTCCGACGTTGTATCAGGTCCTTGCTGGCTGGCACCGGCGCACGGAATGCTTTATTACGCCGCAAGCCTTGAATCGCGCGCTCGCTCCCAGCTCTCTGCCAAAGTCGACGCTCGATCGCGACATCTGGTCGATGGCGTGGCCGGTGGTCGCGGTGTTTTTGATGACCAACGCCGTCGAGCTCGTGGACATCGCCATCGTTGGGCGGCTCGGTCAGCAATCGGTTGCGGCCGTCGGCTACGCCGCGCAATGCGCGCAGCTGCTGCGCACGCTCCTGGTTTCGGTCGGCGCCGGCTGTCTCG
>DATDJP010000110.1:0-23443 GCA_036520475.1 Polyangiaceae bacterium | reverse complement strand
TTTCGGCGACTTGTGGTGAATGCTCAGACGGGCACGGGCACGCGACGGGCAAGCTTACGGGAGCCGAATTCACGGATGCGGTCGCTTGGCTATGCGGCGATGCTCACGTGCTGCTGGGGGGCGCGGCTGCCAGCGGGTGCGCGCAGCGCGTGACCATGGACTCGGTCTGCAGCGCCGCGGCGGCGTCGAGCAACCACTCGCGCCGCACCGGTTTCTGTAGCCAGCGATTCTTGTGGTTCGCCAGAAAGCTCGTCGCCTGATCGGTGAATGCCCCGCCCGTCATGAAGATCACGCGATCGAGCAGCTCGGGACGCGCGTCACGCAGCGCGGCGAAGAACTCCGAGCCGTCCATGCCCGGCATCATCATGTCGCACAGGATCATGTCGAAATCTCGCTGGGCACAGAGGGCGAGCGCCTCGGCACCGCCACCGGCGATGGTCGACGAGTAGTCCCTGAGCATGCGCGCCACGCTCCGCGCGACCAGTGGCTCGTCGTCGACGATCAGCAAGCGTAGCGGGATGGTCGTGGGAGCGCTACCGTTCTGTGGCGCCTTCGTGCCCGCGA
Organism: Polyangiaceae bacterium; assembly: GCA_036520475.1. Taxonomy (GTDB): domain Bacteria; phylum Myxococcota_A; class Polyangia; order Polyangiales; family Polyangiaceae; genus DATDJP01. The sequence continues at coordinate 22,879 of DATDJP010000110.1, read as the reverse complement.
GCATCGGCGCGAGTGCGACGCGGAAGGTCGCGCCATTGCCGTCCACACTCTCCACCGACAGCGTGCCCCCGAAGGAGGTGACGAAGCGCTGGCACAGGTAGAGGCCCAGACCCGTGCTGACGCTCTGCATCTTCGTCGTGTAGAAGGGATCGAAGATGCGCGTCAGCCGATCGCGGGGAATGCCGCAGCCGTTGTCACGAACCTCCAAGAGCACGCCGAGCGGACCTGCTGCGGACGTCTTGAGCCAAACGCGGTTTTGATGCTTCGGGCGATCGGGCAGCGCTTGCACGGCATTGGTCAGCAGATTCAGCACGACCTGCAGCAAGCGGCTCGCGTTCGCCTGGACTTTCGGAACGGACGCGAGCTCCAGAGTGAGCTCGGTGTGCGAGAGCTGCGATTTACTCATGCGCAGCGCAGAGTGCACGACATCGTTCACGTCGACCGAGCCGAGCTTGTCGGCCTCCGGTTCGGTAAACTGCTTCAATGCGGCGACGATGTTGCCGATACGCTCCGCGCCATCGCGCGCCTCGTGCAGGGCGGTCACGGCGCCCGTGACGTCGGCTTTTCCGTCGGCGCGGTTCTGGAACTCTTCGAGCGCGTACGAGATGTTGCCCGAGACGTAGCTGAGCGGGTTGTTGATCTCGTGGGCGATGCCGCCTGCGAGCGTCCCGAGCGCGACCAGGCGATCGGACGTGCGGAGCCGCTCTTCGAACGCTTTTTCCCGGGTCACGTCGCGTACCACCACCAGGGCTTCGTCGGCGCTGGTGGCGATCGCGCGCACCTCGGCGTGCTGCCGGCGCTCCGTCCCGCGCACCGAGCACGACGTCGACACCACGTCTCCCGAGACGAAGGCCTTGGCGAGCGCTGAATCGAGCCGGAGCTTGGCGGAGCTCTCGGCGATCCGGCTCAGCGCCTCGTTCTCGGTCACGGCCACCACGGCGTCGCGTCCCTGCGGCCTTTGATTGGACACCTCGAGCACGGTGCCGGCGCGGTCCACACGCAAAAGCACGTCCGGAATCGCTTCCAGCAGGCTCTGTGCTTTGCGTTCGCTGGCACGCAGCCGGGCTTCGACCTCTTCCCGGCGCTCGATGTCACGCTGGAGCAGCTCGCGGCTTTGCACGAGCTCCTTCAGGATCGTCATCTGATTGTTGACCGCCACGTATGCGAACAGCGTCAACGTCAGATGGGCGGACGCGAGCAACAGGGGAGACGTCGCAGGCTGCGTCACGCAGGCGCAAGCGACTCCCATGCAAAGGTTGGCGAACACGAGGTACGCGGCCAGCTGCCGCTTGTCAGTGAGCGTGTAGCTCGCCGTGGCGATGAACCCTGACATCAAGACCAGCGATGCCACGATCAGGAGCGAGTTGAGCTGGTTGACGACGAGCAGGTAGGCGTCGTGCGCCGTGATCAGGTACACGAGCCCGACTAGCCACCAACGTAAGCCCTTGCGTACGTTTGCCGATACGTAGCTCCCCGCCAGAGCCAGGAGCACGACGGCGACTATCGGCAGACGTAGGCGAATGTCTTCCTGAAAGCCGCCCCGTCGAGCCAGAAAACCGAAGGCGGGAAAGGTGATCGCAGTGATCGCGAGCAGCACGCGCGAAGAACGCAACGCCAGCGCGTCGAGGCGTGCGGAGGGGGACGGGGGGGAAATGGCGTGCATTCGTGGGTCGGACTTGGGTCCGGGGCCCGCGCTGGGTGCAGCGAGAGCTTGCGTCACACAACGGCCGCGTCCGTAGGACCTTAACGAGTCGTTCTGCCGACACGGCTACGGGCCAAGCGACAAAAAAGGAACGAGGCGCCGCGTCGCCGCAGCGCCTCCGATTTTCGCGGCCCGAGGGTCCGCTCTTACTTCTCGCAGAGGATGCTGTACCGCGACGTACAGGCCACGTCGCGCCATGTCCCGCCGGCGATCATACGCGCGCAGTCGCCCGTGTCGTTGGGCTCGCCGCTCGCGAAGTTCGTGTAGGCGCCGCCCGCTGGGCCGCCCGTCGCTCCGCCGGTCCAGATCGGGGAGCCACCGCCGAACCACGTCCAGGTCCCTTCGGTGGTGCGATCGTCCGCGCCGATCCAGGTTTCGGTCGCGCCGACCAGGCTCGAGACAAACTGATTCTCTGCCGCGCTGTCGATGCGCACCAGCTGATAGCCCGGTCCGACCATCGCGCACAGCCACACCGACTCCGGCCAGGTGAACATCTGGGCGCCCGAGGACGCGTAGCAGTGCCCGTTGAAGGAGGTCTGGCCGGCAGGACAGGACCCGCCCGTCGAGCCACCGGAGCCGCCGGAGCCGCCCGTCGAGCCACCGGACCCGCCGGACCCGCCGGACCCGCCGGACCCGCCCGAGCCACCGGACCCGCCTGTCCCGCCCGAGCCACCGCCTGCGCCGACGCGCACGCTGGCGCCGGTCGCGGAGAGTGCAGTGAGCGTGATTGACACGTTGGCGGCGGCGTCGGTGAAGGTGCGGCCGACGGTGAGCGCCGCGTCCGTGAAGGTCGTGGTGCTCGGCATGGTGTCTACCAGCGCCGGTCGCACGCGCGTCGGGTAGTCCGTGGCGCGATGGATCAACACGCCGTTGACGACCGGATCGGTGGTGCGGAAGCTATCGAAGCCGAACACGTTACGCTTCTCGACGTAGTAGAACTCCGACGTCCCCGCGATGGGCACGCGCAGCGCCTGGATGCCGTCGGACTTCGTCTCCAGCGGCACGACGGTGAAGTCGCCGCCCGAGCTCGTGACCGTGTTCTGGGGCTCGAGGAAACCGAGCTTGCCTTTCTGGTATGCGTTCATGTGGCGGTAGCCGCGGCCCATGACGTCGAACGGATCGCCGTATTCGTCGAGCGTGCAGGTGCCGCCGGCGGAGACCCGCGCACCGTTCAACGTGCAGACGTACGCGCTCGCGTGGTGCACGCCGAAGTTGTGACCGACTTCGTGCGCAGTGGTCTGCGCGCCGCTTCCGCTGATCCAGCTGTAGCGGCCCGGCATCTGCGCGACGCCGGAGAAGGAGCAGCTCGAGGCACGCGGGAAGTAGTGGATGATGTGATCGTAACCGTTGAGGTCCACGCCCGCAGCGGTTGCCTTGGCGCGTGCTTCGGTGCCCCACGCCGAGTAGTTGCAGGGCGTGTTGTCGACGTCGAGCGTGTACCAGCCGTACACGTCGCCGTCCGGCGAGTTCTTGCCGATGATGCTGCGCGCGCCGAACGAGATCTCCTTGAAGTAGGCGTTCACCGAGGTGGCGCCGGTGAACACCATGTCGCGCGTGCTGGCGATGTCGCGCGGCTGCGTGGTGTCGTTGCGGAAGTTCAAGAGCAGCACCGCGATGCGCTTTGGCGTAGGCGTGATCAAGGTCTGCTCGAGCTCGCCCGCTCCTTCATCGGCGATCACGATGTCCTGCACGCGGAAACGACCGTCCGTGCCCATTTCGCCGACCAGCTGCACGTTCCGATTGACGGCGGCTTCGGGCACCTCGTCCATGACGATTTCGATCCAGCGCCCGTCTGCGCGTTCGACGAAAAAGTCGTAGCCGGTGATACCGGCCTCGGGGTCGCTGATCACGACGCGCTTCAGCTCACCGCTGAGAGTCGCAGAGTCCTCGCTCCCGGGCGTGTCCGATGAGGACCCGCAGGCGGTGGATGCGACCGCCACGGCCAAGTGCAACGCGACCACTGAAAGTCGCGAGGTGAGGATCGTACGGCTATGCCAGCTCTTCTTCATTCGTTCTCCTGTCGTTGTCGTCTCCCCCCGCGCGCCATTCAACGTCTGCGAATACTGGCCGCTTAAGACAGCGCCCACGCAGACTGTTTACCAGCATCGTAATTAGTCGTGCAAAGGGCCGTTCATCAGGCAGCAAAAACGATTTCCGCGAAAAATTCGCCCAAACGCGAATACAGCGCCTCCTGTGGAAAGAAGCGCGAGCGGCTTTCTGCGAATGTGGACTCGTGTCCCAGTGAGGTTGAAAAATTGCAATGTGCAAACTCAAATGAGTCTCGTATTCGCTCTCGTATTCCGCCGAGTCTCACGAACGCGCGCGTCTCTCAAATCAAGACAGCCGAGAGCATTAATGAGAAGCATCACGAGACTGTCACAGCAGCGGCTCGCGCTGTGGACAGATGCAGTACGGAAAGCTAGACCTGAGCGAGGCTCGCGTGAGGGACGCTAATGCTCAAAAAGCGGTCGTGCTCGGCGCCTGCCTGGCTTTCGCGCTCGGCTTCAGTACCGAGGTCCACGCGAGCCACCCGCCGCGTATGCCTCGCGTGGAGCACGTGCTGGTCCATCCCGCGGATCCGCAGCGCATCGTGCTCGCCACGCGTTTCGGCGGCTACTACGCCACGCACGACGGCGGCGCAACGTTCTTGCACGTGTGCCAGCAGGCCATGGGCTACGACGACACCGAAGCTTATCCCGGCCACTATTCGCGCTCCGGCGCCGTCGTGGTGTCCACGGGTTACCGCGGCATCGCGAGCTCTTCGGACGCGTGCGGTTGGTCGTCATGGGCGCCCGCGGGTCCCGTGTTCATCACGGACGTGGCTGCGCCATCCGACGGCCTTCTGCTAGCGCTCAACAGCGCGCCCGGCGACCAGGGCTTCGCGAATCAAATTTGGTCGAGCACCGACGTCGGCGCTTCATGGGCACAGCTCGGCGAGTCTCTCCCGGCGGATCGCATGGTCTTCGGGGTCGCAGCGTCGCCCGATGCAACGGAGCTGTTCGTGACCGCCCGTAGCGAGTCCGGCATTCAACTGCTTGCGTCGACTGATTCTGGCGTCACGTGGCAAGAGAAGGCGATCGGCAGCGACGCGAGCGCGAGCCCGCGCTTGGTCGGCCAGGTGCCCGGCAGCCCCGGTCACCTCGTCGTGCTGCTGGCGCACGAACAGGTCGACAGCTCCGCGCCGGCCGACGTGCTCCTGAGCTCCACGGACGCGGGGGAGAGCTTTCAGACGTTGTATCAGGCGCAAGGAGGGCTTCCCGGCGCGACGTTCACGGAAGACGGGGTGCTCTGGTTCGGCGGGCCCGAGGACGGCTTGTGGAACGTGCAGCTCGGAGTGGCCGAAGCGTTCCCGGTGCACGTCTCTGACACGCCGACGGGCGGCTTGACCTGGTCGCAAGGCAAGCTCTACAGCATCGGCGACGAGGCGACTCAGGGCTATTCGGTGGCCGTCTCCGAAGACGGCGGCCAGAGCTTTCGCCCGCTCTTCAGCTTCTGCGATCGACACGATCAGCTCTCGTGCGCTGCCGGCTCCAGCGTGAGCACTTCGTGCTCGCAGGGCATCGAGTCCGAGATCTGGAAACCGGTCGGCGAGGTCTGCGGGGCAAGCACGGAAGGGCCGGACGAAACACCTGGCGATCACTCGCACGAGCGTGATGAGAGCGAGGTGCGCGGTGTATTGTGCGCCGCTTCGCCGCAGCCCGGGCGCGGCTCTCCGGCTTACTGGCTCGTGCTCACAGCGCTCTTGCTGCGCGCGCGGCGTCGCGGAGCCGCCGCGTGATAGAGCCGGCGGATCCCGATCAAGGCGACCCGAGCGCCGCGGCGCTCTATTCTCAGCTCAAGCCCGTGGTCGACAGCGCGCTCCGGCGTGTGGTGCAGGTCGGGCCGGCCGATCACGACGATCTGGTACAAACCGCGTTCGAGCGCATCTTGCGCAGCCTGCGCGAGGGACGGTTCGCAGGCGCGTCCAAGTTGTCCACGTGGGCGTCGATCATCTCGACGCGCGTCGCGATCGACGCGGTGAGGGTCTGGCAGCGTGAGCGCAGCGTGTTTCGCCGTCGCATGATCAGCGTTCCGGAGTTCGTGGACGCGGCGGAGCCGAGCGACGTCGTGAGCCAGCTCGAAGCGCGCTCGGAGCTGTCTCGGCTCGTCGAGTTCTTCGATCGCATGCGCCCGGAACACAGTTTGACACTGCTGCTTCACGACGGCTTCGGACACGAAGTGACGGAAATTTCCGCTCTGACCGGCGTCAGCGTCTCCGCGGCGCAATCACGCCTCGTGCGTGGTCGCCGGCAGCTGCTCTCGCTTGCCAAGGCAGCGGCGCAGCGTGGCCGGCGCGCGACTTCTTCCGTCCTGAAATCTCGCTGACACTTTTCGTTCGGCGCGACTCGTCCTAGTGTAGCCGCCGGAGAGTCGACATGCGCGAGGGGCAGCCGTTCCCAGTCTCGTGTTCGCTAGTACGACGACTCGGAACAGCGTTCCGGGTCGTTGTACGTCAGGAACAGAAAGCGTACCGAGGCCAGACTGGTGCGTGCAGAGGGTTTGCGGCGCCCTCGCCCCGTCAGGGGCGCCGCAAACCCGGAATGCACCAGTGGGCCGAGGTACTAGTGTTATCGCAACTCGCGACGCAGGCGCTGCTCGCTGTCGCCGTGCTGTGCACGGCCTGCACGTCCGACGGTTCCGGCGAAGTCGCGGATGAGACTCAGGACGTCATCGGCGGCTTTCCTGCGTTCAGTGCCAAGCTCGACGGTATCGGCGCCGTCGGCATCATCGGGGATCTGGACACGATCTTGCCCGTGTGCACTGGCACGCTCGTGACGCCGACGATGGTGCTCACCGCCGAGCATTGTGTCGAAGAGTTCCAGGTCGAGGAGCTGCGCTTTCTGATCGGGCCGAACGCGGTGGAGCCACGGCGCGTCGTGCCAGTGCGCGCGGTCGCGCGCGAGACGCTGGTCGTGGGCAGCATGACGGGGCTCGGCTCCGACATCGCGGTGATGCATCTGGCGGAGCCGGTCCTGGACGCGCCGCTCGTGGCGTACGCGCCGTTCGATGACTTCCCGATCGGCCGGCGCTTCTCCGTCGTGGGCTACGGCTTCCGCAACAACGACGAAGATTTCGGGGCGCGCCTCGCGGGCTCGGTCTCGCTGCGCGGGACCACGGGTCTCATCTTCGAAATCTTGTTCGGTTCATACGAGCGGTTCTTGGCAGAGGCGGCGGGTCTGGTCGGCTTCGAGCAAGACCCCGAATCACTCCGTGAAGCTTACGAAAACGAGCGTCTACTGGACGGCTACGAAGCGCTGCTCGGCGCTCAGGCACTCGATGCGAACGCCTGCGTGGGCGACTCCGGCGGACCCATCATCGGGCGCAACGACAACCGTTCGACCGTGTACGGCGTCACCTCATGGGGCTACGGCGCCGACGATCAAGTGTGCGCGCTGGGCGGTATCGGAGCCATGCTGGGGCCAGCGGCGATCGAGTTCGTCGATCGCGAGGCGGCGTGCCCAATGATCCCGGCCGAGGGAGCTTGCGAGGGGGACGTCGCGCTGAACTGCGTGGGCGAAGGCCGCAGCTGGGCGCCCGAACGCATCGACTGCGCCGAGGGAGGCTTCATCTGCAGCTTCGACGAGGATGGATATGCCGGCTGCGCGGACGAGCCGTGAGCAGTGCCGCAGCGGGCGCTGGCCGCTTCAAGAACCGTTCGTCGACTCGCCGCCGCCGCGGCGCTCGCCTTCCGCGACTTTTCGGAACATTTCTCCGACGCCCATGCGATTGACGACCCAGCCGCCGACCTCCGGAAATAGCTGATTCACCGCCTGCATCAGCCGCATCGGCCCCGGGTTGACCAGGATCTCGAGCACGTCCTCGCGCAGCGCCCGCACCACGGCGCTGGCCACCTGCTCCGGCGACGACGTGCCCAGCATGGCGGGCTCCTGGAGACCATGATTGCGCTTCTTGCTCGCGTACATGCCGACCTCGGAGACGAAACCGGGACACACCACGGACGCGCTCACCCCGGTGTCACGCAGCTCGGCGCGCAGGCTATGGGTGAACGCGATGAGCCCGCCTTTCGCTGCCGAGTACGGCACGTTGTAGGGCGTCGCGGACTTGCCGGCCAGCGAAGCGATGTTGACGATGTGGCCGCGACCCCGCTCGATCATGCGCGCCAGGAACTTCTGAGTGAGGAGCAGGGGCGCCGCCAGGTCGATGTGGAGCATGCTCTCGATGTCAGCGGGCGAGAAATCTACGAACGCGCCGTTCTGTTCGACGCCGGCGTTGTTGATCAGGATGTCGATCGGACCGAGCTCCGCCTCGCAGCGCGACGCGAACCCATCCAGCGCGTTCGTGTCGCCCAGGTCGAGCGGCATGGCCAGAGCCTGAACACCCTGGCGTGCGAGCTCCTGCGCCAGCTCCGCGAGCGGCGCGGCCGAACGGGCCGCGAGCACCAGGTTCACGCCCTCTCTTGCGAGTGCACGCGCGATGTAGACACCAATGCCGCGCGAAGCGCCGGTGAGCACCGCGCGCGCATTCTTCAAGTCCTTCAATAGGAGCCCTTTCGTGGAGCGGGGGAACATAACGCGAAGGGCCGCGTTTGCCCAGTGTGCCCACGGCACTTGGCGGCACTTGGCAGCTCGCGCAGACGGACTATGAATAGAGCGCGAGCGCGAGATGTCGGAACACAAAGCCACCATCCGCTGGGAGTTTTCGGGCGGCGACTTTTGCAAGGGTCAGTACTCGCGCGAGCACGTGTGGACGTTCGATGGCGGGCTCTCCGTGCCTGCCTCGCCTTCGCCAGCCGTGGTGCGCGTTCCGTACTCGAACCCTGCACACGTCGATCCGGAGGAGGCGTTCGTGGCATCGATCGCGAGCTGCCACATGCTCACGTTCCTGTACGTCGCGTCCAAGCGACGGATCGAGGTGACGCACTACGAGGACGAGGCGGTGGGAGTCATGGCGAAGAACGCCGAAGGCGTGCCCTGGGTGAGCGCCGTCACGTTGCGCCCCCTGATTCGTTACGCGCACGACGCGCCCGACGCGGAGCAGGAGGAGCAGCTGCACGAGCGCGCTCACCACGAGTGCTTCATCGCCAACTCCGTGAAGACGCAGATCGTCGTCGAGCAGCGCCGGGAGCCGGATCATGCATAGCGGTGGCGTCGAAGGCGCCCTGGTCAGCTGTAGGTTTGCTGCGCCGACACGGCGAGGTCGCCCGTGCCCTTCTGGTTGCCGCTGCGGTCGAGGATTTCGAGCGGTCCTTTCAGGTCCACGTCGAGCAGCCAGCTCCCCTCGGGCCGCACGTCGATCTTGCCCTTGAGCTTGGCGCGGAGGCGCAGGCCGGCCACGATCGTCTGCGTCATCGTCATGGTCACGTCGAAGCTCGCGACGCCCGGCGCGGCGGAAGCGAGTGTGAACTCGATGCCGTCCATCAACGTCTTGCCGTCATCCTTGAGGCCCAGCATCTTCAGCACGGCGTCCGACGGGGGCGAGAAGCGTTCGCCGGGTTTCAGCGGGCGGTCCGGCAGAAATTCGCCGGTCGTGTCCTTCTCGAATACGGTGGCAAACTCGTCTTTGATGAGCTTGAGCTGTGAGGCGGGGACCTTGTTGCCTCCCGAGTCGAGCGCGGACAGCTTGCCGTCATCGCTGCGGGTGACGACGAACCGCGAGCCGGCGAGCGGGCTCACGGAGCGTTTCTCTTGGCCGTCGCCTTCCTGCTTCACGGTGTTCAGGTCGCGGATGTCGAGCGCCGCCTTCGTGATACGGAAATCGTCCGACGCTTGCACGTCGAGGGCCGCATCCAGCGCCGTGTTTTCTCGAAACACCTTGCCGTTGAACGTAAACTTCACCGTGCTGGTACGGGCGCCAACGATCTTGGTGCCCGGCTTGGGTACGGCGCGGGTGAACTTCACGTCCGTCGGCGCACTCACCGCCTCGGCGCTGGCGGATGGCGCGGGTTCGGCTTGCTCCTTCTTGAGCGCCTTACAGGCGAAGAGCGCCGTGATCAGCGCGAGCAGGACGGGGAAGTGGCGTGCAGAGTTCTGGTGAGTCATTGCGCGATCGCGCACGGTATCCCAGCGGCTTCTCCGGTGGAAGAAGGCGCTTCATTTTCTCCTGGCTTTTGCGGCATTTGCCCGGAGCCAGTCCAGCGCTTCCCCCATCGTCCGTTCTGGAGTCTTGCCCATCGCCCCGTGGCGCGCTCCCGGGATTTCGATGAACGTCGCCGGTACACGGGCCGCGCGCAGCGCGCGCACGCCCGCCTTCATCTGGTCCTTTCGGTCGAGCTCGCCCGCCATCATCACGGCCGACCGCAGGTGTTCGAGGCCGCGCGACGACGCCGCGCGCGGCGCGCCCAGCGAGATCAGACGCGTGTACCGTTCTGGCCACTTGCGTGCGAGCGCTTCGGCTCGGGTCGCCCCTTGTGAGTACCCCATGATGACGATGTCGTTTACCGGGTCCTTTTCTCCCAGCGCGCGGAAGGCGGCTACGATGCGCGCGTCCAGCGCGTCGAGATCGCCTGACCACATCGCCCAGGGACCACTCCCACAGAGACGGTCGCCCTGCGGCGCGATCAAGCTCCCGTGCTTGGCCGCGCTGAACTGAAAAGATTGCGCGTAGCCCAGGGCATGGCCGCACATGCCGTGCAGAAACACCAGTCGATCCGTGCCTTTGGGCGCGCCGCGCAGCACGTACATCGGCGCTGCATCGTTCGCATCCAAGAGCTCCATGCGGATCGGGCCGAGCGTCGAGGGCTTCGAAGGGCGAGGCTCCTCGGTGACGACGGCACCCGTGTCGTCGGAAGCCGGCGAATTCTGTCTGCAGGCAGTGCCCAACGAGGCGGCGACCATCACGAGCTTCCAACCACGCATGGACCGAGAAGCTAAGTCGGCGAGGCCGGTTCAGCACATGGCACGGTGCGAGTCAGCGACCTTGTGGCGTTTTTGCAGCCTGACCCCGGGCGCGCAAAGTCCCGTCGAAGTCAGGATTCAAGGCGAATTCGCCGGGGCATGTGGCTTGCAGCAACGAATTTCAGTTGCGCAGTACTGCGCAGCGGCTTTGACCCGTTCAACCGAGGAGATGAACATGGACGGCACTATGTCCACGCTGGTGATCGTGCTCGTCGCACTACTTGCGGCGGCCGTCGTGGCGCTGGTTGTTTCGCGAAACCGCGCACGCCAGCGCTCGGCGGGTTTGCGCGAGCACTTTGGTCCCGAATACGAACGCGCGCTCGAACAGCATGGCAGCCGAACCCGTGCCGAAAAGGATCTCGCCCTGCGCGAGCAGCGGGTCCGCAAGCTCGAGCTCCAGCTGCTCGGTCCCGAGCAATGCGAGCACTTTGGCGCGGCGTGGGCCAACGTGCAGCAGCGCTTCGTCGACGATCCACGCGCTGCCGTGGTGGAGGCCGACCGGCTCGTCAAGGAAGTGATGGGCGCGCGGGGCTACCCGATGGGTAACTTCGATCAGCGCGTCGCTGATCTCTCGGTGGAGCACGCGCACGTGCTCGATCACTACCGCGCGGCGCGGAGCATCGCGCTGGCGAACGCCGAGGGCCGCGCCAGCACGGAAGATCTGCGGCAAGGCATGGTTCACTATCGTGCGCTGTTCACGGATCTGCTCCAGGCGCGGCAGCCGTACGCGCCGATGCACGAAGCGCGAGTGTAGAGCGCCCTCGCGCCATGACGGAAACGCCCGCCCCAGCGCGGGCGTTTTCGCGTCCATCGGTGCGGCTCCGGCTCGGGGGCCTGGACAGCGAGCCCGAGCAACGTCCGATGTTTCACGTGTTCCTCTCCGAGAAACCCGGCTGGACGAGATCTGCGACGACCTTCCCTGTTTCGATACGCTCCCGGCGCGGCCGTCCACGTGATAAGCAGCGGACCCCTCAGGAAACACGGGCGCGTCATGAACTTCGAAACTGTGCGAACGACGATCGGCGAAGGCATTTTCACTCTGACCCTGCAGCGCCCCGAACGGCTGAACGCGTTCAACGGGCGCATGCACCAGGAGCTGCTCGAGGCGTTCGACGCGGCGAACGAAAACGACGACGTGCGCGTGGTCATCGTCACGGGCGAGGGCAGGGCATTCTGCGCGGGCATGGACCTGGGAGGAGGCGGTGGCACCTTCGACAACCGGGGGACCACCTCCATGGACGACCATCGCGACGAGGGCGGTGAAGTCGTCTTGAAAATATTCGAGTCCAAGAAGCCCGTGATCGCCGCCATCAACGGCCCCGCCGTCGGTATCGGTGCGACCATGACGTTGCCGATGGACGTGCGGATCGCGAGTGACGCCGCCAAGATTGGTTTCGTGTTCGCGCGTCGGGGCATCACCGCGGAGGCGTGCAGCAGCTGGTTTTTGCCGAAGCTCGTCGGCATGAGTCAGGCGCTCGAATGGATGCTGACGGGCCGTGTGTTCAGCGCAGAGGAGGCACTTTCCGGCCGGCTGGTCTCTCGCGTCGTGCCTGCGGCGGAGCTCCTACCCACTGCCACCGCGCTCGCTCGCGAAATCGCCGACAACACGAGCGCCATCTCCGTCGCGCTGAATCGCCAGCTGCTCTGGAAGATGGCCTCCGCCGAGCACCCGATGCTGGCTCATCGTATCGATTCGAAAGCCATTTATTACATGGGTAGCTCGCCAGACGGCGCCGAAGGTGTGCTCAGCTTTCTGGAGAAGCGCGCACCGCAATTCAAAATGAAAGCGTCCCGGGACATGCCACCGTTCTATCCGTGGTGGAGCGATCCGCCCTTCGAACCGTGACGGCGCTCCGCGCTTTCCGCGCTGCGCGTCGATGACTGCTTTGACTCATTCGTGCTAAGGAATCGTCATGCTCAAGTACACAGCGCCGCTGCGCGACATGCGCTTTTTGCTTCACGAAGTGTTCGACGTCGGAAGTCACTACAAGAAGACGGGCTACACCGAAGCAACACGCGAGCTCGTGGATGCGATCCTGGATGAGGCCGCCAAGTTCTGTCAGAACGTGATCTCGCCGCTCAACCCCGTCGGAGACGAGGTGGGGCTGAAGCTCGAAGGCGGGCGCGTGTACTCCCCGAAAGGCTTCAAAGAGGCGTATCAGGCCTACGTCGAAGCGAGCTGGGGCTCGCTGGCGGCATCGCCCGAGTACGGCGGTCAGGGGCTCCCGGAGAGCCTCGAGCTCGCGGTGCACGAGATGTGCTCTACCGCCAACACGTCCTGGCACAGCTGTGCGGGGCTCACGCTCGGCGCGATTCACGCGATCCACGCGCACGCCTCCGAGGAGCTCAAGAAGGCATACCTGCCGAAGCTCATCTCGGCGGTGTGGTCCGGCACCATGTGCTTGACCGAGGCGCACGCGGGTACGGACGTGGGCATCCTGAAGACGCGCGCGGAGCCGAATGGCGACGGCTCGTATCGCATCACCGGAAACAAGATCTTCATCACTTACGGTGAGCACGAGTTCACGGAAAACATCGTGCACCTCGTACTCGCGCGCCTGCCGGACGCCGCGCCCGGCCCGAAGGGCATCAGTTTGTTCCTGGTGCCGAAGTTCCTGCCGAACGAGGACGGAACGCCGGGGGAAAGGAACCCGGTGACGTGTGTGTCCATCGAGAAGAAGATGGGCATCAAGGCGTCGCCGACCTGCGTGCTCGAGTTCGAAGGCGCCAAGGGCTGGCTGATAGGACCCCCGCACGGCGGCCTCGCGTGCATGTTCACGATGATGAACTACGCGCGCATCGATGTCGGCATCTCCGGCTTTGCGCAGGGCGAGCTCGCGTTTCAGGGTGCGCTGGCCTACGCGCGGGAGCGGCTGCAGTCGCGTTCGCTGACCGGCCCGAAGGCGCCGGACAAAGAGGCGGATCCGATCATCGTCCACCCGGACGTGCGGCGCATGCTGCTCACACAAAAGGCGCTGGTCGAGGGCTGCCGCGCGCTCGCCTATTTCGCGGCGCTGCAGCTGGACGCGCTGCACCACGACGACGAGACGGCGCGTACGGAAGCGAACGATCTGCTCGCGCTGCTCACGCCCATCACCAAGGCGTTCCTCTCGGATAGCGGCTTCGAGGCCGCGAACCTGGGCGTGCAGGTGTTCGGCGGCCACGGCTACATCCGCGAATCGGGCGTGGAGCAGCTCGTGCGCGATAGTCGTATCATGATGATCTACGAAGGCACGAACGGCATTCAGGCGCTCGACCTGATGCGACGCAAGGTGCTGGGTAGCAAGGGCGCCCTGCTCCGGCGTTTCACGGACCGCATCCTGCGTTTCTGCGAGGCGAACACGGCGAACGCTGCCGTCGCACCGTTCATAGCGCCTCTGCGCGAGCTCACCAGCGAATGGATCGAGCTGGCGCAGCACGTCGGCATGGCGGCGATGAAAAATCCGGACGAGATCGGCGCGGCGTCGGTCGATTTCCAGCAGTACTCGAGCTACGTCACGCTCGCGTACCTGTGGGCGGAGATGGCGCGCGTCGCGTCGGCGAAGGCCGGCACACCGGAAGACGACGGCTTTTACGCCGCCAAGCTCCACACGGCGCGCTTTTATTACGATCGGATTCTGCCGCGCACGCGCACGCACGCGGCCGCGGTGCGTTCAGGTGCCGATAATCTGATGGGCCTGTCCGAGACGGCGTTCGTTTTCTGACGCGATCCGCGGGGCTACACGCACGGGGTTGCACACTCACGCGAGTAGGAGGATGTTCGCCGCATGCACCGGCGGCTGAGCATCCTCCTCCCGGCCACGCTGACCCTCGTGCTCTGGGCCTTCCAGGGCTGCAGCGGAGCGACCCCTCCACCGCCCACGGATCCGTCGGAAGGCGCTGAGCCGCCGGTGACGCCACCGCCGCCAGAGCCGCCCCCTCCGCTGCCGGAAGGTCCGCTTTTGAGCGCGGATGCGGCGGCTCCCACGGCTCCCACGGCCTCTGGCCCCGTCAGTAACGCCTGCAGCAAGGACGACGACTGTGTGCCCGCTTCCTGCTGCCATTCGAGCGCGTGCGTCGCGCGCGGCCAGGCGCCCGACTGCAAGGCCACGATGTGCACCATGGAGTGTCGCCCCGCGACGCTGGACTGCGGCGGTTCCTGCCTTTGTCAAAACGGGCAATGCGCGGCGAAGCTGAACGATCTGGGACGGGCGAACTGAGCCTGCCTGCTAGTTCCCCCGGGTCTTCCCCATGTACGCTATCGTCGATCGTTGATGCACCTCGCCTGGTCCGCCATTGTCGGCGAGCTCCGCGACGCGCGCGTTCTGCCCTTCTGCGCGTTGATGCTGCTGCTCTTCGCCGCGAACCGCGCGCTTTCGCCGGAGGAGCGCACGCGCGTCAAGGGCGCGGTGGTCGTGTTCAGCTTGTACCTCCTGCTCCTGCCCGTGGCCGCGGTGCTGCGCGGCTACGGCTCGCCGTTTTACCGCGAGACGCACCTCGTCGCGCTGGTGTTCGCGACGTTCGCCATCATATTCATGGTCGGCACGCTGCTCTTCAACGGCGTGGCGCCGCGCATCGGCCTGGGGCCATCGCGCATTTTGCAGGACGTGCTCATCGCCGGGGCGGCCGTCGTCGCGCTGTTCTCGCTGGCGTCGCACGCCGGCCTCGACTTGTCGGGGCTCGTGGCGACGTCTGCAGTGCTGACCGCGGTGATCGGCCTCGCCTTTCAGGACACGCTCGGCAACATCGTCAGCGGGCTCGCGGTGCAGCTCGACAAGTCCATCAAGCTCGGCGACTGGATCAAGGTGGGGGACGTGAGCGGCCGGGTCACGGAAATCCGCTGGCGCTACACGGCGATCGAGACGCGCAACTGGGAGACGATGATCGTCCCCAACAGCGTGCTCGTGAAAAACCAGGTGCTAGTGCTGGGACGGCGCACCGGGCAGCCGCTCCTCTGGCGGCGCTGGGTGTGGTTCAACGTCGATTTTCGCTATTCCCCGCCGGAGGTCATCGAGAGCGTGAACTCGGCGCTGGACAGCGCGCCCATCGAATGCGTCGCGAGCGAACCCGCCGCGCACTGCATCTTGATGGAACTGCACGAAAGCTACGCGCGCTACGCCGTGCGCTACTGGCTGACGGATCTCGCGCGCGACGATCCGACGGACAGCGTGGTGCGGACGCGCATCTACTTCGCGCTGCGGCGCAGCAGCATCCCGCTGTCGATGCCGGCGCATGCGCTGTTCGTGACCTCCGAAACGTCTGAGCGCCGCGAGCAGAAGTCGCGCGCGGACTTCGAGCACCGTATGTCGGCGCTGGCGAAGGTCGACCTGTTCAACGGTCTGTCGCAACAGGAGCGCGAGCATCTGGCCGAAGGGTTGAAGTTCACGCCGTTCACACGGGGCGAAACCGTCACTCGACAGGGCAAGGAAGCGCACTGGCTGTACATCATCGTCAAGGGAGACGCCGTCGTGAAGGTGGCGGGCACGGAGGGCCCGGAACGCGAAGTGGCGCGGCTCAAGGCCGGCGACTTCTTCGGTGAGATGAGCCTGCTCACCGGCGCGCCTCGCGCCGCCACCGTGATCGCGCAGACGGACGTGGAGTGTTATCGACTCGACCGCGTGATTTTCCAGCAACTGCTCGAGAGCCGACCGGAGATCGCCGAACAGGTTGCGGAAGTGCTGGCGCGACGCCGCCTCGAGCTGGCGGGCATTCGCGACAACCTCGAGCAGGATTCGAGCGGGCGGCGGCTGCGCGACACGCAGACGGATTTGCTCGGTAAAATTCGGCGCTTCTTCGCGTTGGATCAGGAGTAGCGGGCGGACGAGAAGAGCGGTACCCATGTGTCGTTGACGAACGACGTCACTCCGTCCCAGCGTCCCGGCGTGTTCGATCGCCTACGGAAACGCGCACTCGTTCCACTGTTTCTAGTCGGTAACAATCCGCTCGACTTGCGGATCGTCGGTCGGACGCTGGGGCACGCTGCGCTGGTGGGCATCGCGGCGGGGCTCACCGGTGCGCTGTTTTTCGGCAGCCTCGAGTATTTGCAGCACTTCTTGCTCGAAAGCCTGGCCGGCTATGCGCCGCTGCGCGCACACGGTGAACGGTTCGTGGACGAGTCGGGCGTTGCACCGTTCCGTCCCTGGTTGCTCGTGTTCCTGCCAGCGCTCGGCGGGCTCGTGTGCGGCCTGCTCACGCGCAATGCACCGGAGACGCGGGGCGGCGGCGGCGACGCCATGATCGACGCCTTCCACCACCGCGGCGGCGTGATCGCGGGCCGCGTGATCTGGATCAAGGGCCTGGCGTCGCTGTTCACGCTCGGCACCGGCGGCGCGGGCGGTCGCGAGGGGCCCACGATGCAGATCGGCGGTGCTCTGGGATCGCTGGTTGCGCGCGTCTTGCACGTCGGAGCACGCGAGCGTCGCATTCTGCTCGTGGCGGGCGTTGCCGCCGGCATCTCGGCCGTCTTTCGCACGCCGCTCGGCGCCGCGCTGCTGGCCGTGGAGATCCTTTACAAAGACGGCTTCGAGTCCGAAGCGCTCATTCCGTCGGTGCTGGCGAGCGTGATCGCGTACTCGATCGTGATCGCGATTTTCGGCGAGAGCACGCTGTTTGGCGACGTGCCGCGCTCCCCGTTCGTGCTCCGCCACCTGCCGCTGTACGCGCTCTTGGCGTTGATGGTTGCGGCGCTGGCCGTGTTCTTCCTGTGGTTTTATCGGATTAGCTTCGCCCTGTTCGCGAAAATGCGCCTGCCCGAATGGGCGAAGCCGGCGCTGGGCGGGCTGCTCCTGGGCGCCGTGATCACACCGTTCGTGATGTACATGGGCCAACGCATCAACTCGCCAGGGCAGGGTTTGGGCCTGCTGGGCGGCGGCTATGGCGCTGTGCAGATGGCCATCTCCGGCTCCGCGCTACTGCCGGTCGGTTGGTTCGGCGTCGGTCTGTTGTTCGTCCTTTCGCTCGCGAAAGTATTCGCTTCTTCGCTCACCATCGGCTCGGGGGGCAGCGCCGGCGACTTCGCGCCGTGTTTGGCCATCGGAGGCCTGTTCGGCGGCGCGTTCGGGCGCGCGGCGGAGCTCCTCCTGAACGATCCAGATCTGCACCCCGGAGCGTTCGCGCTCGTCGGTATGAGCGCATTTTACGGTGGTATCGCGCACGTTCCGCTGAGCGCGTTGGTGCTCACCTGCGAGCTCGCCGGCAACTACGACCTGCTCGTTCCGCTCATGTTGAGCCAGGGCATTGCGTTCGTGGCGCTACGCCGGCGCGCGCTTTATCCGGCGCAGGTTGCGACGCAACGGGAATCACCCGTGCACCGCGACGCGCTGCTCCTCGACGTGCTGCGTGAGACGCGCGTCGCAGACATTGCGACGAACGGCACGCACGTGGTCTGTTTCACGCTGCACACGTCCATGGCCGAAATGGTCAGGATCGCGGGCGAAGAGATCTCGCAGGAGATTTTTCCAATCCAGAACGAGGCAGGGGAGCTGCTTGGGCTGGTAACTGCGGGGTCCCTGCGCATTGCTTCAGCGGAGCTGGAGAACGCACGCTGGACCCTGGCGGCCGACATCATGCAACCGAGCCCCGCGCTGCTTCGCAGCGACGATCTGCGGGCTGCGACCGAGCGCATGCTGGCGAACGGCTTGCGCGAGCTGCCGATTGTGGATGCGGCGGGCCGAGTTACGGGTCTCCTGAACGCGGCGCAGATCGCGGACGTGTACATCCGTCGCGCACTGCACGCGGAACCCGCAGATTCTGCGCCTTTACAGAGTTGATCCGACGAACGACGTTTGTTGGATCATGCGCTTGCCCACTGCTTGCTTGGTCACACTTCTTACCAGTTCGGCGCTGAGTCTGTCCGGATGCGGCGGCACGCAGGCGGCCGAGCTGCTCGTCACCGGGGACTCGAAAGACATCCACGAACGCCCCGAGGACGCACCGCCCAATTCTCCGAAACGCCCGGCGCTCTTGGTCCTCGCGCTGGACGGCGTTGGCAGAGACTTGCTTTACGACATGCTGAAGCAGGGCGAGCTGCCGGAGATGGCTCGGCTCCTGGGAGGCAAGGGCTCGGACTACGCCCATGCGTATTTCGATGAACGCTATTTGTCGACGTTGCCGTCTTCGACGGCCGTCGCCTGGGTGACGGCGTTCACGGGCGTGCCGCCCGCCGAGCACGGCCTGGCTGGCAATGAATACTTCATTCGGGAAAAGAGGCAGTTTGCGGCTCCCGTTCCCGTCACTTTCCACAATCCGGAGCCGGTGCTCGCGACGTACACGGACCAGTACGTGAACAAGCTCACGTTGGCGCCGAGCGTGTACGAACAGATGCGTGAGCGCGATCCGCACGTGTCGATCTGGGTGGCGATGCACCAGCTCCACCGCGGGGCCGATCGTCTGCTCGTGACGGACCGCGCGGTGCTGGCGGACGCGTTCAAGGCGTTTCTCGAGGAGCAGATCACGGAGAAGCTCGCGCGCAAGGATTCGAAGGCCGTCTACTCGGCGCTCGACGAACAAGTCATCGAAACGGTGGTGGAAGAACTGTCGGACGAGGACGACCCGGTGCCGGATGTGCTCACGATCTACCTGTCCGGTACCGACCAATTCGCGCACGTGGCGGACATCGGCCCCGACAAGGCACGGCGCAAGTATCTGAAAGATGAAGTCGATCCGCTCATGAAAGATCTGCGTGAAGCGCTGCAAGCGCGCAAAGCGCTGGACAATCGTTACGTGGTGATCACGGCCGACCACGGTCACACCGAAGTGATGGACGACGACGAGCACGCCCTGGCCATGGACGACGAAGACGATCCGCCTGGTGTGCTGCTGAAGGCGGGCTTTCGCTTGCGCCCGTTCCAGCTCGACGTCAGCGAAGAGCACGATTTCAACGCCGTGCTCGCGTATCAGGGCGCGATGGCCTACGTGTACGTGGCGGACCGCTCCACGTGCGAAAAAGAGGGCAAGGCCTGCGACTTTGCGCGCGCGCCGCGCTTCAAGGAAGACGTGCTGGTCGCGGCTCAGGCGTTCTACGACGCCAATCAGAGCGGCAAATACGTGAAGGGCATGAAAGGCACGCTCGACATGGTGCTGACGCGAAAACCCAAAGCGCCGCGCGAGCAGGACGAGCCGTTCCAGGTGTACGTCGGCGGCGGGAAACTCGTGCCCGTCGAGCGCTACCTCGCCGCTAATCCGCATCCGACTTACGTCGATCTGGACGAGCGGCTGCGCGATCTGGCCGTCGGGAAACATGGCGAACGGGCCGGGGACGTGCTGCTCATCGCCAACAACGGCAATCGCGAGACGCCCGAGGAGCGGTACTATTTCTCGGCGCGCTACCGGTCCTGGCACGGTAGCCCGTCGCGCCAGGACTCCGAAATTCCGCTGATAGTGGCGCACCCCGGGCGCACATCGCAACAATTGGGGGCCCAAGTGAAGACGGCGCTGGGCGACGAGCCTTACCAGCAGAAGCTCAGCTCCTTGCTGCTCTCCCTGCGTTTGGGCGAGCGGGCTGCGCGCAAGCGGTTGAACGCGCAGGCACGTCGAGAGTAGCCTCGCCCCCGCATGACGCAAACAGGGCCCGGCGAGAATCCCATTCATCCCACGCGTACGGACCGTGAGCTCGACGTGGTGCTGTTCGGCGCCACGGGGTTCACCGGCAAGCTCGTCGCCGAGTATCTCGCTCGGCACTACGGGAACAGCGATCTGCGTTGGGCGTTGGCCGGCCGTAACCTCGACAAGTTGGCGGCGGTCCGTGCGGAGCTCGCGGGCATCGCACCGGCGCTCTCGGACTTGCCGCTGCTGATCGCGGACAGCAGCGATCGCAGAGCGCTCGAGGACGTGGCTCGCCGGACGCGCGTCGTCTGTTCCACCGTGGGCCCCTACGCCGTCCACGGGAGCGAGCTCGTCGCCGCGTGCGTCGCGTGCGGCACCGACTACTGCGACCTCACCGGTGAGCCGCAGTGGATCCGGCGCATGATTGACGCACACGCCGACAGCGCGCGAGCCAGCGGCGCGCGCATCGTCCACTGCTGCGGCTTCGACTCGATCCCCTCGGACCTCGGGACGTATCTGGTGCAACAGCATGCGATCGAGCACTTCGGCGCGCCCTGCAACGAGGTGAAGGTGTTCGTGACGAAGCTGCGCGGAGGCGCCAGCGGCGGCACCATCGCCAGCATGCTGGGCGTGATGGAGGAGGCGACGCGGGACAGTGCCGTGCGACGCATCTTGTCGGACCCGTACTGCCTGAACCCGGAGGGCGAACGGACCGGCCCCGACGGTAGAGATCCCACGAGCGTACGGCGCGACCCCGATCTGCCCGGCTGGACTGGCCCGTTCGTCATGGCGGCCATCAACACGCGCGTGGTCCGGCGCACCAACGCGCTGCTCGGTTACCGCTATGGGCGGGACTTCCGCTACGCCGAGCTCTCGGCATTCCCGAACGACGCGCGCGGTTTCTTGCGCGCGACCGGGCAGACGCTCGGCATCGGTGCGTTCATGGCTGCGGCGGTGGTCCGACCGATCCGCTCACTTCTGGCCAAAAAAGTGTTGCCGAAGCCGGGGCAAGGGCCGAGCGCCGAGCAGCGCCGGCGTGGCAAGTTCGAGATGTGCGTGGTCGGCAAGAGAAGCGGCGCCGCGCCGGTATTCGCCCGCGTCGTGGGCCACAGTGATCCGGGCTACGGTGAAACGTCGATCATGCTGGCCGAATCGGCGCTGTGTCTGGCGCGCGACGGAGTCGTTCCCGAGTGCCCATCCGGCGTCCTCACGCCGGCCAGCGCCATGGGCGAAAAGCTGCTCGCGCGCCTGCGCCGCGCCGGCATGATCTTCGAGATCACTCCGGAACGATGCTACAATTGACCGTCTGATTCGCCGAGTCGCGGTTGTTGGCTTCGTTGCACTCGGTGATCGTGTTGTCCGGATCGACCACGCCGAAGATGCGGATCACGCGGCCCTCCGGCAGCGACGGAATGGTCACGGTGAGCGGCACGTTCTGGCCGGGTGCGATCGGGCCCGCGATCGTCTGTTCGTGCAGCAGGGTGCCGCCCTGGCTCGGGTCACCGGCGTAGAAGCGCACGAGCACGTTGCTGGCCGGCACTGAGCCGTCGTTGAACACCGTGGCGACGACGCGCGCCGCCGGGCATAGGGAGGTGGCCGTACCCAGATCCAGCCGCAGGTCCGGCGCCGACGCACCGGCTTGCACGGGCGCGTCCGCAGCGTTGTTCGACTCGTTGCACTCCCGCTCGCGACCGTTCGGATTCGCGGGCGTCGTGGGATCGACCCTGACACGCACTCGGTCCGGCAACGTGGGCTGCGCGTTGTTCGACGCCTTGTACGTCACGCTGAGCACCACGGAGTTCCCGGGCTCGAGGCTGCCGACCAGGGTCACCTGCAGCGCGCCGCCGGTGTCGTTCAAGAGAGCGCGCTCGGTGGTGCCCCAGAATCCGCTGAAGTTGACCACCACGCCGGGGCCGACGCGCAGGTCGCCGCGGTTCTCGATTTCGAACGAGATTTGAATGGTGTCGCTCAGCGTTCCGCAGGCGACGTTCGGTGAGGAGACGCCGACCGCGACCACCGTGAGGTCCGGGGCGACGCCGAAGGAACGCGGCTGAGAGCGGTACGTGTTGTAGTAGCGCCCGTTGAAAGTGCGCCAGCTCTCCGGCTCGTGCAGCGGCACGCGGCCACCCTCGGTGATGTTCGTGACGTGGTACGACTGTTGGTTCCAGATACGGCGCGCGGACACCCACTCGTCGCCCGGATCGCCCCAGACGCGAATGCCGTTCGGGCTGCGCGGAATGCGATTGCCACCCACCACCGGGTCGTCATCGCAGCGATTCGTGGCTTCCGTGTTCATCACGGTGACCACCTCGGCGTTGCCGTCGTTGTCCACGTCGGCCACGACCGGGTTCTCGATGCCCGTGCGGCTGTTCGAGACGTTCTTGAACAGCACCTGGCCGCTGCGGCCGTCGTACACGCGGAACTCGCACTCGTCGTTGTAGAGGACCTCGGCGGCGCCGTCGCCGTTGAAGTCGAACACGCTCGAGGATGTCGCCTTGCTCGAGTCGTCGTCGCTGTCGCGCTTCCAGCCGTTGTGCAGGCACACGCAGCGGCGGATGGTCTCGTTGCACGCGGTGTTGGCCGGGCACTGCGCGTCGCTGGTGCAGGCGGTGGCCGGCGGCGTGCGCGCCGGATTGTTGTTGGCTGGCGGATTCGCGTCCGTGCGCTCGATCACCGACGGCCAGTCAGGGCAGATGCCGGCCGCGCCGGTGGACGTCTGCAGATCGACCACGACGTAGAAGTCCTTCAGCGCCGAGGCGAT
>DATDJP010000109.1:0-39118 GCA_036520475.1 Polyangiaceae bacterium | reverse complement strand
AGCTGCTAGACATCCAGTCGGTCATGATCGAGCGCCATGTGCCTTCTTCGGCTCTGCCGTGCTCGAAGTTGCGCCTTTCGGGCACGTTCACGGGCACGTTCACGGGCACGTTTCGGAAAGGAATTCAGGGACAGACCCTAGTGCGACAAGCGCAGTTGATCCTCCTAACGCCAGGCGTTCGGCAGGTTCCAGTCGCCGAGTCCGTGAATGCCCGGAGCGTGGGCGCCTGCGATGCGCAGCTCTCCGACCACACCGAATGGCAAGGTCTGTGCGAGTTGTCGGGCGCGTGCGGCGGCGACGCGAGGTGGGCGGCGAGCGAGCTCCGGATTCGCCAGCGTCAGGAGGCTCGCGATCCGTTCCTGTTCGCTCGGACCCACGCTCCGGACGAAGTCGAGCAAGAGCGCGTGGTCGCGGCGCGCGCGATGTTGTGCGACTTGTGCAGGACTCTTGAGCACGGGACGCAGCTCGTGTCCTGGCCGGCCGAGCAGGCCGGACAGCGCGCTGGCGACGGCCAGAAGGTGTGGGGAGTCGTTGGCGACGACGAGCTCTGCCGGAGCGCCGCCCCAGGCGCTCACGCCGCCGCTTTCACTCAAGCCATACAAGCCGAGGTGCGCGAGGCGCGCCGCGGGAATGGCGTCGAGCAAGCGTTGTGCAACTCCAGGAGAGCCCCAGGCCCCCGCGGCCGTTCCGGTGTGCAGCACCACCCAGCCGAAGGTCCCCGCGTCGAAGCGGAGCGCGCCGGGACGCGCGCGGTGAAATCCGGCACCTAGCCAGCCCACG
Source organism: Polyangiaceae bacterium (assembly GCA_036520475.1). GTDB lineage: Bacteria > Myxococcota_A > Polyangia > Polyangiales > Polyangiaceae > DATDJP01. The sequence continues at coordinate 38,338 of DATDJP010000109.1, read as the reverse complement.
TCGGAGTCGTTGGCCTCGAACGAGCGCAACGCATCCGCGAGATCTCGAGCCTGGTGAACCTCGATGGAGTCGAGGAAAGCGGCGCCGCGCGCCGCCAGCAAGTTGCGCTTCAGAAGCAGCCGATTGCCGGCGGGCAGCGCCACGAACGCGCCGGTCGCATCCGGTCGTGCACGCGTGAAGTGGCGCGGGACGATGGCGGTCACCGGGCTGCTCAGCGCGAGCGCGAGCTCCGCGGGATCGACGTCTCCGAAATGGACCGCCAGGGCGTCGCTGGGTTCCGCCCGCGGTTCGTCGAAGTTCATCAGCGCGCCGGCCGCAGCTTGCCTGCGCGCGCGCAGAAGCGACCACACGACGTCGCGGTTGTCGAGCGCTTTGCCTGCCGCCGTACGCAGGCCGGGCCGCAGCCGAATGCGTGTGCCGCGCGCGCTGCGATCGGGCAACGCGCTCGCCAGCGCCGCGTAAGGCCGTCCGGCGCCGTCGCGCGCATACAAGCAGTCGAACACTGCGCGCCCGAGGATGGCCGCCGCAGCATCGTCGAGCGCGTGCGGGTCGAGGCCAGCACCGACCGGCCACGGCAGCTTCATGCGCAGCGTTCCTCGATACGGGGTACGCCCGAGTGCGCGAGCTGCGCTGCACACGGTCATGCCGGTGAGCAACGCTCTGCGGCTGACGCTCTGTATCATCGGATGACCCACAGCGCCGCGCGCGTAGCGACCACGACGCTACGGGGTCCGTCACTCTCCGGCGGACACACGGCCAGAGCCTGCACTCCGGTCGGCACGCTCATGCGCCAGCGCTCCAGGATCTGGCCATTTTCCTGCCATGTCCGCACCTGCACCGCGTCGCCGTGCGGATCCAGCGAGTCCGCCGTCGTCACGATTTCTGGCTGCCCGTCGAGATCGAGATCGCCGAGCGCGACTTGCGCGCCGGATCCCGGCAGGGTGACGTGTCTGCCGCCCTCGTGACGAACGACCAGGTCGCCGGTCTGGCTGCTCCGCGCGGCCCGATACTCGTGCAAGCGCCCGCTGCGATCGACGACCACGGCTGCAGCCAGTGCATCGAGCCCGTGCGAGAAGGCGATCCGCGTGGAGGCGGTGTCGCCCTTCGTGCAAGCAACGACAGTGCCCTGCAGCGCGACGTCTCCGAGCGCGGCGCAGCCGCTGGTCGGCCACGGAATGTGTCGTCCCAGCTTCGCGATTGGCGAGAGCGCTGGATCGAAGCGAACGCCGTCCGCGCGGTCCGTCGAGCCTATGTCGATGAAACGCCCTGCATGGATGGCGATCCCGGCGAGCGGCTCCCGCAGGGGATTGCCGGCGACCGGGGAGAGGTCGGTCCAGGGACGTGCGGCGAGCGGCGTCAGCTGCCCTTGCCGAATGCGTCCGACGCCGACGTGCCGTCGCCCCGCCCACACGATCTCGAGCGCGCCGTCCTGGTCGGTGTCCTCACAGGCGAGCGCAATCAGGTCGTCGCCAGAAGTGCGCGCCTTCTCGATACTGCGCGCCACGAGGGGCACGGGCGGCAAGAACGTGCGGAGCTCCGCGTCGAGACGGCTGCTCGCGAAGGCATGCGCGCGTGGCGCCGGCGCCGGATCGCGCACGCGTTGCCAGAACCGCTCGCGGACCTCGTAGAGATCGGCCACGGCGCGCAACTGGCCGCGCGTGATCTCCGCCCGCACGAACACCAGACCACTTGCGCCGGCTGCGAGAGCGCGCGCGCTGCCGAGACTGCTCGGTTCGGGAGCATAGCGCGCCCCCCGCCCGAGCGCTCCGGCCAGGAGCTCGGCCACACGAGCGGCGAGCGCTCGTGGCTTTTCGATGCGTCCGTCGCTCGCGATCGGCGCGGCAACCACCAGCACGCCGCTCGGCGCTGCGTGCAGCCCACGGGCGAGCGCGCAGCTGATCTGCGCCAACGCACCACCCCTCAGGCGAACGCATGCGCCCTCGTCCACTGGCGCCCGAGGCGTCGCGCGGGCCGGTTCGTTCGGCTCCGGGGTCCGGGTCTGGGCGCGACTCGACGGGGCGAATGCCAGGACCGCGCACGAAATGATCGCGCAAACGTGGGCTCGCCTGCCGGTGTTTTCCGAGCCGCCCCGGCCCCGGGCAGTGCTTCGCATCATGGTTCCCACGAAACGGTCGAAGAGCGGTGCCGCTCTCGGCCGGTGTATTCTATTCTGCTACTTCTTTCGCGTCGCCGCATGCGGGCGACAAGCTCCGCCCGGCGCCGCTCGCAGCTTTTGGTTGCGGCGATCGCCCGCGCTAAGGTATCCGATTTAACGCGCGGCGAGGCGATGGAACAAAAGACAACACGATGGGCCTCGGGCCGTGCGGTGGCGTCTGGTAATGCGTCGATGAGACCCGGAAACGCCGGCCGGCTGGGCTCGCTGGCCTTTCGGCGCCTGGTGGGGAGCGCGCTCGTCGCGCTGTGCGTAGCCGCAGCCGTGCTGTGCGCGCGGCCCGCACAGGCGCAATGCGTGGACGAAGCGCTGAAAGAGCAGCTGATTGGGCGCCGTGCTTATCGTGGCGTCGTTCCTCGACTGTTCAAGAAAGCGCTGCGTCACGAGCTGTCTGCGATGGGCGGCTGGTACGCGGCGGACATCGCCGACGGCGCCCCGGTGTATGGTGGTGCGTACACCTTTCACCTGAGTGAGTTTCTCGGGCTAGAAGCGGCCTATTTCCGCACCGAGCAGCGCTACGCGTTCCTGCAGAGCATCGTCGATAGGAATCAAAACCTGGTCGGGATCACCGAGGTGGACGAGGACCCGATGCAGCTGTTCCTCGGGCACCTGGTGTGGTCACTGGCATACGGCAAGGTCCGGTGGCTGGGCGGGGGGATCAGTCGCTTCGATTTCTACTTGTCGCTCGGCGCGGGCGCGACGCATGAGCCGGGCAGCCTGGGGATCACCGGCTCCGGCGGGTTCGGTCTCAAATTCTACTTGCTCGAGTGGCTCGCGCTGCGGCTCGACGCGCGCGACCACGTGCGGTCTCAGCAGCGCGTGAGCCTCGGCATCGACAAGGTCGTGAACGACATTTCGCTGATGGGCGGTCTGAGCGTATTTTTCCCGTTCAAGAGCTGAAGAGCGGCGCGATTTTTCCTGGATCCCCGCAGGCCGAAGCACGTAAAACACGAGGCCCGATCATGACCAAACTCGTGCTTTTGCGTCACGGCCAGAGTCAGTGGAATCTCGAGAATCGCTTCACGGGCTGGGTGGACGTCCCCCTCAGCGCACAGGGTGAACAGGAGGCGAAGACAGCGGGCAGGCTGCTACGCGAAGAGGGCCTTCAGTTCGACGTCGCGTACACCTCGCTGCTGAAGCGCGCGATCAAGACGCTCTGGATCGCGCTCGAAGAGCTCGATTTGATGTGGATACCGGTGCACCGCAACTGGCGCATCAACGAGCGCATGTACGGCGCGCTGCAAGGACTCAACAAGGCGGAGACGGCTGCCCGTCACGGTGAGGAGCAAGTGCTGGTCTGGCGTCGCAGCTACGACGTGCCACCGCCGCCCATGGCGGCGGACGATCCCGGTTGGCCCGGCAAAGACCCGCGCTATGCCGGCTTGAAACCCAGCGAGCTGCCCGCCTCTGAAAGCCTCAAGGACACGGTCAACCGCTTCTTGCCGTATTTCGAGAGCGAGATCGCGCCGAGTATTCGTCGTGGTCAGCGCGTGCTGATCGCGGCGCATGGCAACAGCCTGCGCGCGCTCATCAAGCATCTGGATGGTGTGAGCGACACCGACATCGTCGGCCTGAACATCCCCACCGGCGTCCCGCTCGTATACGACCTCGACGACGAGCTGCGTCCCACGGCGCCGGGGCGCTACCTGGGCGACGCAGAGGCCGTGAAACGCGCGGCAGAGGCGGTCGCCAAACAGGGCAAAGCCTGACGAGGGAGCTCCGCGCTGCGCTCCCGTTTCAATTCGAGTAGCGCGCCGCGATCGTGTTAGCCTGACCCTCGTTCGTCATGCGCTCTCGCCACGCTGTACTCCTGATTCCGCTGGTGTTGCTCTGTGCGTGGATGGCGCTGGCGCAGCCCAGAAGAAAGCCACGCGCGCCGGCGCCTCCGCCCGAAACGGAGCAGGCCGCGGACGAGGAAGCCGAAGAGAAGGCGGAGGCGGAGGAACCGGCAGCGCCGAGCGGCAGCGACGATCTCGGTGAAGCACCGCCGCGCGTCAGGCGCGCGGACGCTGGCATTCCGCTGTCGCCCCTGACGCCGCTGCCGAGCGAATTTCCCGAAGGTGGGACTGCGCCCGCCCCCGCGGAATACGACCGCCTGCTCGGCGACATCGCCAGTTTGCGCAGCCGTGTCGCTGCGCTGACCACGACGCTTTTCAAGAGCAAGCTCCGCGTGTTCGTCGAGACCCGCGGCGACGAGGCGCGCATCGCGAGCTTCGTCGTGACGCTCGACGACGGCGTGGTCTACAACGCGCCCGCGCGCTTCGCCGCAGACGACGAAAAGGTCGTCTACGAGCACGCCGTGGCGCCCGGACACCACTTCGTCGGGGTGGAGCTGGAGCGCTCCGACGCGCGCGGTCGCGAATACAAGACCTACCAGCACACGAAGTTTTCCGTGATCATCCCCGAGAGCAAGCTGGTCGAGGCGACGATCGTTCTGGACGACGACTCGGACATGGCCGAAGACTTCCCCGACGATCAGGACGGCGAGTACGACCTGCGTGTGCGCCTGCGTGCACGCGTCGCGGACTGAATGCAGCGATGCGCGTCGAAGCTCGCCTCTTGCCGCTGTTGATTGCGGGTTTCGTCTCGCTCTACTCCGACCTGGCCTGTGCGCAGGCGCGCCGCCCGGCGCCCGCCCCTGCCGAGGACACGGAAGCGGCGACGGAAGCCGACGAGAGTGAGAGGGAGGCGAAGGAGACCCCGGCCGTGGCCGAGGCCGCGCCGGAAAAAACCGCTGCACCCGAGGGGTCGCTCGACACCCGCGCGAACGCCATGCGCGCCTACCATGAAGCGCTCGCCAAACGTCGCTTGGCGGCGACCGCGCCGCTGAGCCGCTCGCGCCTGCGCACGGATCTGGCGCGTATCGAAGACCAGCTGCTCGAGGGCCGGCGCGACGAAGCCATCGGCGCGCTGGTGTACGTGATCGAATCCCCGCGCTTTGCGCCGTTCGAGCGCACGGATGAGGGGCGCAACGCCGTGTTCCTGCTCGGAGATGCGCTCGGGCGGGCAGGAGTGTACGAGCCGGCGCGCGGCTATCTGGTGCGTCTGCTGGGCGGCGATCCCGGCGAGATCTGGCACCGGCGCGCGTCGCGCAGCTTGGTCGACTTCGGGCTCGAGAGCGACAACCCGGAGCCGTTCCTGACGGATCTCGCGAAGGTTCCTGCGAACGCGCCCGAAGAGCTGCGGGGTGACATCAGCTACCTGCGCGGGCGCGCCCACGAGAAGCGCGGTCGGCGCGCCGAGGCGCTGGTCGAATACGCCAAGGTCAGCGAACGCGGGCGCTTTTGGGCTCAAGCGACGTACCTGTCCGGCCTGCTCGAAGTGGAACGCGGGCAGCTCAAGCGCGGGGAGAACCTGTTCTGTCGCGTGGCCGACGCCAAGCGCACCCCGCGCAAAGCGCCGCTCTTCGGCGGCAATGACTTCTTTCGAGTGCGCGACCTCGCGCGCCTGGGACTCGGGCGCGTGGCACACGAGCAGTACCGCTTCGACGACGCGCGTTACTACTACTACCTCGTGCCTCGTGATTCGGATCACATCCCGGAGGCGCTCTACGAGTCGGCCACCACGCGCTACGAAGCCAAGGACTACGACGGCGCGCGTGAGCTCATCGACGAGCTGCGCTCGCTCGACGCCAATCACCCGTACGAAGACGAAGCGTGGATCCTGGATGCGTACATCGATCTCGGGATGTGTCGTTTTCCTCAGGCCGACGCCAAGCTGAATGCGTTTTTGCAACGCTACGAACCCGTGCGCAACGCCGCGCGGCGGCTGAGCTCCGATGACGCCGCGATGCAGAAGCTCGTCGACGCGGTGCGCACCGGTGCCGATCCGGCGGCGGCCGGGCTCGGCGTGCGCGAGGAGGTGGCGCGTACTCTGGGCGCGCTCTTGCGCGTGGACTCGAGCTACGGCCGCGCGTCCTTGCGCCTCGCTCAGCTCGATCACCAGCTCAGCGGCCTGCGCGGTGCGATGCGCGATCTCGATTCGGCCAATCAGCGTCTCTCGACGAGCGGGGTACGCCCCCAGAGCGCCGGCGCGGCGTACGGATCGGACGAGAAGCTTTTGCGCATCGACGCGCAGCTCGCCGAAGTGCGACGCTTGATACGCGAGGCGGAGCGTTCCACGGCGGCCAATGCGCAGACGCTAGCGGAGCTGAAGTCGCAGTTGACGGCGCTCGAGGTGCGCGCGAGGGCGGCGCGCAGCGCGCTCACCGCAAGCGGCCCGGGCGGCGCCGTGACGGGTACGGACCTGCCGGCGATCGTCGCGCAGGATCGCGAGCGCGCGACTCGGCTCTATCAAAGTAGCCAGGCGACGCGTGTGCTGGTGCAGCGGCAGCAACACGAGCTGGCGAAGGACGCGCTGGTACGTCTCGATCGCCGCTTGTCGCGGCTCCTCCGGCGCGCCCGTCTCGGGCGCATCGAGACGGTGCTCGGCAAGAAGCGCGCGCTGGAAATCGAGGTGGAGGCGCTGTCTCAGGGGCTCTTGCCGCAGACCATCGTCGATTCGCTCGACGCCGAGCGCTACTTGCGCGACGACGAAGAGTACTGGCCCTTCGACGGCGAGGATTGGGAAGACGAGTACGTCGGCGGAGAAGGCCTGCGCTGAAATGGAGCGGCGTCGCATCCGGCGCGCCGTGGTGCCAGCGGCCGCTCTGCTGTGCTCGCTCGTGACGGGCGAGGCCGCTGGCATGCAGCCGGCGCGCACACACGACGACGAGGCGGAGAAACCGCGGGAAGCGCGCGCGCGGCGGCTCGTGGCCGCGCAATCCTGTGCTGCCGCCGTAGGGCTGTTGTTTCCCGGCGTCGCGCAATTTTGCCTGGGCAAAACCGCGGAAGGCGCGGTCTTTAGCGGCCTCGGGCTGGCGGAGCTGGGCGTGGGTGTCACCGCGCTCGCGACCCGTGACGAAGGGATCGAGGGGATCTCCGAGCCGTCGGTGAGCGTGCCGCTCGCGGCGCTGCAATATTTGTGGATCTACAGCTACCTCGACGGCGTCTTCGAACGCCAGCGCGCGAAACGGCTGCGCTACGTGCCGCTGGACACGCCTGCCGAGCTCGCACTCGCGCCGTTCACGCCGAGCGTGCTCGCCAAACCGGACGTATGGGCCGGCATTCTGGGCAGCCTGGCGCTGGGACTCGGCGCGACGCTGCTCATCGACGGAGGGCTGGATACGGACCACGTGGGTGACGACCCGCAGCTGTTCGACCGCACGTTCCGTCCCGGTGTCGGTTACCCGCTGGCGGCTGCCGTCGGCACCGGCATCTTCTCGCACGTCGCGGTCGCCGAGGAAGCCGTGTTTCGCGGCATGATCCAGTCGCAGATGGCGCGCGAAATGGACCCGACGCGCGGCTGGGTCGGAGCGTCGCTCGCGTTCGGCGCTGCGCACGCGCCGAACGTCGTCGGTCTTTCCCATGACCGGCAAGCGGCATATCTCGCAGTGGCCGTGCCATTGATCACGCTGCTCGGCGGCTATCTCGGCTTGAGCTACCGCTGGCACGACTACAGCCTCGCGCCGCCCGTGGCCATCCACTTCTGGTACGATCTGCTCATCAGCGGCGTCGACTACGTGCTCGATCCGCGCGATTCGTCGATCTCCGGCAGAGTCTCGCTACCGTTTTGACGAGGGCTCGGGCAGCGTAGCTCCGCGGTGTGCGTGAGCGCCGCACATGTATGGCCGCGCTCACGACCGTCTGCGTGAAGCCTCGCGCTCTCGGGCAGGTTTCGCGTAACATGGGCGGCGGATGAGAACCGGACCGATCCGCGTCTGGCCGCCGACGCCGGCCTGGCTGCTGATGGCGTGCCTCGTATCGAGCATGGCTTCGTCGGCCTCGGCGCAAGAGACGCCCGCCATGGCGTCCGAGAAGTCGAGGATCAAGCCGGCAGGCGAGCGCAAGCTGTCGCGCCGCGAGCGCCCCACCTACAAGGCCAAGGCCGAGACCCGGGCGCGTATCGAACGCGAGGGGCGCGTGAGCCTGCAGATCCCCGAGAATTTACGCAAGATTCTCGAAAAGAAGATCGACGCGCGCATCGGTCGCAACATCGCCCAGACCAAGCAGCTGCGCCTGGAATCGATGCAGCTCCTGGACAAGTTCATCCGCGAAACGCCGGACGACGCTCCCGAGATGCCGGAAGCGCTGATGCGCATGGGAGAGCTCGAGTGGGAGGACGCACGCGACCGCTTCTTGCTCGAGTTCAAGCGCTGGGAGCGCACCCCGGGCGATCAGCGCGGCGAGCCGCCGAACCCCAATTACAGCCGGCCCAGGGCGCGCTTTCTCAAGGTTCTGAAACAGTACAAGACGTTCCGGAACTACGACCTGGCGCTCTACGTGGACGGCTTTCTGGCCAACGAAGAGGGCAAGTTCGACGAGTCGCTCGGCCGCTTCAACCGAATCCTGGCGTGGTTTCCCGGTAGTCGCTTCACCGCAGACGCGCACATGATCCGCGCCGAGTACGAGTTCACCAAGGAGTTCCCGAACTACGAGGTCGCGTACCGAGAGTACGAGGAAGTTCTCAAGCACAAGGACTCCGATCTGTACGACCTGGCGCTGTTCAAGAGCGCATGGACGCTCTGGCGCCTGGGTCGCTCGGAGGAAGCCGCGCGGCGTTTCTTGATCGTGTTCAAGGATACGGAGGAAGGCCGGGGTGGTCGGACGCGCAGCCGCGCGGAGCTCGACGAGCTGCAAGCCGAGGCCTTGAAGAACCTGGTCGCCGTGTTCGTCGAGGACGAGAAGAACCGGGCCGAGGACATGCACCGCTTCCTCGTTAAAGCGGGCGGCGACAAGTTCGCGGGGCGCATCGTGCGTGCGCTGGCGGATGCGTTCTTCGAACAGGCGCACTACGAGCGGGGCATCGAGGCCTACCGGCTCTTGCTCAAGCTCGAGCCGACCAGTCCCGAAGCCTACAAGTACGCGCTCGCGGTCGCGCAAGGGCATTCCACGATGGAGGCGTGGAAGGAGCTCGAGAACGACTACCGCTGGATCGTTCGTGAGTACACGGTCCCCGGCGCCGAGTCGGGCAAGCCGAAGCCGCGTCCTCCTGCCTGGGCGCGCGTGCAGACGCCGCAGGTGATCGAGCGCGCCGAGCAGGCCATCGAAAAGCAGATCCGCGACGACGCGGTGAGCCTGCATGCCAAGGCTCAAGCGGACAAGGTGAGCCGCGCGGAGTTTCAGGCCGCGGCTGGGCTGTACGAGGTGTATCTGAGCCGGTTCGGCAAGACGCGATACGCCTACGAGATCCACTACAACCTGGCCGAGATCTACTTCTATCGGCTGGACGACGCGGCCAATGCGGCCGACTCCTATCTGGCCGCCGTACGTCTCAATCCGCGCGGCAAGCTCTCGCGCGACGCGCTCTACAACGCGCTGTCGGCGCTCGAACAGGCGCGCTTCAAGGAGCTCGAAGCAGCCAAGGCCGCCGGCAAGAAGTCGCAGGAGTCACCGACGGACAAGCGGCTGACGGAAGCCATGGAGCTGTACGTCAAGACGTACCCCAACGACCGCGACGTGCCGGAGCTTTTGTTCCGGCAGGGCAAGCTCTATTACGACTTCGAGATCTACGACGTCGCGGTGCGGCAATGGGTGCTCTTGCTCGAGAAATACCCGAACAGCCGCTACGCGGCCGGCGCCGGCGAGCTCATCCTCGACTCGTTCAACAAGAGCAAGGACTACCGCAACATCGAAACCTGGGCGCGACGCTTGAAGACGGCGCCGTCGTTCCAGACGCCCGAGCAGCAACAGCGCCTGAACACGCTGATCGTCCAGGCCGTGTTCAAGCAAGGGGAGCAACTCGCCACAGCTGGCAAGCACGATCAGGCGGCAGCGGCGTACTTGCGCGCGGCCAAAGAATTCCCCAAGGAGCCGCGCGCTGCGCAAGCCGCGGTCAACGCCGAGATCGAGGCGCGTCGCGCCGGGGATCTCGCGACGCTATCGGCGGCGGCGACCTTGCTCGTCAACAGTCACCGGCAGCGGCCCGAGGCTGCCGAAGGCGTCTGGATCGCCGCCACCACGTATCAGGAGGTTGGCCTGTTCAGCGAAGCGGCCGACTACCACGCCATCATCGTGGACAGTTATCCGAGGTACAGCCACCACCGGGACGCCGCCTACAACGCGGTGCTCTTGCGCACGACAGTCGGCGAGCACGCCAAGGCCATCGAGAGCGGCAACAAGTACAAGCGCCACTACGCGCGGGACGCGGCTGCTGACGAAGTCACGTTCCTGATGGGCAAAGCGCACGAAAAAGCCGAAAAATGGCAGGATGCCGAGAGGCTCTACGAGAGCTACGCAAAGAGCGCGCGCAGCGCCAGCGCTCAGATCGAAGCGCTGGTTCGCCTGGCCACCGTGCGCATCAAGCGCAACGACGAACGCGGCGCCGCCGCGGCGCTCGACCGCTCCCTCTCGGTCTACAAGCTGAACCGCGGGCAGCTCGACAACGACGGTAAATACTTCGCCGCAAAGGCGCGCTACATGCAGGGCGAGCGCATTCTGGCGCAGTTCTCCAAGGTGAAGATCGAAGGCGAGGTCAAGCAGCTGAAGCAGCGCTTGAAGCAGAAGAGTGAGCTCTTGAAACGCGCCGCCGACACGTTCCTGTCAACCGCAGAAATGGGCGTCGCGGAATGGACCACCGCCTCGCTCTACCAGATCGGCTTCACCTACGACTCGTTCGCCAAGGCGCTCCTCAATTCGCCCCCGCCGGCGAGCCTCAGCGAGGAAGAGAAGGAGCTGTACCAGCAGTCGATCGAGGAGTTCGTGATCCCGATCGAGGAGCGCGGCCTCGAAGCGTACGAGAGCGGCTGGCAAAAGGCGATCGAGCTCGGCATCTTCAACTCCTGGACGGCGAAGATGCGCGAGGCGCTGGGGCGGCTGAACTCCGAGCTCTACCCGCCCTTGAACGAAACGGGGTTTCAGCTGCGTTCGAGCGGGCAGGTGTCGCTGCCAGCCTTGATCGACGGTCTGCGACGCAGCAAGGATGGCCGCAGTGAACCGTATCTGGTTCCCGTGGCCAAGGTGAAGACCGAGGACGTTGACGCTGCGCCGAAGAGCGCGCCAGCGAAAGACGCAGCCGGCGCAGACGAAGCCAAGTCGGAAGCGAACGGCGACAAGGCGGAAGAAGAGGCCGCGGAGGAAGAAAGCCCGCCCGCGAAGTCAAAGCGCAAGCCGGCGCGGCCGAAGCGCAAAGGAGCGAAGCGCTGATGCGGTCACCAGCACGCGCAGGCTGGGTTCTGCTGCTGCTCGCGCTGAGCGTCGCAGCGTGTGGCGGAGGCGCGGCCCAGAGCAAGGCTCCGGTTTTGCCGCCTGCCGATCCCGGAGCCGTGAACAAGCTGGCTCAGGGCGTCGCGGCTGCGAAGGAGCCAGGAAACGGCGCGCGGGCCATTCCGCTCCTCACTGCGGCCGTGAACGCAGACGGAAAGCTCTGGGAGGCTCGCTACAACCTCGGCTTGTTGCTCGCCGAGTCCGGTGACCTGGCGGGCGCCGAAAAGCAGCTCACCGAGGCGCGGGCGCTCGCCCCGAACGCCGAAGACGTGGTGGTGGCTCTGGCCGAGGTGCAACGGCGTCGAGATGATGCCGAAGCTGCTGCCGAGGCCCTGCTCGAGTTCGTCAAGGCCGAGCCGAAGGCCGTCGCCGCGCGCATCGCCCTGGTCGGTGCCCTGCGCGACAGCGGCGACATTGACGCCGCCATCAAGCACGCGCGCGAGGTGCTCGTGCGCCGCTCGCGGGATCCGAATGCGCTCGCAGAGCTGGCGGCTTCCCACCTGGCGCGCGGTGAAGTGGATACGGCCGAGCTCCTCGTCGAAGAGGCCTTGAAGGCAGACTCCAAGAGCGCCGTCGCGGAGCGCACCGCCGGGCTGATCGCATTGAAGCGTGGCGACGACGCGGTCGCGTTCCAGCACTTCGCCAAAGCCAGCGAGCTCGATCCGAAAGACACCACGGCGCGCTCGAACATGGCGACGGTGCTGCTGCTGGCGGGCGTCTACGATCGCGCTGCTCAAGAGTTCCGCGGTGTGCTCGAAGCAAAGCCCAAGGACGTGGATGCCATGATCGGTCTCGCAGCGGCGCGGCGCGGTCAGGGCAAGCGCAACGATCCGGGGCCATACGAGGAATCCGAGCGCTTGCTCCAAGAAGTGCTGGAGATGGAGCCGAAAAATTTGGCGGCGACGCTGAACCTCGGGCTCCTGTATGCGGACTTCATGCAGAAGCCGGCGCAAGCCAAGCCGCTGCTGCAGCGCTTCCTGGAGGACGCGCCCAAGAACCACCCAGCGCGCCCGATCGTTCAGAAGAAGCTGGCGGGCCAGGCGGCGTCCCCCGCGAGCAAGTGAAGCGGGTGCGCGATCGCCTCGGCGCGAATTGCTACGCCTGTGGCAGGTGGTCACATGCGCCGGCGGTAGATGTCGGCTCGCCGGCCGTAGATGCTCGAACTCGCTGATGAGCCATCCGCGGCATGCTGCGTGCATTAGGGCCACGGCGGTGCGACGCGAATGGCCGTTCGTGGTGGCCTGCGGCGCTCGCCTTCCGTCAGCGAGAAACGCTTCTGGTTCGATTTCGGGGTTCGTACGCTTTGCTTGACTTGATGTTTCGCTTACTTGAACAGGGCCGAGCTCACTTCCTTGATCTGGAGCTGCGCGCAGCCTGCCAATCCCGGGGCGGGCAGTAGCGCCACTCGCAGCCGGTCCGCGCGTGTCTCTCGGTCCCACGCGCGGACCTGCGAATAAGCACGGAGCGCTCGCGTAGGTCGCCTAAATGCGCGATCTCATTCGAATCTCGGCTGAAACGGTTGACGGCGTCCAGGGGGTTGACCAGCATCGGACTTGCCCGGAACCCGCCCGCCTTGCGAAGGTCTCGCGTGTCATGTTCGGCCCAAATTCCAGAGCTCCCGCCGCGCTAGCGCTGTTTGCTTCGGCGCTGGGGCTGGTGTTCGCGTCGTACTCGACGTTCGACTACGCCAAGCACCTCGACCGGCGGCTGCATGACGTTCATTGCAGCTTCATCCCGGGGTTGCCGGCGACCGCCGAGGCCGAGGCCTGCCGGGCGGCCATGTACAGCCCCTATTCGGCGCTGCTGCGGGAGCAGTACTGGGGCGGTATCCCGATCTCACTGTTCGCGCTGGGGGCTTTTATATTTTTCGTCGGCTTCAGCCTGTACCTGCTGATCGCCGCCGGCAGCGCTCCGCGCCGGGCCGTCGTGTTCTTCGCCGTGCTCAGCGTCACGCCGCTGCTCGTCTCGCTGATCATGCTGGGCATCTCGCTGACGCAGCTCGGCGAGCTGTGCAACACGTGCGTCGGCATCTACGTCTCGTCCTTTCTGCTGGCGCTCGGCGGCCTGCTCAACCTGCTCACGTTGCGCGAGCCACGCGTCGCGCCGTATCCGCCGGCGTTAGCCGGCTACGATCCGCGGCGGGATGCGGTCCCAGCCGTGAGCGCGCGGCCGCAGGTGAGCGGCCTGTTGCCGCTCGCGTGGCTGACGGCGGTGGCGCTGGTCACGATCGTGCCGTCGCTGGTTTACGCCAGCACGGTGCCGGACCATCGCCCCTACCTGACGAAGTGCGGCGTCATCAAGCAGCCCGACGAGAAGAACGACGCGCTCGTCAAGATTCGTTCGAACCGCTCCATTCAGTCGGCGATGTTTTTCGAGGATCCGTTGTGCCCGACGTGCAAGGCGTTCCACGAGCGGCTCATTCAGGAGGACATTTTCGACAAGCTGAACGTCCAGCTCGTGCTGTTCCCGCTCGACAGCGCTTGCAACTGGATGCTCGATCGGCCGCTGCATCCCGGCGCGTGCACCGTGTCCAAGGCCGTGCTTTGCGGCGGGGAGCGGGCGCGCGAGATCCTGGAATGGGCCTACTCCGACCAGGAGTATCTCACGCGAGCCGGCAAAGCCGGTGAGCCCACCTTGCGCGCGGTCATCCAGGAGCGCTGGGGACCGGACATGATTCGCTGTATCGACGATCGCATGACGGAGGTGCGCTTGAACCGACACCTGCATTTCTCCTCCGACAACTCGATCCCCGTGTCGACGCCGCAGGTCTACCTCGGAAAGCAGCGCATCTGCGACGAAGACACCGACATTGGCCTGCGCTTCACGCTGGGCCAGCTCGCTCCGGAGTTACTGCGATGACGAACGGCGCTCGAGGCTCGCGTGTGTTCGCCTCCCTGTTCGGCTTCGGGGTCACGGCGCTGCTGCTGGTCGCGCTGTGCGTGGCGCTCAAAGTCTCGGTCGCTTCGGCCCGGCAGCGCCTGCTCACGCCGGAAGCCGAGAAGCCGAAGGTCGCGATCGCGAACCAGGCCGAGGTCGGCTACTGCACGCCGCGTTTCAAGCAGGTCCTGGAGCGCGTGCTGCACTCCTGCGGTCTGGCGACCGGCGAAGCGCGCCGCGGCTGCCAGCCCGCAGACGTCAAGAATTTCGCGTCCATCAGCGACGCCGACTTCAACGAGCTGTTCACGCCGCTGAAAGAGCGCGGCGCCGTCATTCTGTTCGACATTGGCAAGGAAGAGCTCGACGACGCTGCCAAGAAGATCCTCGAGGACAAGTGGTTCGATCGCAAAGGCGCGCGCTACTTCTTCGTCGTCGCCCGCGCCTCCAAGACCGGCACGCAGGCGAAAAATCGGGCGCTGTCGCACCGCCGAGCGAACTCCATTCGCTTCCACCTCGACTCGGTTGCCAAGGACCCGGAAATCGACAAGAAGGTGGGGCTGCTCTGGCTCGGCAACGAGTTCGCGCAGCTTTCGAAAGAGTACTGCGAATGGCCCACCTCTCGCGCGGACACGCGCTGCGACGACGAATCGATCAACCGCAGCGCGTTCGTGTCCTGGGTGGATTGCCGGCTGTGAGCGCGCGCCGCTTCGTGCGTGCCCTCGCCTGCGTTGCGCCGCTCGCGCTGGCGTGCTCGCTCGGCTGCCAGCAGGGTGAAAAGAAGAAGCCGCCGTTGGTCACGCGAGAGCGCAGTCAGGCCGTGGAGCAGGCGCCCGGAGCCGCCCCGCCGGAAACGGCTGCAGAGGCCGCGCCTGCGATCGACGCGGGAGCCGCGCCAGCAAGACCAAAGCGAAAGCTCTGCGACGGTACGCTCGCGTTACAGCGGCCGCTGCCAAAAAGCGCGCTGGGCCGCGCTGCTGCGCCGGGCGTCGCGGAACCGGCCGCCGCGCTCCCCGTGGGCGACGGCGTGTGGACCTGGCTCAACTTCTGGGCGGCGTGGTGTGTGCCCTGCAAGGAAGAGATCCCGCGTCTCAAATCCTGGGAGCAGAAGCTGAACGCCGCGGGCAAGTCGTTCCAGGTTGTGTTCGTGTCCATGGACGACGACCCACGCCAGCTGCAGGAGTTTTTGAAGAGCCAGCCTGCAACAGGACTGCGCTCGACGTACTGGCTCCGCGAAGGCAAAGAGCGCGAGGATTGGCTGAAGACGGCGGAGCTCCCGCCCGATCCCGGCTTGCCGATTCACGTGCTCGTCGATGGGCGAGGCCGGGCGCGTTGCGTGGTCGACGGCGCTGTCGAGGACGCGGACTACGAGCAGCTACGTGCCTTGATCGGCGGCTGAGCCGTCATGGCTCGTCAGCTGCCGACCGTCGAGCTGCCGGGCTCGCTCGAGCGCACGCTCTCACGCGGACATCCATGGGTGTACAGGAATCACGTTCCTGGCGGGTTTCGCGCTCCGCCCGGCTGGGTACGAGTCAAAGCCGGCCGCTTCACCGGCTACGGCGTGTGGGACGAGCAGTCGCCCATCGCGGTGCGCCTGTTCTCGGCGCGCGGCGTGCCGGACCGCGCGTGGTTCAGTGACTGCGTGGCGCGCGCATGCCAGCTGCGGACCACGCTGCTCCCCCAGCGCACCACGGCGTATCGACTGTTGTTCGGCGAAGGCGACGGCCTGCCCGGCATCACCGTGGACGTGTACGCCGGCTACGCCGTCGTGGTGATCTACGCGGACGCCCTGGAGTTGCTCTTGCCGGACCTGGTGAGTGCGCTCCATGGCAACGTGGAGCTCCTGGGCATCGCGCACCGGCCGCGGGGTGAAACGCTGAAGCTTCTGTGGGGACGCTTGCCGCCGACGGATCTGATCGTCGAGGAGCGCGGTGTGCGCTTGTACGCAAACCTGCACGAGGGTCAAAAGACGGGACTCTTCCTCGATCACCGCGACAACCGCGAGTTCATCCGCGCCGTGTGCGACGGCAAGCGCGTACTGAATTTGTTCGCCTACACGGGCGCGTTCTCGCTCTACGCCGCTCTCGGCGGTGCCAGTCACGTCACCAGCGTGGACATCGCCGCACCGAGCATGGCCGCCGCCCGCGAGAACTTCGCGCTGAACGGGCTCGACGCCAGTGCGCACGCGTTCGTCGTGTCCGATGTGTTCGACTACCTGCAAGAGTCGCAGTCGCGTCGCGAAACGTTCGACGTCGTGGTTTGTGATCCGCCGAGCTTCGCCAAGAACAAAGAGCAAAAGGCCGGCGCGCGCAAAGCGTACGTGCGGCTGAACGCGCGCGGGCTCGGTAGCGTGTCGCGAAACGGCTTGTACGCGGCGGCGAGCTGCACGGGACCGATCGCGCCGGAGGAGTTCCGCGAAGTGCTCGCCGAGGCGGCCGAAGTCGCCAAACGCCGGTTTCAGATCATCCACGAAGCCGGGCAGGCGATCGATCATCCGGTGATGGCCCATCACGCGGAGGGGCGCTATCTGAAGTTCGTGGTGGGGCGGGTCATCGACCTCGGGTAGATGCGCGAGTCGTAAAGCGGATTTCGCGTCGTTCGCGCTGTGGAACGCTCCGTTCTCCATTGCGCTCCCCCGTTAGTCACCGTGGAAAAGCGCGCAGAAGGTCTGTGGCGTCAGGGATTCCATCGAGGGCGATGTGGGGTAAAAGCGCACCCAGATGGGTCGGGAATCCGCGGGATCGCCTGAGATTTGACATTCGAGCGCACTCACGTTCCGATGTCCGAATTCTGGAGGTCAGGTTCGTGAGAGCTCGCGCGATCGTGATGTGGACCGTCGCTGCAGTCGCGATCGCGTCGTGCAGTGACGAGGACCGGGCCGAAGAGCGCGTGAACGTGGTGCGTCACGCCGCGCGCTTCGAGTGTCCAACGCCGCGCTTCGGCATGGCCTGTGACCCGGACTCGTCCGGCGACCTGTACGGGGAGTGCGAGGGGCTGTGCACGTTCGACACCGGCAGTCCGTCGGGGCGCACCGTGTGCGTGCGCATCGCGGAGCTCGGCATGCCGCATCTCGAGAACTATCTGTGCGGCGACGGTCCGGCCTGCACGCAGACCTGCAATCAGGCGGGCGCGTGCGTGACCGCTGCGGCGCTGGACGGCACTGCCTGCAGCGAGCCCGGAAACGGCAGCAAGTGCGCGCGCCAGTGCACGGCCGGAACTTGCCAGCCAATCTCGGGCACGACGTGCCCGCAGGGTCGAGAGCCGGGGGGCTGCGGGTTTCAGACGTGCGCGCCATTCTCCGCAACACAGTGCGTGACGATCCCTTATCCAACGACGACGGCCTGCAGCGGCGGCACGTGCGATGGGTGTGGCGTGTGCAGCAGCTCGGGGCCTGGCGCGTGTCTCGACGGAGGGCCGAGCGCGGACGCCAGCGCGGATGCGGGCGCCCTGTGCGGCAACGGCACGATCGATGCGCTGGAGCTGTGTGACCTGACGAATCTCGGCGGTGAGACCTGCGAATCCGTGACGCTGGGCGCGTTGCCGCTCGGCACGCTGCGTTGTTCTTCGTCGTGCATCTTCGACCTTCGGGACTGCAGCGTCGACGGCGGGGCGGGGGTCGGCGGTGCGCCCGGCGATGGCAGCGCGGGTGCGGCGGGTACCGGCACGAGCGGAGCGGGCGGCATTGCCGCCGGTGGCTCGGCCGGAGGAGGGGCAGCAGGAACAGGCGCCATCGATGCCGGCGCGGGAGCGGGTGGAACCGTCGCCATCGATGCCAGCGCCGGCGCCGGGGGAATCGACGCCAGCGCGGGTGCCGGTGGAACGGTTGCGATCGACGCCAGCGCGGGCTCCGGTGGAAGCGCCGGCAGGGATGGCGGTGTGGCAGGCGCGGGCGGGCTCGCGGCAGGTGGAGTGGGAGGGCTCGCGGCAGGCGGGAGCGCCGGGTTTGGCACCGGCGGCGCAGACGCTGCGGCCGGTGCCGGCGGTGCCGGCGGTGCCGGCGGTGCCGGCGGCGTGGACGGAGGCGGAAACGATGGAAGCGCGGGCTTTGGTGGCGTCGAGGGTGGTTCAGGAAGCGGCGGCGCGGACGGCGCTGCGGGAAGCGGCGGCGCGGGCGGCGCCGCGGGAAGCGGCGGTGCGAGTGGCGCGGGCGGAGGCGGGGGTCTCGGGGGCGGTACGGCAGGTGGAACCGGTGGCGCCCCGACGGCGGGAACCGCGGGCGCGGCAGGAACCGCGGGCGCGGCAGGAACCGCGGGCAGCAGGGCGCGCGCGGACGGATATGTCGAAGGGGGAGGGTGCGACTGCCGCGTGGGCCGCTCCGGAGCGCCATCCGAGCCGTTCAAGCTCGGTGCGCTGTGCGGACTCGCGCTCGCCGTGAGCTACTGGCGGCGCCGAAGACGGCAGTGATCCGCCACTTCGACCAAGCTCTCGATGCCGATGCTGAAGCTCTACACCGCTGTGCTGTGATTTCGAAGTGAGGGTTGGATCGTGATGAACGGACGCGGGTTATTGGTCTGCGGGGTGTGCGTCGCCGTCAGTCTGGGTATGACGGCTCCTGCACACGCCCAAGCGCGGGCCCCGGGATTTGCGCTCAACCGCTTCGAGCCGTCGGAGCGAGGGAGCGACTGGTTTTCGGCCGAGTCGCTAGATTTCCGCGGACACCCACGCTTCGCGATCGGGATCGTTCAGGACTACGCCCATGACCCGCTCGTATTCTATCGGCCGAACGGTGACGAAGAGGCCTCCATCGTCGAAGATCAGCTGTTCGCGCATCTGGGTGCCTCCGTCAACTTGGCGCATCGCGTCCGGCTCGCGCTAAACCTTCCGATTGCGTTCGCGCAGACCGGCGATGCAGCGCGCCTCGGCGATCAGGCGATCGCGTCGGACAACGACTTGGCGTTTGGAGACCTTCGCTTCGGCGTCGACCTGCGCCTGCTCGGCGCATACCGTGAACCCGTGAGTCTCGCCGTTGGTGCGCAGGTATTCGTGCCCACTGGCTCGCAGGATTCGTACACTGGCGACGGGGCGGGGCGTGTCACGCCGCGCCTGATGCTGGCCGGCGAACTGACACCGTTCGTTTACGCAGGCCATGTCGGGTTCACCTACCGAGCCAACGATGACGCGTTTGCGGGTGTCGCGCGCGGTAGCGAGCTGTCGGTCGCGGCAGCCGCTGGCGTCCGCGTCCTCGACGGCAGGCTGGTGATCGGGCCGGAAGTCTTCGGGAGCACCGTCGTGGGCGAAGCCGACGCGTTCTTCGCTCGTCGCACCACGCCGCTCGAGCTCATTTTGGGTGCCCATGCGCTCGTTGCGCGGGCCTGGCGGCTCGGCGGCGGCATTGGTCCGGGGCTAACCCGCGCTCTGGGTACACCCGAGCTGCGCGCGCTCTTGTCGTTGGAGTGGCATCAACCGTTCGACAAGCGGGCGCCGAGCGATCGCGACCGGGACACGATCGTCGATATTGAGGACGCTTGTCCCAACGTCCCCGGCGTCCGCACCGATGACGCAAAAACGAACGGCTGCCCGCCCGTGCGGGACCGAGACGGCGACGGCATCCCCGACGACGTCGATGCTTGCCCCGAGTTGCCCGGCGCGGCATCGGATGATCCCAGGCTCCACGGCTGTCCTGATCGCGACGAAGACACGATCATCGATCCCGAGGACGCGTGCCCCGGCGTTGCTGGCGTGAAATCGGCGGATCCCAAGGCGCATGGTTGTCCGGATGTCGACGCTGACGGGGTCGTCGACAGCGCAGATGCGTGTCCAACGCAGCCTGGCGTCAGAACCGACGATCCAAAAACGAACGGCTGCCCACCGCCCAAGGACAGCGACGGTGATGGCATCTTCGATCCGCAAGATGCGTGTCCGAATGCAGCAGGCCCGGCCGACCCCGATCCCAAGAAGCACGGCTGTCCCGTGGCACGCGTCGAGCAAGGACAGATCCGCATCCGCGAGCAGGTGCAGTTCGCTTACAACAGCGCGCAGATCCTGAAGGCCAGCGACTTCATCCTCGAAGCCGTGCTCAAAATCCTCCAGGACAATACCAAAATTCAGGTGGGTGTGCAGGGTCACACGGACAACAAGGGCGGCAATGCTTACAACAAGCAGCTCAGCCGACGGCGCGCCGAGGCCGTGGCCGCGTGGCTGGTGCGACAAGGCATCGACAAGGAGCGCTTGAAAGCCGAAGGCTTCGGTGCGGAGCGTCCGAAAGACACCAACGACACGGACGAAGGCCGCGCGAGCAACCGGCGCGTGGAGTTTCACATTCTCGACCAGCCGGACGCCGCCGAGACCAAATAGCAGGCGCTGCGCCGGGCACCCAGCGAGGCCGCCCGGCTTTGGCGGTTGATAACGACGAGCCTGCAATCCCACTCAGAAAGGCGTCGCCCGCGGGGTACGAGTCGTCCGCGCGCGAGGCACGGGAGCGCTCATGTCATGACAGGTATGCCAGCATCCAACATCGTCGCGGGCGATCGACAGACCGAAGCGCGGACAGCTGAGAGGCCTTCCCGCGAGAGCGACTTTTGGACTAGCGGTCCGCGTTACTCGCGCACCAGCGCACTTCCCGAGATCGCGCTCTCACTACCGCCTGGACCAAAACCGTCGCTGCTGCGGCGCGTGCTCACGAAGCTGCTGTTCGTCACGTTGTTTTCGGCAGCGCTGGCGCTGCTGGCGTACGAGGCGTCGATCGTCTTCGGGTTTTCGTGGCCCGCTCTTCTTCAGGTCGAGTAGGCCGAGCTGGTTACGGTACTCTTGGCCCTGTCCTGAAGATCGCGCCCAGTGCGTCCCAAACTGTCCTTTGGCTCGTCGCTTCACAGCGAGGCGACCTTTTGCTTCATCGACCTCGCGGGTTTCACGGCCCTCACGGAGGCGCAAGGCGACGAAGACGCCGCGGACGTTGCCACGCGCTTCGCGGATGTGGCGCGTGCGGTGCTTGGCGCCGGCGATCGCCTCGTGAAGACGATTGGCGATGCGGTGCTGATCACCTCGCCCGTCCCATTGTCCGGAATTTGCTTCGTGGAGCGGCTGCTGGACGAGGTCGCGCTCGACCCGCGATTTCCCGCTCTACGCGGAGGACTGCATCACGGTGGGGCCGTGCACCGCAAGGACGACGTGTTCGGGGCAGCGGTGAATTTGGCGGCGCGTGTCGCTGCCGAAGCGCGCCACGGGGAAGTGCTCGGCACGGAGCCGATCGCGGCGGCCGCGCGCGCGCACGGTATTCCGGTCGCCGAGGTGTGCCAAGGTCAGTTCAAGCGCATGAAGTCGACGGGTTTGAGCACCACGTCGCGACGCGAGGACGGGCGACTTTCTCGTGGGACATGTGCGCGGGAGGTGCCAGCTTCTTCATGGTGACATCCCGGAGTCCTGGGCCGCCGGTCGGGCGCTGCTGCGAAGCGGACGCAGCGAGCGCTCTGCAGCGAACTCAGCGGACCCCGTGGCCGCAGTCGCCGCGCGGTTCACGGCCGGCCCCACCTTGGGGAGCCGCACGTTGAACGTGCTGCCGTGCCCGATCTCGCTCTCCACCCAGATCTCACCGTCGTGCAGCTCGACGAGCTTCTTGCTGATCGCGAGCCCGAGGCCGGTTCCGCCGAACGAACGGGTGTTGCTCGAGTCCACCTGCGTGAAGCTCTCGAAGATGCGCGCCCGATCGTGCTCGGCGATGCCGATACCCTGATCGCGCACGTGAATGATCCAGCTCTCGGCCGCATCCTCCAGTTCGATGCGGATTCGCCCGCGGCCCGCTGAGAATTTGATGGCGTTGCCGACCAGGTTCAGCACGACCTGGGCGACCTTGATGCGGTCGGCTCGGACGTGCGCGTTTTCGGGTGCAGGAGCGAGCTCCAGGGCCACTCCTGCGGCGCGCGCGTGTTGTTCGAGGGGCAAGACCGTATTCGACACGAGCTCCGCCAGGTCGACGTCGCACAAGTTGAGGTCCATGCGCCCCGCTTCGAGCTTGCTGACGTCCAGAATGGAGCTGACGACGTCGAGCAGGTGTTTGCTCGATTTGTGAATGTATCCGAGGTGGCGCGCGGTGTTCTCGGGGTCGCCCTGGTAGAGCCAGGCTTGGTGCGCTTCGAGCGTACCCTCCGCTCGACACTCGGGGCACGAAAGGCTCGCGTCCAGCTGCTCCCCCGACTCCAGAGCGAAGGTGCTCTGGCACTGCGTGCAGCGCGCTGCTGCGGCTTGCTGAAAGTCCTCGAGCAGACCTTCCGGAATGTTGATGATGGCGTTGAGCGGCGTTCTGAGCTCGTGCGAAACGCTGGCCAGAAATTCCCCCTTGGCGCGCGTCGCAGCCTCCGCTTGCTCGAGCGCCGTGCTCAGCTGCTCCACGTTCACGGTCAGCTGGCGGTTCAAGATCTGCAGCTCCGAGCGCATGACGTTGATGCGATCGGCCAGACCGAGCGACAGCAAGGTGACCTCGATCGCCGCGCCGAGCTGCAGCCCCCATTCGGTAAAGAACGATCCGGGCAGGACGCCGAGCGTTCGCAAGAAGTACACGAAGATGCCCAGCAGGAGCACGATCCAGGCGGCCAGATAGAAGTAGGCCGCTCGATAACCCTTCGAGGCGGCCGCGATCGCCGTCACCACGACGAGCACGATCACGTGCATGCCCCAGATCACGATCACGCGAATCGCCAGCGAATAGTCGACTACGAGTGACGCGGGGGCGAGGACGAACGTGACGACGGTCGCGAACTTGGCGTAGCGATCGAGCCGCGGCAGCCACTGCCTGGACCCCAAGAACTCGCGCTGAAAAAGCAGACCGAAGCCCAGGGCCAAGCTGATGCACAGCGTGAGCGCGCCGCCGTTCAACCAGGTGTTGTTCGGCCACAGAAACTGAAAGGCGAGGCCGTTGAGTGAGAACTGAAAGCCGACGTAGCTGACGATGTAGCAGACGTAGTAGAGGTACGCGGCCTGCCGAATCGACAGAAATACGAACAGGTTGTACGCCGCCATGACCAGCATCAAGCCGTAGAAAATCCAGAGCGGCGGCTGAGCGACGGTCAGGTTTTCGACGAACGCCTTGTTGGTCCAGGCGTGCAGCGGGAGCGTGATCGATCCCGAGGTGTGAGCGCGCAGGTAGTAGGTGCGGGCGCCGGGTGGCTCTCGAAGCGAGAACAGGAAGTTCCGGTAGACGATCTCGCGCTCGGCGAACGGCAGCTTGTCGCCGGTGCGCCGCTCCTCGAAGCCTCCTGAAGCCCGCGGGACGTACAGGCGGACGTCGTCGATCGGCGGGTAGCCGAGCTCGAGCAGCCAGGGACGAGCCTCCCGGGTGGGATTTGTCACCACGAAGCGCACCCAGTACGCGGACTTCGTCAGACCGAACGCGGGGATGGCGTCTTTCGACGGACGAAAGCGCTGCGCGAAGGCTGGCGACGCGACCTCCGCGATGCTCAGGTTGCCCGAGGGGTCCTCGAAGACGTCGATCCGCTGTCCCAGTGTCTCACCGGTCAGCGCCTTCTCGTCCACGACGAGTTGCCCGCTGGCGGCGAAGGCCAACCGTGGCACGAGCAACAACGATATCGCCGCAAAAAGAACGCACAGAGCCAGATGCGCAGGCGGCCCGGGCACGCGCCATCGCGCGCCGGTCAGTTTGGACCGCGCAGTGCGTCGTGGCCGCAGAAGGTGCATATCGGCACAAACGGACGCAAATTCACCGAGTTAATGGCGCCGGCCGGAGGTACTGTATCCAGAAGTGCGCGTGGTCCGGTGAAGTCGTGCTAGCCGCTGCCGCGTGCCAGCGCGCGATCGATGTAGAGCTGCGCCAAGGTCAGGTTCAATCGCGTAAAATCGACGGGCTTTAGTATCACGTCACTCGCTCCTGCAGCGATCAACTCGGACCGAGAGTGACGGTCGCCGTATGCGGTCACGATCACGATGGGCACACGCGACACCGGGACGCGCTGCGCGTAGTCCGGCAGCGAGCGTACGGGCAACCTGCCGCGCAGCAACTGCGTGAGCTGGATGCCGTTGAGAGTCGAGCCGCGAAGCTCGATATCCATCAGCACGGCGTACAGCTTTCCCGGCTGACAAAGTATTTCGCACGCCGCGCGAGCGGAGGACGCATGAACGAGATTGTACGAGCGACTCACGCGAAGCTCCGCGACGCGCCAGTTGTCGTCGTTGTCCTCGACGTAGAGCACGCGGGGTCGGACGACTGCGTCGTTCAACGTCTGAGGCGAAAACAACTTTCTCATGGGAGCACCGCCGAGCTCGAGGCTTCGGGCTGCGCGCTGCTTCGGATTGGGTGAGGAAACCGCGCGAACGCTGCCGCTGCCTGCTCGATGCCCAGATTTTCCGAGGCGTGCTCGAAGACCTCGATCTGATTGCCGAGCGTCTGACCCGTCAACTCCCCTTCGCCAACGACGAGCTGACCCTTCGCGAAGCCAAGTCGCGGCACGAGCAGCAGGAATAGCGCCGCAAGCAGCACCCACATTCGACGCTGTCGTGTGGGTGAGGGGACGCACGTGTGCGTCCGTGTTGCGGCCTCTTCCTGGGACCGCACCCTACGCTGTGAGCGAAGGCGGTGCATGGCGGCACGAACGGCCGAGTTTTCAACGAGATAAGCGGGCGAAGCGGCTCGGGAGACCGGAAAAGCTTCGTTTATGCCGGCGGGCCCGCGATCGCGCGACGCGTCGCCTCTTGAAGCCGTGGCGCAACACGTGCCGCGCCGCTATGTCAGATAGCGCGTCGCACTTATCGCGCGTTAGCGCACTATGTGAAACGGGTGAGTGCTACGCGTAGGACGCTCTATGTCGTGACGGCGGTGGTTGCGGCCAGCATTGTTGCGACAGGCGTTGCGGTCACGCGGATGTCCCGCAGCACGCCACCCTCGGTCGCTGGCTCTGCAGCGGAGCGGGCTGAACTGCAAGTCGAGCTCGCGAGGGCTAGGCAGCGGGAGGAGAAGATCCGAGAGAAGATCGCGAGAACTCTGTCCGGTATCCCGACATGTTCCGACTCGGGTCCCACATACACGAAATACATTACTGACCCACAACGCAGAAGAACTCTATGCGAGTGCTCGTGCTCGACGCATGTATGCCGCTGCTACTGAGGCGGCCCAACGCTGTCCGCGCTCCGGCCGAGTGTTACCTTTTGCGCAACGCCAACTGGGGTAGGAGTAACTGCCGGCGATCGCGGCGCCGGAAATACACGTTAAAATCGGCTGTATCGACCGAGACCACCGGCAATCTCGGGTGCTGTTCGCTCAGTGTGATCAAGCACGCATCGGCGAAATCGACCCAGCGAGATCGATAGCCGAGCATTTCGGAGCGCACGGCGTCGAGCTCCTCCGGAAGAAAATGTCGGCTGATGAGCGCTCCCTGATGTAGCCACGCGAACAAGCGCTCGACCGCGGAACGGCCGGCCTGCTCCAAGAGGAAGGTAGCTTCAGAAATGCAGGCCTCGGCGGTCAGCCACGGCCCCCGAAGCGAAGGTACCAAGCCGATTGCCCAA
The DNA here is from genome assembly GCA_036520475.1 of Polyangiaceae bacterium. Classification (GTDB taxonomy): domain Bacteria; phylum Myxococcota_A; class Polyangia; order Polyangiales; family Polyangiaceae; genus DATDJP01. The sequence continues at coordinate 12,598 of DATDJP010000109.1, read as the reverse complement.
GCATGGTGCGTGTCGTCTGCGTTCAGCAGTGCAACGACGAAACCCGTATCAACGATGGCGCGACCGACCATAACCCGCTCGGTGTTTCTTGTTGCTCGACAGATCTTTGGGGCCGTGCGCGGTGCCCAGGTCCGGACCGATCAGCGCTTGCATGTCTAGCCCTGCGTCCTCCCGCGTGACTTTCTCGATCCCTTCGCGGATGAGCTCGGATTCCGTGCACCCTCGCGTCTTGGCCACGCGCGCCAGTGCAGAGGCGAGGGGCTTGGGAAGCTTGATGGTTTTGACCACGGACGCCATCGGAAAAGTAATACCGCTGGGTATTACCCTGGTCAAGCGCAGGTGCGATGGCGAGCAGTTCGCGGCGCTCGCCACGAGCTCGGTGATCGCTTACGTGCCACTTGCAAACGCACGTAGCTCCGCGAAAAGGCGACGCCGCCGCGATGGTCTGGTGAAGTCGCGCTAGTGGCTACCGCGTGCCAGCGCGCGATCGCGCACGCGTCGCCACATGACGGCGTGGCGCAACACGTGCCACGCCGTCATGTGAGATACCGCGTCGCACGCGCTCGCGCATATCCGTGTGCGTCGCTCACATAGACGCGCCTGGACAGCGCCGCCCAGCGTTTCGCTTTGGCGAGGGCCAAAGGCGTCGATCCTCACTCGCTGATGACGGACAGGAACATGTTCGAAATAGCCTGATGCCCGATGTTCGTCGGGTGGATGCACGTCAAGTCGAACCAGTTCAGCTGATTCGGGCCGCGGTAACACGGCGCGCTCGGATCCGTGCTCTTGAAGCCGTGCCCGCAGAACGCTTCGGCCATGAACAGCATGTCCGTGCGCGTTTCGGCGGCGATGCGCAGGTACTGTTCGTTGGAGCGGATCAAGATGTTGCGGAGCGCGTTCGTGTCTTGCCAGGGCGTGCCGAGGCCAGCGAGTGACGCGGCAGGGCAAGAGCTCGTGTCGGCGGTGCCGTCCGTGAACTCGTAGTTGTTGCCGAACACGATGAACACGCCGTTCGGGAAGCGGCCCGGCTCTTTGAGCCAGTTCACGGCGTTCCGCATGTAGGTGACGAATTGCTCCGTCTGCGCGAACAGCTCCGTGTACGGCGGGGCCATGGTGGCGCCCTTCTTGGCAATGCTGGCGATGTCGTTGCCGCCCATGGTGATGATCACCAAGGTGCGCTTGCTGCGTTCGCTGTCCGGGAAGCAGAGCTCGATCTGGCCGCCGTTTTTGATGAAGTCGTCGGTGCGCGCGCCCCACTCTGCGCAGCTCGCGAACGCGCCGGAGCTACGCGAGAGCGAGGTGCCGTTGACGACGTCGAGGTTCTTCCAGATCTCGTCGGGCGCGCGGATGCCGAACTTCTGTGCGAGGGCGACAGCGAGGCGTGCGCGATAGAAATCGGGGACCGCGGTGGGCGGCGTACCCACGGTGATCGAGTCGCCGAGGAACACGACGCGCTCGACGCCCGCAATGTCTTGATGATTCGTACCGTTGCAGTGGCGGCCGACCGTGGGATTGAACTGGTCGTAGTTGACGCGGGGCACCGCGCCCGGGTTCACGTAGTCGTCCGCGAAACACTGACTCGCCGTGGGCGGCGGGCCGCTCCCGGTGCCCGCGCTACCGCCGGTGCCACCTTGCGGCGGTGCGCTGCACGCCGCGCCGATGGACAGCGCGAATGCCAACGTTGCTAGCGCGCGTTTCGTACATCCGGCTCGGCTGTGGGCGATCATGCGCGCCAGTGTAGCAGCGGAAACTCGGCACCCGGTTAGACCTTCACACCGAGTCCGCGCATTCGCGGGCGGCTGCACAATTGCCGATCGACGAGAAGCCCACGCGCGGTCACACGCGACAAATGCTCTGTCGCTCGAATTCCTGCGGAGAACGCCGGAAGGTCGCTACGGCCACCAGCTCGCAATGTCGAGCGGGACGATGTCAAACGGTTCGAGGCGGGCCTCGCGCTCGTCTCCGTAAACACCGAGCTCGAGCCAGCGACCGGACTCGAGACGGTAGACGGTCAGGGTGCGCGCCTCGAGATCGATGAGCCAGTGATGAGTCACGCCGATGCGAGCGTAGTAGGGCTTCTTCACGAGCAGATCGTGACGGCGTGTCGTAGGAGAGAGAATCTCGCACACCCAATCCGGGGCGATCCGAATCGGTCCGTCGCTGGGCAGGACGGCAAGTCGTTCCCGTCGCCAACCCGCAATGTCGGGTGAAATTTCGGGAGTGTTGCTGAGCTCGATTCCCGGCTCCGGAAGGATCCACCACCCTCCGGGCCCGCTTCTTCCCAGATCGAATGGTCCGCGGAGATCGCCACCGACGGCAAGCGCGGTTCTCTGATGCGGTCCCCGTGGCCGCGTCATCGTGTAGAGGACGCCTTCGATAATCTCACCCTTGACGTCAGGAGGCAGCGCCTCGAGATCCGCAAGGTTGGGAATCTTGCGTGCGGGGTCGGTCACACGATCAGGTTAGCACGGGGTCGCAGGTTCAGACGCGACAGGTACTCTGCTGCTCGAATTTCCGCGGAGAACGTCGAAGGTCAGAACGTGTAGCGCAGGCTGGCTCCGCCGATCCAGGCGAGCGGCATGGAGTCGTCGAACTCGCGCGCGAACAGGTCCGGGTAATCGCGCACGCCGCCGTGGATGGCGAGCGCGTAGTGCGGGCTAATCTGGTACCACTCGAGGCCGAGGCTCGCGCCGAAGTAGGGGTTGAACGCGTGCGCGTCGCGGTAGCCGTAGCTCGAGAGCACGTCGTCGGACACCTCCGCGAGGCCCAGGCTGCCCTGCGCGTACACACCGAAGCGATCGGTGGGCTTCACCGTCAAGCGCGCCCCGGCGCCGAAGCCGTACATGGTGTACGAGCGCGGCTCGGGTGGGGGACTGGCGTAACTGGTGTTGGCGAACACGACGTCGCTTTCGGCGAACACCATCAGCCACGAAAACGGCTCGTAGCCGAACTGCACGTGGAACCACGGCGCCATGGGCGATACGTTCTTCATCGCGCCGAGATGGCCGAAGGCGCCGACGCTGCCTTCGAGCACGAAGCCGTGGTCGCGCGGTGGCGGAGGTGGCGCTTCAGGCGGCTCTTCGACGTTGCCGACGTCGCGGGTGCCGGGCACGGCGCGCGCGTCGAGCCAGGCTTCGATCTCTTGCTCCGTCATCTGGCGCGCCGGCGGCTCTTCCGGAGCAGCGAGTGCCCGCTCGTGGGCGAGCAGGACCGAGAGCACCGCTGCGCCTGCGAGCAGAACGCGCGAGTCAGTGGGGCGTGCGGCGGAGTGAGATTCGCTCATGCGACTGAGTCGAGCTCAGACACTAGCCCGACCGCGGCGCGCGGTCAGCCCATGAAGTCGGCGCGGGTCGTCAGGCAGGTCAGCGCGATGCCGGAGGCGCGGATGTTTTCGGCGCCGCCCTCTTGTCGATCGACGACCGCTGCGATGCCTACTACCTCTGCGCCCAATGTGTGCAGAGCCTCGACGGCGCGCAGGCTCGAGCCACCGGTGGTGATCACGTCCTCGAGCAGCACCACGCGGATGCCGGGGAACAGCGCCTTGTCGTGCTCGACGAGCTTGGCGCTGCCGTGATCCTTTTGCTGTTTCCGCACGTAGAGCGCAGGCAGGTCGCGGCCCCGCAGATGGCTCGTCAGAGACACGGCGCTCGCGAGCGGGCATCCGCCGAGCTCGACTCCTGCCACGGCGTCGCACGCCGGCAGCTCGGCGAGCGCGTCCAGCAAGAGCTCGCCGGACAGGGCGTGGCCCTCTGCCGTGAGCACGGCTTGTTTGCAGTCGATGAAAAAGTCGCTCTCTTTGCCGGATGCGAGCACGACCCGCTTCCGTTCGAAGCTGCGCTCGCGGAGCAGCGCCAACAGGCGCTCGCGTTTCGCCGGGGCGCTCACCGCTTGCGGCTCTTCTTTTTCGCCTGTGCGCCTTTCGGCAGAACTGGAACCACGGGCGGCGGGGGTCGTTCGCGGCCGTTCTCTTCGCTCTCCGCAACGTTGTTGCTGCGGGCTGCGATGGCGCCGGGTGAAGATTCCACGGCCTCTTCGTCCGTCTCTTCTTCGATCTCCGGTGATTCTTCCGGCTGCGGTGGCGGGCGCTGCTCGACGCGCGGCTCGCTACGGCGGGTTTCGGCGGGGCGCGCCCGCTCGAACGGCCTGGCTTCGCCGCGCATCTCGCTCGAACGCGCGACGCCTTCGCGAGTGTCCGTGGCGCGCGTGTCCGGTACGCGGCCCGTGGGGCGCTGGGGTAGGCGGTGCACGTTGCCGAAACCGGCTGCGGCCTTGCGCTGCGCCGGCTGCGCGGCGAGCGCCGCCTCGCCCTCGGTGCGCACGTTGCCGCGTACCAGGGCGCCGTTGGTGATGCCGATGCGCGGCGCGAGGATGTCCCCGACGACGCGGGCGCCGCTCTCGATGAGCACGGTCTCGCTCGCGTTCAAGTCGCCGAGCACGCGGCCGCCCACGGTGATCTGGGTGGCGGTGATGTTGCCGCGCACAGCGCCGGCTTCGCCGAGCACGACGTCACCGCTGATGGTCACGTCGCCTTCGACACGGCCTAAAATAGACAGACTGCCCTCGCCGCGCACGTTGCCGCGCACCACGGTTCCCGGGCCGATTACCGATCCGTCCGACATCCGTCACACATCCATGTCGACGTTGCCCTTGAACGAGGCTCCGTCTGCAATGGTCAAGCGCGCTGCCTTCACGTCGCCGACAAGCTTGCCGCCAGCCTGCAAATCGACGCGCTCCGTGGCGGTCACGTTGCCGGTGACCTGCCCTCCGACGCTCAGGCTCGCGGCGCTGACGTCGGCTTCGACGGCTGCGCCGGGAAACACTGAGACCACGTCGCTGGTGGTGAGAGTGCCGCGGACGGTGCCCTGCACCTCCACCTCCTCGTCACTGGTGAGCTCGCCTTCGACCGTGAGTCCGACTCCTATGACCGTGCCTGCCATGTTCCTTCTCCAGAGCAGCGAGCGTCACCTGCGGCGCTGCGGCTGACCCAAATCCAACTCGAAGTCTGCGTCGAGCCGGATCGCAATCCGGGATCCCGGCTCGATGGTGACCTGCGCGGCGCGCATTTCCCCGCGTACCACGGCGCCAGCGTGGACCAATACCTGCCCCGTGCTGGTGACGTCGCCCAACAGTGAGCCCGCGACGTCTACGGCTTCCGCCTCCACGTTGCCCTCGATACTGGCGCCTTCGGCGAGCTCCAGGGGTCCGCTCAGCGCGACGTCGCCGCGCACGTTTCCCTCGACGCGCAAGCCTCCTTCACCGCTGATGCGGCCGGTGACGCGGGTGGAGGTGCCCAGGGTGCTGAAGTCCGAAGTATGCCGTGCCATCGAATGCGGCGGGGACGCTACCACTACTGGGGCAGTCCTGACCAGGGCGGGCCAAGTTGCGGAAATTGGCGGCTTTGCCGGTTCAGCGGGCGCGCGCCGCGGCCAGTATGTCCGTGGCGCGCGTGAGCGAGTGATGCAGCCACCGCGCGTAAAGTAAGCGCTTTTGGCCGTCGTCCAGGTCACCCGGGCGGCGTGCGGCGGACGCGAGCAGAATTGCGGCAGAAACGCTGACGTTCAAGCTTTCCGCGAAACCGCGCATGGGAATCTGCACCGTGCTCTGCGCCGCGGCGTACAGCTGGTCGCAGATGCCGTCGTGTTCGTTGCCAAGCACGACCGCCAGCCGTGGAATGTGCGCGAGATCTTGCGGCAGCAACTCACCTTGCGGGTGGGTGGCGACGAGGCGGTAGCCTCCGGCGCGCAGGGCCGCGACGGCGGACTCGGCCGTCCGATGTTGGACGACATCCACCCAGCGTTCCGCGCCCTGCGTAACGCGACGCGCGATCATGAAGGATTCGCGCCGCGCCACGATATGCACTCGCTGGATGCCAAAGGCGTCGCATGAGCGGAGCACGGCCGCGCCATTGTGGGGGTCGTGTGGGGCGTCCATGACCACGGTCACGCTGTCGAGCCGGCCGCCGAGCACGTGCAGGAGCCGCTCGCGTCGCGCCTCGTTCACCAGCGGCTCGAGCGTCGCGATCACGCCTTCGGCCGTCCATTCGGCGCCCCAAGGCAGGGGTTCGGCAGCGCTGGTCGCCAGCTCGGCCGCTTCAGGGTCTTGTCGGTCCAACGCCGTTTCCCGCAGTTCGTGCCCATCTACCACGGGGGCTGGGTACCCACTGGCTTAGTGAGGGTTCGGGCATTATGTTCATGCAAATATCCTCAATGGAGCAGCGTAATGGCATCTGAGAAGGTCCTCGTGTTCAACGATCTGAACTTCGATTCCGAAGTACTTCAGGCAGACACGCCCGTGCTGGTGGATTTCACGGCAACGTGGTGCGGACCATGCAAAGCCCTGGCGCCCATCGTCGATCAGCTCGCCAACGACCTCGACGGGAAGGTCAAGGTCGGCAAGCTGGACGTCGACGAGTCCCCGATCACGGCGGGCAAGTTCGGCGTGCGTGGCGTGCCCACGCTCATGGTGTTCCACAAGGGGCAGCGCGCCGCGCAGCACGTGGGACTCACCACGAAGCAGAAGCTCATGGAACTCGTGAACGTCTGACACTGCCCGGTCGTGACCGCGTAGCGCGTGCGTGCGGCGGCCAGGGTTGCCGTTGAAGCGACGGCGCTTCTTCTGGTGGGCCCACGCCGTCACGGCTGTGACGCACGCCGTTCCGTTGCTCGCGCTCGGCGCAGTTTTGCCCTGGCTTGCCAGCGCGGTGCTGGTCCTCGGATTGTGGGCCGGCGCCGCGTTGCGGCTGCTCCGCCTCGGACCCGACCAGCGGCGTCCCGCATGGGTCACCCGCTGGGTTGACGAGCCGTTGTCGTGTCACTGGGCGTCCTGCCTGCTCGCCACGGCGTCGTTCTTACCGGTGAGTCTGCTCGGTTGGGCGTCGAGTGGGGTCCTGCTCGGGTTGCCCTTCAGCATTCCTGGTGCGGCTCTGGCGTCCTACGCGATTGGCCTCGCTACCGCGGCGTGGGGGACGTGGGGTCGACGTCGTCTGGTCGTCGTGCGGCGCTTCGAGATCCCCCTTCCGAACCTTGGTGAGGAGCTCGACGGATATCTCGTGGCGCAGCTCAGTGATCTGCACATCGGGAGCTACGACACGACGCGCGCCGGCGCCCGCTGGGTGGCGCGCACGAACGCGCTCCAGCCGGATCTAGTCGTCGTCACGGGGGACTTGGTGACGAGCGGTACGGAATTCTACGGGGACGTGGCGGAGGTGCTCTCGGGCTTGCGCGCGCCAGACGGCGTGCTGTGCATCCTCGGCAATCACGATCAGTGGAACGCGGCCCGCTTCGAGTCGGCGCTTCGCGAGCGTGGCTTGACGGTGCTGAGCAATGACAGTCGCGTGATCCGCCGGGGCGATGCGACCCTGGTCGTGATCGGACTCGGGGATCCGTATACGGGCAAGGCGGATCTGCCGGCGGCCTTGCGCGGGCGCGTCGCCGGCGCACCCACGATTCTGCTGTCGCACTATCCGCATTACTTCGAGGCCGCGGCAAAGCACGCCGTCGAGCTGGTGCTTTCGGGCCATACCCATGGCGGACAGATCGGACTGCCCTTCCTGGCCGATCGCCTCAATCTGGCGACTCTCACCCGGCAACGGCCTCGCGGCCTGTTCCGCGACGGGACGAGCCTTTTGTACGTCAATGCGGGCCTTGGCACGACGGGGCCGCCCGTGCGCGTGGGTGTAGCGCCGGAAATTGCGCTGTTCGCTCTGCGAAGTGAGGCCCGCCCGGCGCGCGGGGCCGTATTAAAATGAAGCGATGACGCGCGCGCGCACCACGGCCGTGTTCGCCGGCATGCTGGGCGCGTGCTGCGCGCTGCTGCTGGCTTGCAGCGCCGGTCGGCCCACGCCGCTCGTTCAACGCCGCTCTCTGCTCGAGAGCATCACGCAGCAGTCGGGCTTTCGTACGCCGGCCGTCTGGCGCTACCACCCGACGGAAGCGGCCGCCTTGTACGCGGAGGCCGATCTCGGCAGTCAGCTGCTGTTCGCAGGTGCGCGCGGCGAGCGCTGGCTGGTTGACAAGCGCACGCGGCAGAGCCGGGCGGCGGCGAGCTTGGCGCCCGAGGATCTGATCGCCATCTTGCGCCGGGGCCCGGCCTGGCTGTTCGTTGGCAAGAGTGGGACGAGCTACGAGGCGGCCGAGCCGCTCGCTGAGTTCTCGCGCGCGAGCGCGCCGTTCGAACCGTTCGTCAAAGTGACGGCTAACAGCGGTGTCATGTTGGGGGTGCGCCGTGACGGCCGCCTGCTCCGCAGCAACGACGCGGGCAGCTCCTGGCAACGCGTCGGCCCGCCGTCGGTGGAGTTCGTGGACGTCGTGGTTGGTCGCGGACAAGGGGCGCTCGCGCTCTCCATCCCCGAAGCCCTGTGGCAGAGCAAGAACGAAGGCTCGGCCTGGGAGCGCGCGAAGGTGCAAAGCTTTGCGGCGTTCGAGCTCGGAACGGACGTGAAGGACCGTTTGCTAGCGCGCGGCGTGCTGGAGACCCGCGGCTTCGAACCGCTCGCGGGGACGAGCTTCGCTGCGGAGCCGGGCGCCCTCCGCAGCGGGCAGCTCTCGCTCGGCAAGCCGCCGGCACGCGGTCCGGATGCGGGCGCGCTGCGCGAAGGCAGGGCCGCGATCAGCGCCGGCAGTTATTGGGAGCTCACGCGCACCAAGGGCAGCGCCGATTGGCGGCTCGTGAGCGGGCCGTTCGACGGCGCGCTACGAGCGCGCCAGTTGCCGCAGCTGCGCGGCTGCGAGGTCGCGCGGCTCGCCGCGTTCGGCCGCTGGCTGTACCTGGCTTGCTCGCGGCGCACAGCCGGATCCTCCGCGCAGCCGCTCGAGCTGTGGCGGAGCGAAGACGCCGGGCGCACGTTTCAGCGTGAACCCTTCGGCGTCCAGGCACGTCTTGCGCAATTCTCGCTGGCCGTTGGGGAAGGGGGCGCGCTGCTCCTCGGTGGAATCTGCCCGGCGCACGACGCACAAAGTGGCTGCAAGACGTACGGGCTGCACCACCGGCGTTTCCCGGCTCGTCCGGGCGCGAAGTCTCGCGGGCGCGCGGGGCTGGCGGTGTCGGCGGCGCCCGGGCTGAACGACGCGCCCATGGCCGTCGCGTTTTCTGCGGATGGTCGGCGCGCGTATGCGCTCGGCCGGCGCACCAAGAACAATGCCTTGTTCCTGTTCGTGTCCCGCGATGGCGCGCGTAGCTTCGCGCCCCGTGAGCTCGCGGAGACGGGCGGCGAGCCGCCCGCGGACGACAGTGAGCTCGAACAATACACGGGCCGTTTCGAAGCTTCCTCTCAAGATCTAGAGAGCTTCGGCGTGGGAGACGACGGCACGCTCTCGGTCGTCGTGCGCGTCGAGGGCAGCCTGCAGCTGCTCATCACCGATCCGGACGGCCGCCTGCTTTCGGTCGGTACGGCGCCGCCGGAGGTCACGCTACTCGGTGCTGCCGGCGCGCGCGCGCTGGCGCTGTCGCTGCAGAGCCGCCGCGTGTGGGAGTCGCTCGACGGCGGATCGACGTGGCAATCCGCCGGGCAGCTGCCGCTCGATCCGTGTGTGGGAGACGACCAGTGCCGGCTGCCGGTGTGGTGCCACGCCGGAGGGTGCACGATCGGCGATGAGCTCTCCCGGCTGGGCTGGCGAGCCGCCGCACACGTCGAGCGGCTGGACGCCACGGGCTCGTCGCGGTCCGCCGCGCGCGCCGTGGAACGTCAATGGCGGACGCCCATCAGCTGCAGCCTGGACGAGGAGCGCTGGCGGGCATTGCCCGGCGCCAGCCTGGCTCCCACGGCGGACCAGGCCGCGCTCGGCAAGGTCGCGTGGTTTGCGAGCGCGTCCGATGCAGGGCGAGCGGCCGCGTCCGTCTTTCACGGCTTCGGGGGAGCGCGTCCGCGCGTCGAAACGCTGACGTTGCTCCCGCCCGCAGCCCGCGCAGAGCGCTATGCGTTCGTGCTTTCCCGCCAGGTGGAGGGGACCGCGGCGCTCCGCTATCTCGTGCCTGACGCGCGCGCAGGACAGACGGAGCTCCGCGATCTGGAGATCGCCTGGAGCAACTTGTTCGAGGGCCGAGTCGGCCACGCTCGGCTGGCGCAGGCGGGGAGTTATCAACCGGGCGACTACGAACGGCCGGGCAATAGCGGTGCGCAGCTCGCCGAGCCGGCGCTGTTCAGCATCGCGAGCGGCGGCGTGTACCTGCGCCTGCACCGCCTGCGGGCGGAGCGACAACCCACGTTGTTCCTGGATGGACGCAGCGTCACGACCTTGCCGCCGGTGGACTGGCCGAGCGTCCCAGGTGAGAATCTTCGCAGCGAAATGGTGCGTGTCGGCGCCGAGCACGTCCCGCTGCTCCTCGCACGCGACGGCAAAGCGCTGGTGCGCGCGCGGCGTGACGGCTCGCGTTGGCTGTTCGACGCCTACGCGGCGAGCTTCTTCGACGCAGCGCAGTTCGGGCTCGAGACGTACTCCGACATCGCGTACGTAGGCGGTCGTGCCGGCCTGCACCTCGCCAGCTTCGACGAGCTCGGAACGCGCCGGCAGAGCAACATCTTCGTGTTCCGCGCGAGCGGTGCGGTGACGGAGGAGCCCGTGCCCGTGCCCATTCAGCACGACACCGCGGATCCTCCCCGCGCCTGCTCGCCGGTGCAGCGCGCCGATACCCCGCGCGTGGTCGTGCCGTTCCAGCCTGGCACGCGCCATCCCATCGTGGTCAATGACGCGGCCGAGCCGCTGCGGGTGCTGCTCACGAATGCAGCTGTACTGCATGGCACGCCGTCCGCGCCCTGCGTCGCCGCCTACGACGCGGAGCCGGTCCCCGCCGAAGCGGGTAGCACGACCGCTCGTGAACGCGCCGTCCTCTTGCTCGACGACCTCGAGCACGCCTGGCTATTCCGGACCTCCGCCGATTCGGAGCGAGCTTCCGGCGCGCTCGAATACCGCACCATGAGCTGCCGTTTCGACGCGACCTTGGAGGTCCCGCAAGAGGTGCAGCGTGCGCGGGGAGTGCGCGTAGCACCTTAGTACGAAACCGCCGCGCCCGCGCCGTGGCCGTGCTAGGCGAGCCCACGATGATTGGCCGGTACACCCCGAAAGAGTTCGCGGACCTGTGGTCCGATGCCACGCGTTACTCGGTCTGGCTCGAGGTCGAGCTGAGCGCCTGTGAAGCGATGGAAAGTGCCGGCCTGGTGCCCCAAGGAACCGCCGGCAGCATTCGTGAAAAGAAGCTGGTGCTCGATCCCGACGCCATCGACCGCATCGAGCGCACCACGCGCCACGATGTGATCGCGTTTCTGACGCACGTCGAGGAGCAAGCGGGTCAGCCGGCGCGCTGGCTGCACCGGGGCATGACGTCGAGCGATGTGCTCGATACGAGCTTTGCTCTCCTGCTCGTGCGCGCCATCGGCCTGATCGAAGAGCGCCTCGAGCGCCTGATCCACGCGCTCGGCCAGCGCGCGCGCGAGCACGTCAAGACTCCGATGATCGGACGCTCGCACGGCATTCACGCCGAGCCCGTGAGCTTCGGCGTCGTGCTGGCCGGCCACCTGTGTGAGATGAAGCGAGCGCGCACGCACCTCCTGCACGCCAAACACGAGATCCAGGTCGGCAAGATCGCGGGCGCGGTCGGCACGTATGCGCACCTGACGCCGGAGATCGAAGAGCGCGCGCTGGCCAAGCTCGGGCTGCGACCAGAGACGGTCGCCACGCAGGTCGTCGCGCGGGATCGGCATGCGGCCGTGTTCTCGGCGATGGCCCTGGTCGCGGCTGGCGTCGAGCGGCTCGCGACGAACGTGCGGCACTGGCAGCGGACGGAAGTGGGCGAGGTCGAGGAGCGCTTTTCGCAGGGTCAGAAGGGCTCGAGCGCCATGCCGCACAAGCGCAACCCGGTGCTCAGTGAGAACCTGTGCGGGCTGGCCCGGGTCGTGCGGGGCAGTGTGGTGCCGGCGCTCGAGAACGTCGCGCTCTGGCATGAACGCGACATTTCGCACTCGTCGGTGGAGCGCATGATCGCCCCGGATGCGACCACGACTCTGGGCTTCATGCTGGAGCGGGCCGCCGGCCTCGTCGAAGGGCTCGTCGTGTACCCGGAGCGCATGCGGCAGAACCTCGAGCACAGCGGCGGGCTGTTCTTCAGCGAGGGCGTGATGCTCGCGCTCGTCGAAAAAGGGCTGGCTCGCCAGAAGGCGTACGAAATCGTGCAGCGTAACGCGATGCGTGCCTTTGCGCGCGAGGGCGACTTTCGCGCTCTGCTCGGACAGGACAGCGACGTGCAGCGCCTGCTTCAGCCAACCGAGCTCGACGCCTGTTTCGATCTCGACCACGCGCTGCGCTGGGCAGAGGTCATGGTCGACCGCGCGCTTGCGTCTTAATGGCCGTATAGCTTTCTGCTCGTGAGCGCGAGCGTGAGCGTGAGCGTTGACGGCGACGGCGACGGTCGTGCTCAGCGGCACAGCTTGGTCAGCATGGCGACCACCCTAGCGAGAAGCTCGATCGCCTGCCCGTACCGCTCTTCCCCAAGAGCGCCTAAAGCGCGAACGACGTCGAGCACCGCGGCACATTCCATCGCGGAGCCCCGTGCGATCGCGAAATGCCGTGCGCCGTCCGCTTCAGAAGTTCGGCCGGCCCCCTCGGCG
>DATDJP010000108.1:0-73095 GCA_036520475.1 Polyangiaceae bacterium | reverse complement strand
GTGAACTGTCCGCCCTCCGGCGTCATCACGCTTTGAACGTTCGCGCCCTGCTGGTAATTCGACAGGAACAGCGCGTAGTAGAGCGGAGTCGAAGCCGCAGCTCCCGCCACGATGCCGATCAAGTGCCCCACCGCCTGCTGGCGCGGCTTGGCGCCGAGCATGTAGCCCGGCTTGATGTCCATCAGCAGGTTCGAGGCGTTGGACGCCACTTCGGAGCACATGACGCCCGTCATCAAGTTGGTGGGAGGATGCTTGGGATCGAGCGCGCCGAACAGAAACTGAGGCACCTTCGAGAGCGAGCCGCTCGGCGTGATGCTGGTCAGCGCGGTGCTGCTCGCCGCGATCAGGGCCAGGACGGCGATCAGCGGGATGGCGAGCGCTCCGAACGCGTAGTGGACCCCGAACCACGCGTGCGCCATCCACACGCCAACCGCGCCGACCAGCGGAATCCCGACCCACGACACCCAGAGGGGTAGCTCGATGTGGCCGAGCACGTCCGCGCTCGGCGCCGAACCTCGCCCCGTCAACGACCGGAAGGCCTGCACGAAGACTTCGGGACGCGCGAACAGCGCGACCAGCGACGCCACGACCATGATGCTGATGCCCCACCACAACGACCACGTGTTCACGACGTGCACGCGGCCGAACACCGCGTCGCCAGCGGCCACGGATCCGGACCTGGGCAGGATCTCTCCGGATGCGATCATCCAGGGCACGATGATCGCGAAATTGACGAGCATGCCGAGCAACATGCTCACCGCCGTGCGCATGCCCATCAGCCCGCCCGCGCCGAACATCGCCAGATCGAGCGCGGGGCTGAGCCCGAGCTGCCGAATGTCGACGTTGGCGATGCGCGGAATGGGCACGAGGCCCTTGGCCGCGAGGTCGTAGTACCACTCGTCCAGGTTGCTGGGGAAATGCCAGGACTTACGCAGGCCGAGCCAGCGCTCCTGGATCCACGTCATGTAGGCCTCGCCGGACACGAACGTGATGAAGCCGGCAATGCCGGCGGAGAGCGCCAGCGCTTTCGCCTTGAACAAGCCGACGGCGGCGCTGGAGCGATACAGCGTGTCGAGCACGACGCCGCACGCGCGCCCTTCGGGAAATGGGTGCTGCTCGTCGTTGATGAAGCGGCGCTTCATTGGAAACGCGACGAGCACGCCGAGCACCGAGAGCACGACGTTGAAGAGCATCAGCTCTTTCCAGTCCATGAGCGCGTTCTGAACCCACATGTACGCCGCGATGCCGGACACGAGCGGCATGGTCATGTAACCCGCGGACGTGGCCACGGACTGGATCGCGTTGCTCTCGAGGATCGTGATGTCGCGCGCACCGAGCCGCGACAGAACCTTGAACATCGAGAACGCGAGGATCACGGACGTGAGCCCGACGCCCAGAGTCCAGCCCGTCTTTGCGCCCACGTACAGGTTGGTCGCGGACAGCACTCCGCCCATAACGAACCCCGTGAGCGCCGCGCGTACGGTGAGCTGCGGCATGTCTCCGCGGTACACGTGCGTCAGCCACCAGCGGTCTTTCTGCTCGCGACTCCAGGTGCGGATCTGCTCGTCGTCGAGAACGGGCATGCCGCCTGGCTCCCCGCTCGCGTCGGGGTCGGCGGATGGTGCCATCAGAGCGAGTCCCACTCCGGCATGGCCCAGGGCTCCTCGATGGCGGAGCGCTCCCACTCGAGGAACGCTGGGTCAGCGAGCAAAGCGTCCGCGTAGCGCTGGCACTCGGGGCGGAGGCTGATCTGATACGTTCGAAATCGCGTCGCCACCGGCGTGAAGAACGCGTCCGCGATCGTCGGTCTCTCGCCGAACAGGTACGGCCCCTTGCCGGCGAAGCGCTTCGCGAGCGCCTGCCAGATCGTCTGAATGCGCTCGACGTCTGCGAGCACGTCGGGATCGAGTTCGCGCGCCGGCGCACGCCGGCGGACGTTGCAGGGTAATTGAGCGCGCAGCGCCGCAAAACACGAGTGCATCTCGCACACGGCCGCGCGCGCCTGAGCTCGCGCCATCCCGTCTTTGGGCCAGAGCGCGGGATTCTGTTCGGCAGCCCACTCCGAGATCGCCAGTGAGTCGGGAATGATCTCCTCGCCAAGGTGCAGCACGGGGACCGTGCCGGTCGGCGAAACCGCGAGCACCTCGGGGACCTGCCGCTTGAGATAACCGATCCCGCCGAGCTGCACCTCCTTCGTTTCGAAGTCGATGCCGGCCCAGCGCAGGACCAGCCACGGACGCAGCGACCAGGAGGAGTAGTTGCGGTTGCCCACGAACAGCACGGGTTTCATGGGCCCGAAGCTACAACGATTCGCTCAGGATTGAGGAGTAGTCGCGGCAGCTCTTTTACGGTGCTGGCCGGTGCCCTGAGGCGCGATGTCCGAAAGCGAAACCTGATCGAGCGGATCTTTGCCGTCGAGGCGAGCGGCGATCCAGTCCATTTGATCGGCGCCCCAGAACAGCTCGCCGTCGACGAACGTGGTTGGCACACCGAAGACACCGAGCTCGATGGCGCGGCTCGCGTTCGTCTTCAGTCGCTCTTTGACTACCGGTTCACTGGCGCGCGCGACCAACCGGGCGCCGTCGAGGCCAATCTCGTCCAGCACCTCGCGGATGACCTCGGCCGAGCCCACGTCTCGTCCGCTTGCCCAGCTGGCCTGCCACAGCGCGTCCACGACCGCGAGCTGCGCCGAGCCGGCGACCTCCTCCAAAGAAACGCGCAGCGCCGTCAGCGGATTGAATGGATGAAACGCGGGCGCGCGGAAGGCACAGCCGAGCCGCTGCGCGCGCCGCACACAGTCCTTGAACGTGAACAGCGCCTTGGGTGGAATCTCCGCCGGGCCGAGCTGGCCCCAGTGCTTGAGCAAGCCCCCGAGCGCGACCGGATCGGGCCGAAGCTCGAGCCCTCGCGCTTCGCCTAGCGAGCGCAGCTGCAGCCAGCCCAGGTAGGCGTACGGCGAGAGGTAGTCGAAATAGAAATCGACGCGAGTCGTTGCCATGCACGATGGATATCGCGTTCGTACGCGCGTGACTCGGGCGAAAAAACAGCGCTGGCCTGCACGGACGCAGGATGCGCCGTTCGTTCACAACTTGCACAATTCCCGATGTTTACGTGATCTTGCCACGTCGGGACTGCGAATTGGGGCAAACTGCCGGACCAACGATGCTCAAGAAAATCCTGATTGGCGTGGCCGCTTTGATCGGAGTGCTGGCGATCGTGATCGCCACGCGACCCTCCACGTTCCATGTGGAGCGATCCATCACCATTCAGGCTCCTCCGAGCGCCGCGTTCGCGCACGTGGACGACTTCCACGCCTGGCGCGCGTGGTCGCCGTGGGAGAAGCTCGATCCGACCATGCAACGCACCCACGCAGGCGCTGCGTCCGGTGCCGGCGCCCAGTATGCGTGGCAGGGCAACGACGAGGTCGGAGAAGGGCGCATGACCATCGAAAAGAGCGAAGCGCCGTCGCTCATCTCCATCAAGCTCGAGTTCATCAAGCCCTTCGAAGCGACGAACACAGCGACCTTCGCGTTCAACCCCGCTCCCGAGGGGACGAAGGTGACCTGGGGCATGGATGGGCAACTCAACTTCGTCGCCAAGGCCGCACACCTGTTCATGGACATGGACAGCATGGTGGGCAAAGACTTCGAGCGCGGCCTTGCGGCGCTGAAAGCCGTGACGGAGAGCAGTGCGCAATCCGCCAAGCCGACCGCGAACACGGCACAGTGATCGTTCAGCGCTCCGGCTCGCCGACGTAAATCGACTTCGCACGGAAGCGTAACGGCGCTTCGGCGTACTCTTCAATGGCGTGCGCAACCCAGCCCGCGGTGCGCGCCGTCGCCAAGATCGCTTCGGTGCTGCCGACGGGCATTTCGAGCGCGAACGCGAGCCCACCCAGCGCGAAATCGGCGTTCGGCTCGCGCGTGGACGTGCGCGCCCCTTCGCGAGCCAGACGCTCGAACACGACGCGCTCGGCGGGCTTCAAGCTCTGGTACACCGCCTCGAGCAGGTACGCCGCGCGTGGATCGATGCCGCGGTACACGGGATGGCCGAATCCCGGTATGCGCTCTCCGCCAGCCACGACACGCGCGATGGCTGCCTCAGCCGAAGAGCCGGCGGCGTCCTCTACCAGACGCTGCACGCGGCCCGCGGCTCTGCCATGGAGCGGGCCGCTCACGGCGCCCAGACCGGCGAGCACGACCGCGAACGGATCCGCGCGCGTGGACGCTGCGACACGCGCCGCCAGCGTCGACGTCGCGAGCTCGTGATCCGCGAGCAGCACGAGCGCGGCATTGAGCAGCTCGACGCGCGCGCTCGTCGCGGGCAGCGGAGAGAAGCGTGGGAACAGGCGCGCCGCCACGCTCAGCGGACCCTTGCGCGTCACCGCGGCCTTGCCGACGAGCGGCAGAAATGCAGCGAACGCCGACAAGAGAATGCGTGCATGCTCGCACACGCGCTCTGGCGCGAGATCCACACGGAGCGGATATTCGGGTGCCAGCGCCGCGGTGATCAGCGGGAGCCAGTCGAGCGGACCGGCTTCCTTGGGCGCATGCAGCTTGCGTCCCATGCTCCGCGGCTCGGGCCACGTCGGTGCAGCGTCTGGAAGTGAGCCCGTCCACAAGAGCTCGGCGACTGCTTCGAAGCGCTGCTCCCGCGCGAGCCGTGTCGCGTCGTAACCGCGGTAGAAGAGGCGATCGTTCTGGATGCCGGTGATGGCCGTCGCCAGCGTCACCTCCACGCCGCCACTACGCTTCTCTCCTGCTCGTGGGCGCCCGCGCTGTGCGAGCGCGTCCACTTCCTTGCTGTCGAAGCGGCTCGTGCGCCCGTCGTCCGCCAGGGTGCGACTCAGCACGCCGCGGCTCACGTAGGCGTACACGGTTTCGAGCTTCACCCCGAGGCGTCGGGCCGTCTGTTCAGCGGTCAGCAGGTTGCGTCTCATCAACGTGTACTGTAATCAACGTTGACGACTTCGTCACGCGCGCCATGCTCTCTTGCATGAGCGAACAGGAAGAAGAGCGCTGTATCGAACGATCGTGGGCGGACCTCGGCGGCGACGTCCAGGCGCTCGCGCGCCTGCGTCTGTCCGGCGCGTTCGGCGGCCTGCCTTCGGTTTATCCCGTCGCGACGCTGGCGACTGCCTGTGTCGGGCTTGCGACGCTGGCCGTCGCCGACGTGCTCGGGTCACGGTGCGATCGACGTCCCGCGGAGGTGAACATCGATCGCCGCCACGCCGCGGTCGCGTTCCGCAGTGAGCGCTACCTTCAGCCTATCGGTTGGGAGCTGCCGCCGGCCTGGGATCCCATCGCGGGCGACTACGAGACGTCCGACGGTTTCATCCGCCTGCACACCAACTACGAGCACCACCGCGCTGCCGTGCTGCGTGTGCTGGGGACGACACCCGAGCGCGACATCTTGAAGCAGGCTGTGCGCGCCTGGAGCGCGGATGAGCTCGAGACTGCGGTGGTGGGCGAGGGAGGCGCGGCCGCCGCCATGCGCAGTGCGGCAGAGTTCGCCGCGCACGCGCAAGGTCAGGCTCTCGCCGAGGAGCCCCTGTTTGCCGTCAGAACGCGACGGGGCGAGCCCCTCGCGCTGCGACCCTCGGAGCTTCCACTGTCCGGCGTGCGCGTGCTCGACCTCACGCGTGTGATCGCCGGCCCCGTGTGCACGCGCTTCCTCGCCGCGTACGGCGCCGACGTGCTGCGCATCGACCCGCCGGGATTTCACGAAGTCGGCGCGCTCCTCGCCGAGACGACCATGGGCAAGCGCCGCGCCTTTCTCGATTTGCGAAAGGACGAAGACCGCACAGCCTTCCAAAGTCTCGTCGCAGGCGCGCACGTCCTCGTACACGGCTACCGCTCGGACGCGCTCGAACGACTCGGCTTCGACGAGAGCTGGCGCGCACGGACCAATCCGAATTTGGTCAGCGTCTCACTCGACGCCTACGGCTTCACTGGGCCGTGGGCTGCGCGGCGCGGCTTCGACAGCCTGGTGCAGATGAGCACGGGCATCGCCGCGAAGGGCCGCCAGGTGACGGGCGCAGAACGCCCCGTACCCCTGCCGGCACAGGCCCTCGATCACGGCACGGGATATCTGATGGCAGCCGCCGTTTCCCGTGCTCTGGCGCGGCGCGCGGCGTCGGGTGACATCAGTGAAGTGCGCTTGTCGCTCGCCCGGACGGCGCGCCTGCTCATGGACCTCGGCGAAGACGATCCGCGTGCACCCGAGCTGAGCGCCGACGACGTCGCGCCGTGTCTGGAGGAAGCCGAGACGGCGTGGGGCAAGGTGCAGCGCGTGCGCTGTCCGGGCTCCATCGACGGCATGCGTCCGCGTTGGTCAATCCCGGCAGGGCCGCTGGGCAGTGATCCGCCGGTGTGGTGACGAGCTCGACCATTTTTCACCCGGTCGAGCGGTGCGGTGGCCCTTCGCGTTTGAAAGCTAGTCAGTGCACGAACTAAGTTTGCAGGCCCGAGAGGCCATCCCGTACGTACCGCGCGACGCGGCTCGCGTTAACGCCGGCGTGAGCTGAGCAGGGTCTCACCCCCGATGCAAATCACTGCCCGGGACGATCATGTAGATCGATTCGCCGAGCGCGACGTCTTTGCCCGCGTCGTTTTTGACGAGGCTCGAGGCGTGCACGATCTTGCGGCCGAGGTGCACGATGTTGCTCTCGCAAGTGATGAAGCCTGACGAAACTGGGCGCAGATAACGGACGCGCAAATCGACGGAGACGAGCGCGCCGGCTTCGGCTCGCACCTTCTGGAACTCGTCCGTCAGGAGCATGGCCTGCGCGATGCCGGTGTCGATGAGCGACGCGATGATCCCGCCGTGCAGGATGCCGGCCGGCTGGTTCAGGTCGGGGCGTGCCGTGATGCGGGTGAGCGACCAGCGCGGCTTCAAGTCGAGAAGCTCGAGGCCGATCAGGTTGAAGAAGGGGAAATGCTTGGCGAAAGCGAGGATGTCGTCTTTCGTGGCGCGGTCGCTCATGGTCGCCTGGTTCGTGGAGTCGCCACGTCAGTGCGTCAAGTCCGCTGCCTCGCACACGCCTTCGACGTTTCGGCTACTCGGCGAGCATCAGCTCGGCGCAGCGCTCGCCGATCATCATGGCGGGGGCGTTCGTATTTCCGCCGGTGACGCTCGGCATGATGGCAGCGTCCGCGACGCGCAGGCCTTCGACGCCGCGCACGCGCAGCTCGGGATCGACGACGGCGCGTTCGTCCGTGCCCATGCGGCAGGTGCCGACGGGGTGATAGACGGTATGAATTCGGTTCGGGAGCTCGCGCTCCATCGCAGCGTCGTCGGCGGTCGTGGGCCCGGGGTGGAGCTCGCCCGTGACGACCTTGGCGATCTCGCGATTGTGCATGATTTCGCGGACGAGCTTGATGCCGTCGAGCAGGAAGCGCGCGTCTCTCGGGTCCGAAAGGTAGGCGGGATCGATGAGCGGCGCGGCCGTCGGGTCGGCCGAGGCGAGGCGCACGTCGCCGCGGCTCTTTGGATAAATGAGCGTCGCCATGACCGTGAGCGCGGGGCGTGTGTCGACGACGTGCCGCACGGGGCGATCCTGATTCGGCGAGGGATAGGACCACGGGAGCACGTGAATCTGAAAGTCGGGCACGCCGTTGGTCGCGTGCTTCGAACGCACGAACGCGCCGGACTCGAACACGGTGCGACCGAACCAGGTGTCGCCGCGGAGCGCCTCCTTCAGCATGCCGCCCATGAAATGCAGCGCGGTGCCGCGATGAATGGCGGCTTCTGCCAGAAACGTGAGCGGCACGTACAAATGATCGTGCAGGTTTTTGCCGACCGGCGAATCGGCGACCACGGGAATGCCGTGCTCGCGCAAATGCGCGGCGGGACCAACGCCGGACAGCATCAGAATTTGCGGTGATCCCACCACACCGCCGCTCAGCACGATTTCGCGGCGGGCGCGCACGACTTCGCGCTTGCCGCCGCTGAGTAGCTCGACGCCCACGGCGCGCGTGCCTTCGAAGACCACGCGCGACACGGTGGCCCCGGTGCGCACCTCGATGTTGCCTTTGGGCTCTACGCGCAAGAACGCGTGCGAGGTACTGAAGCGGAGGCCTCCCTTGGCGCTCATCTGAAAGATCATCGCGCCCTCTTGGGAGGGGCCATTGTAGTCGTCGAGCAGCGGCACGTTGCACGTGTCCTTGACGGCCTCGATGAACGCCTGAGAAGCGGGCGTCAGATCTTTTTGCTGGGTGACGGCGACCGGTCCTCCGCTGCCACGCAGATCGTTCTCGCCGCGCTCCCAATCCTCCAGGCGTTTGAAGGCGGGGAGCACGTCACGGAAGCTCCAGCCCGTGCAGCCCTCTTTGGCCCAGTCGTCGTAGTTGGCGCGATTGCCGCGCACGAACAGCATGCCGTTGATGGAGCTCGATCCGCCGAGCACCTTGCCGCGCACGAACGGGACGCGGCGTCCGGCGGCGTGCTGCTGAGGGACGGTGTAGTAGCCCCAGTCAAAACGCTTTTTGACTTGAGGAACGGTGTGCACCACCGAGATCATGCCCGGTACCGTGCAGAAGCGCGTCTGGTCCGTGGCGCCGGCCTCCAGCAGCAGGACCTGGACGTTTTGCTGCTGCGCGAGCCGGCTCGCCACGATGCAGCCCGCCGAACCCGCACCCACGATGATGTAATCGTACTCCGCCATGCGCTGGGCAGTGTACGCGCTTCTCGCCCCGGAGTGAAACACGTTCTACGCGGATTCGTCGCCTTCCAGCGCGAGCACGACGCGGCCCCGCAAACCGCCCTCGCGCACGACGCGCTGCGCGAAATCCGCGCGTTCGAGCGGTAGGCGCGCGTGGATGGGGATGGTGAAGGGGATGCTGTCGTACAGCGACAGGACGGCCTGCATGTCGGCGCGCGTGGCGCCACTGCTGCCCAGGATCGTGACGCCGCGGGTGATCAGGTAGCCGAGGTTCACGGGGACGCGCGCTTCCTTGACGTTGCCGATGGCGACGATGCGGCCACCCACGGCGAGCGAGCGGAGCGCGGCGTTGAAGGTGGGCTCACCCACGCAGTCGAGCGCGATGTCGACCGGATCGGTCAGGGCTTTGTGAAAGCTGGTGCCGTCGTCGACGATCACGCTCTCGGCGCCCAGCTCTTCGACGAACTCCCGCTGGGCGGCGTTGCGAATGACCGCGACGGGGTGCGCGCGCAGCCGCTTTACGACTTGTATGGCCGCGGCGCCCACCCCGCCGTTCGCCCCGGTCACGAGCACGCGCTGCCCCGCCCGCAGGCCGGCGCGCATCAGGCCGCGGTAAGCCGTGCCGAAGGTGCAGTGCAGGATGGCAGCCTCGGCGGCCGGCAGGTGTGGCGATACGGCGTAGAGCGCGCGTTCCGGCGCGACGAGGTGCGTCGCGTAGCCGCCGTCGATGAGCAGTCCGAACACGGCCGCGGCGCCCGTGCAGAGCGAGGTCTCACCGGCGTTGCAAGCCGGGCACACGCCGCAAAAATCGCGATGCAAGGTGGCGACCCGATCGCCCGGCCGCCACTCCGTGACCTGGCTACCGACGGCGATCACGCGGCCCACCGCCTCGTGGCCTGGGGTGATGGGGAGCTGGATGAAACGGAAGCGTCCGGCGCGGTCTATCAAGTCGCGGTAGCAGACGCCGCAGGCTTCCACTTGCACGAGCACCCAGTTGCCCTTCGCTTCGGGCACCTCGCACGCTTCAACCGCGAGCTCGCGCTCCCAACCCGTCTCGAGAAGTCGAGCTCGTCGCATGGGTGCCGTGAAATAACGTTCGGCGTTCACGAATCGAGCTTACGCCAGTCGCGCGGCATCAAATGGCTTTCTCGCGGCCCTCCCAATAAGGATCCCGGAGCCTCCGCTTGTACAGCTTCCCGTTCGGATCGCGCGGCATCTCCTCGATGAAATCGATGGTGCGCGGGATTTTGAACTTGGCGAGCTCGCTCGCGGCAAAATCGCGCAGCTCTTGCTCCAGGGCGCTGCCGGGCGCGGCGCCGGGCGCGGCTTGCACGACGGCTTTGACTTCCTCGCCCCAATCTTCGTTGGGGATACCGAAGACGGCGACGTCTGCGACTTTGGGGTGCATCGCGAACACGGCCTCGATTTCGGCGGGATAGATGTTCACGCCGCCGGCGATGATCATGTCGGCCTTGCGGTCGCACAGGAACAAGTAGCCGTCCTCGTCCAGGTAGCCGGCGTCGCCAACGGTGAAGAAGCCCTCGCTCCAGGCGTTCTCCGTCTTGGCTTTGTCCTTGTGGTACTCGAATTTGTACTCACCCATGCGGATCCACACCGTACCGACTTGTCCGGGTGGAAGCGGCTGGCGCGCGTCGTCCAGAATGCGAATCGTGGAGATGGGCCAGGGCGGACCGACCGTACCGGGCTTTTTCAGCCATTGCTCCGGTGTGGCCAGGGTTCCGCCGCCTTCGGAGGCCGCGTAGTACTCGTAAATGCACGGCCCCCACCACTCGAGCATTTTGCGCTTCACGTCGGAGGGGCAGGGCGCAGCGCCGTGAATCACGTGGCGGAGCGACGAGACGTCGGCGGCTTTTCTCACGTCTTCAGGCAACTTGAGTAGCCGCGTGAACATGGTGGGCACCATGTGCGTGTTCGTCACTCCGTACTTCTGGATGCGCTCGAGCGTTCCCTCGGGCGTCCACTTGTCCATGAGCACGACCGTGTGGCCGAGGTGCAGGTGGTTGGTCGCGAAGTTGAGCACGGCGGTGTGGTACATCGGCGCGACCACCAGGTGCACGCCGGAGCTGCCGGGCATGATGCCGAACAGCGACAGGAACATCGCCTGCGAGCCGGCGACCAGCTCGGGTGCGACGTCGCCCATGGCGCGGCGCACGCCTTTCGGCTTGCCCGTCGTGCCGGATGTGTAGGTCATCGGCCCGCCCGCGCTGCGCGCTTCCGGTGTCGTGGTCGGCTGCCCCTGCTTGAGCTCAGCGAGCGGCGCAAAGCCTGTGATGGGGCCGACGCAGAAGCGTGCGTTCTTCGGGAAGTCCAGGGCCTGGGCGGCCTCGCTGCACGGCTCGCCGAAGCGTTCGGACGCGATGAAGGCTTTGGCCTCGGAGTCTTGCAGGATGTACGCGATCTCTTTGGCCGTCAGGTGCCAGTTCAGCGGGGCGACGTACCAGCCGGCCTGGGCCGCGGCCATGAACACCTCGAGCATTTCGACGCAGTTCGGCAGCGCGACGGCGACGACGTCGCCCTTGCGCAAGCCGAGCGCGCGTAGGCCGTGTACGAGTTGGTTCGCCGAAGCCAGGAGCTCTCCTGCGAGAACTTCCCGGCCATTCGGCTCGACGACCGCAAGGGCGGACGGCTGCTGCTCTGCGAATTTCCAGAATCCGAGCTCGCTCATGCTTCGCAAAATAGCGCGCCGGGGCGCAGATTGAAACACGTTCTATTCGAAAGCAGCCGGCGGATGCGATTTTGCTCGCCAGCGCCAGTAGAACGTGTTTCATTTCTGACTCGGCCAGGCACGAAAAAAAGGGCAAGCCGTTCCGCGGAGGGCAAAGACGTGGAGTTCAACATTGCCGACCTGTTCGAATCGCTCGTGGACATCATCCCCGATCGTACAGCGTTGGTCGCCGGTCCCAGGCGTCTGAGTTATCGCGAGCTCGACGAGCGCGCCAATCGTCTGGCGAATTTCTTGAAAGGGCGCGGCGTCAAACCCGGCGATCACGTCGGGCTGCATCTATACAACGGCAGCGAATATCCCGAAGGGATGCTCGCGGCGTTCAAGTTGCGCGCCCTGCCGATCAACATCAACTACCGCTACGTGGAAGGCGAGCTCCGCTACTTGTGCCAGAACGCGGATCTCAAGGTGCTCATCACGCAACGGGAGTTCGCCGCCACCGCCGCGCGCGTCGCCCCGGACTGCCCCGACCTGTCCACGATCGTGCTCCTGGCCGATGGCACGGCCGAGACGCCGACGGCGTTCGACGTGGAGTGCTTCGACTACGAAACGCTACTCGGGAAGAGCAGCCCGGCGCGCGACTTCGACCCGCGCAGCGGGGACGATCGCTACATCATTTACACGGGTGGCACGACGGGCATGCCGAAGGGCGTGATGTGGCGCCACGAGGACGTGTTCTTCGCGGGCCTGCAAGGCGGCAATCCCGGCGGCCCGCCCATCGAGCGACCCGAACAGCTGGCCGAAAACGTCGCAGCCGACCGCGTGATGGCGCTCACGATGTTGCCGTCCGCGCCCTTCATTCACGGCTCCGCACAGTGGACGGCGCTGATCTGCATGTTCACCGGTGGCAAGGTGGTCGTGCAACCCGGCAAGAGCTTCGATGCCAAGCGCGTGCTCGAGCTCATCGGCGAAGAAGAAGTGACGACTTTGACCCTGGTCGGGGATGCGATGGCTCGCCCCGTGGTGGACCTGCTCAACGCGGATCGTTCGAAGTACAACGTGAGCAGCCTGTTCGTGATCGCGTCGGCCGGCGCGGTGCTGTCACCGACGGTCAAGGAGCAGCTCCGCGAGGTGCTCCCGGACGTGATGCTCGTCAACAGCTTCGGGTCGACCGAAGCGGGTCATCAGGGCTCTGCGCTGCCCGGCGCGGAAATCGGCGTGGAAGGCCGGCCCAGCTTCTACATGGACTCCGAGACGAACGCCGTGTTCGACGATGAGCGCCGTCCGATCGAGCCGGGGTCCGGTAAGATCGGCTGGCTCGCGCGCGGCGGACGCGTGCCGCTCGGCTACTACAAGGACAACGAAAAAACTGCGGAGCGCTTCGTCACCATCAACGGCAAGCGCTGGGTGTTGCCCGGCGATTTCGCGACGGTGGAGACGGACGGGCGCATCACCGTGTACGGCCGTGGCTCGCACTGCATCAACACGGGTGGCGAGAAAGTCTTCCCTGAAGAAGTCGAAGAGGCGCTCAAGAGTCACCCGGACGTCTTCGATGCGCTCGTGGTCGGCGTGGAAGATCCACGCTGGATGCAGCGCGTCGCGGCGGTCGTGGAGGCGCGCCCCGGCAAGCACCTGACGCTGGAAGAGCTGCAACAGCACTGTCGAGAGCGCATCGCTGGCTACAAGCTGCCGCGCCAGATGACCCTGGTGCCGAAGGTCATGCGTTTTACGACCGGCAAGCCCGACTACAGCTGGGCCAAAGACGTCGCCAAGAACAATTCATGACCGCAAATTGGGATCACACCACCGACCTCCTCGTCATCGGCAGCGGTGGTGGCGGCATGGTCGCCGCGATCGTCGCGCACGATCGCGGCGCGCGCACCCTCGTCGTCGAAAAGGGTGACAAGTTCGGCGGCTCGACGGGGATGAGCGGTGGCGCGCTGTGGGTGCCCATGAACGATCACCTGGCGCGCGCCGGGATCAGTGACTCCCGTGACGAGGCGCTCACGTACATGCGGAAGGTCGCAGGACCGCGTGTGCTGGAGAGTCGGATCGTCGCGTACGTGGACCACGCGGCGGAGATGGTGCGCTATCTGGAACAGCGCACGCGCGTGAAGTTCAGCGCCTGCCCGGAGTACCCCGATTATTATCCGGAATACCCGGGCGGGAAACCGGGAGCGCGCACGATCGAGCCCCGCCCGTACGGCGCGCGCAAGCTCGGCGCCCATGCCGACGAGCTGCAGCGCTCCGCGCAAGGCCTGGTGCTGGGCCGCATGGGTCTGACGGCAGTCGAGGCGAA
Organism: Polyangiaceae bacterium; assembly: GCA_036520475.1. Lineage (GTDB taxonomy): Bacteria > Myxococcota_A > Polyangia > Polyangiales > Polyangiaceae > DATDJP01. Next base: position 59,451 of record DATDJP010000108.1, on the reverse strand, counting down.
GACGCTCGTGCAGTTTTCGTTCTTGTCTTACGTGCTCATGTTCTGGATCGTGCTGCGCTATTGGCTCGACGTGCGCGCGCGCCTGAAGGGCAAGGCCGACAATCGCCTGACTCTCGGCACGAGCCTCGTGGGACGCCTGCGCCACTCGCTGCTAGATCGCGAAGTTCCCGTGTGGCTCGGCACGTCGGCCGAGGAGCTGATCGTCGAGCAGGGCAGGGTCGTCGGCGCGCTCGTGCGCCGCGGAGGCAAGTCACTGCGCGTGCGCGCCGAACGCGGGGTGCTGCTCGCGTGCGGCGGATTCGAACGCAACCTCGCCATGCGCGAGCAGTATCAACGCCAGCCCACGAGCGACGTGTGGACCGCAGGCAATCCCAATAATCAGGGCGACGGCATCCGCATGGGCCAAGCGCTCGGCGCAGCGACGGACCTCATGGACGACGCGTGGTGGACGCCCGTCACGATGATCCCGCCTCAGTTCGCCTGGCTGCTCGTCGTCGAAAAATCGATGCCCGGCTCGATCCTCGTGAACCGCGCCGGCCAGCGTTTCACGAACGAAGCCGCGCCCTATATCGACGTGGTCAACGGCATCTACGCCGCCAACCGTCCGGACAATCCCAGCATCCCGGCGTACCTGGTGTTCGACGCGCGCTATCGCAAGAGCTATCCGGTCGGGCCGCTCGGGCCGTCCAAGCTGCAACCGGATAGCGCCATCGGCGGCCGCTTGAAAAAGTCGGGCTTCCTCAAGAAGGCCAGCAGCCTGAGCGGGCTCGCCGAGAAAATCGGCGTGGACGCCCGCGGGCTCGAGCAAACCGTGCAGCGCTTCAACGAGCTCGCGAAGAGCGGGCGCGACACGGACTTTGGTCGCGGAGAAAGCCTGTACGATCGCTACTACAGCGACGCGAAGATTTCGCCGAACTCGTGCCTCGCGCCCATCCAGGCGGCGCCCTTCTACGCGATCGAGGTGTACCCCGGGGACCTCGGCACGAAAGGCGGGCTGGTCACCGATGAGCTCGGCCGCGTGCTGACCGAACAGGGACGAGCCATCCCCGGTTTGTACGCCACCGGCAACTGTTCCGCGTCGGTCATGGGCAATAGTTACCCGGGAGCCGGCGGCACGATTGGTCCTGCCATGACGTTCGGATACCTCGCGGCGCAGCACGCCGTGGGCGTCGCCACGAAAGCCGCCGGGCAAAGCATCGCCAGCGCGGCAGAATAACGGAGCCATCTTGCGTTTCACCGATAAAGTCGTGCTCGTTACGGGCGCCGCTTCAGGCATTGGCCAAGCCACCGCGGTGCGCCTCGCCGAGGAGGGCGCCAGCGTGGCGTGCGTCGATATCGACCAGGCGGCCGCAGAGCAGACGGCACGCGCCATCGCAGACTCGGGTCACAGCGCGCTCGCATGGGCGTGCGACGTGTCCAGTGAGAGCGCGGTGGAGAGCGTAGTCGCCGCGGCGGTCAAGCGCTTCGGCAAGCTGAACGTGCTCTGCAACATCGCGGGCATCTTGCGCTCCGATCACACGCACGAGCTGAAGCTCGAAGATTGGCAGCGCGTGCTCGCGATCAATCTGACCGGAACTTTTCTGATGTGCCGCGCGGCGATCCCGCACCTCTTGAAGACCCGCGGGAACATCGTGAACATGTCATCCACGGCGGCGCTCGGCTCACATCCGTGGATGGCGGCTTACGCGGCGTCCAAGGGCGGCATCCTGTCGATGACGCGGGCGCTCTCCGTCGAGTACGTCAAGCAGGGTCTGCGCGTGAACGCGATCTGTCCGGGCGGCATCAAAACCGGGCTGCATCAGAACTTTCGAGTGCCCAATGGCGCTGACATCGAGCTCCTGAGAGGCGCCATTCCGTTCGTGGAGTTCGTGGGACCGGAGCAGATCGCCGCGGCCGTCGCGTTCACCGCTTCCGACGAGGCGGCCTACATGAACGGGGCCGATCTGCGCATCGACGGCGGAGCCATGTCATGAGCATGCCCTCCGGCATCGGCGTCATCGACTTGATGCTGAACATTCCGGGGGAGGACAACAGCGGCTGGTACGAGTTCATGAAGCCGCTATTTCTGGACGCGGAGAGCCGGCAGCAGTTCGAGATGCCGGCTCAGTACATGTTCAAGAACATCCCGCAGGCGGGCAAGCAGGACGACTACATCGCCTACACCGTCGCCGAGATGGATAAGTACGGCATCGAACGCGCCATGTTCGGCGTGGACGACGGCAACGAAGTGGCGGTCAGCGCGCTGAAGCGCTTTCCCGAGCGCTTCTTCTGCTCGTACCACGCCAATCCGAACGGCGGCATGGACGAAGTCCGAAAAATCGAGCGCATGCAGCGCGAGTTCGGCATCAAGGCCGTCACCGCGTTTCCGAGCGGCCTGTGCCCGCAGGTGCCGATCGACGACAAGAAGTGGTACCCGATCTACGCCAAGTGCGTGGAGCTGGATTTGCCGTTCGCGTGCTGCGTGGGCGTGCCCGGGCCGCGCTTGCCGATGGCTCCGCAAAAGGTCGAGCTGATCGACGAGGTGTGCTGGTTTTTTCCCGAGCTCAAGTTCGTGATGCGCCACGGCGCCGAACCGTGGACTGACCTCGCCGTCAAGCTGATGCTCAAGTACCCGAACCTCTCGTACATGACGAGCGCGTTTGCGCCGAAGCACTACCCCAAGGCGATCATCGACTACGCAAACACACGCGGCGCCGACAAGATCCTCTACGCCGGCTACTTCCCGATGGGCCTGTCGCTGGAACGCATCTTCCGCGAATTGCCCGACGTCCCGTTCCGCGCCGAAGTGTGGCCCAAGTTCCTGCGCGAAAACGCGCTCCGCATCTTCAAGCTCTGAGCGTGCCTGGACGAGTCGAGTGAAACGTGTTCTACTCGAGAAATGCGCAGCCGATTCGTCATACCGCCGATTCCGGATGGATGGTTCCAGGTTGCTTATTCGGATGAGCTCGAGCCCGGCAAAGTGTTGCCGCTCAAGTACTTCGATCGCGACCTGGTGCTGTTTCGAACCGAAGATGGACAAGCCAAGCTGCTGGACGCGTTCTGTCCGCACCTCGGCGCTCACCTTGGTCACGGAGGCAAGGTCGAAGGGTCGTGCATCCGCTGTCCGTTTCACGCCTGGAAGTTCGATGGCGCGGGGAACTGCACCGAGGTTCCGTACGCCAAGAAGATCCCGCCGAAATCCAAGATGCGCGCGTGGCACGTGCACGAGTTCGCGGGCTTGATCATGGCCTGGCACCACACGGGCGGCGACGCGCCGCCGTGGCAGCTGCCCGAGGTACCGGAGTACCAGCACGCGGAGTGGACGGAGTACGAACGCCGGCGCTGGCAGATCCGCACGCGCAACCAGGAGATGGCAGAGAACGCCGTCGACTCGGCGCACTTCCACTATTTGCACGGCACTTCGAACATGCCGGCGAGCCAGGCCGAGGTGAAAGATCACCTGCTCCGTGTATTTTCCCCGACGGGCATGGAGACCTCGCGCGGCCACGTGGATGGCTCGGTGGAGAGCCTTTCTTACGGCTTCGGCTTCAGCATCGTGCGCTTCAAGGGTGTGGTCGAGACGTTGCTCGTCAGCTCGGTCACGCCCATCGACGGCGAGAACGTGGACGTGCGCTTCAACTTCAGCGTCAAGAAGGTGGGCGGGGCGGACATCACGCGCGGCGTGGGCGCAGCGTTCATCAAGGAAGTCTCGCGCCAGCTCGAGCAGGACATCCCGATCTGGGAGAACAAAATCCAGTGGGAGCTGCCGGTGCTCTGCGACGGCGACGGGCCGATCGGCATGTTCCGAAAATGGTGCCGCCAGTTCTATTCCGCGCCGCCAGCCACGCCTCCGCGTGAACGAGAGCAGGAGTCGGTCACGCATTGACCAGCGGCGGGGCTTTCGTGGACGCGAGCCCAGCGCACGAATCAGCGTCGCTGGCGCCTGACGAGGCGCTCTGGTACGCGAACGCCACGGCCGCCGAAGTACGGGAGTTGTGCTGGCGCGCCGCGGCCGTTCGCGACGCCGCCTGGGGCCGGCGCCTGACGTACTCGCCCAAGGTCTTCGTGCCGGTCACGAACCTGTGCCGAAACCGCTGCGACTATTGCGCATTTCGCCGTTCTCCGTCCGAGCCCGGCGCGTGGACGATGACGCCGGGGCAGATCGAAGAATCGCTCCGGCGCGCCCAGAGTCAGGCGTGTGTGGAAGCGTTGCTCTGCCTGGGAGACACGCCGGAAACCGCCTTCCCCACGTACCGAGACACGCTCGCGGAGCTTGGATACGGGAGCACCGTCGCTTACCTCGAGTGGGCCGGCCGCCGTGCGCTGGAGCTCGACCTGCTGCCGCATACCAATGCCGGCATCCTTTCGGCTGACGCCATGCAGCGGCTGAAGGCCGTGAACGTGAGCCTCGGGCTCATGCTCGAGAACGTCAGCCAGCGGCTCTGCGGCAAGGGCATGCCCCACGCGCGTGCTCCGGACAAGAAGCCCGAGCGCCGGCTCGAGATGCTGCACGCCGCGGGCGAGCTCCAGATCCCGTTTACGACGGGCATCCTCGTGGGTATCGGCGAGACGAGGCGGGAACGCATCGAGGCGCTGCTCGCGATTCGTGAGGCGCACGAGCGTCATGGTCACGTGCAGGAGGTGATCGTCCAGAATTTCACGCCGCACGCGGGCACGCCGATGGTGAGCGCGGGCGAGGCCGGGGACGAGGAAATGGCACACGCCGTGGCGCTCGCGCGGCTCGTGCTGCCCCCCGAAATCTCGGTCCAGGCACCTCCGAACTTGAACCCTGCGCGCACGCAGCTTCTGCTGGACGCCGGCATCAACGACTTCGGCGGGATCTCTCCATTGACACCCGACTATATCAATCCGGATCGACCCTGGCCAATCGTGAGCGCCCTCCGCTCACTCGTTGGCGCGGCGGGCTTCGAGCTCGGGCCCCGGCTGCCGATCTACGACGCATTCCTCGTGAAGCCGGGTTTTCTCGAGGCCGGGTTGCGCGAGCACGTCCTGCGGCGACAAGCCGCCATGCAGTCGAGCGCGGTGCATCCCGCGCTCGGCCCCCACGCGGGAACGAGCGTCCCGTGAGCCCCGAGCTCGCCCACGCTCTCGGAGACGCGAGCGGCGACACTCGGCGAGTGCTCGAGTGCGCGCTCGAGGATCGCGAGATCAGCTGGCAAGAGGCCGAGCTGCTGTGCAGCGTGGAAGGCTCGGATCTGAGCGCGCTGGTGACAGCGGCGGACGCGCTCCGGCAGCGCCACGTGGGCGACACCGTGACGTACGTCGTCAACCGCAACGTGAACTTCACGAACGTGTGCGTGAAAGCGTGCAAGTTCTGTGCGTTCTCGCGCACGCATCGCTCCGAGCAGGGCTATTTCCTGAGCACCGAGGAGATCGTCCGGCGCGCCGCGGAAGCGCAGGCTCTGGGTGCGACGGAGGTGTGCATCCAGGCGGGGCTGCCGCCGGGCGTGAACGGAAGCATCTACGTCGACTTGTGCCGCGAGCTGAAGCGCGCGCTGCCGTCCCTGCACGTGCACGCCTTCTCACCAGAGGAGATCAAGTACGGCGCCGGGCTCTCGGGCATGAGCATTCGCGAGCACATCGCGGCGCTCAAGGACGTAGGGCTCGGCTCGATACCGGGCACATCGGCCGAAATTCTGGACGATTCGCTGCGCAAGCGGCTCGCCGGTGGGCGCATTTCGACCGCGGAGTGGGTGCACGTGATTGGCACGGCACACGAGCTCGGCGTCCCCACCACGTCCACCGTGATGTTCGGTCACATCGAGACGCACGGCGAGCTGGTGCGTCACCTCGACGTGCTGCGTACGATCCAGCGAAACACGGGCGGATTCACGGAGTTCGTGCCGCTGTCCTTCGTGCACAGCGAGGCGCCGCTCTACGCCAAACAGCTGATCCGCGGCGTCCGGCCCGGTCCCACGCCGGATGACGTGGTGCGTTTGTTCGCGATCGCGCGCGTGTTCCTGGGCGCGAGCTTCAAAAACATTCAGGCGTCGTGGGTCAAGGAGGGCCCGCTGCGGGCGCAGCGCTTGCTCGCGTGCGGCGCGAACGACCTCGGGGGCACGCTCATGAACGAGAGTATCTCGACGGCTGCCGGCGCGCCGCACGGACAATGGCTCCCTCCGCGCGAGCTACGGCGGCTGGCGCGTGAGGTCGGGCGCGTGCCGGCGCAGCGCGACACGTTGTACCGGCTGCTGCGCGTGCACGACGCGTCGAGTGAAACCGACGTCGAGGGCCCGCTCGACGCGCTGGCCCACGACAATGGCCGGTTCGGCAGCTACGCCGAGCTCGTGCGCGACAAGCGCCACGCCTTTCGCACGGTCCGCTCGTCCTGAGACGTAGAGCGACAATGGCTTGGCAACTAGCGTGAGCGCCGCGTTCTGATCGAACCCTGTGCGCTAAAACTCCCGCGCGACGACGACGTCGATGAAGTCGATGACAGCGGCCATGTCGTCCGTCCAGCAAGGTCGTAGCCGGCATCTGTCATTGGTGTACGCGGTGCCATTCGCCCACAATCGCGTGGGATAAAAGTGGTCGCAGTTTGGATTCATTGGGGACGGCGAGCATCGCTCGTCAGAGAATGCGACCAACAATGCGTTCAGAATTCGCAGGTCTTCGGGCGTGAGCTCGATCGGCCCCACCATCAGGGTTCGTTGGCCGTTGGCGCACTGGTCGGCCTGGGGATCGCACAGGCCGGTAGCCCGTGCCGTGAGCACAGCGACGACGCCGCCTTCGCCGCGGCGAATCTCCGCTTCCCGGACCGACGGCTGCCGCGAAGTAGGGATGTCCCTATTCTCCACTGACACCAGCACGCTACCGGGGGAGCCGCACTCCGGCTCGCTGATATATTCAGGGAAGCAGGCGCGCCCTTCGGACGACGCATCCGCAGGACCCGCCTCGTGGACGTCTGTTGGCGCGTCGGAAACCGATGCATCGCGCTCCTCGTTGCCGCGGCCGGCCTCACTGCCGGTGTGCGCACAGCCTGCCACCCCTCCGTTCGCGGCCGCCAGGTGCTCGTCGGTGCCGCAGGCTGCAGTCAGCGCCAGGGAGATGAGCACGGTGCCCGCACGTTTCCTCATCCAGCCACGACCAGCAAACAACGTGCCGACCTGAACTGCGCGCATAGCGCGGTCGCGCGGCCCCATCTGGCACAGCCTGAGCCATGAACGGCGGCACGGTGGCCATCTCGCCTTCCAGCACGGCTCGAGTGCGCAATCGCGGTCGTGTACGAGGTGCCGTTCGCCTGCAGCATCGTCGGGGTAGAAAAACGTCGCAGTCCGATTTTCCGGTGTAGCCGCCAAGCTCGTCGATCGATCGCCGGCGCTTGTACCTCGAGCAAGCGTGCGCTTCGCTTCGCAGCTTTTGCATCGAGCGTCTCGGCTACGCCGAGGACGAAGCGTCGAAGCGCGTGCGGGTGGCACAACTGGTCAAACAGCTGCCATGCGTGCTCGACGAGCTGCGTAGTGGAACTATCCACCTGACGGGGTTCGTTTCCCCGCGGCTGCCGAGACGTCAGCCCTCCGCGGCTCACTCGCGTGAGCGCACGCCGATCGTCACCTATCGGTTCGCGCTGGCGCCTGTGTTCACTCGAGCGGCGGCGACTCCGTAGTGCTCGTTTTGAACCGGCCCGAACCACGCGAAGACACGCGCCAGCGCGGCGCGCTTCGTTCACCCGCCAGCTCGCCTCTCATCTTCGCCATGTGATCTCGCCCAAAGTCTTGCTCGGCCGCCAAATCGTTGTGCGCACGGCAGCGCAGCTCGAGGTTTTCTGCGTCGTGCGGGCCGCCGTTCGCGTACGGCACGCGATGGTGGAGCTCGAGCCTTCCCGTCTCGGAGCAGCGCCGCCCGTCGTCATCGGCGTAGCGGCAGCGCGCTTCGTCCCGCGTCCACACCTGGCGGCGCACCACGGCGGGGACGTGGCGATTGCGGGTTGCGCCGTTCGTGACGCGCCGGCGCGGGTTGGACGGGCGTGGGGAGTCCGTCTCCGCGCGTTTCTGCTTTCGCAGCTCGGCGACCAGCGTCTGCATCGCGCGCGCGTGGAGCTCCGCAATGTCCCGCGCGGACATCTCGTGACTCAGCAGGTCCAGCGCTTCGTTCATGGAGTCGACGTACTCCTGGCTGGCGGTGAACTGGACCTTGAACCGCACGGGTGAAAGCAGGAGTGACGACTTCGCCGCCCCCTGATCGGATTCATCGGGAAATGCCGGGCACGCGCTGTCCGCTCCGGCGCCTTCGTCGTCAATCCAGTCCGCGGGCCGCTCCCCTACGGGCAACGAGCGAACGGGTCCAGCGTGCGCCGCCGCGAAGCGAGCATGTGTTGCGGCACCCGCCGGAGCCGGACCAATGGGCTCGACCAGTGCCGGCACTTCCGGCTTCGGATCCAGCCGTGCCACGAGCTCCTGAATCTCGCGCTTGCTGCGAAAGCGCGCACAATCGAGGATTTCCCGGCGCCGCTCGCAATCGAGATGCGGACCGAGCAGCAAGAGGCCGGTCAAGTGAAGCTCGCCGGTCGCGATCCGCTCGAACAGCTCGGGGTACTGCCGCACGAGACGCGCCGCCTTCGCTCGCCGGTAGGCCTCATCTTCACTCATGCGCAGCTCGTAGACGCAGTACGTGTAGAGAGACGCGCAGGCGCGCTGGCGATGGATTCCGCGAGCCTCCACCTCCGCCAGATGCGCGAGCAGGTCGGCGAGCGCCGTATTGGCTCGTGCGACCAGCTTGCGCACGTTCGCGAGGAGCTCGTCGTCGGCGATGGTTTCGAATTCAGGAAGGGTTGGCATGGGCGCATCCTACAACCCTGATTTTCGTGCCCCGAGAACGCGCCAGGACACGTTTTCGGCGCACCGAACGAGTTTTCTCCAATTCTGAAGCGTGAAACGCTGCGGGCACGCGACAGCGTCGCTGCGCAGGGGGTTCTCCGCCAGAGCCGCGACCTTCGTCGCACCCTCGCGCGAAAACCTGGCGAGTCAATTCGACGGTCGGTGATCCGACGTGGACATTGTTTGACCGTGGATCTCGAGCTCGAGACTTCGAATCGGCGGCTCCGACCGTGTAGCGCGGGCTCGCAGATGCTCCTGGCGTCACGGACGCATCAGGGTTGTTCTTGCTCGAGCCGTATCCGACACAGCACAACGCCGACGCGGTGCTCGGTGAAGCACGAGGTCTGTCCGGGTACGCCATCGAGCAGCTGATCGCGCGCTGGTTCCCGCGGCCGGATGTCCCCGCCCGCATCGACCCCGTCGGCGGTCACTCGGCCTTTGCCGCTGCGACAGGCAGGATCCGGCCGGCCGCAAGCGTTTATCGGTCCTGGAGCAGACAGAGCTCCAGCGCGGGCCAAACTCGAGCCGCTGTCGGCGTGCAGCCGTATGCATGCGGGGGGACCATCGACCGTGGAGACCCTCTGCCTAATTTTGGCGAGGGCAATCTCTGCTGCGACCCGCGTTAGCCCTGTTGGTGCCGCCAAACGTCCCGCCGTAGTCATCGCCCCAAAACAGGGACGAGATGCGATGAATGGTCAGCTGTTCGCGCGACGCGCCAGGAGGCCGTCCGCGAACGCGAGACAGTCGCGTGCGAGGCGCACGCGGTCTTCGCGGTTTTTCATGATGCTGTCGCAGGCGAGCACGGAAACGCCGCGGATCGGCGGCTCGTCCCCGTGCTCCACGACGATGCCGGCGAGCAGCGAGCCGTAGTGGCGGGCGATCGCCGCGGCCGACGCGGGCTCGCCGCCGAGCGCGGGGATCATCTCAGCGAGCGGACCTTTGACCGCGCGACCGCCGACGATCGGGCTGACCGCGACGACCACAGGGCCGCGCAGGGCGTCGCGCACACCGGGACGGGACAGGATCGGATCGATGGACACGTAGGGATTCGAGGGTCCGATGATCACGAGGTCTGCGCCGGCGAGGGCTTGCACGACAGCGGCGCTCGCCGGCGGATCGCCGTCGAGCCACACCTTCTGCACCTTGGGCTCTGCGCGGCGCCCCACGAACCACTGCTGAAAGGGCAGCGTGCCGTCGCGTTCCGTATCGATCATCGTGCGACACGGTTCATCCGCCATGGGTAACACGCGCGCCGGCACGCCCAGCGCGCGACAGAGCGTGTCGGTCACCTGCGTCAGGCTGTCGCCGGCGGCGAGCGCCTGGGCGCGCTGCAGATGCGTGGCCAGGTCCCGGTCGCCTAGCATGAACCAAGCTTCGCCTCCGTAGCGACGCACGCCTTCGAGCGCGTGAAACGTCTCGTCCTTCAGGCCCCAGCCGCGCTCGTCGTCGGAGAGCTCGGCGAGCGTGTACATCACGGTGTCGAGGTCCGGGCAGATCGGCAGGCCCCAGTGCGTGAAGTCGTCGCCCGTGTTCACGATCACGGTGAGCGCGCCGGGCTCGAGCGCGCGCGACAAACCGTACGCGAAGCGCGCGCCGCCCACTCCACCGGAGAGCGCCACCACGCGGCGTGGGGCGCTACGAGCGTTCATGGGTGCCTCCATCGTGCGGGAGCGCAGCGTACAGATCGAGATCGGCGGGCCGCACGAGCTCGCTGGCGCGGTGGCTCTCGCTCGGAAAACGCAGGCCACGGACGTGCACGACGCCGCGCGCTTCGGCGGCCTGGCCGGCCACGAGCTCGGCCGCGGTCGCGATCTGATCCGCGAGGGCCGTCACCGTGTGCTCCAGGCGCATGCCGAACAGGTCCGCGGTACCGCGTTGGTCCCAGAGCGCAGGCAGCCCCGCGAGTCCGAGCGCGATCCCGACGCTACCGAGCCGGAACGGCCGGCCCACCGAGTCGCTGATGATCACTCCCGCGGACACACCGTGCGCGTGAGCGAGCGCCTGACGCAAGCGCTCGGCCGAGTCGTCCGGCGCTTCGGGCAAACCGAGGGCCCAGGGGCCGCTCTCGGCGGGCGCCCCGCCGGGCCGAGCATTCGAGAGATCGATGCCGGCGTTGGCGCACACGACGCCGTGCCGATTGCGAGTGATCAGCACACCGCGGGCGAGGCGAGAGATCTCCACGCTCTCGGCGAGCACCAGCTCGACGACGCGCGGATCGAGCTCCGCGCGTCGGGCAACGGCGCGGGCTCGGCTCGAGACGCGCAGCGCGCCGAGATCGACGAAGCGCCCTTCCGCTCGCGAAACCAGCTTGGAAGCGACCACCAGGACGTCACCCGGGCAGAGCGCCAGCGCTGTCCGTTGCAAGCCAGCGCCAATCGCCGCCGCCAGGTCATCTCCGGCTTCGATGAGCGGCAGCGCTCGCAAGGCCGTGAAGGTCAGCTGCTCCGCGCAGGCGATGCTCGGCGCTGTCATCGACGGCCGAGGCTCGTGAAGCGGATGCCCGCGCCCGAGCTGCCGTACACTTTGTTCAGGTGGAGCAGCACCGGCGTGAGGGCCTCGAGCGCCACGGCGTTGGCGAGCGGTCCGGCGTCGAGCGCCCGCGTACCGAGCGACTCCACGAGCCCGATCACGGTGGCACGCGCCTCCGCGTCATCCGCGCACACCAGCACGTCGCAGTCGATCGCGTGCGTGGGATCGCCCAGATGCAGCGAGCTGACGTGGTGGAGCGCGCCCACGACGCGCGTGGTTTCGTCCAGAAGCGCGCTCGCCTCGAGCGCCGCGGCGCGTCCCGGTGGCAGGTGGACCTCCCGGACCTTGGGTGGCCGCAGCGGAACCGTGATGTCCACCAGGATGCGCCCGCAGAGCTCGGCGCGCAGACCCTGGAGCGTTTCGGCGTGTGCCGAGTAAGGCACACACAGCACCACCACCTCCCCGTGCTCGCAGGCGGCGGCGTTGCTCCTGCCCTGGATTCGCAGGCCGGGGGGGTCGAGCGTGGCCGCGACCGTGGCCGCGCGGGCGGCGTCCCGGGAGCCGAGGACGATGTCGTGGCCGGCGGCCGCCCAACGCGCGGCAAGTCCGCGTCCTTCCTTACCTGTTCCGCCGATCACCCCGATACGCATGGTCTGCCGATCTTCGCTCGCTTTTGCCGCATTAGAACATGTTTCACCCGGGTCGGCCACCGCTGCCGCCCCGCCCTGCGCTGCGACCTCGGGCTGACGCCTGTGCCATGGCTTGGCACAACGCCGCGGCGCAGGAGGCCTGGTTTGCCGGGCTTTTTCCGCGTCGAGCGCGGCATGTGTGTTGCTCAGGTAAGCTTGGCAGTCCATTCGGGAGGGCTCGTGATGCTCCAACCTTTCTTGCTTCGTGTACTGGCGGTCGTGGCGTTGGTCGCCGGCGTGGGACTTCAAGCATGTTCCACCGACGGTTCGGGTGGCGGTTCGAACGGCGACTTCTTCGAGTCCGATAGTCCGACCCCGGCAGGGGGTGAGCGCGGGCCCGTGAACTCTGGGGCAGGCGGCGGAGGGGGAGCGGGGGGAACCGGATTACTAGCGCCCGAGGCCGACGGCAGCGGCGACCCGTCGCGCGCGATCGTCGAAGCGGACATCGTGCAGCTCGCCGGCGACCGCTTGTACGCGCTCAGCCGTTACGGCGGCTTGAGCGTGATCGATGCGTCGCAGCCGGCCAACTTGAAAATGCTGGGGCGCTATCGCACGGAATTTACGCCGTTCGAGCTGTATGTGCGCGGCAACGTCGTGCTGGCGCTTTACAGCGACTGGGGCAGCCACGAAAAGGTCGGGGCGGTCTGGCAGTGGGTGCAAACCAGCTACCTGCTGGCGCTCGACACCGCGGATCCGTCGCGCATCAAACAGATCGGATCCTTCAGGGTGCCGGGCCAGATCTCCGACTCGCGCATCGTCGGGGACGTGCTCTACCTGGTCAGCTACGAGAATGGCTACTGCTATGAATGCGCGAGCAGCGCGCTCACGCGTGTGCTCAGCCTGGACGTGAGGGACCCCCGGGCGGTCCGCAAAGTCGAAGCCCTGAGCTTCGACAACACGCCGTCGCAGTGGGGCGGTGGGCAGCGCAGTATCAGCGTGACGACCTCGCGCATCTACGTCGCGGGCCCGGAGTACGCTTCGGAGAACGACGCCAGCTCGGTCGTGCAGGTCGTCGATATTTCCGACCCCGCCGGCGACATGGTGCTCGGCGCGAACGTGCGAGTCGATGGGCAGATCCAGAGCCGCTGGCAGATGGATGAGCACGAAGGCGTGCTGCGCGTCCTCAGCCAACCCTGGCAGTGGATGTCGAACGCGTCGCCGTCCGTGCAGACGTTCCGCGTCGAGTCGTCGCAGAGCCTGCAGCCGCTCGGGCGTGCGGAGCTGCGGTTACCGCGTCCGGAGCAGCTCCAGAGCGTGCGCTTCGACGGTCCGCGCGCGTACGCCATCACGTTTCAGCGGACCGATCCGCTGTTCACCATCGATCTCTCCGACCCCGCGCAACCGCGGCAGGTGGGGGAGCTCGAGATGCCCGGCTTCGTGTATCACATGGAGCCGCGCGGCGACCGCTTGCTCGGCCTCGGCTTCGATCAGCAAAACCCCGCCGGGGCGCTGCACGTCAGCATCTTCGACGTGTCCGATCTGGCCGCGCCGCGCCTCATCGATCGCGTCAACTTCGGTGGAGACTGGGCGGCGCTTCCCGAGGACCAGGACCGCGTCCACAAGGCCTTCCAGGTGCTCGATACGCAAGGGCTGATCCTCGTCCCGTACAGCGGTAGCACGAGCCGCGGGGCCGGAGAGGGCTTCTGCGGCGACTATCACAGCGGCGTGCAGCTCGTCGATTTCACGCGCGACGATCTGGTGCTGCGTGCGGCGGTGCCCTCGTACGGCCAGGCGCGCCGTGCGTTTCTGCATCGCTCCGCACTGTTCACCGTCTCCGACGATCGCGTGCAGACGTTCGACGTCGCCGATCGCAGCGCGCCCAAGAACCTCGATGACGTGCTGCTGGCGCGCTACGTGCAGAGCTCGGCGGTCGTCGGCACCAACTTGGTCCGCCTCGGCAACGACTGGTGGAGCGGCGTGGCGCAGCTCGACGTCGTGCCGCTGTCCGCACCGGACACGGCCGATCCAGTCGGCAAGCTGGATCTGCAGAGTGCCGTCCTGGCCGCGCGCGGCGGCGGCGCCTCGCTGTGCGGCCATCACATGACCCAGGCCCGTGTGTTCGGACACGGACAGCGTGCGTACGTCTTCTACGACGACTACTCCTATGACGCGAGCTACACCACGCGCTTCAGCACCGGTCTCGCCGTCATCGACTTGAGCGATCCCAGCTCGCCCCGGCTCGAAGCCAACGAGGTGCTGGCGTTCTCGACTTCCTACGGGTGGTACGGCTGGGGCGGAGACTACGTCGTGCCATCGGGCGAACAGGTCGTGCAAGTTGGGAGCACTTTCGTGCTTTCGAGGCTCGCATACCAAGGCTACGGCGCGGGCAGCTCACGCAGCGCCTGGCTCGATGTCGTGGATGCGTCGAACCCCGCGGAGATCGCGGTGACGAGCCTCGAGATGCCGAGCCTCGGCAATACCGGCTTACATCGCTCTGGCAGCGGCGTGCTGACCAGTCATTACGAGCCGTCATCGGACGGCCGGGTGCGCTTCTATCTGGACCGCATCGACGTCTCGAAGCCGCGCGCGCCGCGCCGGACGACCGCGATCAACGTACCGGGATCGCTGCTCGCCTGGGATGCCGAGAGCAACCGCGCAGTCACGGTGGACTACAAGAAGAGCGTGCGCGAGGGCGTCACTCTTCAACAGTGTTACGAGGTGAGCGGCGGCCGGGCGAGCTGGGAATCGGAAGGTAGCTACGGCTTCTCGAGCACTCCGGGCGATGTGCTCGGACGCTGCACCACGCTCGAGCACACGCTGAAACAGGTCCACATCGGAAGTGGACGTCCCGTGGTCGAAGGCAGCTGGAAGGTGCCGGACACGCTGCAGGTAAGCTCCGCTTCGGTCGGTGATGATCGGGTGTTCGTCGGCTTTCATAGTGTCGGCGGCTACTACTATGCCGATCGAGTGGCGGGAGGAGCTTGCGCGGGCGAGTGTCCGGAAAACCCCGCGGCCAAGCTGCTGGTCCTGAGCGGTCTCGGCAGCGGTGAGCTTCACGCGAGCACCCTCGATCTCGAGAGCCGGGAGCAATACGGCGCCTACATCAGCCAGCTCCTGGCCGTCGGTACACGCGCGCTCGTTGGCGTCGGGTATGGCCGCGGCCTCAGCATCATCGAAAGCGACGGCGGCGCGCCGCGCGAGGTGAGCACCGTCAACACGGCCGGGTACCCCATGGACGTCGAAAGACACGCGAACCTGGCGATCTTGTCGCTCGGCTACGAGGGGGTGCGCGTCGTGGACATGAGCCGCTGACTGCGAGTCGGCGTTGGATCAGCCGCCGTCGGGCGATGACCCCAAGAGCAGGTGCTCCACATCGACGTCCTGCACGCAGAACTTCTTGTCGTAGTCGTCGTTGATTGCCTTGATGAACGCTTCGAGCGGCCTGATACACTGGTACTTTTGCCCCGTACGGCACTCCGAGTTGCTGGTGCACCGCTTCATGCAGATACCGCTCCGCGAAAAGAACTTGATGTCGAAGGGCAGTGCTTTCGCCAAGTTCTCGATGACGTCTGGAGACATACCTTCGAAGGCAATGAAGCACCCGGCACCCTCGCCGCACTGCGCATCGTTGGCGCAGGCGTTCTGGATCGTGGTGCTGCAGTAGCCGCCGGGGAAGGGTAGCGTTAAATCGCGAAACGGTTTCAGGGCCGTATCGTTCGGATCAATCACGTCTTCCAGCGGTTTGATATCGCGGACGCATGCGGCATTCTCGTAGCCCTTGCACTGCGCGTCGGCGGTGCAGGCTGCGCCCACGACGCCGCCCAGCGGCTCTTTGGTGCCGTCGTCGTCGTCCCCGCCGCAGCTGGCCAGAAGAACGAACGCGAGCACGAACGGTGCCTTGCGGATGTGTCGAAGCATTGAAAAATCCTGTCGTTTAAGGGTTTCGTTCTTGAAGCTCAGTACAGAAGGGAGAGTGTGAGCGAGCCGCCGAGGATCCAGCCGTCGCTCGCGAAACCGGGCCAGCCGGGGTTGTTCGTTTGCAGGCCGCCGGCGCCGGGGATGGGCTGCCGGGCGCCGTCCACGGCGTCGTCCGGCAGCTCATCCTCGATGAGGGCGTCGTCCTTCTTCTGATAGCGGTGAAGCAGGTGGTGCGCTTGCAGCTGCCCGCCCGCCCGGAAGTTCAGCTTCGCGAGAGAAAACGCGTATTGCCCGCCGAGCGCGGCACCGACGCGGTCGTTGTCCACGTAGTTCTTGCGACCGATCTGCTTCGGAACCGGCGTCGGCTGGTAGTTCAAGTCGAGGAAGGTGTCGACGGAGCCGCTGTGATGCCGGACGCCGACGCTGCCAGAAAACACGTCGCTCCATCCGAGACCCTGACCGTCGTGATCCGGGCGTTCACCGTGCCTGTCGCGGTAGTTCGACCAGAGCGCGTAGCGCAGCGAGCCGGCCACACCGAATTCGTGCGTGGCGCCGCGGTTCAGATCCACGGCGGTGCCGAAGCCGAACGTCCACGGCAAGATCGAGTGCACGGACGTGCGCGTCGTGTCCGACTCCTGCCCCGACGGGAGCGCCGCGGAGATGCCGGTGTCGATCGTGAACTTTTGCTCGCTGTGCACGGTCCCGGACAGACGCAGCCAGTCGAGCGCGTCGTACACGACCCCGAAGTGCGGGGACACGGACGCGCTGACTTCGACATTCGTGGACACGAACAACTCGTTGTAGTCGATGGGATCCCGCACGTAGGTGCGCGCGTCGGCCTCGTTCGTCAGGTTGAGCGTGGCGCTGACGCCCACGGACAGCCGCTCGACGATCTGACTTCCGAGCCCGAACGCCAGCGACGTGGACGTGAGACGATCGGAGTACATTTCGGGATGCAAGCTATTGCTGAAAAACTGCTCGCGTTCGTCGTTGTAGAAGGAATTCGCCGTCGTGAAATTGCCCACCGGCAAGAGCGCATAAAATCCGAGCACCAGGTGCTCGTCGAGGATCTGGTTCACGAGCCCGAGGACGACGTACCCTCGCGTGTCGCCGCTGCTGCTCTCGCCTTGCCGCGGGCGCGCGCCGAATCGGGGATCGCCGCAGACGGCACCATCTTCGGACGGCGTGCAGCCATTTTCCAGCCACTCCGTGGGGACCGTGGCGTTGTCGATCGGCTCTAGCTTTCCGTCCACCTCTTGGAAGATGGAGCCGCGATTCCCAACGCGCTCCGGCACGATGCCGCCGGTGCGCCCATCGAGCTTCATGCTGATCTGGTCGCTCAGCACCATGAAGCCCACATCGACGCTCGACGGTGCATGCGCCAGGAGTGCTGGATTGAAATAGGTGGAGGCCGCGCTCGCGCCCGTGACACGCGCATTGAAGCTGCCTGTGCCGATCTGCGAACCGGTCAGCTCGAAGAGCGGTGAGGCCCCCGCGTGGCTGCTCAGGGCACCGGCTAACGAGAGCGCCGCGGCGCTGCACCACGTCCGGCGGATGAGTCGCGGCATGCGCATCATTGTTTGGAGGGGTCGTGGGGTAGGGAAGCGCGCGCATTCGCGCAGGTTCGGAGGTCCGTGGCCTCGTCTGTCTTGAGCGGGCCCGCGATGATGCGCGACACGCGCGGCTCATCGAGACTCTTGCCCAGGTAACGGAACACGACGCGGCCCGGCAGACTCGGCGCCGGTCGTGAGCCCGCGAGCAGAATGCCGCAGCCGAGGACCGGACACCCGCTCACCGCCAGGATGTTCTCCTGGTTGTCGAAGCGAGCCTGCGCGCGAAACTCGATGGCGTTGGCAGCGACCGGCGTGCCCGGCTCCGTGAAGTACTCGTTCCAATCGCGTTGCACCACGCTGCGGCTGCCGCTCGCGTTGCCGCTGATGCGGAACAGCACACCCGGGACGCCGTCCTGGTCTTCGTCCGCAGCGCCTGGGAACGGCATCGCTGGGGGATTCTGCTTGTCTTCGACGGTGGGCAATGGCGGTAGCGTCGACAACTCCGGCTTGCTCACGAAATCGCTCGGCAAGAGCGCTGGATCACCGCCCCTCACGATGTAATGACGATCCATCGCGAACCTGCAGCCGTCCCCCTCGGCGGCGAACGTCCCTTTACGGGCGGAGCGCGGCGGTGGAACGTCGCGCCCGTGCGGATTTAGCCAGAGCAACCCGCGTTCGCCCGCTTCGGTGAGGGCCACCGTCGCGCTGCCGGTCACGCGCAGGCCGCAGAAGATGCTCGTTTCGACCTGGAACTCGCTGCCGGTCTGCGAGAGCTGAAAAATGTACCAATTCGTCGAGGTCTGAACCTGACTGAGCACGGTGTCGATCGAGAAGTCGGTTTGCCGCGCGATCCAGTAGCCCGTGGCGTCGCAGGCTTCGGCTTTCTCTCCCGACCGGCAATCAGAGTCGCACGTGAGTCCGTTCGGCGGATCGCACTCTTCGCCAGCGACGACTTGATTGTCTCCGCACACGGGCGCGCAGCTCTCGTCGCTGCACGCGAAGCCCGGCACCACGCGACATTCGGCGCAACCGACGCTCGTGACGTCGCACTCCTCGCTCTCGGTCTTCTGCAGATCCCCGCAGACGGCACCAGCGGAGTAAATCACGTCCTCGGCGCAACCCCACAGCGCAACGACGCACGACACGACGATGCACCAGCGAGCAGTCCGTTCACCGCGGCGCATGCTCAGCATGTTAGAACACGTTCTACTAGCGGCGCAAGCAGCGCCTGAACGAGACGCGTGTGTTCCCACGCGTCGAACTCTAGACCAGCTACTTGGCCGCTGGCTCGACTTTAGTCGCCGCCAGGTGGTAGGGCTTGGGCCGCGGGTCGCAGGTGGTCTTCACGTCGCCGACGATGAACGCATTGGCGGTGACTTTGTAGCGCCGGAAGACCTGCGAGATCTTCGTGCCAGCGGCGGGCGTCACCTTGAGCTCGAACTCGAAGCTCGGGTGCGTGTAGTTGCCCCCCGACTCGACGCGTGCCGGCAGCAGCATGCTGATGATGCTGCCCTTCTCACTCAGTCGCGCTCCCTTGCGCACGTTCGCGGTGCCGCTGCCGGGCAAGATCTTCAACGAGCCGTCCACGAGCTCAGTGCCCTTCGGCACTGCCCACTCGTAGCCCATGTCGAAGATGTAGTTGAGGCCGGTATGCGAAATTTCACCGGAGTTCACGCCGTCGATGCGCACCTTGATCGTGGATCCAACCGTGGTGGTCGCGGGGACCAACACGAGGACCTTGTGCCGTTGATCGCTCGGTCCCTTCGAACACTCGATGGGGATGCTGTAGCGCGCGCCGTCAGCCTGGACTGCAAGGCTCAGGCACAGGGTGGACAGACCGGCCAGAAGGCCGTGGAACAATCTGCGCATGGTAAGCACTCTCCTGCGTGGCCGGGGGGGGAATAGAACACGTTCCATTTTGGACGTCAACGCGCCGCGGAAGTCACAAACAGGTTTAGACGGTGCTACGCGGCGGACGATACAAACCTTTGCCGGTGATGAGCGGTAAATCGAGGGCGGACAGCAAGCCTGGACGCGCGGCGCTTACGGCGGGGATGGCATTGACGATGCGGGTCGCCGTCAGGACCACGCCACCGACGGCGTGGTCTCCGTGTTCGTCCTCGAATTCGAGCTCGCAGCTCATCTTCGGAAAGCCGTCCACATACACGCGATAGGAACCATTGCCACGAGGCCAATCCGGCGCAAGCGTGTCGTCCAGCCGCGTGACGTGTTCGACGACGATCGCGGGATGGCCGTCGATGAAGCCCTGAACCTCGAAGCGTAGAGCGCCCATACCGCCGGCGGGAAGGTCGCGCCCACACACCGTGATCGGTCGCTCCAGCGCCCGCTTTTCGTGGGTGGCTTTGACGCGGTCGATGGTCACACCCAAGCCCTGGGCGATCAGCCGCAGGGTGCCGCCCCAGGCGAACTCGAGCGTGCCTGGGGTGAGCAGGAGCGGCGTGTGGTCGAGCGGCTTACCGAAGCCCATGGTGTCGAACAGAACCGTGGGCTGGTTGTACGTGGCATAGTTGATGACTTCCTGGACGCGGACCTGCCGCCATGTCCCACACAGTCCGGTCAGGGTGAGCGGCAGCAGGTCGTTCGCGAACCCGGGATCGATGCCCGAAGTCAAGAACGACGTCTTTCCGGTTTCACACGCCTGCGCCAGCTTGTCGCGCACCTCGGGGAAGAACGACTCCGGATGCACGAGCGGCACGACCGAGCTCGACACCACGTTCTTGCCCGAGGCCAGGATGCGGGAGATGTCTTCGATCGCTTCGAAGGGACGGAGGTCGGCGGTGGCGGTGTAACAAACGCAGTCGGCCGGCAGCGCGAGGATGGCCTCCACGTTCGTGGTCGCTCGCACACCGACGTTAGCCATGCCACACAGCGCGCCGGCGTCTTGTCCGTGCTTGGAGTCGCCGTGCACGCACACTCCCGTGAGCTCGAGCTCGGGATGCTCGAGGATGCAGCGCAAGCTGAACGCGCCGACGTTGCCGGTGCCCCATTGAATGACCCTGAGAGTCATGCGTCGCTCCGCTTGCGAGCGGGAAGCCCGGTGGGAATTGGGATCGGCCAGTTCGACGCCACGGTGCCGCCGTCGACTTCGAAGATCTTTCCGGTCACCCAGCTCGAAGCCGGCGAGGCGAGGTACAGCGCGGCGCACGCGATGTCCTCGGGGGTCGCGAGGCGTGCCATCGGGGTCATGTCTTCCATTTTTCGTCCCAGCTCCGGATCCGCCTTCAAAATGGGTGAAAGTGAGTCCGTCACGGTGGCGCCGACGGCGAGCGCGTTGACGCGGATGTGGGGTGCGAACTCGTGCGCCAACAGACGTGTCATGTGATTCAGGGCAGCCTTGCAGGTGCCGTAGGCGACGAAGCACGACTCCACGAGGTGCGACAAGGCGCTCGAGATGTTCAGCACGCTGCCGCCGCCGGCTTCGAGCATGTGAGGCACCGAAAGGCGCGTCAGCAGGAACGCCGAGCTCACGTTGAAGCGAAAGGCGGCTTCGAAATCGGCGACGCTCAGGTCGAGCGCCGGTGTTGGCCCGGTGCCGCCGGCGTTGTTGACGACGACGTCAACGCGGCCGAACGTGCTCGCGGCGCGCGCGACGAGCTCTTTGACCTGCGCTTCGTCACGCACGTCGCACGGCACGGCCAGCGCGGTCCCGCCGTGCTCGCGAATCCGCGCTACCACGCGCTCGAGGCGTTCTTCACCGCGCGCCGCACAGACGACGCGCGCGCCGACCTCCGCGAACGCGAGCGCACACGCTCTTCCAATCCCCGAGCTGGCGCCGGTGACGATGGCCACCTGATCGGGCATGCGAAAGCGATCGAGTATCATGTAGACCCCATGGCGTGTGTCCGCAGTAGAACACGTTTCATCCTGCTGCGGAACGGCAATGGGCCGTCGTCTCCGGACGTTTCAGGAGTTGTCGGCCGGCTTCGGCGCGAGCAACTGAGTCAGCGCGAGCGCGAATGCACGCGGCACGATCTGATTGTGCGCGTCGCGACCGACCACGCCGACCTCCTCGAACGAGTCGCGTTCGGCGGCGAAGTTCGCGCGCGACTTCAAGAACGCGTCGTGAAAGTCTCCGTAGTCGCGCTTCCAGCTCTCCATTTGCCAAAAGACACTGACGGACCGGGCCCGGCTCTTGCCGAGCGCGAGGCCGTAGCTGGCCTTCATGCACACGTCGATGGCAACCAGGCCGAAGAGAGGCGGCTCCTGTCGCGCTGACGCGGCACGCAACAATCCGCCATCTGGATTGCAGCCCGCGCCGCTGTGTCCGACGAGGACGATGCGGCCTGTGTCGATGCGCGCGCTGTCCCCGAGCGCGGCTTGCGTCTTCTGCGCGAACGCGCCGTAGTCGAAGTCGTCCCACAGGTAACGAATGCTCGCGCGTCGCGTTTGGCTGGGCGCAGCCAGTACGGCGGGCGTGACGGATCCCTGCTCGATCAACTGATCGAGTAAAGGTCGGAGATCGTTGTTCCGCTCGCTCATCCAGGGGTGGAGGACGCCGGCCGTGTTCGTGCCGTGCAGGAAGATCACGAGCGGAACCGCCACGTCACTGACCGCTTCCGGCACGTACGCGCGGCCGCCCTGGGCTTGCCAGGCGAGCACGTAGCGCGCGCGGTCGAATGCGAAATCGACGGTCTTGCCGGCCGCGACCGCCGGCGTCGTCACGGAGCTGGCGACGAGCAGCCAGAGCGCGAGGCACAGACGCCGCAGTGACTCCGTCCTGCGGTTTGCTCCGACCACGGCTTTGCGAACGCCAAGCAAGGGTACCCGATCATTATTTGGATCGGCCCTCGCGAATGGGCAAGAAACTCGTGACAGCGTCTGGTGTAGGTGACGCGCCGCGCTCTTTAACTCGGCTTACTCGGCGGCGCGGCCCAGATCGCTTCCGACCCGCTCCACGGCGTCGATGTATTCGCTGACCATGTCGTGCACGACCTGTTTCGAGGAGCGCACCTCGTTCATCTGCCCCACGACCTGGCCCACCGGCGTGCCGAGCAGCTCGGCGGAGCCGGCCTTCTTCGTCTGCGCGTAGCGGTAGATGCGCTGTTGTGCGCTCGACGTCGCCATCCATTGCAGCGGCATGGGAAGAGTGCCGGGTGAGTCGGGCCCGTCCCAGGCTTCCGTGTATGTGGTCTTGAGCTGGCGCGCAGGTTTTCCGCTGATGCATTTGGAGCGGACGGTGTCTCTAGACGTCGCCGAGAGCATCTTCTCGATCAGCGCCGGCACGCAGTCCGACTCCTGCGTGGTGAGCCAAATGGAGCCCGTCCAGACGCCCTGCGCGCCGAGCACCATCGCAGCTGCCATTTGACGCCCCGAGCCAATACCGCCCGCAGCGAGCACGGGCGTCGGCGCGACGGCGTCGACGACCTGTGGAATGAGCACCATCGAGCCGATTTCGCCCGTGTGCCCTCCTGCCTCGTAACCAGAGGCGATGATGATGTCCACGCCGGCTTCCTTTTGACGCAGCGCCTGCTTCACGCTGCCGCACAGCGCCGCGATCACCAGGCCGCGCTCGTGTGCCGTCTTGATCACGTCTTCGGGCGGGGGACCCAGCGCGTTGGCGATGAGCGCGATCGGATGACGCAGTGCAACTTCCACGTGCGCTCGACCGCCGGAGATGGACCAGCCGAGCAGACTCTCCGTCTCGTCCACGCCTTCGGGAAGCTCCGGCACGCCGTACTTCTTCAGCAAGTCGTCGATGAACCGCCTGTGCAGATCGGGGATGAGCTTCGCGAGGTCTTCCTTCTTGAAGTCGCCCTCGGACTTCCCGACGTACGCGGCGGGAATCACGGTATCGACGCCGTAGGGTTTGCCTCCCACGTGCTCGTCGATCCAGCGCAGCTCGAGCTCGAGCTCTTCGGGGCTGAAGGCGACGGCGCCGAGCACGCCGAGACCGCCGGCGCGGCTGACCGCGGCCACCACGTCACGACAGTGACTGAACGCAAAAATCGGGAACTCGATACCCAGGCGTTTGCATAGGTCGTTTTTCACGGAACGCTCCTCGCGCGCTCAGCGCGCTTTGAAATTGGGTTTGCGCTTTTCAGCGAACGCTCGGGGGCCCTCTTTGGCGTCTTCCGTAGCGAGAATGGGCCAACCGATCTCGAGCTCTTTGGCGAGCGCCTCCTTTTCAGGCAGGCCTTCCGATTCGAGCACCGAGCGCTTGATGGCTTGCACGGCCAGGGGGCCGTTCTCCGCGATGCGCTCCGCCACCTTCTTGGCTTCGGCGAGCGCTTCGCCCGCGGGGACGACGCGACCGATGAGTCCGACCGACAGCGCCTCCTCGGCGGTCAGCTGGCGACCTGTCAGGAGAATGTCCATCGCCTGGCAGTACGGAATCTGCCGTCGCAAGCGGACAGTCGAGCCGCCGAGCGGAAAAAGACCCCAGCGCGCTTCCGCAATGGCAAACTTTGCTGTCTGCCCTGCAACGCGGATATCCGTGGCCTGGAGGATTTCGCAGCCGCCCGCGATGCACGTGCCTTCGACGGCGGCGATGAGCGGCTTCTTCAGCCGGTAGTTTCGCAGGAAGGACTTCCAGTGTAACTCTGGATCATCTTTGAAGCGCTTCGCCCATTCCGGGGCGACCGAACCGCCGGCCATGAACTTGAGGTCGGCGCCCGACGAGAAATGGCCGCCGGCGCCCGTCAGGATCGCGACGCGTACCTCGGGCGTGCCGTCGACCAGGTCCCAGGCATCGGCGAGACGCGCCAATGTTTCCAGGTCCATGGCGTTGCGCGCCTCTGGCCGGTTCATGGTGACGACCACGACGGGGCCCTCGCGCTCCACGAGGACGTGCGGATTCTGCGTCATGAGCAAAATAGAACATGTTTCAATTTGCGGGGCAAGTCCCCTTGCACAGGGCTGTGGAACGTGTTCTAGTCGCGTCGTGGAAGCAGCGCTCGACGTCTACGATCTCGATACGTACGTGAAGGGCATTCCGCATGCGACCTTCCGTAAGCTCCGCACGGAACATCCCGTCATGTTCCACGAGGAACCAGGCGGCAAAGGCTTCTGGGCCATCACCAAGTACGATGACGTGGTCGCGATCTCCAAAGATCCGCGCACGTTCTCGTCTGCACGCGGCGGCACCAACATCTGGGATCTGCCTCAGGAGAACCTGTCGACCATCCAGATGTTGATGGTCAACATGGACCCTCCGCAGCACCATAAGTTCCGGAAGCTCGTGTCACGCGGCTTCACGCCACGCATCATCGCGCGGCTCGAACCGTTCGTGCGCGACGCTGCCGTGCGCATCCTCGAGACGGCGGGAGAGCTGCGCGAGTTCGACTTCGTGCGCCACGTCGCGGGCGAGTTGCCGCTGATCGTGATCGCCGATCTCATGGGCATCCCGCAGTCGGATCGGCACTTGGTGTTCGACTGGTCCAATCGCCTGATCGGCTTCGACGACCCGGAGTTTCAAACCTCGCTCGAGGACGGCACCCAGGCTGCGATGGAGATGTGGGCGTACGCCAACCAGCTCGCGGTGGAGCGCAAGAAGAGTCCCGGCGAAGACCTCGTCAGCATCCTCGTGCAAGGCAAGGTCGAGGATGAAGTCCTGACGGAGATGGAATTCGATGCGTTCTTCTTGATGCTGGCGGTGGCGGGCAACGAGACCACGCGCAACGCCATCTCCGGCGGGACACTGACGCTCATGGAGCACCCCGATCAGAAGCAGAAGCTGATCGAGCACCCGGAGCTCCTGAGCAGCGCGATCGAGGAGATGCTGCGCTGGGTGACTCCCGTCATGCACTTCCGCCGCACGGCCATGCGCGACGTGGAGATGCGCGGGCAGAAGATCAAAGACGGCGACAAGGTGGTGATGTTCTACCCCGCTGCCAATCGCGACGAAGCGGTGTTCGAGAATCCGGATACATTCGACATCGCGCGCACGCCCAACGACCATCTGTCGTTCGGCATCGGCCAGCACTTCTGTCTGGGTGCGAGCCTCGCGCGGCTCGAGCTGAGCGTGTTCTTCGAGGAGCTCTTGAAGCGCTATCCCGGCGTCGAGTTGAACGGCGAAGTGCGCCGTTTGCGCTCGAACTTCATCAACGGCTACAAGACCGTACCCGTGCGCTTTCC
The DNA here is from genome assembly GCA_036520475.1 of Polyangiaceae bacterium. GTDB lineage: Bacteria > Myxococcota_A > Polyangia > Polyangiales > Polyangiaceae > DATDJP01. Next base: position 33,972 of record DATDJP010000108.1, on the reverse strand, counting down.
GGCGCGCGCCTGAAGCAGGGGCGAAAGTGACGCACTCAGCCGGCGCCTCTCACCAAGACTGGGTCGAGCGAGCGCGGGCGCTCGTGCCCACGCTGCAGGAGCGATGGCCGCGCGCGGACGAGCTCCGCCGCGTGCCGGAAGAGACGATCGCGGATTTCCGCGAGGCGGGCTTCTTCCGCATGCTTCAGCCGAAACACTGGGGCGGATTCGAGGTCGACCCGAAGACGTTCTTCGACGTGCAGATGACGATAGCGAAGGGCTGCCCCTCGAGCGCGTGGGTGCTGGGGGTGATCGGCGTTCACGCCTGGCAGCTGGCGCTCTTCGAAGAGGCCGCGCAGAACGACGTGTGGTCGGAGGATTCGAGCACCCTGATCTCCTCGTCGTACGCGCCCACTGGCAAGATCGAAAAGGTGGAGGGCGGGTACAAGGTCAGCGGCCGCTGGTCGTTCTCGAGCGGCTGCGATCACGCGCGCTGGGTGTTCCTGGGTGGTTTCGCGCCGGTCCCGGACGGCAGCCCGCCCGACATGCGCACGTTCCTCTTGCCGCGCAGCGACTATCGCATCGACGACAACTGGCACGTGGTGGGTCTCAAAGCGACCGGTAGCAAGGACATCGCCGTCGAGGGCGCGTTCGTTCCCGAGCATCGCACGCACAAGCTGATCGACGGCTTCCGCTGCAAGAGTCCCGGGAATCGCCTCAACACGTCCTCCCTGTACCGTCTGCCTTTCGGACAGATTTTCGTGCGTTCGGTGTCGAGCACGGCCATCGGCATCGCCGAAGGCGCGCTCGAGACGTTCATCACGGCGGCTGCCCAGCGCATCGCTGCGGGGGACCAAGCAAAGGTGGCTGCGGATCCCGGGGTGCAACAGGTTAGCGCCGAGGCGGCCGCCGTGATCGACGAGCTCAAGCTGGTCCTGTACAGAAACATGGACGAGCTTTCGGACTTCGCCGCGCGCGCCGAAGAACCGCCCCTCCAGCGCCGCGTGCGCTTCCGCTTCGATTCGTCGAACGCCGCCGACCGGGCGTGCCAGCTCGTGAGCCGCCTGTTCAATGCGTCCGGCGGGCGCGTGTTGTTCCTGGGTAATCCGCTGCTCCGCTACTGGCTCGACGTGAACGCGTCGCGTGCGCACTACGCGAACAACCCGGACAAGCCAGCGCGCAATTTCGGCGGCGTTCAACTCAAAATGAAGAACGTCGACTTTTTCATCTAGGAGATCCTTTGTCAGCCGAACAAGCAGCGAACCACGGCGTGCTCGGCTTGGGTTATCTCGGGTTCGAGGTCAGCGCGCCGGATGCCTGGCAGAGCTTCGCGCTCGACGTGCTCGGGCTCGAGCTCGCCGGCGAGCTGCCCGGTGGTGGCTTCGACCTGCGCATGGATAGCCACGCGCGTCGCCTGTTCGTCGAGCCGGGCCCCGCCGATGACGTGTCCGTCATCGGCTGGCAGGTGGCAGACGCCGCGGCTCTCGAACGCCTCGCGAAAGAGCTGGAAGCGGCAGGCTACGCCGTGAGCAGCGGTAGCCGCGAGGAAGCGAGCCGGCGCTCGGTAGCCGCGCTCGTCAAATTTCGCGACCCGGCCGGCATCCCGTCAGAGCTGTTTTACGGCCCCGAGCGCGGCGCGCGGCCGTTCCAATCCACCGTGCTGGCGTCGCACTTCGTGGCGGAGCAGAGCGGGCTCGGTCACGTGGTGGTGACGTCGAAGGACAAGCGCGAGAGCGTCGACTTCTACACGCGCGTGCTCGGGTTCCGGCTCAGCGATCACGTGGTGTGTCGCTACTTCGGACACGACGTGGACATTTCTTTTTTCCACGCCAACCGCCGGCATCACAGCGTCGCCATCGGTGGGCCGCAACCGAAACGCATCCATCATTTCCTGCTGGAAGTCGGACTCATGGATGACGTGGGCATGTGCTTCGATCGCGCGCTACGCAGCGGAGTGCCGATCATGAACACGCTCGGGCGCCACCCGAACGATCGCATGTTTTCGTTCTACGCCCAGACGCCCTCCGGGATTCAATTCGAGTTCGGCTGGGGCGGCCGCGAAGTGGACGACGCGAGCTGGGAACCTGTGACTCACGGTCGCATCAGCGAATGGGGGCATCATCCGCCGGGCGTGTTCGCGCCGCGCAAGAAGCCACCCGAGAAAGGCAACCCATGAGCGCCCGCGCCATCCCTGAAGGCAAGTACGCGGACATCGGTTCCGGGCTCCGCATCCACTATCACGAGGCCGGACAGGGCTCTGTGGTGCTGTTTCTGCATGGCAGCGGACCGGGAGCCAGCGGCTACAGCAACTTCAAGGGCAACTTCCCGTACTTTGCCGACCACGGCTTTCGCGTCCTGGTTCCGGACAACCTCGGCTTCGGTTACTCGAGCCAGCCGGACGACGTCGACTACGAGCTCGAGTTCGTCCTGGGCGGCTTGAAGCGCTTCTTGAAAGAGGCCGGCGTCGAGCGCTGTGCGGTCGTCGGGAACTCGCACGGTGGAGCGCTCGCCATTCAACTGGCGCTCGACGAACCGCAGCTGGTCACGAAGCTCGTGTTGATGGCGCCGGGTGGCCTGGAAGTGCGTGAACGCTACATGGAGATGAAGGGCATTCGCTCCATGTTCAAGGCGGTGACGTCGCCGGAAGGCATCACGCGCGAGAGCATGCGCAAGGTGTTCGAGCATCAGTTGTTCGATCCGAGCACGATCACGGACGCGATCGTCGAGGAGCGTTATCAGGTCGCGAGCCAGCAACCGAAACGCGTGCTCACGACGTTGCGAGTCCCGCACCTCGCCCCGCGCCTTCCCGAGATCGCCTGCCCGGTGCTGGGCCTGTGGGGCAACGAGGACCAGTTCTGCCCCGTCAGCGGCGCCACCACGCTCGCCGAACACTGCCAGCGTTCTCGCGTGATGCGCATTTCGCAATGCGGCCACTGGGTCATGGTCGAATACCCGCGTCTGTTCAACACTCTCAGCGTGGAATTTCTCAAGGAATGAACGAGGAGAAGATACGCAAGTACGGTTACGAGCTGTATGCCGCCCTGCGCGCGCAACATACGGTCGCGCCGCTCACCACTCGCGAACCTGGTATCGGCATCGAAGACGCTTACCGCATTTCGCAAAATCTGCTGGAGCGCCGCCTGACCGACGGTGAGCGCGTGATAGGCAAGAAGGCCGGAGTGACGAGCAAGGTGGTGCAAGCCGCGCTCGGTGTGCACCAGCCGGACTTCGGCTACCTGACGGACATGATGTGCTTCGAAGATGGCTCCGAAATTTCCATCGCGACGCATCTCATCCAGCCGCGCGCCGAGGGAGAAATTGCGTTCATTCTCGGCAAGGACCTGACGGGACCCGGCGTGACCAACGCGGACGTCATCGACGCTACCGAGGCCGTCAAGCCCTGCTTCGAAATCGTGGATTCGCGCATTCAGGATTGGAAGATCGCCATCGCCGACACCATCGCCGACAACGCCTCTTCTGGCGTATTCGTGCTGGGCAAGGATGCCGCCCTGCCGCGCGACGTGGATTTCGTCACGTGCGGCATGGTCGTCTGGAAAAATGGTGAGGTGCTCAGCACCGGCGCCGGAGCCGCTGCGCTCGGCTCACCCGTGACCTGCGTGGCCTGGCTGGCGAACACGCTCGGCGCCTTGGGCGTCCCGCTGCGCGCGGGCGAGATCATCCTGTCGGGCTCCCTGGTGCCGCTCGAGCCCGTTCGCGCCGGCGATCGCATGGAGCTAAAAATAGCGGGTATCGGCGCGGCCAGTGTGCGATTCGTGTGAGTGCGGAGCCTGCCATGAAGAAGATCAACGCCGCCATCGTCGGTTCCGGCAACATCGGGACGGACTTGCTCATGAAGGCGCTGCGCAGCGCCAGCGTCGCGCCGCTCTGGCTGGTCGGCATCGAGCCGGAATCGGAAGGGCTCGCGCGCGCACGCGGCTTGGGCGTGAAGACGACGCACGCCGGAGTGGACGGCCTCTTGCCGCACATCGAAGCGGATGGCATCCGCATCGCGTTCGACGCGACGAGCGCTCACGCCCATCACGACAATTCTCGGAAGCTGGTCGAGCGCGGTGTGCGCGTCGTCGACCTGACCCCCGCAGCCATTGGCCCGTACTGTGTGCCGCCCGTGAACCTGCGCGAGCACATCGACTCGCGCGCCATGAACGTGAACATGGTCACCTGCGGCGGACAGGCTACGATCCCCATGGTCGCCGCCGTAAGCCGTGTGCAGCCCGTGGAATACGCGGAAATCGTGGCCACCGTTTCTTCGCGCTCGGCTGGCCCCGGGACGCGCAACAACATCGACGAGTTCACGCGCACCACGGCGCGCGGCGTGGAGAAGGTCGGCGGCGCGCGGCGTGGCAAGGCGATCATCATCCTGAACCCGGCGGAACCCCCGTTGATCATGCGCGACACGATCCACTGTTTGACGGAGAGCGAGCCCGATCAGGCCAGGATCCGCGAATCGATCGCGTCGATGATCCGCGAGGTTCAAAGGTACGTGCCGGGCTACACGCTGAAGAACGGTCCCGTGTTCGACGGCCGCCGCGTCAGCGTCTACCTCGAGGTGGAGGGGCTCGGCGACTATCTGCCCAAGTACGCCGGCAATCTCGACATCATGACGGCCGCGGCGCTGCGTACGGGAGAGCTGATCGCCGAACAGCTGGGAGCCGGCTCATGAACGTTCAGGGAAAACGGATCATTTTGCACGAAATGAGCCTGCGTGACGGCATGCACCCGAAGCGCCATCAGATCACCATCGAGCAGATGGTGGCGATCGCGACGGCGCTCGACGAGGCGGGCGTGCCCTTGATCGAAGTGACGCATGGCGACGGTCTCGGCGGCGCGTCGATCAACTACGGGTTCCCAGCTCACTCCGACCGCGAGTACCTCGAAGCGGTGTGTCCGAGGATGAAGCGCGCCGTGATCTCGGCGTTGCTCTTGCCCGGAATCGGCACCGTGGAGGAGCTGCGCATGGCAGTGGACGCCGGCGTCGGTTGCATCCGCGTCGCCACGCACTGCACGGAAGCGGACGTCTCGCGCCAGCACATCGGGCTGTCGCGGAAGCTCGGCGTCGATACCGTCGGGTTTCTGATGATGGCGCACATGATCGCGCCCGAGCTCCTGCTCGAGCAGGCCAAGCTGATGGAGAGCTACGGCGCGCAAACGGTGTACGTGACGGACTCCGCCGGCTACATGCTGCCGGACGACGTGACCGCTCGCGTTGGCCTGCTCCGCGCGCGGCTCTCCGCCGACACCGTGGTCGGCTTTCACGGGCACCACAACATGGCGATGGGTATCGCGAACTCGCTGGCAGCCGTCGAAGCGGGCGCGGGCCGCATCGACGGCTCGTGCGCCGGTCTCGGCGCTGGCGCGGGTAACACGCCGCTAGAGGTGTTCGTCGCGGTGTTGAACCGGCTCGGCGTGGAGCACGGCGTGGACCTGTACAAGATCTCCGACGTCGCCGAGGATCTCGTGGTCCCGCTCATGGATACGCCGGTGCGCATCGATCGGGACGCGCTGATCCTCGGCTACGCCGGCGTGTATTCGTCGTTCCTGCTGTTCGCGCAGCGCGCCGCCGAAAAGTACGGGCTCTCGTCGCGCGATATCCTCGTCGAGCTCGGCCGTCGCAAGACCGTCGGAGGCCAGGAAGACATGATCGAAGACCTCGCCCTCGACATGGTCAAATCCCGCACCCGCTAACGCCTCGCTGCACGGGCGAACGCGACATCTGCGCCAGCAATCCGGCGACGACACGGACCTTCACCCCAACGACAGTATCGCGGCGTGCGGCTTCCAACCGCCAAGCCGCCAAGCCGCCAAGTTCTCGCCAGAAGAGTTTTGGGGTTGAACACTGAGCGTGGTGCGCGTCCCTCAAACGAGGTGAGCGGACGAGCGCGCTTTCGAAACGTTTGCAGCGTTTGATAGCCGCGAAGCGTCGCGCACTGCTCAACCCAAAAAACAATGACGCCCGCGATGATCAGGGGGTGCGCTGCCGTAGACCGTGAGTTCCGATGGCGCACTCTCTGCAATTCTTGGCGTCATGGCGGCTAAATCTGAGACCGTTCGAAACGCTTGCGGCGTTTGATGGCCGCGAAGCGTCGCGCACTGCTCAACCCAAAAAACAATGACGCCCGCGATGATCAGGGGGTGCGCTGCCGTAGACCGTGAGTTCCGATGGCGCACTCTCTGCAATTCTTGGCGTCATGGCGGCTAAATCTGAGAGCCGCAAACCTGCGCGGGCGCGAAGGGCGTTACTTGCCGTCGCCGGGGGGCATGAAGTCGTTCATGCGCTTGGCGAGCACCATGTTGCCGGAGACTTTGAGCTTGCGCGTGAACACGGCTTTCATGCCGCCGAGATCGCCGTTCGCCATGTCGACCCAGTCCGACGGCTTCATTTCGAGGGTGACGGACGCGTCTGGCACGGCGCCTTCGCTGACGCTGATCGTGCTGTCGCGAACGGTCGCGGTCCAGGTGCCGCCGCCTTCGCCTTCGAGCTTGAACATGTACTTCGCGTCCACACCGCTCGCTTTGGCGGGGATGAAGCGTTCGGGCAAGGTGTCGAAGTATTCGCGACAAGTGCTAACGCGCTTGGCCATGGGTGTCTCCTTGAAACGTGTTCTATTTCGCAGAGTAGAGGGTTCGCGCGCGTCTGAAAAGACGAATTGACCAGAAATGGCGCCGCGAACGTGTTCCATTTCGGTGCGCACCAGGTTAGACGGAGTGCACTTCGCAAGGGGCGAAACAGGAGCGGGCACCATGAACACCACTGCTTTCAAGGCTTCGATCCTCGTCATCGCGCTCGGCGCGACGCACTGCGGTCCCACTCCGCCGGCCGGCGGCGGCGCAGGTGGTACCGGCGGTGGTAATTGCAACGGCACGACGTTTCCTCCGGCGGGGGACGTCGCGGCGCGCGGCCCGTTCGCTGTCACGAGCGAGGCGGCGAGCGGCGCCGATTGCACGATTTATCGGCCCGCGGTGCTCGGCGAGTGCGGCAGGAAGCACCCGGTGATCATCTGGGGCAATGGCACCGGCGGGCCGACCCCGGTGTACGGCGCCGCCTTCGAGCACTGGGCATCACACGGCTTCATCGTGGCTGCGGCCAATCCGATCAGCGGCCAGGGATCTGGAGCGCCGCTGCTCGCGTGTCTCGACTACGTCCACCGGCAAGACACCACGGCGGGCAGCGCGTATCAGGGCAAGGTCGATCGCACGCGCGCCGGAGCGTCGGGTCACTCGCAGGGTGGTGGCGGAGCGTTGATGGCCGGACGGGACGCACGCGTCACGGCGACGGCGCCGCTACAGCCGTACATTCAAGCCGGCTTCGGCGGCTTCGACCCGGCGTCGATCACGCGTCAGACCGGGGCGATGCTGCTCTTGTCGGGCACCAACGACACGATCGCCGCGCCGGCCACGAATCAGCAGCCCGTGTTCAACACCACGAACGTGCCGGTGTTCTGGGGGAACCTCGTCGGTGGCGATCACATAGCGGTCGCGCTCAACGGCCTGGCCACTTATCGCGAGGTGATGCTGTCGTGGTTCCGCGTGCAGCTCATGGGTGACGACGCGCTCCGCGGTGAGTTCTACGGAGCGAGCTGCGGCCTGTGCGACGACGCAGCCTGGCGTGTGCAGCGCAAGGGCTTGTAGCGCTCGCGTTCGAACGGACGTCTAGCGCTCGAGTCGAGCACGCAGGCGTCGGACTTCCTCTTCGAGCTGATCCGCGCGAGCGCGTTCCTGGTCCGCGCGAGCGCGTTCCTGGTCCGTGCGAGCGCGTTCCTGCTCGGCGAGGGTCGGCCAGAAGCGCAGGCCGTGCTCATCGTCCGCGAGGAGCAGGTGCTGGCCGAGCGCGGGCACCAACCAACAACCGAGCAATCTCGAGCGCGCCGGGCCGTCGCCGAAATGGCGCCGGACCAGGACGCCGGCTCCGTTGCGCGTCCAGACCTGAAGCAGGACCGCGCCACCCAGGCTCTTGGGGCCCCACTTGCGTGGGTCGTAAACCCACAGCTCCTGGACGCCGACGACCGCGTACTTGTCCTGGACTCGCGCGTAGTCCTTGTAGGGATGACTGCGGCTGACGATCTCGATGGCGAGGGGTGGCACGGCGTGGCCCGGCTGCCAGAGACAGAGAGACCCCACGTTGCCTTCGCTCCAGCCGGGAGGAATGCGATCCACCCAGCACACGTCCGGGTCGACGCCCACCCGTGGGTTCTCCGCGTCCCAGCGCACGGCGAGATTGCGGCGCACCGCTCCGCCCGCGCCCGTGCGCTCTACCCAGGCGAGCAGCGCGCTGCGCAGGCGATCGGCCATCTCGTCGTGTTCGGGGGACTCCGGCACCGGCACCTCCGGCAGCTCCCACTCGGGCAACGAGTTCGGAAGGGAGTACTGCACGGCCACGCGCGGAGTGTCGGTCGCCATCGACGCTCAGTTTACCGCATTGTCTGTGCCCAGGCAGGCGCGCTCGAAATCGGGCCTCGCGGCTGGAGCAGCGTGCGGCCGGCTGAGCGCTCACACGAAAATCGCGACGTTACGGCGATCTTCCCGCTTCATGTGCGCACGCGTGCGCACATGAAGCGGAGCTTGAAGCTTGGAGCTTGCGCTGCCCGTGCGCTGATAGACGCTCCCGCCTTGCTTCGGCTCTCAGGATGGAGCGACGCTGTGAACGGAAAGACGGGTAGCTCGAGCGTGCCTTCCACAACTGATCCCAGCCATACCCTGGCGCAGAAGCCCGACCTCTTGCCGTGGACGTCGGCCGCGACCCTGCCCTGGGACGAGCTCTGCGAGCTGTTCCGTCAGCACATGAACCCCGGGTTGTTCAAGATCCTCGGGCGGCTGGGCTACGATTCGGTGCAGATCGTGGGCGCGCGTGATGTGCACTATCGAACGCGACGGGGTGAATCGATCCTCGACTGTTGGGGCGGATTCGGAACGTTCAACTTGGGGCACAATCATCCCCGGCTCGCAGCCGTACGTCGAACCGTCGACGAACAAGAGCGCGCGGAGCTCTGCCACGCCTTCGTTCCGGCGCAGGCGGCAGTTTTGGCGAAGAATCTGGCCACGGTGCTGCCGGGCGATCTGTCCGTCAGCTATCTGTGCTGCACGGGCTCGGAAGCCGTGGAGGCCGCGCTGAAGCTGGCGCAAAAGTTCCAGGGCGACCCGGCTGGCAAGATTTACTTTGCCGAGAACGCCATGCACGGCAAGACGCATGGCGCGCTTTCGGTCACCGGTAACGACCGCGTGCAGCAGCCGTTCAAGCGTATCGCCAACTGCGTCCGGTACCCGTTCGGGGACGCGCACGCGCTTCGTCGCTTGCTGGCGACGTCTGCGAGCCGAGCGCCGAGCGAGCGGGCGATCGCGGTGATTGTGGAGCCCATTCAATGCGGTGGCGGCGTCGTGGTGCCGGCGCCTGGCTATTTGCGGCAAGTACGGCAAATCTGCGACGAGTTCGCGGCGCTATTGATCGTCGATGAAGTGCAGACCGGGTTCGGTCGCACCGGTAAGCTGTTCGCGTTCGAGCACGACGGAATCGTCCCCGACATCGTGACGCTTTCGAAGGCGCTCGGTGGAGGAAAAGCGGCCGTGGCCGCGTGCGTCGCACGCCGCAAGATCTTCGAACGGGCGTACGGTTCGAGCGACGACGCCACGCTTCACAACGCGACGTTCAATGAAATGACGGGCTCGACGGCGATCGCCACGGAGATGCTGCACGTTCTCTACGACGAGGGGCTCATCGAGAACGCCGCGCGCGTAGGCCGCTATTTGCATGGGCGCCTCGACGAGCTTCAGTCGCGCTTCTCAGATCTCGTGGTGGACGTGCGCGGCCGTGGTTTGCTCGCGGGTATCGAATTTCGCAATATCGCTGAGCTCTTGCCCGGGGCCACGCTCGGTCAGTATTTGCCGAAGCTGCGCACGCTGGGTGACGGGCCGCTCGCCGTGCTGGTCGCTTCTGATCTGCTGGCCCGGCACCGCGTGCTGGTGGCGTTCACCGACTTCAACCGCAACGTGCTGCGTATCGAGCCTCCGTTGACGCTGCGCGAGGAGCACGTCGATCAGCTCGTGAATGGGCTGTCCGACGTGCTCAGCCAGGGCGTTACCGGCCTTCTCAAGCGAACTCTGGAGCGGCGATTCCTCGATGCACGACACGGTTGAGAAGGGCCACGCAGACGAAGCGAAGAGCCGCGTGCTGGTCACGGGGGGTACGGGTTTCTTCGGCGCCAACCTGGTGCGTAGCTTGTCGCGACGCGGGCATCTCGTGCGAGTGCTGGACTGTGTGCCGCTCGCGGAGCGCTCGGAGAGCGTGGAGATGGTGACGGGCGACGTGCGCGATGCGGATCTCGTCAGCCGCGCCGCCCAGGACGTCGATTGCATCGTTCATTGTGTGGCGGTGCAGCCCGTCTCTCGCTCGCGCCGCTCGGTGTTCAAGGACGTCAACGTCACCGGGACGCGCAACGTGCTCGAAGCGGCGCGTCGCCACGCCGTCCGGCGCGTCGTGCACGTGTCATCCAGCGCCGTTTACGGCTTGCCGCGAGAGACGCCGATTACCGAGGCGACGCCGTTCAATCCCGTCTGTGACTACGGTCGTTCGAAGGTGGCGAGCGAGCGGCTGTGCAGGCGCGCGCGATCGCGGGGTCAGGACGTCGTGATCCTTCGGCCGCGAGTGCTGCTGGGTGAGGGTCGGCTCGGCATCTATCACCTGCTCTTCAACTGGATCGCCGACAGAAAGCCGGTTTTTCTGATCGGGTCCGGCGATCGGCCATTCCAGGCTTTGTCGGTCCACGACCTGGTGAGCGCCTGCTTGCTCGCGCTGTTCGGGGCCACGTCGAACGAGGACTTCAATCTTGGCGCCGCGGAGTACGCAAGCTTCCGGGCAGACGTGAACGCCTTGCTTCGGCACGCCGGCAGTCCCAGACGCGTGATCGCGATGCCCGCCGTGCTGGCCAAGACCGGGCTGTGGGCGCTCGACACGCTCGACTTGTCGCCGCTCACCGCCTGGCACTACCTGACCGCAGACGCGGCTTTTTTCTTCGACTGTCGCAAGGCCGAGGAAATGCTCGGCTGGAAGCCAGAGGTCAGCAACGCCGAAATGTTGCGCCAGAGCTATGACTGGTACGTCGCCAATCGGCGCCGCGTCGATCCGGATGTCGGCACGACCCACACCAAGTCGCTCGCCCAGCGCGCCTTTCGCGTGCTGAAGGTGTTTGCGTAGGATGCGCACGCCGGGTCAGGGTTGGCTCGAGTTCTGGAACCAACAGCGCACGTTTTCCGAGCGCTTCCTGCAGGCCAATTCCCAGCTCTTCTTCGAGCGGAGTCGAGCTCTTTTGGATCTCGGCCCGCATGACGAGGTGCTCGACCTCGGGGCTGGCAGCGGCCATCTGTGCGCGCTGATTGCGCCGCTGGTTCAGTCCGTGTGCGCGGTGGACGGCGCGCCGAGCTCGCTCCGGGCCGCTCGAGAGCGACTTCGTCACCTGCAGAACGTGCGCTGGGTGCAGGCCGACATCACTCGCGATACACTTCCCGACGCGCTGTCGAGCGAAGGCTACAGCGTCGTGGTGTGCCACAGTGTGCTGCAGTACTTGCCCAGCCACGACGCAGTCGAGCGGCTGATGGACGTCGTGTCGGAGCGCGCATCCGGCGCGGCGCGGCTCTTGTTCGCCGATCTCCCGGGACAGCATGCGTTGGTCGCGGATGCTGCCTCTCAACTGCGGCACGGTTTCGGCCGTGGTTTCGCGCTGGACGTGCTGTGGGCCCTGCCCGTCGCGAGTCTATCCAGGTACGCGCAGCTCAGGAAGAGGGCGGGCGTGCTGGAGTTTTCGCGCGAAAGACTGCTCGCGCTCGGTCGGCGCTTTGGAAACCGGGTGCGCGTCATCGAGGGCGAGCTGACAGCGAACTCGAGCAGGCGACACTTGTTCGTCGAACGGTGACGATGCACGCTGAGCTGGCCAAGCTCGGGCGCTTCGCCGCACAGGGGTTCGCCTGGCTCGTCGTCGTCGTGTATCTCGCCGAGCCCATCACGCAAGCGCCCAATCACGTCGACGAGGGGTACCTGCTCGAGTCCGTGCGGCTCGTCGCCGAAGGGCAGCGCGTATTCTGGGACTTCATCGATATTTACGGGCCCTTGAACTACGCGGGTCCGGCGCTCTTCTACGAGCTCTTCGGCGGAGAAGCCGTGGGCGTTCGCGTCTGGGTGCTGGTCGTCAAAGTGGTGTGCGTGGTGATCGCGTTCTTCGCCGCGCGCCGCTTGGCGGATGCGCTGTCGGCGTGGCTGACAGTGGCGTGGACGACGGTACTACTGGGTCTGCCCTGGCAAGCGATGCAGATGCCGTTCGCGTACCTGCACGCCGTGCCGCTTCTTTTGGCCGCCTACGCGCTGCTGCTCGCACCCCCGCCCGGACACGAGCGCTTGGCGCGCATCAGTGCCGGCGTCCTGACGTCCGCCGTCCTGCTCATCAAAGTGAGCACGGGGGCGTTCTGTCTGGCCGCGGGCGCGCTGTATTGCGCCTTTTGGCTGCCGCGTCCCGAAGCGGCGCGTAGTCCTGGCGCCGTCTCCGCATCCGGTAAGCGCCTGGAGCTCGCCGGCCTGGTCGCGTTCGGCGCGGCGTTCCTGTTCTTCGTCAGGCACAAAGTCGACTGGCTGTTTTACCTCTACTTGGACGTCCCCCTGCTGGTGGTGCTCGGCTTCACCGCCGTGCACGTGCTGCGTGATGACGCACGCTCCCCGTTTCCGGTCCGCGTGCGCGCCACGCTCGAGTATGTCGCGTCGACCGTGAGCGGCGCGCTGCTGCTCTGCTTCGCGTACTTCGGTATCGCTGGCACCCTGCGCTACATCCGCGAGATGGCGCTGCTCATCCACGTGATGAAGTACGACCACCCGGTATTGCCGGTCGGGCAGCGAGGCTCGTACGAGGGGTTCAACGAGTACTTCTGGATGCAGCTGCCGTGGACCATCACGTTGCTGTTCGTGGCGTGGGCCGTGCTGGGAGCACGCGGCCGAGGCCAGAGCGCGTTCGGGAGTGAGTGGCCGAGGCAGCGTGCGCTGGCCGCGGGTCTGTTCACGTTCGCGACGCTCGGCGTGTTCGTCTTCTATCAGTATGGAACCGAGGTACACCTCCTGAGCGGCGTGCTCAGCGCTGGACCGTGCGTCTTCGTACTTCTGTTCCAGATCAGACGGATCCTGACACAACGTGCCGCAGTGCGAGTTGCGCCCAGGCTTCCGGCAGCGCTCGCACCGGTAGTGACGCTGGCGGTGGCCGTCTGGCTGTCGACCTTGACCTATCTGCCAAGGCTCGATTCGCTGAACTGGCACGAAGGGGACTGGACGGTGTCGAGCGCCGCCGGTCGCACGCCCTCGGACAATCGCTTGAGCTATCTCCGCTTTCGACGACCCGGCGCACCCGGCGTCACGGAGCTGTCCGCACAGCTGCCCTCCGACGAATGGGACCGCGCCATCAATGACGCTGCCGTGTTCATCGACGAGATCACGGGCGATGACGAAGAAATCCTGGTGCTCAACCAGGACGAGATCGTGCCATTTCACTCGTTCACGCGTCACGTGGGCGGGCGCTACCGGCTGGCCTTTTTCTGGCTTCGTATAGGTCTCCTCGATCGCGAGGGGTTCGACCGCTTGGTCCCGCGCCGCGTGCTGCAGGAGCTCCTCGAAAAGCCTCCGCGCGTGCTGGTGTCCGCTTTGGGCGACCGACCTGCGCTGCTCGAGCCGCTGCCGGAGCTGCGAGCTGTGCTCGATCGAGCGCGCATGGTGCGCTCTTTTGCGTACATTCAGATCCTCGAACAGGGCTCGCAATGAGCTGGATCACGCGTGTGCCGGCGGGGCAACGCCTGGGCGCGCTGCTGACCGCCGCGCTCGCGTGTCTGTTCGTCTACTTCGCACAGTACCTCACCGTGCCGCCGAACTCGTCGGAGGGGGCGGTGATGATGGACTACGTGCACCGGCTGTCGGAAGGACAACGCCTGCACTTCGACGTGTTCGACTACTACGGCCCCGTGGCGTGGCTGCCGTACAGCTTCTTCTACAGCGCGTTCGGCCAGCAGATGATCGGCGTACGCGTGGCGCTGCTGCTCTTGAAGCTCGTCTCCGTCATTCTGACGTATGTGCTGATTCGCAGCCTGGGACGGCGCTTCTATGCGGTGTTCGGAGCGCTCACCGTCGCGGTGCTCGTCGGACAACCTTGGCCGTTCTTTCAGATTCCGTACGCGCCGCACCTGACCTTTCCCATGATGCTGTGCGTCTGGCTGCTGGTGTTCCCAGTGAGGCTCGGGGCCGGATGGCTCCGCCTGGTGGGCGCTGGCGTCATCACCGCGCTGCTCTTGTGGACCAAGGTCAACACGGGTGCCTACGTGCTGGCTGGGGTCGCCGTCTATCTCGCCTGCTGGGAGCCGCGTGCGGACGTCGTGCAGCGCTCGAGCTCACGATTCAGCGAGGCTGCGCTGCGGGCCGTGCAAGGGACCGGTCTCGTGGTCGTGGTCGTGGGCTTTCACTGGTTTCTGCTGGCGCACCTGAACGCGCTGTATTTCGTGTACCTGTCCCTGCCGCTGCTCGTGGGAACGGTGTGGACCGCGCGCCACCTCAGCGAGGCATGGCGGGCGGGTCGCTCGGCGAAACCGCAGCTCGCGGCCGGAGCCGTCTACGTCGCCAGTACGCTCGCGGTCTGGGCGGTCCTGTTCGTCGCCTACTTCGGTCTCGAGGGTGGCAAGGCCTACGTCTCCGAGCAGCTCAGCGTGCTCAGTCGATTTCACTATCAAAGCGCGCTCCTGATGCCGGGCGCGAGGGGCCAGTATCAAGGCTTCAACGAGTATTTCTGGCCACAGCTCCCCTGGCTGACGACGCTCACCGCACTGTATTGGCTCCTGACGCGCCACCGGCGCCGCGCAGAACGCGACGCGGCGTGGCTGGAGCACGCAGAGGCACGCCTGGCCGGGTTGTTCATCGCGGGCACGCTGTACTGTTTCGTGATTTACGCGCGCGGTGATGAGTCGCATCTGGTGCAAGGCGTGCTCGGCGCGGCCGTGGTGTTGTTCGCCATGTTAGCGGTCATCGACAACGACGAGCGCTCCGATGAGTCAAGGCGGTCCATGGGCCGCTGGATGCTGGGATTCGTCACGGTGCTGGGGATGGCGACGCTGTTCGCGCGGCCGCGTAGCATCGACTTCGATCTGACGTTCGGCGATTGGGCGAACCCGCGTCTGACCTACCTCCGCTACCACACCGAGGCCGACGTGCGCGCCCGGGAGCTGCCGCTCGCCATGAACTACGACCAGTGGGACTCGTACATCGACGCAACTGCTCAGCAAGTCGACGAGCTGACGCAGGATGGCGAGGAAGTGCTGGTCTTGAGCGCCGCGCAGCTCATCAACTATGCGTCCAGCACGGAGCCTGCGGGCGGCAAATACTCGCACTTCTTCTACCTGCTCCGCTGTGGACTGCTCGATCGCGCGGCGTTCTTCGAGCTCGTGCCGAAAGAGACGATAGGGCGCTTGCTGTCATCCCCGCCCCGCGTGGTCGTCTTGCAGGATGGCGACGCGGCGATCACCGAAGCGCTGCCGGAGCTGCACAGCGCGCTGCGTCGCGTCCGCTACCGGTACGTGAGCCGCGCTGGGCCGTTTGCGATTTGGGTGCGTGCTACGCCGTAGACCACGCTACCTGTGCAGATCGCGCCGAAGCTCTGAACGCCGGATTACGCGCGAAGCCGCGCGGCACGGAGCCGGCGCCGGAACGCCAGGCGCTGCACGAGCAGGGTGCCGACGCTGGACAAGAGCAGCATGCCCAGGTTGATCGCGAGCTGCTGCGTCGCTCCGCCAAGCTCCGTCGTGTCACCGTAGGCTGCTGCGACGCCGATGTTGGCTGCCGCGGGAATCGTGGTCACCGAGATCAACACTCCGATCAGAGCGCCGGACTTGGCCGTCGTGAGCGAGAGCATGCCGGCAACGCCCGCCAAGCCTGCGACGATCGGCGAGAACAGGTCCGGGTGAGAGATGAACAGAGTCTGCGCGCGCGCATGCGCCGAAAGCGCCCCCGGAATCACGTCGAAACCGCGCAGCGTAGCGGTGAGCACGAAGGCCGCGAAGATGCCGGCGGGGAAGCCCGCCAAAAGCGCCAGCGCAGAACGTTTTGCCAGGCTCATGCGCCGCTCCGTAATGGCCACGCACATGGCGGCGAGTGGTCCGAACTCTGGTCCTACCACCATGGCGCCGATTACCAGAATCACCGAGTCGGTCAGGATGCCTACCGCCGCGAGCAACGTCGCGAGCACCATGAAGGCCAGGAAGCTCGCCGAGAGCTCCGCGCTTTCGCTGGTTTGCGCCGAGACTTGCTCCCAGACCACCGCGTCCGACGCGGCGCCCGCGGCGTGGTCTTCGGCGTCCTGCGCGGCGTCCGAGAGCATCACCTCGATGCTCTCGACGGCCACCGCGCCGACGTCCTTCAAGCCGAATTTGGTGAGGCCTCCGGTGATGACGCTGCAGTCCTCGCGCGCCACGTCGCACAAGATCAGGTCGCCAGGAGGTTTCTGCGCGGACCCCGGGAGGTGAATCACGTTCGTGACGGACTCGCTGCCGCGCAAGTAGTCGAGCACGGTACTGGCCAATTCCCGGGGAGTGATCACACGCACGTGGAGCATGACCGCGAGCTTAGCGTGCTCGTCGGGAACCCTGGTAAGCTCAGGGACGTGGAAGGTCTCGTCCTGGTTCTGGACGTGAACGGCTCGTTCGAGCCGTGGCTCGTGACGCCCGAGCGCCTGTTCCGCGCCATCGACAGCGTCGACAGCGCCACGGGCAAAAAACGCGGCCTGCTTGTGATCAGTGAGTCAGTATCCCGCTAGCGTGGCCCAGCGCTTGCGGTGCCACGCGGCGTCGCCGAACGTGAGCTCGGTGACGCGCGCGCGTTTCAAATAGAAGCCGATCTGACACTCGTCGGTGACGCCGATGCCGCCGTGCATTTGTACGGCCTCGTTCGCCACGTGTACGACCAGGTCCGAGGCGCGCGCCTTGGCGAGCGACGCCATGCGTGCCAGCTGCTCGGGCTGCTCGTCCACGCAGCGCGCGGCCGCGAGCACGGCAGCTCGCGCCAGCGAGAGCTCGATGAAGAGGCGCGCGGCGCGGTGTTGCAAGGCTTGAAACGAGCCGATCGTGACGTCGAATTGCTTGCGGGTCTTGAGGTACGCGAGCGTATCCTCGAAGGTTTGGCTCGCAGACCCGAGCATCTCGGCGGAGAGCCCGATGCTGGCGCGATCGACGACGTCCGTGAGCAACGTCAGGCCGTGACCGGCGCGGCCGACCACGGCGTCTGCGGAAAGCTCGACGCCGTCGAAGCGGACGAGCGCGGCGTTGCGCGAATCGATGCGCTGCTGGCGTGTGACTTGGAGGCCGGGCGCCGTGGCATCCACGAGAAACAGCGTGACGCCCTGAGCCGTCAGCGCGGAGACGATCCAGGCGTCGGCGACGTGTCCGTCGAGCACGTTGATCTTCTCGCCGCTCAGGCGAAAGCCCTGCGGCGTGCGTTCGGCGGTGGTTTCGACGCGGTCGAGCTCGAAGCGGCTGCCGCGCTCCTGGAAGGCCACGCTCAGCACCGCCGTGCCCGCCGCCACGCGCGGCAGAAAGCGGGCTTTGTGTCCCGGGCTGCCGCCGAGCAGCAAGGCCTGCGCGCCGAGCAGCAGCGTGGAGATGAGCGGCTCCGGCACGAGCCGGCGGCCCGCTTCCTCGAGCACGATACAGAGCTCGACGAAGCCGAGACCGAGGCCCGAGTATTGCTCGGGCAAGCACAAACCCGTCCAGCCGAGCTCGGCCATCTGCTTCCACACGTCACGCGAGAACCCGACGGCATCCCGGCTATCGCGCAGGGCGCGCACGCGCTCGATGGGTGTGCTCGACGCGACGAACGCGCGCGCCGTGCGGGCGAGCTCCTCTTGCTGTTCGTCGAACGTCAGCTTCAAGCCTTGCATTGCGGCCGGCGCGTTCATGGCTTGCTCGCTCCCAGGCCGAGCACCTGCTTGGCGATGATGTTCAGCTGGATTTCACTGGAGCCGCCCTCGATCGTGTTGGCTCGCGAACGCAGCCACTCGCGCGTGGTCTTCAAATCTTCGGCGTCGTACGGCGATCCCTCCCAGCCGAGCCCGTCCGGGCCGGCGACGCGGACGCCGAGCTCCCAGCGCCGCTGCTTGATATCGCTGCCGACGATCTTGAGAGTCGAGCTCTCGGCGCCGGGTTTGTGGCCTTCTTGCACCGTTTGTCGCAGTCGATCGACGGCGAGCGAGAACGCTTGCACGTCCATGGCGAGCTCTGCGATGTCCTTGCGTAGGTCGGTGTCCGGCAACGGGCCGTCCGAAGCACCCAGGGCCCGCCGGGCGCGCGTCACCAGCAGCTCTTCCGCGCCGTCGAGCTCGCTGCTCATGGCTTCGCCGATCATCGAGCGCTCGTAGCCGAGCAAGGCCTTGGCGACGGTCCAGCCCGCGTCCACGTCGCCGATCACGTTCTTGGCCGACACGCGCACGTTGTCGAAGAAGGTCTCGCAAAAGGGCGACCAACCGCTAATCAGTGCGATCGGACGCGTGGATACGCCGGGCGTTTCCATGTCGATCAGGATGAAGGTGATGCCGAGCTGCTTTTTGACCTGCGTGTTCGTGCGCACCAGCGCGAAGATGAAGTCGGACTTGTCCGCGTGCGTCGTCCAGATCTTCTGGCCGTTGATGATGAAATCGTCGCCGTCGCGCACGGCGCGTGTCGAAAGTGACGCGAGGTCGGAGCCGGCGCCGGGCTCTGAATAGCCCTGGGCCCAGCGCACCTCGCCGCGCACGATGCGCGGCAGATGCTCGCGCTTCTGCTCCTCGGTGCCGTAATCGAGCAAGGTGGGGCCGATCATCGTGAGGCCCACGCCGACCAGCGGCGGGGGGAGCGCGCGCTGCGTGAGCTCCTCTTCCCAGACCATCGCGTGCTCGCGGGAGAGGCCGCCGCCGCCGAACTCCTGTGGCCAGGTGGGTGCGATCAGGCGGCGCTCGAGCGCGGCTTCGAACCAGCGCTTCACGTCGGGCTCGGGGGTCGCTTTGCGGCCGCCCCAGAAGCCGTCGAAGCGTCCGCGGCGCGCGCCGTAGAGCGACTCCGGGGCGTGCTCGGCGATGAACGCGCGGATGTCTTGCCGAAACTCTTCGAGATCGATCATGGCCCTGCGCCGGCGGCTGCGTTGCCGGCCCCGTAGAACTGCGCGTACCAGTGGCGGAGCTTGATGATGGGGCCGTCCCCGTCGCACAGCACCGGCACCTCGCGGTACTTCTTGTTTTCCCAGATGGCGATGTCCTGGTGAAAGCCGAGGCGCAGATTCTCGGCGTACATGTCGGCGAACTTCTGCGTCTTTTGCTCGTTTCCGCCGACCACTTTGAGCAGCACGCCGAAGCGCAGATCCACGTGCTGCTCGTCGATGGGCGTGTGCGCGTTCAAGAGCCGCGCTTCGAGGAGGCCATGCATCCAGGAGATCTGAAAACCCGGTCCGAAGTAGGTGGCGGTGATCTCGAACTCGTCCTTGCCGCCGCCCACCGGGTACGCGACCGCGCGCGTGCGCTGCGTCGCCTTGTGCCCGTCGAACTCGTTCTCGAACGCTTCGACGTGGGTGTTGTGCACCTTGGCGAAGTGCGCCTTGTCGACGACGTTTTCGACGATCTCCTTGGGATGGGTCTTGATGCGGATCTTGCTCATCGTCCAGCGCGTCCAGCCCGGCTGCTCCCACTCCTCGAGCACGGGGATGTCGAACTCGGGGGCGGTGCGCGCCGGGTGATGCCACATGTAGATGAGCCCGTTCTGCTCGCGCACGGTCCAGGACTCGACGCAGGCTTTGACGGGAATCTTCTTGGCGTAGGGGATCTCGACGCAGCGACCGTCCCCGCCGTAGCGCCAGGCGTGAAAGGGACACTCGATGGTCTCACCCACGACCTTGCCGCCTGCGCCGAGGTGCGCGCCGAGGTGCGCGCAATACGCATCGAGTAGATGCACGGAGCCCGTTTCTCCGCGGTAGAGCACGAGCTGCTTGCCGAAGTACTCGAGCGACAGCACGCCGCCCTTCGGGAGCTCGTCCGAAAAGCCGATGACGAACCAACCCTTGGGGTAGCCGGCAAAGAGATTTTTCAACTCACGTGCGGTTTCAGCCACGGCTCCCTCCGTTCAGCGCGTGATGGGCCGCGCGGTAACCGGCGACCATCCCGCGCAAGTTGGCGAGACCACTCTGGTAGCCCGCGCCGGTGTCGAGCGGTGCCGCGCAGTTGCCGGCGGCGTACAGGCCGGGGATGGCGTGCCCTCTGACGTGAGCGACTTGCGCGTCGATGTTCGTCTTCAGGCCCGCGGCGTTCACGCCGACGCTCGCGACGTGCAGGCGGAGGCCGTAGTAGGGCGGCTTGTCGAGCGGGCCCAGGTTCGGGTTCTTGCGCGATCGATCCCCGGTCATCATGGCAGCCCACGGATAGGTGCCCCGCCCGAAGTCACGGTCCACGCCTTCTTCGGCGAACACGTTGAAGCGCGCGACCGTCGCCTCCAGATTAGCAGCATCGATGCCGAGCTTCGTCGCAAGCTCGCGGAGACTCCCGGCGCTGGTCACGAACCCCTTCGGAAATTCCATCGAAGGCAAGTAGGAGCCGAGCGCGTACTTCTCGCGGAAGTTCTGATCGAAGATGAGGTAAGGCGGAAAATTGGGCCGCGTTTGCGTGACGCCGTCCCACTGGCGCACCTTCGGCAAATGGTCCCGGTAAAACGACTCGTCACCAAATCGCTGGCCGGCCTGGTTGACCCAGAGCGCGTGTGGAGTGCCGCCTTCCCACGACGCACGCCAGAGCGGTGCGCCCGCCTGAGTTTCGCCAGGCACGTTGTAACCGAAAAATAGTCCGAGGTTGTTCGGCGGCACCGCTGCGATGGCCGCCCCGACTTCGCCGCCCATGATCATGCCGTCGCCTTCGACGGTGGGCAGACACATCGAATACCACTCGGGAAGTTGCTCGAAGTACTTCGCGAGGTCCGGACGCCAGTCGTAGCCACCGGTGGCGAGCAGCACGCCGCGCTCGGCCTTGATGAACAGCGCTTTGCCGTCCTGCTCGGCGCGCACGCCCACGACTCGGCCGCTCTCGACGATCAGCTCGCGGGCAGCGGTCTGGAGATGGGCGGGGATCTTGCGGTCGATCAGCGCCGCTTTGATGAAGTAGGCCATCATGCCGGGGCCGAAGCTGCGGACGTCCCGGCTCATGCGTTTGCCGAGGAGCTGAAAATCCCACTTCAAGATGTTCGGAATGCCGCCCCACTCGAACATCTCGTCGTGGGTGATGCCGTTCGGCATGTGCGGGGACAGGTACGTCTTGTCCTGCCACTCGCCGAGCAGCTTGCCGTCGAAGAGCTCGGTTTCGAGATAACGCCCTCCGGCGAGGGTGCCGGGCGCGTGCGGGTAGTGGTAGTCCGGAAAACCGGTGATGATTTTCCAGCGCACGCCCGCTTTTTCCTGGAAGTAGCGCGCGGCCACGGGCCCGGTGTCGAGCAGGTTCGCCTGAAGCTCCGGCTCGGCGTAGCCCGCCGCCAGAAACTCGAAGTAGGCGCGCCCGAGCTCGCGCGAGTCTTCTATGCCGGCCGCGGCCTCCAGCGGATTGTTCGGAAGGAACACCTCGCCACCGGAATAGGCGCTCACGCCGCCGAGCTTCTCTGCCTTTTCGAGCACCAGCGCGCGCAGGCCCAAGTCGTGCGCGACGATCGCAGCCGACAGCCCGCCGATGCCCGAGCCGACGGCCACGACGTCGACCGTCATGTCCCACTTGACTGAATTCGACGTCATTGTGACAGAAGTAGAACACGTTCTATTCTGTCGCGCAACGGGTTACGAATCCGCCAGTTCTGCCATGAAACGCAGCGCTTCGCGCTGTGCGGTCCCGATCAACATCGTGCCAACTTTGGATTCTTTCCAGACCTGGAAGCGGTCGCGAATGCGTTCCTTCGGGCCGATCAGGTTGAGCGTGTCCACGAGCTCATCGGGCACGGCGGCGACGGCTTCGTTCTTTTTTCCGTCCAGGTACAGCGCCTGCACTTTGCGCGCTGCGTCGGCAAACCCGACCTTCGTGATGTACTCGTTGTAGAAGTTCTTGCTCTTGGCGCCCATGCCGCCGAGATAGAGCGCCAGGCTGAACTTCAACGGCAAGCGGCAGGCGTCCAGATCGTCCCCGATGATGACCGCGACCGCCGGCGCGATATCGAAATTCGCGAGGCTCTTGTGGCCGCCCGCGCGCGCAAACCCGACGTTCAGGTTCTCCTCGATGACCTCCATCCGTTCGGGGTGCACACAGGTGAGGAGGAGCCCATCGCACACCTCGGCGCAAAAGGCCTGGCTGGCTGGCGCCATGGATCCCGTGTAGATGGGAATGTTGGGACGGCCGTGCAAGATGCTCTTCAACGGCTTGCCGAGACCCAGCGCGCCTTCTCCCTTGTACGGGATCTGGTAGCGCTCGCCCTCGAACGTCAGCTTCTCCTCGCGCGCCAGGATCTTTTTCACGATCGTGACGTACTCGCGCAACCAGGTGAGGGGTTTGCCGAACGGCACACCGTGCCAGCCCTCGACGACCTGCGGCCCCGAAGTGCCGAGACCGAGGATGAACCGCCCGCCGGACAGCGCGTCGAGAGTCATGGCCGTCATTGCCGTGCACGCCGGCGAGCGTCCCGGCAGCTGCATGATGCCGGTGCCGAGCTTGATCGTTTTCGTGTGCGCGCCGAGCCAGGCGAGGGGGCTCACGGCGTCCGACCCGTACGCCTCGGCTGTCCACACGGAGTGATAGCCGAGCGCCTCGGCTTCTTGAGCCAGAGTGACGTCGAGCGCCAGCTCGGCTCCGGAATAACCCATCATCAATCCGAGTCTCATGCTGTGCTCCTCTGGCCAAGGCGGTTCGCAGGGGGATGGAGGCGCGGGGCGGCGTTCGTGGAGCCGCTTTCCAATTCTCAAACTTAGTACGTATGCAAACTAAGTTTTACGAACGAAAGGGGGCTTCGCGACGCTGCTCATAAGTGCGCCGTGAGGGACTGGGCGGAACGGTTTTGAGTCTCCAAGCTTAGTACGTATGCAAACTAAGTTTGCGAACACGAAGGTGCATTCTACGGGCGGTGCGCTCGGTGCAACGGTGGCGCAGGCTTGGCGACGTGCGAGATTCCGCCGCTTGCGCGGTCCGGCCGTGGCGTCGACGCTCAAGTCGGCTCGCACGCTGTTGTCTGGGCCGCAATTCATTGGGATGGCTACGTGCGAGACGCTCGCACTAATTCAGGCGTTCGATGATCGTGACGTTGGCTTGGCCGCCGCCTTCGCACATCGTTTGCAGGCCGAAACGGCCGCCGGTACGCTCGAGCTCGTTCAAGAGAGACGTCATGAGGCGGACGCCCGTGGCGCCGATGGGATGTCCGAGCGCGATCGCGCCGCCGTTCACGTTCACCTTGTTCATGTCGGCGCCTGTTTCTTTTTGCCAGGCAATGACCACCGACGCGAACGCCTCGTTGATCTCGATCAGATCGATGTCCGACAGTTTCATCCCGGTCTTGCCGAGCGCGTGGCGCGTGGCGCGGATCGGCGCCGTGAGCATCCACACCGGATCGTCGCCGCGCACGCTCAGGTGGTGGACGCGCGCGCGCGGCTTCAGGCCGTACTTCTTCACGGCGGCTTCGCTCGCGAGCAGCATGGCGCCCGCGCCGTCGGAGATCTGACTCGCGAGCGCGGCCGTGATCTTGCCGCCAGGCGCGAGCGGCTGCAGCGAGGCCATCTGCTCGAGTGAGGTGCCGCGGCGCGGACACTCATCGACGGCGAAGTCCTCGAACGGCGCGATCTCTCGCTTGAAACGGCCCTCGTCGATGGCGCGGATCGCGCGTTCGTGGCTCTGTAGTGCCAGCGCTTCCATATCCGCGCGGCTGATCTCCCACTTGTGCGCGATCATCTCCGCGGACTGAAACTGCGAGACCATGCCGTCGCCGTAACGCGCGACCCAGCCCTTCGAGGTGCGAAACGGATCGGCCACGCCGAACTGCGCGGCCACCGTGTACGCCGATCCGATGGGGATCATCGTCATGTTCTGCACGCCGCCGGCGATCACGAGGTCGCTGGTGCCGCTCATCACGGCTTGCGCCGCGAAGTGAACCGCCTGCTGGGAGGAGCCGCACTGGCGATCGATGGTCACGCCCGGCACCTCGTCCGTGAAACCGGCCACGAGCCAGCACGTGCGTGCGACGTCGCCGGCTTGCGGACCCAGCTGATCGATGCAGCCGAACACCACGTCATCCACGGCGCTGGGGTCGATTTTGGTGCGCTCGACCAGAGCCTTGAGCACGTGCGCTCCGAGATCTGCAGGGTGCACCTGGGACAAGCGGCCCTTTTTCCTGCCGACCGGCGTTCGGACCGCATCGATGATGTACGCTTCACTCATTTGGGGGGTCTCCGAGAATCGCGTTCGCAACGCGGTTTCGATGCCAGGCCGCATCGCCCCACTCGGCGGCGAGAGCCCAGACACGTTTCATCCATAGATGGAGATCATGCTCGTGCGAGTAGCCAATCGCGCCGTGCACCTGTAGCGCCTTGCGCGTGGCGCGCCAGGCCGCGTCCGAGGCGGCGGCTTTTGCGGCAGAGATGTGCCAGGCCGAGTGCGGGTCTTCGTGTGCGAGAGAATGGGCTGCGCGGTACACGAGCGGCCGCGCGAACGTGATCCCCAGGTGTGCGTCGACCAGGTGATGTTTGACGGCCTGGAACGCGCCGATCGGCTGGCCGAATTGCTGTCGTGTCTTGGCGTGCTCGATGGCCATTTCGACGATCCGGGCGGCGAGACCGACGAGCTCTGCAGCTGCCGCGAGAGCGCCGCGATCGAAGGCGCCGGCGAAGGCGCGCAGCACGTCGGGGCCGCGCGCGATACACGGGTCTTGCGGCGCTCGGAAGGAGACGCGAAACAGGCGTCGCGCGCCGTCCACGGACGCCTGAGGCACGAGCTCTACTTCGCTCCGGGCCGCCAGATAGGCGGCGTCGCCGCGCTGCACGATCAGCGCGTCTGCGCGATCGGCGCCGTTGACGTAAGGGACGGCTTCGAGCGCTGTCAGCACCAGGGCGCTGCCGTCCGTCATGCGCTCGAGCCAGGGGGCGACGCGCGAATCGCTGCGCCACAGAGATAAAAGGGGCACGGACACGGCGCTGGTCTCGAGCACTGGTTCTGGCACGGCGGCGCGCCCGCATTCTTCGAGCAACGCCGCGAGCTCGATGGGACCGAGCCCCAGGCCGCCGTGGTCCGCGCTGACGAGCACCCCGACGAGACCAAATTCGGACAGCTGCTGCCAGAGCGGGCTACTTACCGAGCTCGAGCCCGTGAACGCCGCACGCACCTGGTCCGGGGTGCAGGCGCGCGCCAGCAGGTCGCGCAACATGCGCCGCGAGGAATCTTGTTCTTCTGTGAACGCGAAGCGCATGGTTATTTCCGCGGTAGCCCGAGCACGCGTTCGGCGACGACGTTGCGCTGAATTTCGTTGGTGCCGGCGTAGATCGGCCCCGCCAGCGCGAACTGGTAGCCTTTCATCCACGAGCCCGCGTCCACCGCGTCTGGAGCGTCGCCTTCGAGCTCGGCAGACGGACCGAGCAGCGCGAGCGCCGTTTCATGGAGGTGCAGGTCCATCTCGGACCAGAAGATCTTGCTCAAGCTCGCTTCCGGGCCGATCTGTTGACCGTCGGCCATGCGTGTCGCGACCTCGAAGGTGAACCAGCGGTACGCTTCGGCATCGATGAACGCGCGCGCGACCTGGTCGCGCAGGGCGGGGTCGGCGCTCTTGCGGTAGCGGCGGTACAAATCGATCAGCCGCGTGCTGGTCGCCATGAACCGGCCCGGGCTGCGCAGCGACAAGCCGCGCTCGGAGCTGGTGGTGCCCATGGCGACCTTCCAGCCTTCGTTGACCGCGCCGAGCACGTCGCGATCCGGCACGAACACGCCGTCGAGGAACACGTCCGCGAAGCCTTCGTCCCCGTCGAGGCGGCCCGTGCCGCGCACGCTCGCGCCTTCGGCGTTCAGAGGCACCAGGAAGTAGGTGATCCCCTTGTGCGGCGGTGCCTGCTGATCCGTGCGAAAAGGGCCGAAAATGGCGTCACAGAACGCGCCGCGCGTGCACCACGTCTTTTGCCCGTACAGGCGAAACCCGCCAGGCACGCGTTCCGCGCGGCTCTGAATGGACGCGAGATCGCTCCCGGAATTCGGCTCGGACCAGCCTTGCGCCCAGAGCCGGCGCGCCGCGGCGATGTCCGGTAGCAGCCGTGCTTTCTGCTCGTCGGTGCCGAACGCGAACAAGCTCGGCGCGAGCAAGAACACGCCATTCTGCGTGACGCGATTCGGAGCGCTGGCGCGCCAGTACTCTTCCTCGAAGATCAGCCACTGCATCAAGCTGGCGTCGCGTCCGCCGTAGCGCTTCGGCCACGCCACGGCCGCCCAGCCCGCCGCGTGTAGCGCGCGCTCCCACTCCAGATGCTGCGCGAAGCCGTCGCGCGTATCCCCGGAGAGCAGCGGCGTCTTCGGCACGTTGGCTTCGAGCCAGGCGCGCGCTTCGTGCCGGAATGCTTCCTCGGCCTCGGTGAACGTCAAGTCCATGGGGCCCTACTTGAGTGACTTGGCCATGCTCTTGGCATCCTGCCCGGCGAGGTGGTCGGGGCTGGTGAGATCGTTGTGAGCGTGCGCGAGGTGATGCAGCGCGAACGTCGCGTCCATCGTGTCGCGGAGCCCCATGCGATCCTCGGCCTGGTTGATGGCCTTCTTGGTGAGCATCAGCCCGAAGCGCGGCATCTTCGCGATGCGCTCGGCGACGCTGAACGTCTCGCGCTCGAGCGCGTCCCGCGGCACGACGCGGTTGATCATGCCCATCTCGTACGCACGCTGCGCGCTCACCTTTTCGCCCAGGAACAGAAACTCCTTGGCCAGGCGCGGCGGCATCACGTGCGCATGCGCGAAATATTCGACGCCGGGGATGCCCATTTTCACCACAGGATCGGCGAAAAACGCGTCTTCGGAAGCGATGATCAGGTCGCACACCCACGCCAGCATCAGCGCGCCCGCGACGCACGCGCCCTGCACCATGGCGATCGTCGGCTTCGGCAGCTCGCGCCAGCGCCGGCACATGCCGAGGTACAGCTCTTGTTCGCGCACGAACAGGTTCTCGGAGCCGGCTTTGTCGGCGTGCTCCCAGTAGGTCGTGGCCACGCGCTCGAACGGCTTGTGAATGTCGCGGCCCGGCGAGCCGATGTCGTGGCCCGCCGAGAAGTGATCGCCGCTGCCGGCGAGCACGATGACTTTGACGGCGTCGTCGTTCACCGCCTTCATGAACGCTGCGTCGAGCGCGTAGGTCATGCGCGCGTTCTGGGCGTTTCTGTACTTGGGACGGTGCATCGTCACGAGCGCCACGGGACCGCGCGCTTCGTACAGGACGGGCGTCTCTTCGTCAGTCATGCCGCTTTTCCTTTGGCAGCGGTGAGGGACTCGAGCGTGGCGCGCGCTTGACTCATGATGCGCTCGATGAGCTCGGAAACGGCCGGCAATTCGTCGATCACGCCGACGACCTGGCCAGTCGGCAAGATGCCAACGTCCGCGCGGCCGTCGACCATGCTCGCCTTGGTCATCATGGGTGCGGTCGCGGCCATGCTCACCTGCGCCCAGGTCAGCTCTTGCGAGCCCTTCATGGCCAGGCCTTCGCGGGCCAAGTCGAAGAAGCCGGCGCCCGTCGCCTTCTTGAAGGCGAGCGCGTACTGGAGCGCGCCGATCAGACGTTTGAGCTGGTTCGACTGCTCGAGCTTCTTGATCACGTCCGTCAAGATCACGCGCTGCGGATAGCCGTCGATGGCACGCGTGACCACCGTGTCCGTGACGCTGGTCTCGAGGTAGCGCTGCTTGACGGCGTCGGGCACGTGGCTCTCCCGGGTGAGCAAGAAGCGCGTCCCCATGGCGATGCCGCTCGCGCCGTAAGCGAGCGCTGCGACCAGCCCGCGGCCGTCGCTGAAGCCGCCGGCCGCGACCACGGGGATGTCCACCGCGTCGCACACTTGCGGCAAGAGGAGCGTCGTCGCGACGGGGCCCGTGTGTCCGCCGCCCTCGTGACCCTGCGCGATCACGGCGTCGACGCCCCAGGCCGCGACCTTTTCGGCGTGCCGCCGCGCGCCGATGGTCGGCATCGTGACGATGCCGGCGTCTTTGAAGTGCCGAATCAAATCCTTGTTCGGCGCCTGGGCGAAGCTCGCCACCTTGACGCCTTCGCGGATCATGAGCGCGGCGCGATCTTTCACGTCTGGCTGATCCGAACGCAGGTTGACGCCGAAGGGTTTCTTCGTGCGCTGCTTGACCCGTGCGATGGCGTTTTCGAGCTCCGCCAGGTTCATCGTGGCGGAGCCAAGAATGCCGAGGCCGCCCGCTTCGCTGGTCGCGGCGGTCAGGCGCGCGCCGCTGACCCATCCCATGCCCGTCTGCACGATGGGGTACTCGATACCCAGCAACGTGCAGAGGCGTGTATGCAAGCCGTCCATCACCCTTCGAGCTCCCGGGCTCCTAGCCCCTTCGGATCGATGACTTCGCGAATCAGGCGCAGCTCACCGCTGGTCGGTGCACGCGTCGTGGGCACGTCGCTCGGGACGTTCAGCTGAAAGCTCGTGTTCTCGACGACCTCAGCCAGCGAAACCCCGGGGTGCAGCGAGGCGAGCCGCATCGATCGATCTTCGGTCGCGAAATCGAAGACACCAAGGTTCGACACCACCCGCCGAATCTCGTGAAAACGGGCCGCCTGTGCGCCGAGCGCGCGGGCGCGGTCGTAACCCACGCCGGAGACCACATCCACCTTCTCCACGAACACGCGCTTCGAGTGCTTGGGCACGAAGTAACTGGTCGGGTGATGAATGGTGTTGCCCGGCGCGCCCCGCACTCCGAGCAGCTGCGTCTTGGGTTTCTTCCAATCTCCGAGCGCGCTGATATTCTGGTTGCCGTAGCGATCGATCTGCGAAGCGCCCATGATCACGTGCCGCCGTCCGGACCAGACCACGTCGAACACCTTGCGATAGGGCATGTAGCCTTCCGCGCGGATCGGCGTTTGCGTTCCGAGCGGCGGAACTTCCGCGAGCAAGGTGGCCACGCCGTCCGTGAGCAAGAGACCCGGCTCGAACGTGAGCTTCGCGAGGCGCGCGCCGATCGTCGGCAAGCTGCCCATGGGGCTCGCCAGGATTTCGCCGTCCCCGCGAAACACCTCGGCCAGGGCGACGATGCAGTACTCGTGGCGTGCGATGTCCGTCATCTCGCCTGAACCGCCTTTCGGTACTCGGCGTGGCTCGTGTTCACGTAGCGCTCGACGAACTGCTGCAGCAGCGCCGGGTCGGTCGCGGTCGCCGCGTACTCGCGCTGAAACGTCTCGTCCCGTCCGTAGTCGGGCGGGCACTCCGTGAAGTGCGCGCCCAGCGGCGCTTCCACCACGCCGTCGATCAGCATGCGGTTGATGGCGAGGCTGCTCACCGGTCCCTCGAGCGTCAGGTCGCACGCGGGGACGACGCGCTCGCACGACAGAAAGCGGCGCTTGGCCGCCATGCAGAACAAGTCGTCGAAGAACGGATCCGGGCCGAGCAGTTGCCCGTTGCCGCCGCTATCGGCGCGGTTCACGTGAATCAGCGCCGCGTCGAGCGAGATGGCCGGCATGGCCACGAGCTCTTCGCCATCAGCGTAGGGCGAGCGCACGGTGCAGAGCGCTGGGTTCAGCGTCATGACATCCGAACCGAGCCCCGCGCGCGTCGGTAAAAACGGCAAGCGGATACCGGCGGCGTAGAGCCCCCACTGCAGCATGCCCTCATCGTATTCCTCCGCTTCGATCCGCCCCTGCTGCCGCGCCTGACGGAAATGGGGCTCGAGCGGGATCGTGTCGAGCGACGCGAAGCCGAACACGACGCGCTTCACCTTGCCGAGGGCACACAAAATCCCGACGTCCGGCCCGGCGTACGAGACGAGCGTCAAGTCGCGCAGTGACGAGCGCGCGATGGCCCGCACCAGGCTCATGGGCTTCCGCCGCGAGGCCCAGCCGCCAATCCCAATGGTCATGCCGTCCCGGAGCTCGGCCACGACGTCGTCTTCGCTGATGCGTTTGTCGAGCATGTCTGTCTCGCGCGGCGTTTCACGCCAGAAAGCGCTTTGCGCTTCGAATAGAACATGTTTCACTCGAGGCAACAAGGCCCCCCTGTCATGCCCATTTTCGAGACCGTGACGCACGGCATCGCCGAAGTCGTAATGAACCACCCCCCGGTGAACGCGCTCACCGTCGCCGGTTGGTTCGATCTCGCGAAGCGCGTCCGTGCGCTCGGTGAAAACCCCGACGTTCGCGTCGTGATTTTGCGCGCTGAGGGCAAAGGCTTCAACGCCGGCGTGGACATCAAAGAGATGCAGGCCGCCTCGGGCTACCAGGCATTGATCGGCGCCAACCGCGGCTGCTTCGCCGCGTTCGCGGCCGTGTACGAGTGTGCAGTCCCCGTGATCGCCGCCGTGAACGGGTATTGCCTCGGTGGCGGCATCGGGCTCGTCGGCAACGCCGACATCATCGTCGCCGCGGACGACGCGACGTTCGGGCTCCCCGAGGTGGACCGCGGGGCGCTCGGCGCCGCGACGCACCTGGCGCGGCTGGTCCCGCAGCACAAGATGCGCGCCATGGTGTACACAGGCACGCGCGCCACGGCGCAGGAGCTCCACGCCTTCGGCTCCGTGCTCGAGGTCGTCCCGGCGGCCGAGCTGCGCGACGCCGCGTTGCGGGTGGCCGGCCAAATCGCGGCCAAGAGCCCCATGGTGATGCGCGCCGCCAAAGAATCGTTGAACGGTATCGATCCCGTCGATGTGAAGCGGAGCTACCGTTACGAGCAGGGTTTCACGTTCGAGCTCAACCTGTCTGGCGTCTCCGACGAGGCGCGCGCCGCCTTCGTCGAGAAGCGCGAGGCGAAGTTCGAAAAGTGAGCGACGTGTTCGACTTCACGGGCAAGGTCGTGATCGTCACCGGCGGCACGCAAGGCATCGGTCGCGGCATCGCCGAGCGCTTTTTGCAGACCGGCGCGCACGTGATCGTGTGCGCCCGCAACGCGGGCACGCCGCTGGTTTACGAGGGGCGTGAGGCACTCTTCGTCGTCGCGAACGTGCGCAAGCCGGAAGAAATCGCAGCCGTGGTCACGACCGCCACGGAGAAGTTCGGCCGTCTCGACGTGCTCATCAACAATGCCGGGGGCTCCCCACCGGCTGACGCTGCCACGGCTTCGCCGCGCTTTCTCGCCAGCATCATCGATCTGAACCTGACCGCGCCGTTCTTGTTCGCGCAGCGCGCCAACGCCGTCATGCAGACGCAGGCCGACGGCGGAGTCATCGTGAACATCGCCAGCGTGAGCGGCACGCGTCCGTCGCCGGGCACTGCCGCTTACGGCGCAGCCAAGGCCGGCCTCTTGAACGTCACCGAGTCGCTCGCCGTCGAGTGGGCCCCCAAGGTGCGTGTCAACGCCGTCACGGCCGGGATCGTGCGCACGGAGCGCGCGGAGCTTCACTACGGCGACGAAGCCGGCATCCGCGCTGTCGAAGCGACGATCCCCGCCGGACGCATGGGAGCACCCCGTGACATCGCGGATGCGTGCTTGTTCCTGGCCTCGCCGTTCGCGAGTTACGTGAGCGGCGCCGCGCTGCTCGTGCACGGCGGCGGAGAGCGGCCGGCGTTTTTGGACGCCGCGAAGACCAAAGAGTCTTGAAGGCTATTGGTCGCGCACCGTCGAGCACGCGCCGGGCGTGTCGCGTCGCGTGAAGCTCGTGTATTCGACCGGCCCTTGCGAGTAGTTGTAGAAGCCGAACTTGCCGTTGACGTACGTGCTGTCTTGCACGGACCACGACACGAGCTCGATTGGAGCACCGCCGTCGCCGGTGAGCTCGTGAACCGTGATGCGGAAGCTTCCGGGATGGAACTCGAGGAAAAAGCGGTAGTCCGTCTCGAACTTCCACGGCACGCTGTTGTGCAACGGGCTGCCGTCCTGCTTCAGGATCTGCACGTTCTCCGAGCCCGCCGTGGGCCACAGATCGTTCGTCAGCAGCTGGATGAGCGCGCCGCCGTCTGGTCCGGCGTCCGCGTCGGCGCCCGCGTCCAGCGGCAAACCGCCATCCCGAAACGCGCCCAGGTTCACGACCTTCAGACTCATGCCGACTTGAGCGACGTCCTGCGTAGCCTGCTTCCAGTCGAACAAGTAGAAGTGCCCGCGGTCCTGGTAGCCGAACACGAAACCGACGTAGTCGTTGTCGTTGTTCCCCGCCGCGTCCATTCTCCACCCGCCTTCGATGGCGGTGTCCGTCACCTCGAAGTCCGATAGCAAAATGGACCCGTCGGCGTTGAGTCGCTGGACGACGCTCAGACCGTCCGGTGCGCGGTCCCAATTCGCGTTGCCCTGCGGCCCCATCGCGAATTGTTCGACTGCCCAGGTGCTCATGTTCACCGGTGCCTTACCGGTCTCGCCGCACGCGGGACCGCAAACGAAGACGTTGCGCTGCACCTGTGACGTATTGCCGGCCGCATCGCGTGCCGAGTAGGTGATGACGAAGCGGCCGGGTCCGACCGTCGTGATCTGATCGGCTCCCGTCATCGTGACCGAAACGGCGCCGTCGGTGCTGTCCGAGGCGGCGGCGCCCGCTTCCGTGTAAGTGCCTCCACAGTCCACCACCACGTCGGTCGGTCCGGTCAGGTTGATGACGGGTGCCGTCATATCCGACGAGCTATCCGGGTGCGCGTCGCTGCCTGCGTCTTCCGGCTGATTGCTGGCGTCCCGCGCGTCGCTGCCCGCGTCTCGGGGTCGCTGGCGCGGACTGCTGTCGTCGTCTCCGCCGCAACCCGCGCTGGAGCTCCACGCCAAGATCAACGCACCTCGTAGAGCCCAAGACTTTGCCAGCATCCCTTGCAAATACGGCGGGCCGCCAGCCTGCGTCAATACTTCTCAGGGGACCACAGGGGCACCGACGCCCCACAGGTCGCGCACAGCTACCCGAGCCAATCCACCGCTTGAGGACTTGTAGCTCAGCCTGATGCGGCCCGGCACGAGCGCGACGGACGTTGGGGAGAAGGAGACAGTCAGCGCGCAGAACGAGGTGATCGGCGGCGGCAAGTTCACGCCGGACGCGTTTTCCAGGTCCGTCAGGCTGAGCTCTCGAACTGGCGTCATGGCCGCTCCTGCTTGGCAGGAGGTACTCACGAGCCGATAGGGTGGCAGCAGCCCGAGCGTGGTCTCGTTGACTGTTTCCAGAATGGCTGGCTCCGTCCCCGTGCTCCAGACGAGAAATCCCTTGGTCACGGTCTCGCCGACCACGTGCGTGCCGAAGTGATAAAAGGGGGCGTCGGAAATCGTGAGCGACGGCCCTGGATAGGCACCCGTTCCCACGAGGCGAAACTGGGCAGCTGATACGCCTATATCTGTGTCGACGTCCACGTACCCAAGGAAGTCGTGGTGACTGACCTCGTAAGGCAGGAAGCTGATGTCGAGCGTGCAGCTCTGGCCCGCGGCGATGACGCTCAACCCCTCGACGCAGCTTCCCCCCGTTCGGAAGAAGGGCGGGGACACGGAGATCGCCGGAAGTATGCCGGGCAGGCGCGGCGCAATCGTGGCGCTGACATCACTGACGTTGGTGAAACGAACCGTGCGTGTCGTCGCGGACCCAATCGGCGTTCGCCCAAACGAGAACGTCGTGTTGTTTTGGGTGTCGCCGTTGTCGACTCGAAGTATCGGGTTGGGCGAGACCGTGGGGCCGCACATCCCCGGAGTTCCGGCGGGCGCGGCGAGTATGAAGAGCACGCCCGGGACGCTCAGGCCGAAGTAATTCTGCATCGAGAAATCCTTTCGCTCCGTCCGTACCAAGCAAGCGCCGTGCTATCTCGGAATACGCCGCGCAACGGCGCCCGTGCCCAACGCGGCGTGCCACAGTTGGCAGTAAGGTGACGGGTCTGGCGTGCCAATAAACGGTA